>NZ_CP029187.1:2842204-3552756 GCF_003097535.1 Flavobacterium pallidum
TCGTTACCACAGCCATCACTTCCAGTATCGTATGTTGCTGCGAGAATGATGTCGTAAGGTGTATCGGTATTGGGTACGCAATAACTGTTGACTTCACAGCCAGTTATGTTGTTTTCCATTAATTCCTGCTGTATTGTTGCCATGTCGGATTCGTCGGCACAGATGTAAGATAGGTTCGGCGCATTTGTGAGTACATACTGTACATCCTCGCCGCCATTCTTTACATACAGTGATTGAAGTTGCGGATTATCATGTACACTGATATAGTGGGCAGGAAATGGCACTTCAATACTGGTTAAGCTTGTAAAATAACAATACAGGCTATTGAGTTGTCCGAGTTTTAATGATGTGAGAGGGTTGTTGCTTACATGAACCGAGTTTAAATCTTTATCCGATATATCCAAAGTTGTTATCTGGTTGTTCCTGCATGACAAAGTATTTAATCCGGAGTTGTTTGTAATGGATCCCGTCAGGTCAAGTACTGTGAGTTGATTAAAACCACACAGCAATCCACGCAGGTTCGGAAGATGGTCCACTTTAAGGCTTGTGAGCTGATTATAGCTGCAGTTGAAACTTGTCAGTAAAGGAAGCATCGTCACATCTAAAGTAGTCAGATTATTGTAATCACACCATAAGTAATTTAACAACGGACTACCTGAAACATCAAGAGAGGCTATTTGGTTTTCAGAACACTCAAGGTGTTTAAGCTGGGATAATCCTGTTATGTTTATAGCTGTCAACAGGTTTGAATTACACTGAAGAAATGCAAGTTCCGGCATACTTGTAACATCCAATACCCCTGAAACCTGGTTGTCATTAAAATAAAGACTCTTAAGTGCTGACAAGCCTGTAAGGTTCAATGATGTCAAGTTATTTTCGACTGCATTCAGCCCTTCCAGATGCAATGCGCTTACATCAAGTGACGTAAGTTGATTGGTTTGAACTGAGAGGCTTTTTAAGTTTAGGAAAGCATTGATTCCGGTAAGGTCAGCAATATTGGAACTCCCTACACTAAGGGAATATACCGCAAGCGCCTCGCTTTCCTGAATTTCGCTATCATTGTTGGTGTCAATCTTAATCTTAAGATCATTCTCATCTTTTGCTATTAAAGAAAGAGGAGAGGCAGCCAGTAGTTTTGCCTTGAAATTAGCATCGGGAATATTGACGATCTGTGCTTTTACAAAAACTGATAACAGCAACAACATCAAGACAGTAAAGTTCTTTTTCATATGTTTTTTTGAGCGGCAAATATAAGACAATAATCCAATAAAAAAGCCGGTCATAAACGGGCAGATTATAGTAGTCTGAAAATTAAACTATTCCTTAACGAACTTCGCGGTCCAATTCCCGCCATCCGATAACACCTTTACAACATAATTACCCGTTGCCAGACCGGAAATATCGATGCGGTTATCACCAGATGCAGGTTTCACTTTAAGGATTTCCTGGCTAAGCATATTGTAGATTTCCACAGCGTTAATAGTAGCATTATTTTTAGAAGAAATATTCAAAACATCCTTCACCGGATTCGGGTATAAAGCAAACCCAAAAGTATTTTCATCATCAATCCCCAACGGAATCGCGACAGTCGTCACTGCAGTATTCGTAATAACAGGCGCATTATAATTGAAGTAAATCCCGGCAGTATTGCTTAACTGGTCACCCAAAACCAAAGTTGGTTTGGTCTTGATTTTGAAAATGACATACCCATCGTTATTGGCATCGTCGAATGGCAGCATGATGTTTTCGAAGATAAATTCGACCTGGTTGTCATTCGTAATTCTTGTAACAAAATGATGGCTTCCTGCTATTGGCGTCAATGTTGAAATATCGAATTTTGACGTATCGATCACGTCTTTTACAGTCACAATCGCAGCAGGATAATTCCCGGTATTTTCAAAACGGATTTTATAATGGACATACTCCCCTACCATTTGCGGGGTGATCGTGTCGCCTTCAAGACAGGTTTTGTCGTTTGGATCAATGGCGTTGAAGACAGTCTGGTTCAGTGTGGCGACGTTGTCCGCAGGCATTTCATCGGCGGTAAGATTCGCTGTTGCTGTAAATAGTATGACATCATCCAGGTTTAAAGGAGGTGTGTCGAGAGGCGTGTTCAGTGTAAACGCGAATTCGAATTCCTTTATGCCAAAAATGGGAAGGTCCGTGTAATTCCAACTAAGGACATTTGAAGTCTGTCCTGAAACGGAAGGATTTGCCGATAAGAAATCCATCACCGCACCATTAAACATCAATTGCAATGTCCCGGATGCCAATACCGTGCCGTTATTTTTTATCCGCATCCTGTAATGCACATCAAAACCCGGTACAGCCGTATTGATAGGAAACAGGGAAACCTCCACATCAGGGTGATCCCCATCTGATGTGATGCAGAAATCCTGTATAGAAGGCACTGCCGCTCCAGGAAAAGTGGTTGTCACCGAGGCAGGTGAAATCTGGTAATACGGAGAAGGAATTACCGGTGTAATCGTATGCGTCCCTGCCTGTACGCGAATCGAATAGTTCCCGCTTTCATCATCAAACACGGTACCTTGCACCGTTCCGTTGGTAATGTTAAGTTTCAGCGAAGGGATAATGGAGTCTGAGGCATCGCAACCGTCATTCACCATATCGTATTTGTGCTGCCCCTGCATCGTATAAAAAGCGCCATATGTAAATGTGCAATACGAATTGACCTCGCAGGTAGTATTGCCAGCAATCAGTAATGAATTCTGGACTTCGCTCAACTCATCCTCATCGTCATCAACGCATACATACTGCAGGTTGGGGTTGTCGTTAAGATCAACGTCAAAGGTGATGTATCCGCCTTTTAAGAATAGGGAAACCAGCTGGTTATTGTTGCAATTGAGCATATGCGCATTGGCCCTGCCGGCATCCAATGTAGTCAAAAGATTGTTGGAGCAATCAATTTCTTCCATGTAAGGACAATTTGAAATGTTCAGGTAAGTGAGCAGGTTGTTATTGCAACTCAGAAAAGCCGTTTGCTGTCCGGACACATCCAACGATGCCATTTGGTTGTAACTGCAGTCAAAGTTGGTATCGATAGGGTTACCGGCCAGGTTTATTGACGTAAGCTGGTTGTGGCTGCACGTAAGATTTTCAAATCCATGTGTCCATCCGGTGAAATCAAGTGAAGTCAACAGGTTATAATTACAGGCTAAATCAATACCTCCTGCGGTACTTATGGGAGCGTCTGCCAATACCAATGATGTGAGCAGGTTATGGTCGCACCATACTTTCCATAAATTGCCCATTCCTGTAAGGCTCAGGGTGCTGAGTTGGTTTCCAGAGCATATCAACTGTATGATTTTTGTATTTGCTGAAAGATCCAGTGCTGACAGCATGTTATTTTCACAGTTAAGATGCTCGAGACTCACCAGATCAGAAATATCAATAGTTGACAGGCTATTGGAATTGCAATACAATGAAGACAGGTTTGCAAGCCCGTCAAGATTCAGGGACGTAATATTATTATTCGCACAAGACAAAGAAACAAGCCAGGGCAGCACCGATGCATTAAAAACCGTAAAATTATTACCGTCGATATTCAGGCCTGTGATGGAAGACGAATCATTGGTATTGAGTGATGATAAATGATTGTTGCTGCAATTGAGCCCCAAAAGCCCCGTTAAGCCGGTCAAATCCAGGACAGCCAACTCATTGTCGCTGCAATTGACACTCTGCAGGTTTGGCAATCCGGCAATTTGCAGGGACGTGATCTCGTTTTGCCAGCAGGAAAGCGTCGTAAGCGCCGTAAGCCCTGATAAATTCAGCGAAGTGAGATTTCCGATATCGCAATGGATTTCTGTAAGGTATGCCAATCCGCTGACATCCAGCGACGAAAGATTATCATTAAGCCCGCATTCAAGGTTTGTCAGATTCGTAAGCATCGATACATCAAGCGTAGTCAGGTTGTCATTCCTGAGTGACAGCACCCTGATGTTTGTAAAAGCTTCCAGCCCCGTTACCGAAGCAATGGCTGAAACCCCTCCGGCATTGAGCTGGTACACCAGTAACGCTTCACTAACCTGTATTTCGCCATCACTATTGGCATCAATTTTCATCGTCTGTCCATTGCTGTTCCTGGCAACACTGTTGGCAGTAGATGATGAAAGCAATTTGGCCTTAAAACTGGCATCAGGGATGTTGACGATCTGTGCTTTTGCTGCAAACGATAAAAGCGTTAGAGAAAAGAGGAAGTAATATTTTTTCATGTCTGGAAGTTTTTGGTTCGGGAAGTTATTCTTTGATAAATCTTATTGTACTGACGGCCCCACCTGTAGCCGTCTTTACGATATAATTGCCTGCAGTTAATTTTGCCACATCGATGCTGTAATCACCAGCCGGAGGAATCGCTTTGACGACTTGCTGCCCAAGCATATTATAAATTTCAATCGAATCGATATTGGTATTTACTTTTGAAGAAAAAGTCAGAATATCCTTCACCGGATTGGGATATAAAGCAAAACCAAAAGTTTTCTCATTATCATCAATCCCTAAAGGAATCGCTACAGTTGTCACAGCGGTATTGGTAATGACCGGCGCATTGTAATTGAAATAAATCCCGGCGGTATTGCTTAACTCATCACCCAAAACCAATGTTGGTTTGGTCTTGATTTTGAAAATCACATAACCGTCATTATTAGCATCATCAAAAGGAAGCATAATATTATCAAAAACAAATTCCACCTGATTGGTATTGGTGATACGGGTAATAAAAGGGTGGCTACCTGCAATCGGAGTCAATGTTGAAATATCAAATTTTGAAGTGTCAATTACATCTTTTACAGTAACTATAGCCGCATAATAATTTCCTGTATTTTCAAATCGGATTTTGTAATGGACATACTCCCCTACCATTTGCGGGGTAATCGTGTCGCCTTCAAGACAGGTTTTGTCATTTGGGTCGAAGGCGTTAAAAATAGCCTGGTTTAATACTGACATATTATCAGCAGGATATTCATCAGCAGGAATATTATTGGCTACAGCAGTAAAATGTAATATATCTCCCTGATTTAATGGTGGGGTTTCGACAGGGGAATTCAGGTTTAAAACAACATCGATATGGCGGGTTTCAAATGGCTGAAGGTTGTTATAATTCCATGACAGTTGCCCTGCGGACTGTCCGCTGTTCGTCGGATTGGCTGATAAGAAATCTAAAGTAGCATCATTAAAATTCAATGTTACCGTACCTGAACAAACATCAAAGCTCTTATTGCTATAGAATATACGGTACATATTATCAAATCCAGGTACCGCAATACCCATATTTACTAACGATATTTCTACATCCGGGTGCTCGCCAATTTGTGTAATACAGAAATTTTGTACTATATCAGAGGAATTTCCTGGAAATGTTACTATAATTGAAGCAGGTGAAGCGGTTAAATTAGGATTATTAAAAACAGGTGTTATGGTGTAAGATCCTTCCTGAAGTGAGGTAGAATAATATCCTGAATTGGAATAAAAGTAGCCTGTATTGGAATTATCTTCCACTTTAAACTTTATATGAGGAAAATCTATATCAGTTGCATCACAGCCGTTATTTTCAATATCAATTTTCGCATTACCTGAAAGATGATACAGCGGTATACTTTCACATGTACCATTAACCTCAGAATTATAACCATACTGATCTGCAAGGTTCTGCAAAAATAAAATATCAGCTTCGTTTGCACAGATATAAGTGAGATTGGGATTGCCTGCAAAACTTGTATATTCCGGATCCAGCGGCATGGCATCAGCATCTTTAAGATAGATTGATACTAATTCATTATTATTACAATTAAAAGACATGGGAATAGCTCCTGTTGGATTAAGATATAGATTTTGTATGTTATTATAACTGCAATCAACCCCTTCCAATGTATAAAAATGTGACAAATCTAATTCTGTAAAATTATTGTGGGCGCAGGTAAGGTAAATCAGGTCAGCACTTTCAAAACCCAGGGAAACTAAGTTATTATAAGAACAATGCAATTCAAACGCATGGCCTTCATATTCATTATTAAAATTTATTGAGGTTAAATTATTATGACTGCAATCAAAATAATATGAATAATAGTTCCAATAGGCTGGTTCCACTCTTGTGATTGTCAATTCTGTAAGTTGATTATAGGAACAATTAAGCTCAGACACTTTTACATCCAGAGAATAAAGATTGTTGTATGAACAATCCAATAAGTCCAGATGCTGGAATGATTCAACCCCTGTTAAGTCTGAAATACTTGATGATGAAACATTTAATCTGTATACATAATCCAACTCGTCTACTTCTATTTCCTGATTATTATTTGTGTCAATCGGTATTTTAAACCCATTTTCATTATAAGCAATTTCAGTGTTATAACTCGCCTGTAATAACTTCGCCTTAAAATTCGCATCAGGAATGGTAACAATCTGGGCATGGGCCATTATCGAAAAAAACAGCAGAAAAAGAATGTAATGTTGCTTCATGTTTGTGGTTTGTAAATCCATAAAACACCCTGTTATTTCACTCCAGCTTCAAGTGAATTATTACCGGGGAATTTGTAGGATTTTATAACCCAAATGTAGAAAATTAATACGCGCGCGATAGTGTAAATGAGTAAACGAAGGTTTTGGATTAGAATTTGCAATTATACCGAAAAGGACAGGCCTAAAAAAAGCCTCGCACAATGCAAGGCTTTATATTTAAAAACAATAAGTTGCAGACCTTCAGGCTTTCCTGATTCAATCTTAAAATCTTACAGTCCTACAATCCAAATTATTACCAGGCTTAAAAAGCAACATTCCACCTTGGCAGTTTGCCATTTTCATCGAGGAAATTCTGCAATACCTGCCCTTCGGCAAAAGTGGGAATCACTTTATTTTTAGCATTGAAAGTTTCATACCAAACCACTTCCAGCCTTTCAATGCCTTCCTTTTTCATCTGCGCAGGCCACGAATATTTCCTTCCGGTTTTTGCAAATTGATGGCCGTTGACGATTTTATCGTAAAGTCCTCCATTTTTACTTTTCAGCGTACCGTCGTTTTGTATGGTTCCGGTTGAGCCTACCATGATGAGTTCCTTCTCTTCACCATCAACAGCATATACTACGAAAATCCCATTTCCTGATTCCGGTGCATTGCAAACTTCTTCAAGGCTGTCATCGGCAGTGAAATTGAAGGTATTGGTGGTTTTGAACTTTTTTAATTCTTTGTACATAATTTGTTTTTTTAGACTTGCTTAGACTTCCTAAATTTTTAGATTTCTTGACTCGCTTTTGGCTTATTGAAAACTATTATACACAAAGTCTAAGAAGTCCAAAGTGCAGCGTGTCTAATAATCTAACCCATTTTAAAAAAAATACCCCACGAAACCGTGAGGCATCTTTATATCATAAATAATATCAGGATTATCCCAATACTTCTTTTACTTTCTTACCAATTTCAGCTGGTGAATCCACAACGTGGATACCACATTCACGCATAATACGCTTTTTGGCTTCAGCCGTATCATCAGCCCCACCAACGATAGCACCTGCGTGGCCCATTGTCCTCCCTTTTGGAGCCGTTTCGCCGGCGATGAATCCAACTACCGGTTTGCGGTTACCGTCAGCTTTGATCCATTGTGCAGCATCAGCCTCCAGTTGACCTCCGATTTCACCAATCATGACAATGCATTTTGTTTCAGGATCATTCATCAGCAATTCTACTGCTTCTTTGGTTGTAGTCCCGATGATCGGGTCTCCACCTATTCCGATAGCGGTCGTGATTCCCAAACCTTGCTTCACAACCTGGTCAGCAGCTTCGTATGTCAACGTACCCGATTTTGATACGATTCCAACATTCCCTTTTTTGAACACGAAACCAGGCATGATACCTACTTTCGCTTCTTCCGGAGTGATCACCCCAGGGCAGTTTGGCCCGATCAATCGGCAGTTTTTACCTTTAATATAATCATAAGCCCTGATCATGTCAGCCACTGGAATTCCTTCTGTGATGGTGATGATCACTTTAATTCCGGCATCCGCAGCTTCCATAATGGCATCGGCGGCAAATGCAGGCGGAACAAAAATAATTGTCGTATCGGCACCAGCCTGATCAACAGCATCTTTTACAGTATTGAAAACCGGGCGGTTCAGGTGCTCAGTACCTCCTTTTCCGGGAGTAACGCCACCAACCACATTTGTTCCGTATTCAATCATTTGCGAAGCGTGGAAAGTCCCTTCACTTCCTGTAAAACCCTGTACAATTATTTTGGAATCCTTGTTAACTAAAACACTCATGGTATATGGTTTAAATTATATTTTGAATTTTGTGTTGCAAAAATAAGTTTTTGGAGGCAAATATTAGTTGTTTTTGAAAATATTATTGCCTTAACAGATGATTAAATCTGGCTCATCTGGTAACCGCGGAATAACTTGTCATCCTTGATTTCCCAGATGACGAAAAAATGTGCCAGAAGCATTTCCTCACGGGGGTTTTCAATGGTTTTTACAAAATGGGAATAACGCGCGGAAACCATGTCGCCTTCCTGAAGAATATGGCTGATGCGCACTTTTGTACGCACATACGCTTTGCTTAACTCTGTCGTAAAGGCAATGATTTCGGCGTGGTTCATTTTAATCAGCCCTTTGGTGCTGTTCCATTCCACTTTTACCTCTGGATGAAGATAGGTTTCCATCACCTTCGGATCAATCAATGCATCGGATTTGTAAAAAGCCTGAACCAGTTTTTTAGCGTTCATATTCTATTTCAATTTATTAAGGATCTCCGGTATCTTTTTAATGTTGGCCAGTTGTTTGAGCTTCTCGCGGGATTCCTCAATCGGTGTGCCGAAATAAGTTTTCCCTCCTTCCACCGATTTGGTTACGCCGGTTTGCCCCATGATTACCGCTTTTGTCCCGATGGTGATACCACTTGTAGTCCCGACCTGTCCC
The DNA here is from genome assembly GCF_003097535.1 of Flavobacterium pallidum. Lineage (NCBI taxonomy): Bacteria > Pseudomonadati > Bacteroidota > Flavobacteriia > Flavobacteriales > Flavobacteriaceae > Flavobacterium > Flavobacterium pallidum. Next base: position 2,851,126 of record NZ_CP029187.1, read on the forward strand.
CAAAGCGTGACCTCATCTTCGATGACAACGCATCCTGCGATTCCGGTTTGTGATGCAATCAGGCATTTTTTACCGATAATCGTATCATGGCCTACATGCACCTGGTTGTCGATCTTCGTTCCGGCGCCAATGGTGGTATCTCCGGTAACCCCTTTGTCGATGGTACACAGCGCACCAATCCCGACATGATCTTCAATGACAACCCTTCCGCCTGAAATCAACTGGTCAAAACCTTCAGGCCTTTTTTTATAATAGAAAGCATCGGCACCTAAAACCGTGCCGGCATGAATCATGACATTGTCCCCGATTACGGTATAATCGTAAATCGCCACATTCGAATGTATCTGGCAATTCCTACCGATTTTCACATGATTTCCGATAAATGTATTGGGCTGGATTACAGTCCCCTCACCTATCTCAGCCGTACTGGAAATGGATGAGGACGACGATTGGAATGGCTTAAAATGTTTTGTCAGCTTGTTGAAATCCCGGAAAGGATCATCTGATATCAGCAATGCTTTACCTTCAGGGCAATCCACTTTTTTATTGATCAGTACAATTGTGGCAGCCGATTTTAAAGCCTTATCATAGTACTTCGGATGATCCACAAAAACGATGTCTCCCGGCTCCACCACATGAATCTCGTTCATGCCGCTAACCGGAAAATATTTATCACCCACGAACTCGCAGTTGATAATCTTTGCAATCTCTTCTAAAGACTGTATTGTTGGAAATTTCATATACTGTATTAGGTGTTTGTTGCAGCACACCAACTTCTGCTAAATGTATACTTCGACTGCAGACTATTCTTTTACGCGCTCCATGTATTGTCCCGAAGCCGTATCAATCTTAATCTTATCACCTTCATTAATGAACAACGGCACGTTTACGCTGGCTCCGGTTTCAACTGTAGCTGGTTTTGTAGCGTTTGTTGAAGTATTTCCTTTCACGCCAGGCTCAGAATAAGTTACCTCAAGGATTACAGATGCAGGCATATCTACTGAAAGCGGGGCTTCAGTTTCCGCATTGATGATTACTTTTACCGTAGTGCCTTCCTTCAGTAAATCCGGCGCATCAAGTATGGCCTTGTTCAACTGGATCTGCTCGTAAGTCTCATTGTGCATGAAATTGTACAAATCACCTTCTGCATACAGGAACTGGAATTCATGCGTCTCCACGCGTACTTCGTCTATTTTGTGCCCTGCTGAAAAGGTGTTGTCCAGTACTTTCCCGTTGGTAAGGCTTTTCAGTTTGGTTCGTACGAAAGCCGGTCCTTTTCCTGGTTTCACATGCAGGAATTCGACAATTTTATATATGTCATGGTTAAACTTGATGCACAATCCGTTCCTAATATCTGATGTAGATGCCATTATTGAATTTTATTTTAAATGTTGAATGTTAATTTTATTGTCCTACGAGTGTTTGTTCAATGAACTAGTAATTTCCTGTATAGCCTTTCATCACCCCACGCGACGAGTTCCTTATGAAGTCAAGGATTTCATCCCTTTCCGGAGTGGCTTCCATTTCAGCTTCGATAATGCTGACCGCTTGTGAAGTATTGTAATTCTTTTGGTATAAAATCCTGTAGATTTCCTGGATTTCGCGGATTTTATCGGTGCTAAAGCCTCTTCTTCTTAAGCCAACGGAATTAATTCCTACATAAGAAAGCGGTTCTTTCGCAGCTTTTGTAAAAGGGGGTACATCCTTACGCACCAGCGACCCACCCGAAATCATCACATGGTCACCGATATTGATGAACTGATGTACCGCTGCCAAACCTCCGATGATGGCATAATTTCCAACAGTGACATGTCCTGCCAAAGCCACACCATTCACAATAATTGCATTATCGCCAATATGGCAATCATGGGCAATGTGCGCAGTTGCCATTACAAGGCAGTTGTTTCCAAGCTTGGTTTGCCCTGAAGCCACCGTTCCCCTATTTATCGTAACACATTCACGTATAGTGCAGTTATCGCCAATTATCGCAAGTGACTCTTCACCTCCAAACTTCAAATCCTGCGGAATGGCAGAAATGACAGCGCCCGGAAATATATTGCAATTTTTTCCTATCCTTGCACCTTCCATAATGGTGACATTGGACCCAATCCAGGTTCCATCACCAATCACAACATTATTGTGAATGGTTGTGAATGGCTCGATCACCACATTTTTGGCAATCTTAGCACCGGGATGCACATAGGCTAAAGGTTGATTCATCGTTTAAATTTTTATGGTTTGTTGTTCCGGGATTTATTGTTTTTTTGCGATTTGCGCCATCAATTCCGCTTCCGCAACGAGTTTTCCGTTTGCGTAAGCGTTTGCCTGCATATGGCAGATCCCCCTTCTGATTGGTGCAATCAGGTCGCATTTGAATACCAATGTATCGCCCGGTAATACTTTATGCTTGAATTTTACGTTGTCGATTTTCATAAAAAAAGTAAGGTAATTTTCAGGATCCGGAACCGTGCTTAAAACAAGTATTCCACCGCACTGCGCCATCGCTTCCACTATCAAAACACCGGGCATTACAGGTGCTCCCGGGAAATGCCCTACGAAAAACGGTTCGTTCATCGTGACATTTTTCAAGCCTACGACATGGGTGTCCGACAATTCGAAAATCTTGTCCACCAGCAAGAATGGTGGCCTGTGCGGCAACATCGACATGATTTTATGGATATCCATTAACGGCTCCTGGTGCAAATCGTAAACCGGCACATGGTTGCGTTGTTCAATCTTGATGATCTTCGACATTTTCTTGGCAAACTGCGTATTGACGAAATGCCCTGGCTTGTTGGCAATAACCTTCCCTTTTATCCTGGTGCCGATAAGCGCCAGATCACCGACTACATCAAGCAGTTTATGCCTTGCCGCTTCATTTGGATGGTGCAGCGTCAGGTTATCCAGCACGCCATTTGGCTTCACGGAAATCTTATCTTTCCCGAAGGCAACTTTGAGGTTTTCCATCGTGGATTCTGAAATTTCCTTATCAACGTAAACAATCGCATTGTTTAAATCCCCGCCTTTAATGAGCCCGTTTTCCAGCAATGATTCCAGCTCATGAAGAAAACTGAACGTACGTGAATCGGCAATTTCAGTCTTGAACTCTGAAATATTTTTCATCGTGGCATTCTGGGTGCCCAATACTTTTGTGCCAAAGTCTACCATCGCAGTCACCTGGTAATCGTCACCTGGCATGACAAGAATTTCACTTCCTGTGGCTTCATCCGTAAAAGAAATCACTTCTTTCACGACATAATATTTGCGCTCCGCATCCTGTTCTACGATTCCGGCTTTTTCAATCGCTTCTACAAAATATTTTGAAGAGCCATCCATAATCGGCGGCTCGGAAGCATCAAGCTCTATAATCACGTTATCCACGTCGCAACCAACAAATGCTGCAAGCACGTGCTCTGAAGTCTGGATTTTAACGCCCAATTTTTCAAGGTTCGTACCGCGTTGCGTGTTCACAACATAATTGGCATCGGCTTCAATTACAGGCTGCCCTTCAAGATCAATACGCACGAAAGTGTATCCGTTATTGACCGGCGCGGGCTTTAATGTCATTTTTACTTCTTTCCCGGTATGCAGGCCGACACCTGTAAGGGAAATCTCATTTGCGATGGTTTTTTGTTTAACCATTAGATCGTGTTTTTGTTTATTTATTTTAGCAGGCAGCCATCAGTTGCCTTCGATTTTCTTCTTCAATTCTTCCAGTTCGCCAATGATTTTCGGCAGGTTCTTAAAATGAACATACGACTTACTGTAATCCGTATAATTATAAGCCGGGCTTCCCTGCACGGTTTCATCGTCCTTGAGGCTCCTGCCGATGCCGGACTGCGCCTGGATCCTCACATTGTTTCCGATCGTAAGGTGCCCGGAAATCCCGACCTGTCCGCCAATCATGCAATGCTGCCCGATTTTCGTTGATCCGGCAACGCCGGTTTGTGCCGCGATGACGGTATTCTCGCCAATTTCCACGTTGTGCGCAATCTGGATCTGGTTGTCCAGCTTCACGCCGTTGTGGATAATGGTGGAACCCATCGTTGCGCGATCTACGGTTGTTGCGGCACCAATATCTACATAATCGCCTATAATCACATTCCCGATTTGCGGTATTTTGGAATACGTCCCATCTTCATTCGGTGCAAAACCAAAACCATCCGCACCTATAATCGCACCGGAATGAATGTTGCAATAATTCCCGATTTTCGAGTCCGAATAAATCTTTGCACCGGCAAAAATAATTACATTATTCCCAATTTCAACATTATCACCTATAAAACAATTAGGATAAATCTTCACATTATCGCCAATCTTTACGCTATTGCCAATATAACTAAAACTTCCGAGATAAAAATTTTCACCATAAACCACACTTTCAGACATCACAGAAGGTTGTTCAATGCCCTGCTTATTGTGTTTCACCTGATCGTAAAAAGTCAGGATTTTTGTAAAGGCACCATAAGCATCATCGACCTTGATCATCGTCGTAAACACTGGCGAATCAGGTGTGAAAGAAGCGTTCACGATCGTTACCGATGCCTGTGTGGAATAAATATAGTTATTGTATTTTGGGTTCGAAAGGAACGTTAGCGAGCCATCAGTCCCTTCTTCGATTTTTGACAATTTAAAAACAACCACGTCCGGATTTCCGACGATTTCGCCTTCAAGAATGCCCGCTATCTGTGCTGCTGTGAATTTCATTTTACTGATATTTCTGCAATATTTCCGGACACGTAAAGTGTTGCCTGGAAATTTAGAAAGCCATAATGTGCTTTTGCCCGACAAAAATATAAAAAAACAGGTTTAATTGTTAATTTTCGGCAAGTACTTTTGGAAAGCAGATGTAGTATTTCGTAACCGGTTTGCTCAGCGCTTTCAGGTTGAGATGATCGGAAGCTTCCACCACATCCTCGATGCTGCGGTCTTTTTTGTAGATGCTGATGGGTTCGGCTTCTTTATCATAAGCCTGGTTCCTGATTTTTCCCTTGAAAACGAAATATCCTGCTTCGTGGGCAGAAATATTATTTTGGGCAGCAAAATCCCTGATGTAGCCGTCAGTATCGTCTTTGGTAAACTTTTCCTCACTGAATTTTATCTTAGGCAAATCGCGGTTGATAATCATTTTGCTTAAATGGCTCAGCACAAAATCCTCATGGAACTGCCAGGCCTTCAAGGCACTTACAATGTCAAAATCGTCAAGCCTTGAAAAAAGTTCAAGGACATCCTCATTGAAATCTCCTGCCTCGATCTTATTTTCCATAAAAAAGCGCAATGGCATACTGCTTTCGAGCAAAATTCCTTTCAGTGTTAATTCTTTGGCACGTTTTAAGGTTTTTGTAAGAATCAATTCGGCGGCTAGGCTGGTTTTGTGCAGGTACGCCTGCCAGTACATCAACCGGCGTGCCATCAGGAATTTTTCAACTGAATAGATTCCTTTTTCTTCGATCGCCAGTTTATCATCGATAACGATCATCATCTGCGTGAGCCTGTCAGAATTAATGTTTCCTTCCGCAACGCCTGTGTAAAAACTGTCGCGTTTAAGGTAATCCATACGGTCCATATCGAGTTGGCTCGAAATGAGTTCGAGCATGAATTTCCTATGGTATTCGCCTTTGAATATCTTTATGGCTAAAGTCAGCCTGCCGTCAAATTCCGCATTCAGCTTGTCCATAAACAACAGCGAAATCGATTCATGGCTGATGTTCTCTACAATACTGTGCTCCATCGCATGCGAAAATGGCCCGTGCCCGATGTCGTGCAATAAAATCGCCGCATACAACGCCAGTTCTTCTTCCTTGGAAATCAAAGTCCCTTTAAAGCGTATCGCTTCGACCGCCTTCTGCATCATATGCATACAGCCCAAAGCATGGTGAAAACGCGTGTGGTGCGCGCCAGGATAGACCAAATATGATAGACCCATCTGGGAAATGCGGCGCAATCGTTGAAAACAGGGATGCTGCACCAAATCGTAAATCAGAGTGTCGGGAATGGTGATGAACCCGTAAATAGGGTCGTTAAGGATTTTCAATTTGTTGATGTGGCCCACTTATAAATGAATTAAGAATTTCAAATTAAGAACTCTGACTGGAATGTGAACAACATGCCTGCACGTCCTCCTTAATTGAATAATGGCGAAGATACACAATTCCGTTTAACGAAAATATCGCTGCAATTCGTAACTTTATGTCCTAAAAACGATTTATGTGTATTAAAAAAATTGCTGCTTTTATCTTTGCCTCCACTTTCATAAGCTGTTCTTCGCAGCCTGGTCCTTTGGATGTTATTTTTGAATTCCCTAAAGAAATAAAGGAAGCTTCCGCGCTTCAATACGTTCCGGAAACGGATTTATTCTGGACTTTGGAAGATAGCGGCAACGATCCGGTTTTATTCGCTTTGGACAAAAAAGGAAAGCTACAGCAAACAGTTCATATCCATAAATCCAATCATGATTGGGAAGCGCTGACATCGGATGGGGAAGGAAATTTATACATTGGCGATTTCGGGAATAACGATAATGACCGGAAGGATCTGGCAATCTATAAAATAAATGCCGCCGATTTGAGTAGCAATGAAGCCGGAGTATCCGCTGAAATCAATTTTTATTTTCCTGAGCAAAAGGATTTTCCGCCCAAAAAGTCCATGCGCATTTTTGATGCTGAGGCTTTCTTCCTGTACAACAATAATTTTTACATTTTCACCAAAAACCGAAGCACCGATTCCGATGGCACAACGCAACTTTACAGCGTCCCGAATATTGCCGGGAACCATGCCGCCAAGTTATTGGGAAGTTTTAAAACCGGCAGGGAATTCCGGAAATCTGCTGTCACTGATGCCGCAATAAATGCTGATGGAACTCGGATGGCCCTGCTCAGCAATCAAAAAATATGGCTGTTTGAAAATTTTAAAAATGATGCTTACTTTAATGGAAAAGTCACTGAAATCAGCCTCAACGACAATTCCCAGAAAGAAGGGCTTTGCTTTAAAGAGAATGACCTCTTCATTTGTGACGAAAAAGACAAGCATACCGGTGGCAAAATGTATCAGCTTAACTTAAAATAAAATGGAAACTACAATGGACATCATACAACAGATCTTCTGGCTGCTGATCCTTCCCATCCCGGTGGCCTGCATCGCATGGACGGTTACGCATGAAGAAGTGTTCCGTGAACCGCGGGAATATTGTGTCGGGCAATCAAAAAAAGGACGCACCATTTTGCGCAGGAAATTCTTTTACCTGTTTACCTGTGAATATTGTTTCAGCCATTATGTGACCCTGGGGGTGATTTTGCTAACCGGCTTTCAATTATTGCTTCCCGACTGGCGCGGCTATATCATTGGAGGATTTGCTACGGTGTGGATGGCCAATGTATATATGAGCCTTTTCGCATTCATCCGCCAGGATATCAAGAAGGAAAAAACAGAAATCGCGCTGATGGAAAAAAAGGTGGAAGAAATCACTGAAAATCCCACTTCAAAATCTTAAAACATAATCTGTTTATAGTATAACCAATCCGTCGTTTTGTCAAATAACTTTGTTTACAGACCAAAAAATCAGTCAAACAAAAAATTAAAGTCATGAAAACTACCGAAACGGATACACCACAGCTGCAATCCAAACTCGATTCTTCAGGAACTGACCCAAATCGTTATGCCGCTTTTTATTCTGAAGAAGAAGCACAAAGGCTTGGAAATGTAAAACATAAAGCAAAACCTGTCGTGAAAGGCCTGCAGCCCAATGTAAGCAAACTCGAACGCATCCTGATGGTTGCCGGCGGAACTTACCTTTTATATAAAGCGCTTTCGGGCAAAAAGAATAACATCTCAAAAGGGATTGCAGGCGGAACAATGCTGGCACGTGGGATCAGTGGCTATTGCCCCGTTTATGATCTTGCTGAGAAAAGCGGGACATTCAAAAGCGCCAATGTAAATATCCGTACCACAATCACTATTGACAAACCTGTAAGCGAGGTATATGCCCTTTGGCGTAACCTTGAAAACCTGCCGAAATTCATGAGCCACCTGGATAGTGTGAAGGAAATTAATAAAACCACTTCAGAATGGCGTGCCAAAGGGCCTTCAGGCTTCGGCCACATCAGCTGGAAAGCCAATATACTGATGGACGAAAAAGACCATCTCCTAAGCTGGCATTCTGTTCCGGATTCCACCATTGATAATGCCGGGAAAATTTATTTTCGTGAGAATGGTCCGGAAAGTACAGCACTAGACATCACCATTTCGTATCATGCCCCATTAGGAATTGCCGGCGAAGCTGCAGCTAAATTACTCAACCCCTGGTTTACGAAAATGGTCAACCACGACATCGAAAACCTTAAATCTTATATAGAAACCGGTCAAAATGAATTGTCACATCATTGACATTTTTTTGTCCAAATCCATAGCGCCGCGTTTGATTTTTGAATTCAAAATGAAAAACACGGCGTTTTTTTTAATCTGAATTTTTTAATCATGAACAATCAAGAAAATAAAGGCAGTGAAGACAAGCCGCGGGATATCAATCCTGAGGAAATCGGCAAAAGCCATCCTGCAAAACATGAAGCCGCAAAAGAAAAAACTGACATAAAGGAAAGCGGCGCAGGTCGTGACATGAGCCAGACACCGGCTGACGAACATATCGAGCCATCATTTTCAGAAAACACGGCACCTGAAAATACCTACAATGAAATCAATGATGACGACGACCGAGACCACGGCGACAGCACTAAAGACTGGGATGCCGAAAACAGCAGGACAGGAAGACATAAATAATTTGCAGTTTTCAGTCACAGTTAGCAGGTACGTACGCACTCCAACTGAGACTGAAAACTGCCTACTTCCTCCGTCTCTCCTTGCGTTCCTCACGGATTTCCTGGTAAACTTTAAACTGTTCGGCTGTCAGCAGCGCCTTCACTTCGTCATCTTTTGCAATACGTAGCGCCTTGATTTCTTTTAGCTTCTGTATTTTTTCCAATTGTGTATTTGCGTTCACCTCTTTCGCCTTCTCACCGTATTTTTTTGTAATTTCCATGAATGGGGCCTTTTGATCTTCGGTCAGTGATAATTTGGAAACATCGCTTTTCAGCTGGTCGATAAATTCCTGGCGCTGTTCCTCATTCATTTCCTTTTTTTCCTGTGCGGTAGCCATCGTTGCGGCTAACAGTAATGGTAATATGATTTTCAGGTTTTTCATTTTTTAGTTTAAGTGAATTTGATCACAGGCCTAAATTTAATCAAAAGGTGTAACGAATCGTTTTGCTTAAGTCGGAAATTGTTTCAATTTTATGGCGGACAATTCCGGCTGTACGCTGTATCTTTTTTTAAACCTTGCAGGATTTAAAAAAAGGATGCCGCTGCCATCCGGGCCGCAGTCCCACGTCAATATTGCGTATGACCCAAAAATCATATTTCCTCACAACAACAACTTTTGTTTAACATACAATTTTGCCATCTAATCCGTACCTTTGCGTTTTGCTAAAAAATATGCCTGAAATTGAAAATTCCATTGAGGTACTCGGTGCCCGCGTACACAATCTCAAAAATATAGATGTCACTATCCCCAGGGAAAAATTGGTCGTCATTACCGGCCTTTCCGGCTCCGGAAAATCCTCGCTTGCCTTCGACACGATTTATGCCGAAGGGCAACGTCGTTACGTCGAGACATTCTCTGCTTATGCACGCCAGTTCCTCGGCGGGCTCGAGCGCCCTGACGTCGATAAAATAGACGGACTTTCCCCTGTAATCGCGATTGAACAAAAAACGACCAGTAAGAGTCCGCGTTCCACTGTAGGCACGATCACCGAGATTTATGATTTCCAAAGGCTGCTTTTTGCCCGTGCCGGCGATGCCTACAGTTATAATACCGGCGAAAAGATGGTAAGCTACAGCGATGAACAGATTAAGAACCTGATTCTCGAAAATTATAGCGGCAGGCGCATCAACATCCTTGCTCCGGTGATCCGCGCCAGAAAAGGACATTACGGCGAATTGTTCCAGCAGATTGCCAAACAGGGCTTCCTGCGCGTACGCATCGACAATGAGCTGAAGGAAATCACGCCGGGCATGAAACTCGACCGTTACAAGGTCCATGATATTGAAATGGTCATCGACCGCATGCTCGTCGAGGAAAATGTGGATACCGACAAACGCCTCAGCGAAAGCATCAACACTGCAATGTACCATGGTGATGACGTTTTGATGGTTCTCGACCAGGATTCCGGTGACGTGCGATTTTTCAGCCGAAACCTGATGTGCCCGACGACGGGCATTTCATACCAGAATCCCGAACCCAACCTGTTTTCGTTCAATTCTCCTAAAGGGGCATGCGAACATTGCAACGGTTTGGGCACGATTAATGAAATCAACATCAGGAAAATCATCCCGAATCCGCAGGTTTCCATCAAAGCGGGCGGATTATTGCCGCTGGGCGAATACAAAAATTCGTGGATTTTCAAGCAACTGGAAATCATCGGCGAGAAATTCGGTTTCAAGCTGACAGACCCTATTGAAAAAATTTCCGCAGAAGCCATGGAGGTAATCCTGAATGGTGGCAAAGATAAATTTGCCGTGCCTTCAAAATCCCTCGGCATCACTAAGGAATATAAAATTGAATTCGAAGGCATTTCTGCTTTTATCAAAAACCAATACGATGAAAGTGGTTCTTCCACCATACGGCGCTGGGCAAAGGATTTTATGGACGAAGTGACGTGTCCTGCCTGTGAAGGCTCCAGGTTAAAAAAAGAAGCGCTTTACTTTAAAATCCACGGTAAAAACATCGCCGAATTGTCAGAACTCGATATTTCTGACCTCACCGATTGGTTCAACACCATCGACAAGCACCTTTCAGAAAAACAACACATCATCGCCTCGGAAATCATCAAGGAAATCCGCGACCGCCTGCACTTCCTGATGAACGTCGGGCTGGATTACCTTTCATTAAACAGAAGTTCCAAATCACTTTCGGGGGGTGAAGCGCAACGCATCCGTCTGGCCACACAAATCGGCTCGCAGTTGGTCGGCGTACTTTACATCCTCGATGAACCAAGCATCGGTCTGCACCAGCGCGACAATGAAAAACTGATCCGTTCACTGGAACAACTGCGCGACATCGGGAATTCTGTTTTGGTGGTGGAACACGACAAGGATATGATTGAGCGTGCAGATTATGTGATCGATATCGGCCCGAAAGCCGGGAAATACGGTGGGAAAATCATCAGCCAGGGAACGCCGGCACAACTGATGAAAGAGCACACGATGACGGCAAAATATATGAACGGCGAAATGCAGATCGAAGTCCCGGAAAAACGCCGTGAAGGAAATGGAAAGTTCATGAAACTTTCGGGCGCTTCGGGAAATAACCTTAAAAATGTCTCTATAGAATTGCCTTTGGGTAAATTGATTTGTGTTACCGGGGTTTCAGGCAGCGGCAAATCAACGTTAATCAATGAAACACTTTATCCCATCTTAAACGCACATTATTTTAACGGCGTAAAGAAACCGCAGCCATACAAAAAAATGGAAGGTCTGGAACATATTGACAAAGTAATCGATATTGATCAAAGCCCGATCGGGCGTACACCGCGTTCCAATCCTGCCACCTACACGGAAGTATTTTCAGAAATCCGAAACCTGTTTACCATGACCCCTGAAGCGATGATCCGTGGTTATAAAGCCGGGCGTTTCAGCTTCAACGTGAAAGGCGGCCGCTGCGAAACCTGTGAAGGATCAGGTGTCAGGACGATCGAGATGAATTTTCTCCCGGATGTTTATGTGGAATGTGAGACCTGCCAGGGCAAGAGATTCAACCGCGAAACCCTCGAAATCCGTTACAAAGGAAAATCCATTTCGGATGTATTGAATATGACGGTTGATGAAGCCGTGCCTTTCTTCGAAAACCTGCCGAAAATCTACAGGAAGATTAAAACGATACAGGACGTCGGACTGGGTTATATTACGCTCGGGCAGCAAAGTACCACGCTTTCGGGCGGGGAAGCGCAACGGATTAAGCTCGCCACGGAATTGTCTAAAAAAGACACCGGAAATACTTTTTACATCCTCGATGAACCCACAACAGGCCTGCATTTCGAAGACATCCGCGTATTGATGGAAGTCATCAACAAACTCGTTAATAAAGGCAATACCATCCTGATAATAGAACACAATATGGATGTCATCAAACTTGCAGATTACATCATCGACATCGGTTATGAGGGTGGTAAAGGCGGCGGACAGGTTGTTGCTAAAGGGACGCCTGAAGAAATTATTAAAAACAAGAAAAGCTATACTGCACAGTTTTTGAAAAAAGAACTGAAATAGAATTATGAATTTCAAATTATGAATTTCAGATGACCGCTCTTCGTAATTCATAATTTGAAATTTGAAATTTATCCTGTATATTAGCCCGGTTTGCCAATTGCCATCACGCAATTTGGAATCCGCAATTTGAAATTTTACAAAATGAGATTAGAAGATTTTGACAACGACGAAGATAAAGTCATCCAGGACCGCCTAAAGCAAAAAACCTGGAACGAGATAAGGACTAATGACAGCTGGGCTATTTTTAAAATCATGGCTGAGTTTGTAAATGGTTATGAAGCCATGGGACGTATCGGACCTTGTGTTTCCATATTTGGTTCGGCACGAACTAAACCAGAAGAGCATTTCTACCTTTTGGCAGAGAAAATTGCATTCCGTATCAGCAAGGCCGGTTATGGCGTCATTACTGGTGGTGGCCCGGGAATCATGGAAGCCGGGAATAAAGGCGCACACCTTGGGGGCGGAACATCTGTCGGGCTGAACATCGAATTGCCTTTTGAGCAGCATTACAATCCGTATATTGATCGGGATAAGAACCTGAATTTCGATTATTTCTTCGTAAGAAAAGTAATGTTCGTAAAATACTCTCAGGGATTTGTCGTCATGCCAGGCGGTTTCGGGACATTGGATGAAATGTTTGAGGCGATTACGCTCATTCAGACTAAAAAAGTCGCGAAGTTCCCTGTAATCCTTGTAGGACGTGAATTCTGGGCAGGACTTATTGATTGGGTGAAGGCCGTGTTGGTCGAAAAATACAAGACCGTCAGCCCAGGCGATATGGACCTGATCCGGATTGTGGACACAGAAGATGAAGTAGTTGAAGTCCTTGATAATTTCTACAAAAAATACACCCTGAGCCCGAATTTTTAATCGTTACACATACAAGTTCAAACCGCAAAGTCCACAGGGTTTTGTGGTTTCTTTTTTCTTAAGCAATTATTAAGCAACTTCCGGCAATAAGTTCCATCTCCATGGTGTTATTTAGGCATCAACTTTTGAAAACATCCATTTGAAACCATTATACACCCTTTTTTCGGTATTCTTCTTTATCATTTTCGCGCCTTCGGCAAAAGCACAGCATTCTTCAGTGATTTCTGCAACATTGGATACCGAAAAGAAAACAATGGATGTGAAGCAACAGCTGGTTTACGTGAACAATTCAGATGATACCATACAAAGTATCTTGCTGAACAACTGGATCGACGCTTATTCTTCAAAAGAAACGCCTTTGGCAAAACGCTTTTCCGATGAATTCATCAAAAGTTTCCATCTGGCCAAAAAAAGCGAGCGCGGAGGAACGGATGATTTAATGATTCATTTTGGTGAAAACAACCGTATTGCCGACTGGTTTACCACCAGCGATCAGCCGGATGTGATTGAAGTCAATCTTCCTGAAAAACTGCTGCCCGGTGCTCAGGTTACGCTTTCCATGACCTATTCGGTAAAAATCCCGAGCGATAAATTTACCGGCTACGGCTATGGCGCAGGGCAGAAAATGTACCTGCGCAATTGCTTCCTCTCCCCTGCCAGATTCGACAATCACCATTTTGTAAAATACAGCAACAACAATTCTGATGACATTGCCAACGCACCAACGGATTATGATGTGACGATTTCCTCCGCATCTGGAGTGAAATTATTCTCGGACCTTGATGAGCAGAAACAAGGCAATACGGCTCATTTTTCTGGCAAAAAACGGAATGATTTCGTGATATACGCCAGCGATGGTAATGACATCCGCACTTATAAAAACGATGTCACTGAAGTCATCACGGATTTAAGGGACAATAACATCGATGAAATCCATAAAGCGTTGCTGATCGACAAGATCGTTCATTATGTAGATCAGAATATTGGCCGTTATCCGTATGAAAAAATCATGGTTACCCAAGCCGATTATGAGCGGAACCCTTTTTATGGCCTCAACCAATTGCCTGCCTTCATCAGTCCGTTCCCAAACGATTTCCTGTATGAAATCAAGTTCCTTAAAACCTACCTGAACAATTTCCTGAAGAACAGCCTGCGTGTCGATCCACGGGCAGATAATTGGATCTACGACGGCTTCCAGGTGTATTTTATGATGAAATACATCGATGAAAATTATCCCGGGATCAAGATGATGGGGCATGTTTCAAAATTGGGATTGTTCAAAAGCTACAATTTAACACAGCTCGGTTTCAATGGGCAGTACAGTTATTTTTACATGCTGATGGCCCGGAAGAATCTCGACCAGCCTATAGGCGCGCCGAAAAATACGCTGATTAAATTCAACGAGCAGATTGCTGGGAAATACCGTGCCGGCTTAAGTTTTCGGTATTTGGCTGACTATATCGGCAAGGAAAATGTCGAACAAAGTATTTCCGAATTCTATCGCGGGAACCAAACCGCATATACGTCCGGTCGCGAATCATTGGAACACATCCTGAAATCGGCTACATCAAAAAATATCGATTGGTTTTTTAAGACGATAATCGACTCGCGTGACATTATCGATTATAAATTCGGAGATGCCACCAAAACCAAAGACAGCGTCACTTTCACAATTAAAAATAAGACCGGCACTACCGTACCAATTCCCATTTATGGAATAAAAAATAAGGAAATCGTGTTCAAGCATTGGCTCGAAAACATCAGTGCTGACAGTACTTTTACGATGCCACGCGAATCAGCCACGAAGTTGGTCCTGAATTACAATAATGAGGTTCCTGAATATAATTTACGAAATAACTGGCGCTCACTGAAAAGCTTCAAGGTAAGCAACAGGCCCGTTAAATTTGTGTTTATGAAAGACCTGGAGGATCCGTATTACAACCAGATTTTGTACGTGCCAACATTTACTTACAATTTATACGACGGTTTGTCTCCAGGGTTGCGGTTTCATAATAAAACCATACTTGACAAACCCTTTATATTTGACGTAAATCCGATGTACTCGCCGAACAACCAGTCGTTGGTCGGGAATTTTTCTTTCGCCGTAAACCAAAACAACCGGGAAAGCAATCTTTATGGGATGCGCTACCAGATTAATGGCTCTTATTTCCATTATGCGCCGGAATCAGCGTATTTAAAGGTCACGCCGATCGTCTTTTTTAAATTCCGGGATGAGGATCTTCGCAGCAACCACAAGCAGACACTGGTATTGCGCAACGTCATTGTACAACGGGATAACCTGCCCGATACTGCTGCTGATGAACTGCAGAATTACAGTGTATTCAACGCGAAATTTATCGACGGCAATACTGAAGCGACAAAGCATTTCGGATACACGACCGATATGCAATTCTCTAAATCTTTTGGTAAAGCATCAGTTGATGTGCAATTTCGTAAGTTGTTCAATGACAACAGGCAAATCAGTTTAAGATTATATGCCGGTACGTTCTTGTATAACCATACCAATAACGATTATTTCAGTTTCGGACTGGATCGTCCATCCGATTATTTATTCGATTACGACTTCTATGGCCGTTCTGAAAAATCAGGATTGTTCAGCCAGCAACTGATAATCGCGGAAGGTGGTTTTAAATCCAAACTCGCTGCACCGTTTGCAAACCAATGGATGGCTACGGCTAACGTCGGTTTCAACGTATGGAACTGGGTGGAAGTGTATGGCGATGCCGGGTTTGTAAAGAACCGCTTGCAGCAAAACCGATTCCTTTATGACAGTGGCATCCGCCTGAATCTCGTCACCGACTATTTTGAACTTTATTTCCCGGTGTATTCAAGCAACGGCTGGGAAATCGGGCAGCCAAACTACAATGAAAAAATACGTTTCGTGGTAACACTTGATCCAAAATTGCTTGTGAACCTCTTTACCAGAAAATGGTTTTAGAGATGGCGGGATTACAACGTTTTCGTATTCTTACCTGATTGATTTACTGCCGCTTACCAAAGCTTTTTCCGAAACTTTACCAGTTTGGTACTTTGCTACTTTGCAACTCCCTCCTTTTTCTGTAAATTTGCCCCATATATACAATATTTCCTAATATGGCACAGGCAGAAACCAATGCAGCATTGACTTTCGAAGATTTCAAAACTGAAGTCATCAGTGATTATAAAATTGCGGTAGTGAGCCGGGAATGCAGCCTTTTGGGAAGGCGCGAAGTCTTGACAGGCAAAGCCAAATTCGGGATTTTCGGGGATGGAAAAGAAGTGCCGCAACTGGCCATGGCAAAAGCTTTCAAGAACGGCGATTTCCGTTCCGGCTATTATCGTGACCAGACTTTCATGATGGCCATCGGCGAAATGACCATCGAAAAATTCTTTGCCGGATTGTACGGCCATACCGATATTAACTTTGACCCGATGTCTGCCGGAAGGCAAATGGGCGGCCATTTTGCCACGCACTCGCTCGATGAAAACGGCGATTGGAAAAACCTTACGGCACAGAAAAACTCCAGCGCCGACATTTCTCCTACCGCAGGCCAGATGCCGAGGCTTTTGGGTTTGGCACAAGCTTCCAAGATTTACAGGAATGTCAGCGGGATTGACAATAAGACTAATTTCTCTATCAACGGAAATGAAGTGGCGTGGGGAACCATCGGGAACGCATCGACTTCAGAAGGCCTGTTTTTCGAAACTATAAATGCAGCCGGAGTGTTGCAGGTGCCGATGGTAATGAGCGTTTGGGATGATGATTACGGAATCTCAGTACACGCGCGCTACCAGACAACCAAGGAAAATATCTCGGAAATCCTTAAAGGTTTCCAACGCGACGAGCAGGGCAACGGGTATGAAATTTTTAAAGTCAAAGGCTGGGATTACGCTTCATTGATAGAAACTTATCAGAAAGCCGCAAAAATAGCCCGCGAAGAACATGTTCCTGTCCTGATCCACGTATACCAGCTCACGCAACCGCAGGGACACTCGACTTCAGGTTCACACGAACGTTACAAAAATACGGACAGGCTTGCCTGGGAAAGTGATTTTGACTGTGTGCGCCAGATGAGGCTTTGGATGATTGCCACGAATGTAGCAACTCCGGAAGAACTGGATGACATTGAAAATAATGCAAAGAAAGACGTGTTGGAAGGCAAAAAAGCAGCCTGGAATGCGTTCATCAATCCGATTAAAGAAGAACAATCTGAGTTGGTGGCTTTGCTTGAAAAAACCGCTTCAGGCAGCATTAATAAGGTGTTTATTGAAAAATATATTTCCGAAATCAAATCGATTAAAGAACCGGGAAGAAAAGATTTGTTAAGCACCGCAAGGAAAATCCTGCGTTTGGTTTCAAAAGAAAAGCTGCACGGCGAGCTCTCAAAATGGATTTCGGGTTATACTGAAAAAATCCAGCCAAAATTCAGTTCACACCTTTTTTCCGCTTCCGGCAAAAACGTTTTTTCCGTTAAGGAAGTTTTGCCAACCTATAACGACAATGAAGATGCTGATGGACGTGTCATTTTAAGGGACAACTTTGACGCCATTTTTGCAAAACATCCCGAAACATTGGTTTTTGGCGAAGATGCCGGAAATATTGGCGATGTAAACCAGGGATTGGAAGGCATGCAGGAAAAATATGGCGAGTTCCGTGTGTCTGATGCAGGCATACGGGAAGCGACCATTTTAGGCCAGGGTATCGGGATGGCCATGCGTGGCCTACGCCCGATTGCTGAAATCCAATACCTCGATTACTTATTATATGCCATCCAGATCATGAGTGATGATTTGGCGACTTTACAATACCGTACCAAAGGCAGGCAGAAAGCGCCATTGATTATCCGTACACGAGGGCATCGACTGGAAGGCATCTGGCATTCCGGTTCGCCGATGGGGATGATCATTAACGCGATCCGCGGCATCCATGTGCTGGTCCCTAGGAATATGACAAAGGCTGCCGGTTTTTACAATACCTTATTGGAAACCGACGAACCCGCACTGGTAGTGGAATGCCTTAATGGTTACCGGCTTAAAGAAAAAATGCCTACAAATCTCGGGGAGTTCAGGACACCAATCGGGGTTGTGGAGACCATTCGGGAAGGAAAAGACATTACCATTGTTTCGTACGGTTCCACGCTGAGGCTTATTGAGCAGGCTGCGAAAGAGCTTGAGGAAACAGGCATAGCGTGCGAAATTATTGATGTACAGTCGTTACTTCCTTTTGATATTAATCATGATATTTTAAAAAGCCTTCAGAAGACAAACCGCCTTTTGGTCGTGGATGAAGACGTGCCGGGCGGCGCATCTGCATACATACTGCAGCAGGTTTTGGAAGAACAGGATGGTTACAAATTTTTGGACAGTAAACCGGAGACTTTAGCAGCAAAAGCACACAGGCCGGCTTATGGTACAGATGGCGATTATTTTTCAAAACCTTCAGTGGAGGATATTTATGAAAAAGTGTATGCCATTATGAGCGAAAGCAAACCGTCACAGTTTCCGGAGTTATATTAAGCCGGAATTACGATTTTTTAAAATTTAGGATTATTTTAAGTGTTGCTTTTTATTATTTCTTTAACTTAAGGCTTTAAAATAAAATCTGCCGTAGTAAGTTATTGCAGTAAGTAACAATTAAAAAAACCTAAACTTATGAAAAAAGTAATCCTGATGGCCGCCATGATTTCATCGTTAGCGATCGTATCATGCAAAAAAGACGCTCCTGCTCCACCACCGGCACCTGAAGCACCACCTGCAGAAGTACCAGCCCCTCCGCCACCTCCAGCTCCTGAGACAGCGCCTGCAAAAGCTGAAGACGGCACGACTGTAACAGTCGGAAAAGACGGTGTGGATGTGAGTACCAAAACAGAAACGAAAAGCACCACAGTGGAAGTAAATAAAAAAGGTGCCGCCGTCGAAGTGAAGAAATAGAAAAATCTTAATTTAAAGTTATAATGCCAGCATAATTATTTTATGTTGGCATTTTTTATTTTAACTTTAAGCAACTAAAACCAGTATCTATGACTATTTTCGAAAATTTCCTTTACGACATCCAAAAAGTGAAAGTACTCGATAACGATATCCACATCAGTAAATATGTCGCCATTGACCTTTCGGAAAAGCAAACCGACCATTCCAGGAAATTCCTCGAAGATCCCAATCATTTTCAATCCTTTATTGACGATTATCTTCGCACCAATAACGCCCTGGTGGCGTATGGAGGCTACAATGAAAAAAGAACGCTTTACCATCACAATGAACTTTTTAACGATGAGGAAAGCGCAGAACGCAACATGCACATCGGGTTTGATTTCTGGGCAAAAGCAGGCACAAAAGTAGTTGCACCGCTTGATGCCACCGTTCATAGTTTCGATTACAATACCGGCGAAGGGAATTATGGACCGACTGTGATCCTTGAGCATCAGATTGACGGGCATCATTTTTACACACTCTACGGGCACCTGTCGATTGAAAGCATTGAAAATATTGAAATCGGCGATCATATAGGCCGAAATCAGGTTTTTGCTTCAATCGGTGATATGTCCGTCAACGGGAATTATGCTCCGCACCTGCACTTCCAGATTATTATTGACCTTGAGGGCTATTTCGGGGATTATCCCGGGGTTTCTTCGGAAGATGATCTGCCCCATTATTTAAAGAACTGCCCTGATCCGGATTTGCTTTTTAAATTATCAACACCATGAGAAGCATTTGCATCAGCTGCCTCATCTGCCTTTTTCTAGTAAGCTGTAAAGCGAAGAAAACAGTGCCGAAATTTGTAAAAGTGGAACCGACAGAAGTGAATTCCGCTTCAAAAAACCGTGCTTACGAGTTGGGTAAACGCATCTTAAGCAGCTGCAATACCTCACGCTTCAAGCCATTTACAACCAGCGAGGCAACCACAGAGATCATCAAAAACATCACACCTGAAAAAATCACCAAGACCTGCCAGAAGTTCCTTATAAAATATGGCAAGTTCCAGGACATCAAATTGGCCCAGGTGTTGCAGAATAAATCAGATAATTCATTGATATTTAGGTATAAAGCAGACTATCAATGGAAACATACCGTCAGGGAGTTGCGCGTGACTGTAAATTCAGACGGAAAAGTTTCTGCTATAAAATCAGCGAACTGGGCAGAAAATTATGTCCCCTGAAGACTGCCTTGAGCGTTTATAACCACATGATTAACCCGTTTATATTTTTTAAATGAATCCGAACCAACAACTTATCGAAGAATTTTACGCTGCATTCGCCAGCCACAATCCGGATACCATGGCGAGCTGTTACCATCCGGATGTAATTTTCCAGGACCCTGTTTTCGGAATATTAAAAGGGAAAGACGTCAGCGACATGTGGCACATGCTTATTGAACGCAGCAAAGGGAATCTGGAAATTGAGTTTTCGCAAATCATCGCCGAAGGACACTCAGGATCGGCCGTCTGGGTCGCGAAGTACACTTTCAGCAGTACAAACCGGAATGTAGTGAATGTCATTCATGCACAATTTGAATTCAGGGACGGACTCATTTTCCGGCATACCGACCATTTTAAGATATGGAAATGGAGCCAGCAGGCGTTGGGATTTAAAGGGTTTTTACTGGGATGGACGGGATTTCTCCAAAATAAAATACAGCAGCAGGCGCTCCATTCGCTTCGCAAATACCAATCCGGAAAATCCTGATGAAATAGTTTATGATTCTAAATTGAATTCCTGTGATACCGCTTTATCATACCAAAGCGCACCACTTCTCACTTCTAGCGGACCGTCAAAATTATTGCTATAGAGCGCACCTGTACCCAATCCTTGCGGCATCGGATTCTGAAGGGTATAAGTCCATTGCGCAATCGCATTCAGTCCAATATTGCTTTCCAGTGCGGAAGTCACCCACCAACCGATATTGTATTTTTCGGCGAGCTCAATCCATTCGGTCGTACCGCGAAACCCACCAATAAAACTCGGTTTTAAAATGATGTATTGTGGCAGGATTTTTTGCAATAGATTTTCCTTTTCAGCATAATCAGCCACACCAATCAATTCTTCATCCAATGCGATGGAAAGAGAAGTGCTTTTGCAGAGCCCTGCCATACTGTCAGTATGATTTTTTGGAATCGGTTGTTCGATACTATGTAATTTAAATTCAGATAGTTGTATTATTTTATATAAAGCTGAATCTAAAGAGAAAGCGCCGTTCGCATCAACCCGGATTTCGATTTGCTCCGGTGTAAAATGACTACGGATAAAGCGCAATAATCCGAGTTCTTTCTCAAAATCGATAGCGCCTATTTTGAGTTTAATGCATGAAAACCCTGCGTGGATTTTTTCCTCAATCTGTTGTTTCATAAAAGCCTCGTCACCCATCCAGACCAGGCCGTTTATTGGAATTGATTTTGTGCCGTCGGTAAATTCCGATGGAAACAGGAGGAATGGATTTTGCGATTCCAATGAGCGGAAAGCCATTTCAACTCCGAACTGTATCGAGGGAAATTCACGTAAAGATTCCCACAATTGCTGCACTCCTAAATGGATATGGCTGCAAACCCATTTTAATTTCTCTTCATAGTCGTCACGGTCGTCAAAACTTAAACCGCGCAGGATGCCACATTCTCCTATTCCCTTTTTACCGTCATGTTCAATCACGAGGAACCAGGTTTCCTTTTGGGTAAGGATGCCGCGCGACGTTCCTGAAGGCCGTTTGAAATCAAGAAAATACCTATGATAAGACGCTTTCAAATTATTGGAATAATTTTAAGATACGCTCAAAATCCCCTGAATCAATCTTCGCCGACCTGAAATCGTTAAAATCAGCGGTGGCTTTTTCTTTCCAGCTTAAGGAAGCCGTAACATTCTGCATCATGTATTTCTTATGCAGTGCTTTTGCTGCCTGGAAATCATTATTTAGAAGATAAGCATGTGCGAGATTCAGCTTAATCAGAAGTTCCGAATTATCCAATTTTTCGCCTTCCTTAAATGCCTTTATTGCTTTTTCATATTGTTTCGAATACAGATAATACTGACCGATAGCGTTGTAATCCAGAGCTTTTGCAGTACCGCGGTCTATAATCCCGGCCTGGAGCAACCTGATCGCTTCGTTGTATTTCCTGTTTTTGAAATGCTTTGCCGCATCATTCCTGATGTTGGACTGTATCGAAAGATTGTCTTCGGATTTTGAAAGGCAGGAATTTCCAAGGTCCTTGAAAACTTTGGTTTTTTCGACTGCAAGGAGTTTCGAATACTGGTCGTAAGTATATTTTTTCTGCATTTTCTCTAGAATACAAACGCAGTAATCGTCCGGAGAAAGCATCAATTCGGCAATATCAGAAGTTTTACTGATGGCCAGAATATTTTTACGGTTTTCGACAGTCCAGCCGCGGTTCAGGTTCCTGTCGACCCATGGCACGACTTCCAGCACAATTTTCGCCTTCATAAGCCAATTCTTGCTTTCAAACCCGAACCACATCGCATCGCTGCCGAAACAGGACGATTTATCAATAGAAAGCCTTTTGGCGTCTTTGCTTAAGGGATCACTTTGTTTCCAGCAGGATTTATCGGTTTTGCCTTCCTTGACATATGCCGATGCGTTTTTTTCTGATGAAAACACGGCATAAGTGCATTTGTCGTCACCCGAAACTTTTGACATCAGGAAAACCGCACCTGCTGATCCCTGGCTGATTCCCGTAGGATCCGGAATCGATTTCAATACAGAAACCAGGCTGTTTGCCATTTGCTGGTTGTCGTCAAGCAGCGTAATCCGGAAAACAACTTCGGTGGTTCCGGTTGGAAAATCCTCGGTGCGGATAACGATGCGGTCGCCGGCACCGAGCTTTATTTCCTTGGTTGTTGCACGGTCTTTATCCCAATATCCTTCAGGCTGGGCAAAAACCCATTGGCTGATGATGAGGAAAAGGCAAATGATGTTTTTTGTTTTCATGTTTGGGAAAGCGTGGCATTAGCCCGGATGGAAGCGGCATCCTTTTTTATTTTTTTGAAAAATGCGCTTTGACTGCGCTTAAGCGTGACAAAAATAAAAAAGATATAGCGGACAGCCGGATGAGCTCCTAAAAATTATAAATCGATCGAATCGCCTATATCCAAAAGCATTAAATCTTTGCCTTTGTCGAAAAACTGGCGGATGGCTTTTTCTTTGTTGATGATGATGTAGCCAAAAGTATCGTAATGCACGCCAAGGACTTTGTCACATTCCACGAAATCTGAAGCGATGATCGCATCTTCGATATCCATTGTAAAATTATCACCGATGGGCAAAATGGCTAAATCCAGTTTTGTACGCAACGGGATCAGCTTCATATCCATAGTAAGCGCAGTATCGCCGGCGATGTAAATATTCTTGTGTTCGCCTTCAATTACAAAGCCGCCCGGGTTGCCACCGTAAGTCATGTCCGGAAACTGGCTTGAATGGATCGCGTTGACGTATTTGACTTTTCCGAAATCAAACTGCTTGCTGCCGCCGTGGTTTAATGGATGCGCCCTGAAGCCTTTTCCTTCATAATATGACGCGATTTCAGCATTGGAAACGATGACTGCATTGGTGCGTTTCGCAATGGCTTCGACATCAAGCACGTGATCGCCATGGGCATGTGTGAGCAGGATGTAATCTGCTTTAAGCGAATGGATGTTGATGTGCGACGCCTTATCATTGGCGGAAATGTAAGGGTCTACGAGAATATTTTTTCCGCTCACCTCAATGCCGAGTGATGCGTGTCCGTAAAAGGTTATTTTCATGGTATTTAGTTTTGTTGTGTAAAATATAGGTAAATCTGCAGCAATATGTCCGTAAAGAAATAAATCATCGAAAGCGCCAGCAATATGGATAACGCAAAGGTACTTAAGGCCAGTTTTTTAAGTTCCGGATCGAGTTTTTTCGGGTCTTTGTTTTTGGCGACCGTGATCAAATGCTTGATAATCGGGATGTAAGCCAAAAGGAAAATATAAATGTCGGCGTTGAATTCCCCTGGATTAGCATCCTTATACAAATCAAAGCAAATCGCGAAAATCAAGGCCAGAACCATCGCTGAGACTAACAGAAAGTAATGGTAGACTTTCGCTTTGGCACCGCCTATTTTT
Organism: Flavobacterium pallidum; assembly: GCF_003097535.1. Taxonomy (NCBI): domain Bacteria; kingdom Pseudomonadati; phylum Bacteroidota; class Flavobacteriia; order Flavobacteriales; family Flavobacteriaceae; genus Flavobacterium; species Flavobacterium pallidum. The sequence continues at coordinate 2,875,395 of NZ_CP029187.1, forward strand.
ACGACAATGGTATTTTTATTCGATTTCCTGTCTGATTCCTCATCGCGCATATTGTTCAGGTTCAGTACGCCGGTGCTCAGAAAACCGATTGCCATGGCCGGAAGGATCAGCAAAGGATCGATTGTTTTCAAGACCATAAAACTCACCCCGATCGTACTTACCAGGCCAAAGAAAATGAATACGAATACGTCGCCGTAACCTCGGTATCCGTAAGCCGTATCCCCAACCGTATAACGGATTGCGGAGAAAATCGCCAGGATTCCGAGTATGAGATAAAACAGTGAATAGGTAATGTTCGTGTCCCGAAAGGCCACATAAATTAATGCTACAGCCGAGCACAACGTCAAAACTGAAGTGATCATAATCGCCTTTTTCATCGCCTGCGGGGAAATCACGCCACTTTGTATCGCGCGCTTCGGCCCGACGCGGTCATCGTTGTCCGTGCCCTTCATACCATCACCGTAATCATTGGCAAAGTTGGAAAGTATCTGCAGCAGCAGCGTGGTACTTAATGCCGATATGACGATTTTCCAATTAAAAATAGACTGTGACATCGCATAAAAACTCCCAACAATAATGCCTGATACGGAAAGTGGTAATGTCCTGACCCTTGCGGCTTCGATCCAATGTTTCATTTTAGTGATAATTATTTATTAACTACATCCAATTGCTGTCGGACGTTTCCAGTTCATACAGCCATAAATTCGCGTAACTTCTGATGGTCTCAAAATTCCCGAGCTGAAAGCTGATGTTTCCGCCTGCGGTGTGCAAGGTTACAGAACCAATGTTGAGATTCTTATGCCAGAATAATTGCGATGTGGTAACCGCCTGGATTTTCTGAGGCTCGATGATTTCGTTGCTGATATCCCATGCCCCGCTTTGTTTTATGATAAAATCATCATGAATAAAAAGGCGGTTGTTCCTGAATTTGAAGTATTGCAGCAGGGCCAGCAACACAATATAAATACCGACAAAATAATACAGGTTTTCATTTTCAGTACCGCTATAACTTTTGATGAAGAAAAATCCGGAAACCGGGATTACTATGGTCAGGAATATCGAAAATACGAGCTTGCGCCAATTCGGCAGCAACATGAGCCCTTTCTGCGGAAGCGAATGGAACATCAGTTTTAAGATTTCATCGCGTTCGGCGGCATTGCAGCCCGGGATTTCGATAGCCGTATTTTTTTGCTCTTTCTCACCGCTGGTTGCCTGGCGGATGCGCATTTGGAGGATGCCCATTTTCTTTTGGAAATAATTCTGCGTAACGACAGCAATCTGTACTTTTTCAGGTTTCAGGATGGTACTTTTGGTATTCAATAGACCAAAGGAAAGCAACAGTGTGCCTTGCTGCTTTTGAATCGTAAAATCAAAATAACGCAACACCATCCTGAAGACGTTAACGATGATAATCACAGCAAAAATCAACAATGTTACAACGATAATCAATTCAACCACAGTAAATTGCGAAACATAACTGTCTATCCGGCCAGTATCGATATTATCGCCGCCGTAAACCTGTTTCACATTTTCATAGGTCGAAAAGAAAAAGGCCAGCATCAGCAGGAAGCTTTTTACATAATTCGATGTGATGCCCATCTTAAGCAGGCTGGGAAAACTGATTTTTACGAATGGCACAGGCGATTCGGCAATATTATCCTGGAATGCCTCACCTGTTTCGTAAAAAACTTCTACAACCGGTTTACTGAAATTATGTTCGAGAAGACGCGTTTTCAGATCAGTGGCAATCGCATGTGATATGGCTTTAATCGAGACTTCTTCTTTTGAAGAACCGGCAGTATCGACATCGAGCGAATGCACGCCGATAATCTTCTGGATCAGTGATTGCTTAATATTGACCTGTTGTATTTTATTGAGGTTAATGGTGGTTCGGGATTTATTCAGGACGCCTTCGGTAATGACAAATTCGTCATGCTCACTATCCAGGAAAAAAGTAAAATTGATGTACTTCAGCCATGCAATAACGCCGATAAAGACTAATATTCCAATGATTGCAGCCCCAACATATAATTGTGGGATTTTCGGGTTGATCACCAATACGATCAGGATAGGGAATAATGCCTTGGCCAAATGCCTCACCGTATCGAAGAACATGACGATGATCCCAACTGCGGACTGCCTTTGCGGCTGACTGAAATCGGGTTTCATTATAGCTTTTTTTGAATTTTGCCCATCAGGAGCTGTTTGATGTTTTCGGCCTCCACTTTCTCGATACCGGGGATTTCAATATCGCTCGAACCACCACCTGCAGTAAATATTTCTACTTTCGCCAGACCGAACATCCGTGAAATAAACCCTTCATGTAACGAGACATGCTGCACTCTGTTATAAGGAATTACGATGGTATTTGTAGCAATTACACCCCGCCTGAATATCACGTCGTGCTCACGGAATGCGTAGGCTTTCTTCTTAAATCCAAAGCGCAGGAACAGCAGCAATATAATGGTAAAAACTACATAGGCAAGGCTGATTTCCATCTGATATTCCACCCATTCCTCAATATTATAGGAAGCAAAACCCAAAGCGATTCCTACGATAATCATCACGATTAAAGTGTTAATCATGATGACTTTGCAATAAAAGCGATGGAGTCTGGTCATTTCAACGGCTTCGAATCTCGGAAGCTGCTTCGTATCAATTGTCTTATTCGTAAAATTTTCCATATTTTCTGTCTGTTAACTGAACACTGCTACTGCCAACTGTCCTTACGGCAGCCATTTGTTTTTCCCGAAATCCGGCCTGCGTTTTTCAAGGAATGCATTGCGGCCTTCCTTGGCTTCTTCAGTCATATAAGCCAAGCGCGTCGCTTCGCCGGCAAAAACCTGCTGACCGACCATGCCATCATCGGTAAGGTTCATCGCAAATTTAAGCATCTTGATCGAGGTCGGGGATTTCTGCAGGATTTCCTGGGCCCATTCGTAGGCCGTATCTTCCAATTCCGCATGGGGAATTACCGCATTGACCATCCCCATTTCAAAAGCGTCCTGGGCAGAATAATTGCGCCCTAGGAAAAATATCTCACGGGCCTTCTTCTGCCCTACCATTTTAGCAAGGTAAGCAGAACCGTAACCGCCATCGAAACTCGTTACATCGGCATCTGTCTGTTTAAAAATCGCGTGTTCCTTACTGGCCAAAGTCATATCGCAAACCACGTGCAGGCTGTGTCCGCCACCTACTGCCCAGCCTGGAACTACGGCAATGACGACTTTCGGCATAAAACGTATCAGACGCTGCACTTCAAGGATATTCAATCTATGCTGCCCGTCGTCACCAATATACCCCTGATGGCCGCGGGCATTCTGGTCGCCGCCGCTGCAGAAAGAATAAACGCCATCTTTTGTTGAAGGCCCTTCTGCGGAAAGCAAAATCACGCCTATCGAAGTATCTTCCTGCGCGTCATAAAAAGCCTGGTACAATTCGCTCGTGGTTTTCGGTCGGAAAGCATTCCTTACATTCGGGCGGTTGAACGCGATGCGCGCCACGCCATTGGATTTCCTGTAAGTGATGTCTTCAAAATCTTTAACAGTTTCCCACTGTATTTGAGCCATATTTATATTATTTTAGCGTAAAAATAAACCATTTTTCAGACTTAAATAAACAAAAACCAACTTAAATAAAATGAAAAAAAGCATTTTCAGCTTAGCATTGCTGTCGATCGGATTTTGCGGTTACAGCCAAGCCTATGAATTCCAAACTGTTAAAGATATTGAAGCAACACCAATTATTTCGCAGGACCAGACCGGAACCTGCTGGAGCTTCTCCACCACCTCTTTCCTTGAAGCCGAAATCATCAGGATTACAGGAAAGCCGATCGATCTTTCGGAAATGTTTAATGTAAGGCATACCTATGATAAAAAAGCATGGACGTATGTCATGCGCCAGGGGCATGCGCAATTCGGCGAAGGCGGTTTGGCGCATGATGTCATCAACAGTGCTAAGGAATTTGGCGTTGTTCCGGAAGATGCCTACACCGGCTTGACGGGAAGCGCCACAAAATACAATCATGCCAAGATGGTCGCCGAACTTGAAAAAATGTTAAAAGGTTATGCCGATCCGGGAAAAAAATTATCACCTGAATGGAAAAGTGAAGTCAAGAAAGTGCTTGATGAAACTTTAGGAAAATCGGTTACCGAATTCAATTACCAGGGGAAAATGTACACGCCGAAAAGCTTCCTGGAAATGACAAAACTGAAACTCCAGGATTATGTGACAATTTCGTCTTATATTAACGAGCCGTATTATAAACCGTTCATTCTTGACATTCCGGACAATTTTTCTAACGGAAGTTTCTACAACATGCCTTTGGATGAATTCATGCAGAATATCGACAACGCCATTGATAAAGGCTATACTCTGGCTTTGGATATCGATGTTACCGAAGATACTTTTTCAGCAGACAAACAATTGGCGGTAATCCCAGCCGATGATGCCGATAAGAAATCAATCCTGACAGAAATCAAGCCTGAAAGACAGATCACGCCGGATTTCCGCCAGGCCGAATTTGAGAATTTCGACACCACTGATGATCATTTGATGCACATCGTCGGGAAAGTGAAAGACCAGAAAGGCAATATGTATTATAAAGTGAAAAATTCGTGGGGAAGCAAAGGCCCGCATTCAGGATTCGTTTATATGAGCGTTCCTTATGTGCGCCTGAAAGCGATTTCGGTTTTGGTACACAAAGATGGGCTGCTTAAGAAAACCAAAAAAGAATTGGGCGTATAATGACTGTTTTTCGTTCTGCTAAAAGTACTGCGACAATGATCATCATGTGGGTATTGGTAATTGCATTGCCGATACCCATCATTTTTGCTGCATTCCAGGAAGAACAAGGTACCCTAATAATCCCGATGGTAATTGTTTTACTGATTGAAGCGTTTTTTATTTCGATGGTTCTGGATACAAAATATACCGTTGACGGGGAGATTTTATTTTATCGCTCAGGGCCGATCAGGGGAAAGATTGACATTTCAAAAATCCGGAAGATCGAAGAGAACAATTCGTTTGTAAAATACAGTACATTAAAACCCGGATTGAGCAACAGGGGATTTGTAATACATTTCAATACATTCGACGATATTTTCATTTCGCCGGATAATAAGGAAGCATTCGTAAAATTATTATTGCAGATAAATCCCGGGATCCAGGTTTGTTAACCCCATTTCACCGACGTCATCGTCAGGGAACCGCCAACGGCTTTATCATTAAAAAATCGGATATCGTCACCATTTTGCTGTAACGCCATCGCATATAGCAACGGATAATAATGATCCGGAGTCGGAATCGCTAATTTTGCCGCAGCATGCAGTTTTTCATAGTTGATCAACGATGATGTGTCGCATTTACCAAGCTTTTCCTTGAAAACATCATTCATTTCAATAACCCAATCGAAACCGTATTCGGGCTCGTTTAATTTATCCCAGGCGACCATCCTTAAATTGTGTACCATATTGCCGCTGCCGATGATCAGCACGCCTTTTTTACGTAAGGAAACCAGCTGCTGCGCCAGTTCGAAATGATACTGCGGCGGTTTGGCATAATCAATGCTTAATTGCAGCACAGGAATGTCCGCATCAGGATACATATGGCGCACGACGGTCCAGGTGCCATGGTCCAAACCCCAATCGTGGTCGAGTCCGACATCAGTTTTAGTGATGATTTTTTTAGTGGCTTCCGCCAAGGCAGGTTCCCCCGGCGCAGGATATTGCACTTCAAACAATTCCTTCGGAAATCCGCCGAAATCGTGGATGGTTTTCGGATTTGGCATCGCGGTGATGTGCGTGCCCTGTGTAAGCCAATGTGCAGAAATAACGAGCACAGCCTTAGGCTTTGGAATTTCCCGGCCCATTTTCGCCCAGCCTTCAGAAAATTCATTTTGCTCAATGCCATTCATTGGCGAACCGTGACCAATAAACAATACCGGATGACGGCTGTCTTCCTCGTTCAGATCCTGTGTCCAGTTATGAAATTGGTGCAATGACATATTACAAAAGGTAAATCCCGTCTTCTTTTATATCAATCAGTTTTTGCTTGTATAACGCCCCAATCGATTGCTTGAACGTTTTCTTGCTCATCTGCAACACGGTCTTAATATCTTCAGGATCGCTGCTGTCATTTAATCGCAGGAAACCACCACGGCTGGCTTTGAGTTCGTCCAGGATTTTCTGCGCATTCGATTCAATCTTTTCATAACCGGGTTTTTCCAGCGACACATCAATCTTGTTGTCCGGGCGGATCGTTTTGATATAACCGATAGCGTGATCTCCCGTGCGGACACCGTCTTCAAAAACCTCATTTTTATACAGCAGGCCTTTGTGTGTTTCGTTGATGATAACATTGATCCCAAGGTCTGTAATATGTGAAACAATAAGGTTTACTTCATCACCAACCTGTACCGTAAGGTTTTCATTGCTCAAAAATTGATTGATTTTACTCGATGCGACCAAACGGTTGGTCTTTTCATCCAGGTACAAATGCACAAGATAGCGCTTGCCCTTTTCCATCGGTCGCGCCTGTTCACGATACGGCACCAGAATGTCTTTTTCCAGTCCCCAGTCAAGGAATGCGCCTACCTTATTCACATAATTAACACGCAGCAATGCAAATTCATTCAGCACCATATAAGGCTCTAAAGTCGTCGCAACCGGGCGTTCCTCATGGTCGAGGTATACGAAAACCGCAATCATATCCCCTATTTCATATTGTTCAGGCACATATTTATTGGGAAGCAAAATACCTTCGGCTTCGGGGCTTTCGCCTAAAAACAAGCCGACTTTCGTACTTCTTAAAATCTGTAACGTATTGTATTTTCCTATCTCGATCATCGTTGTAAAATCAGGTGGCAAAGGTACGAAGTTGCTTTGGTTTTATACTGAAAGGCTTAAAATTAGTCGCATGCCATCAATTATTTTAAATTGTGGATTTTAAATTTTAAATTAGGCATCCCAACCGATCCTTAAACTTTACATTTTGAGCAATAATAATCCTCTCTTTTTTGAAACCGCAGCCGACTTCAGGAAATGGCTCGAAAAAAACCACGACAAATGCACCGAATTAATCGTCGGTTATTATCGCGTAAACAGTGGAAAACCCAGTATGAACTGGCCAGATTCCGTAGACCAGGCGCTGAGTTTTGGCTGGATTGACGGCCACCTCAAACCCGTTGACGAAATTTCATATACGAGGCGCTTCACACCCAGAAAACCAAACAGCATCTGGAGCAACGTCAACATCAGGAAAGCGGAAAAACTCATTTCAGAAGGGCTGATGCACGAATCGGGAATGGCGGCCTATAATCTGCGGAAGCCTGAAAAAACAGGTATTTATGGTTTTGAAAAGCCTTTGCAGGAATTGGATAAGAGTTTGGAAAAAGCATTCAGGGCAAACAAAAAAGCATGGGAATTCTTTGATAAGCAAGCGCCTTCTTACAAAAAAATCATCATCCATTGGCTGATGGCCGCAAAGCAGGAAAAAACGCAGTTTTCACGTTTGGAAAAAATCATACAGGCAAGCCTGGAAGGCAAAAAAATCAGGTGAGTTCCCGGAAATACTGCAATAAAACGCTATCATTTACCGATGTCGGAGTGAAAATCTCGAGAATTGCAGGTTCATCATCCGATGCGAATAGGTTTGAAATCCCTTTTTCAAGGGAATTTTCATCAGCAGCCGCGATGTAACGAAATCCATACATTTTCGCAAGATGTTCTGCCGTCAAATCATGTTCCGTTTCAAAATAGGTGTTGAAAACCGGCGTTTCCTGATGCCCAGGCAAAATCCTGAAAATGCCGCCGCCACCGTTATTGACAAGGATAATCTTGAAGTTTTCCGGGATATAATGGTTCCAAAGCGCATTGCTGTCATACAAAAAACCAATATCGCCGGTAATCAATGTGGTTTGTTTTTTGGAAGCCACTGCCGCTCCAATAGCTGTTGACGTGCTGCCGTCAATCCCGCTTGTACCGCGATTGCAGAACACTTCAATGGAAGGGTCAATTTCGATTAACTGTGCATATCTGATGGCTGCGCTGTTGCTGATCTGCAACTGCGAATTTTTACGAAGTGCGGGAATGATTCGAGCAAAAACCCTGAAATCACAAAATGGGATTTTTGATAAATAGTCGTTATGGCGTTGATGCCTTAAATCTTTGAGACGTTGCCCTAAAGCTTTGTAATGGCTATCTGTTGTCTTGTCTACCGGAGCAACATTTTTAAAAAAATCATTTACAGCAGTTTCAAAATGCTGCGTCAAAACCCCGAAAGTATCATACGCCCGCAACGGATCGATGTGCCAGTGATGCTCAGGTTTATATTTCCTCAGGAAAGCCTTGATGCGTTTTGAAACCACCATACCACCAAATGTAATCAGCAAATCAGGTTTGAAGGTCTCAAAATCATCGGTTGTAAATGGCGTAATGATGGTGTCGATGTTGTTGATAAAAGACGGATGGTGCAGGTTTGACGTCGTTTCGGTCATGACCACCACAGAAGGGTCTTCGGCAAAAAACCGAATTGCGTTTTCATTGATAATTCCGGGGTCGTTTACCCCAACAAGCACCAGTTTTTTCGAAGCATTGTTCCATATTTCAGCAAATTGACCTGAGATACCAATTACAGGAGTTGTTGCTTCTATTTCAGAAACAATCGGGTTTACGGAAATTCCTGAAACGGTTTCATACAAAGGTTCTTCAAACGGCGCATTGATATGCACAGGTCCTCTCTTAACGATGCTGATATCAATCGCTGTATTGATAGCCGCATCATTTTCTGCGGAAGCGTCTGCTACAAGATTGGCATTGTAAAGCGAATGGTTCGCATATACATTTTGCTGCCGGATCGTTTGCCCATCGCCAATGTCAATTTTATCGAGCGGCCTGTCGGCAGAAATCACAACAAGCGGGATCTGGCTGTAAAATGCCTCCGCAAACGCCGGGTAATAATTGAGCAAAGCCGACCCCGAAGTACACACTAAAGCTGCCGGCTGGTGCAATTGCTGCGCCATTCCCAACGCAAAAAAAGCCGCGCAGCGCTCATCGGCGATACTATAACATTTGAATCGTGGCTGGCTTGCGAAACCGATCGTAAGCGGCGCGTTCCTCGATCCTGGTGAAATAACGATGTGGCGGATTCCTTTCAATGCGCAAATTTCGATTATGCTTTGCGCCAAAGGGATTTTAGGGAAGGTCATCTGGGAATTTTTGTATCGCAAATTTACGAATTATTTAGCGTTAAAGCACTCATGGCAGCCATCATTCTGCAAACTTTTTGATTAAATTTGTTTTCCTAAAAATGCAATATGAATCATTTTTTTAAGTGCCTTTTGGTTTTATTTTTTATGAATAGCTCTGTCGCGCAAAACGGGGTGCAGTTTGAGGAAATCCCTTATAAAGAGGCCATCGCTAAAGCAAAAGCCACGCACAAACCTTTGTTTTACATGATTTATGCCACATGGTGCCCGCATTGTGAGAAAATGAGGCATGAGGTTTTTACTGACGATAAAATTGGAGATTATTTCAACTCAACTTTCATTAATGTAATGATTGACGGTGAAAAAGGCGAAGGCCCCGAATTGCGGAAAAAATTTGGCTTAAAGGCCTTTCCCGGATTGCTTTTCATCGACGGGAATGAGACGCTGCTTTACAGCCTTACTGGTGAATTTAAAGCAGATGATTTATTGGCTGAAGCCAAAAACGCGCTGATTCCTGAAAAGCAGCTTCCTTATTTAAAAGATGCTTTTTATGCCGACCCAACGAATGCTGATAAATGCCTTGCTTACCTTATTACACTCAGAAAAGGCAGCGACAGGAAGGCACTTTCCCCCGCAGCTCATGTTTATCTGGCGACGCAGACTGAGGAAAAACTTCCGAGCGCCATAAACTGGCGTATCATTGCAAACGCTGTCACAGATGTTGATTCGCGCGAGTTTCGATACGTATTAAAACATCAGGATCAGTTTGCAGCAGTAGCATCGCCCTTGCGTGTACAGCGGAAAATCGAAAATATCGTAACGGAAATGCTGGATCCATTTGTGGCAAATATGGACAGCATAGGCTATAAATCCCAGCGCATAAAGGTAAAATCAATCCAGTTGCGTAAAGTCGATTCGCTGGTCTTCTCCTATGATATGATGCTGGCTGAGCGTACCGGTGACTGGAAAAATTATAAGAAAGCCACTATTGACGGTGTGGAAAAGTACGTTTGGACAAACCAGAAAATCCTTAAGGAGATTGCGAATGTTTACCTGCAGCACCTGGCCGATCCGGAAAGCCTGACTGATGCCATAAAATGGACAAAACATGCCTTGGAACTCATGGATTCTTATGATGGAAATATCATTTTGGCAAAATTATACCTCAAAGCCAACGACAGGAAACAAGCGGCCATCTATGCCCGGAAAGCCAAAGAGCTCACCAAAAATCTCGGCTGGAATTCGCAGGAAGCAGATGCCCTTTTTAAAGAATTAAACATCAACTGATATGGCTGTTACCATCCGAAATGCCGCTACAGAAGATATTCCTGCGATATTGGAAATCGTAAACCATTCCATCTTATTTTCTACTGCCATATATGATTATGAGGCGCGCACGCTGCAGCAACAGCAGGATTGGTTTGCCGAGAAAAAAGCCGATGGCTATCCTGTAATCGTAGCGGAAATCGATGGTGAAATTGCAGGGTTTGGCACGTATGGAAGTTTCCGCGTGAAGGTGGCTTATCAGCACACCATCGAACATTCAGTGTATGTTTCAGAGGAATTCAAGGGCCGTGGTGTGGGAAAATTATTGCTGGCCGAATTGATCCAGCTCGCAAAACTAGGCAATTACCATGTTATGATTGGCTGCATCGATGCTGAAAATGCAGACAGTATCGGGTTTCATGAAAAATTTGGTTTTGAAATCACGGGAACCCTGAGTGAAGTCGGATTTAAATTCGGGCGCTGGCTCGATCTGGTACTGATGCAACTGATCATAAAATAAAAAGAGCCCGAAGGCTCCTAATTTATTCTTTCTTTGGCGCTGAATCTGCAGGCGGGTCAATCCATGAAGTGATTGCGGGATCGAGCGGACTTACTTTGGATTCAAGCACCTTTATCAGATTGCCATTTTCATCAATCAGGAATTTCTGGAAGTTCCATTTTACTTCGAAATTCCGCAGGCCGTTGAGCTTTTCTTCCGTAAGGAATTGATATACCTTGTTTTTATTATTGCCAGTTACAGATACTTTTGCCATCATAGGAAAAGTTACACCGTAGTTCTTTTTACAGAAAGCGGCAATATCCTTGTTGGTCCCGGGTTCCTGTTCGCCGAAATCATTCGACGGAAATCCGATAATCACGAAATTCTTGTCCTTATAGCGTTGGTACAGCTCTTCCAGTTCCTTATATTGTGGTGTAAAACCGCATTCAGATGCCGTGTTGACGATCATGACTTTCTTGCCTTTCAGCGTGGAGAAATTGAATTGCTTGTCTTCAATATCCCTGGCGTTAAAATCATGGAGTTTTTTGGGCTGGGCTTTCGGGGTATCATCCATAGGTTGGGAACTTATATTTGTCTGCTGCGCAAAATTAAAATGTGTACTGAAGCATAACAGGCATGTGGCTAAAAAAGTGATTTTTTTCATCTTAAAAATTTTAGCTAAAAGTAATTAAAAGTTGTGGAATATAAAATTTCAAATTCCATTCTTTCATTTTTGTTTAGCCAAATTCCGATTTGTTAAGACAATGCTTCCTTTTTTACTTAAGAATTTATATGTTTGTATGGAACATAAATCCATACGAAATGACCCAGGAAGAATTATTGCCGCTTGTTTTGAAGAAAGATGACCGTGCATTTACGCTATTGTATGACATGTATTCCAAGAATCTATATGGTGTGATTTACAATCTCGTACGCGATCGTGAAGAAGCTGAAGACGTGCTTCAGGAAGTATTTGTAAAGATTTGGAAGAACATCGAAACGTACAATGAAAGCAAAGGAAGATTTTTCACGTGGATACTGAATATTGCACGGAATACCACCATTGATAAACTGCGTTCGAAAGGATTTAACAACAGCCGTAAAAACCTGAGTGCAGATAATTTCGTACATCTGCTTGATGACAGCAATAAACTGACCAACCGTATCGACACGATCGGGATCAGGGAATTTGTCAAGAAATTAAAGCCAAAGTGCATCCAGATTATTGATTTGTTGTTTTTTAAAGGCTACACGCAACAGGAAGCATCGGAAGAACTTGAAATCCCTCTGGGCACGGTAAAAACGCAGAACAGGAATTGTATGAATGATTTGAGAAACTTTTTACAGGTATAAATGGAAATTACAACATATATAGAATCAGGGATTTTAGAACTTTACGTTTTCGGGAATCTGACCGATGATGAAATGAAGGAAGTCGGTGAAATGGCCCAAAACCACCAGGAAATAAGGGATGAGATTTTATCTATTGAAAAAGCTGTCATCAGCCTCTCTTTCAGTATGTCGCCTTACTTGTCTGCAGCTAATTTTGACCGCATCCGCAGACAGCTCATCGAAAAGCATCAGGGTGTTGTTGACATCAAAAAACGAAGCAATGCCGGATCTTACATCGGTTGGGCGGCGGCAATATTGTTGCTTGCCGGCACTTATTATTTCTATGACCAAAATGAATCGGCCAAAAACCAGGTCGTAACCGTAGAAGCTGAAAAAACTAAAATGAAGGGCGATATGGATGCCATGCAGGCCAAAAGCAAAAACACGGAAAACATGCTTGCCTTCATACGTGATGAAAATAATGTAATCATACCGCTCGGAGGGCAAACCGTAGCGCCCGAAGCCAAAGCCAGGATCTATTGGAATAAATCCACACAGGCGGTTTATGTCGATGCCAGCGGATTGCCGGAGCCACCGGAAGGAAAAGTGTACCAGATATGGTCATTGCAGCTGAGTCCGCAACTGGTACCTACAAGCATTGGTTTGTTAGCCGACTTTAAAACCAATGACCACAAGATGTTTGCCGTTGACAGCACCGCTTCGCCACAGGGATTCGGGATTACGCTCGAGCCTGCCGGCGGAAGTGCCACGCCAACGATGGAGCAGCTGTATACTTTAGGCGTGGTGAAAGTTTAAATTACCAACTACTATAAATAAAAAAGGTTCCATTATTGGAGCCTTTTTTATTTCTCAAACTGTTAGCGTAAAATTTCTGAAACTTTTTAAATCCTAATGCCATGCCAAACTTTAACAAATGCTGTGGATTTTGCGCAATGCAAAAAGATTTTAATTTCTTAGGGATTGTATCTTCCCTTCCCCTAAGGTAAAAATACTCATTTTTCAGAACATGTTATTACGTAAAATCCACAACAATTCTTAAAATCAATACCAATTGCATTTACAGTGGAATTACTTTTAACAACGTGGGGAATTTTTACAGCATTTATTTTTATTTGCTGCTCAAACATCCTGCCACTTTGGTATAAAGTTGCTGATAACATTTTACTTTTTATAAAACTTCCGTTGCTTGCTGTAAGTAATCAATCCCAAAACAGCAATAAAAATCATGCTGTACCACATCCAATCAAGTGATTTGGCTTCACCACTTGCATAGGAATGCAGGCCGGTAAGGTGGAAATTCACACCATAATAAGTAAACAAAATCGAAAGAAACCCGAACATACTCATCAGGTTGAAGATCCATTTACCGCGAAGTGCGGGTACGAACCTGGCATGAATGACAAACGCATACACCATAATACTGATCAATGCCCAGGTTTCCTTCGGGTCCCAGCCCCAATACCTGCCCCAGCTTTCATTGGCCCATTGCCCGCCGAGGAAATTCCCAATCGTCAGCATCACCAAACCAATCGTAAGCGACATTTCATTGATGTATGTGATCTCCTGAATGTTGAGTTTCATCTTCTCCTTGTTCTTCTCGGTGGTGAATAGAATCAGCAACAATGAAACGAAGCCCAATACCATCCCGAGCGCAAACGGGCCATAACTCGCCACAATTACCGCCACGTGGATCATCAGCCAATACGAATTCAGTACAGGCTGCAGGTTGGCAATTTCAGGATCGACCCAATTCGCATAAGCTGCCATTAAAATGATAGAGGTTACAAATGCAGATGCGGCCACGGTCAGTTTCGATTTCCTGTCGAATGCCAGTCCGAAGAACATCGTGGCCCAGGCTACATAAACAATGGCTTCGTATGCGTTGCTCCACGGTGCGTGCCCGGAAATATACCAACGCGCAATCAATCCAACGGTGTGTGTTACGAAAAGCAGGCCGACAATAACATGCATCATATTGACCAGGATTCGCATAAACTTATTTTCCTTGAAAATCCGGATAATTACGAAAATCATCATCAGGATTCCCGCGGTCATGTACATGAAAAACAGGTTCCGGAAGATGTTGATTTTGTTATATAATATTTCGGATGAGATTTTATCCTCGCTTGGCATCACTCTCGCGCCGTATTTCTTCTGGTATTTCGAAATGCCGTCAAGGTAAAAATCCGGTTCCTTATATTTTTTATTGATTGCGGCCGTTGCCAATGAATTCAGGTAAATCGGTACAATTTGTTTTGTAAAAACAGAATCCATCCCGGTGATGTGTGCCATCCCCAATTCTGCGGAAGCGATCCATTTGTTGTTCTTATCGCCGGGAACAGGGAAAATCCTGAGAATGGTCCCAGACAAAGCCGAATTCATCAGGTTCATTTTTTTGTCCGTTTCTACAAAATCCTTTTCAAACTGCGTCGGATTCACCGCACCATAAGCTTTGTCAAGGTATGGCGAGAGTTTGTAATTCAGGTTTTTGTCAAAAAAGTTGATGAAACGCGCAAACTTCTGTTCCGCCGGAATGCCGATGATTTTACGGATGCTGTCGTTTCCGGGTTTGATGTAAATGATCGGTACCTCATACCAAAGTTTAGGGAACTGTGTCATCGACAGGAACACCTGATCTGCATTCATGCAATTATAAGTATCGGAATGGCTCACTTTACGCAGCAATTCGGAAGAAAAAGTATTCACAGGTTTCATCCTTCCGCCTACATCCTGCACGACGATACGCCCGAATTTCGAAGCATGCGCTTCACTTACCTTGTATTTGGTCAGGATCGCATTCACTTCATCCTGCGTTGGCGGACGCTGCTCGTGCTGTGCATTGACGGTTAATCCAAAAAATAAAACCAATAGCATCAATAGCCTGGCTTTCTTGTCCTTGACTTTTTCGAGTTTGCGCTTCAGGTCCGCAAAGCGTGAATGTTTCGTAAACATAATCGCCATCAGCCCGAAAAAAAGCATAAAGTATCCAATGTAAGTAATCGTCGTACCCCAAAAATCGTGGTTTACCGACAATCTGGTGCCCATTTCATCGGGATCATAAGAAGCCTGAAAGAAACGGAATCCTTTATAATCCAATACATTATTCATGAAAATACGTGCGTCGAATTTCTCTTTACTGCCATCCAAAGTGTCTAAAACCGTCACCTTGCTTTCAAATGAAGAATAACTTTTTTCCGTTCCCGGGTACTTTTCAGCAATGAAATCGTTGAGTTTTACAAAAAACGGCGTGTTGTAAATTTTATTCCCGAAAGACAAAGTGAATTCCAGATTCCCGGAATTGAAGGTTTTAGTCTTCCCGGGATCGGTAATGCCGCTCATTAAGGCGACTTCTTTTTCTTTCCCTTCAGCGATGACTTTTACGACCAGGACATCATCGGTTTCCTTATCCTTATAATCGTTATTTGAAACATAATCCTCGATGCCTTTAATCGCAGGCTCAGGAAAAACGAACTGGCCGCCACCCACATTGTAGAGTGAGCGCAGCATCAGGTTTTGTGCAGAATCCCTGACTACTTTACCCTGCATCTTATCCGCCATGCGCATAAAATTCCCCTCAAAAGGCGTGCGTATGGTGAGATCGGAAGCATCACCGGTAATGTTGATTGCGCCCTGTGTGGGCTTGTTGAATGCAAAAAGCAGGTTGTGAATTTCCTCCACCTGCCCTTCCTTCAGGAAATGTTCATGGCGCGTGCCGCCACCGGCTTCAACCATCTTCAGGTATAAAACGCCATTTTTATCGGCCTTGATTTCAGGCTTGGCGTTCATGATGTATTTTACATATTTTACTTCATATGGTATATCTGCAAATTTGTCGCTGATGGAAAAATCGTTGTTCGTTACCGGCGACATCAGCAATTCCTTTTCCTTGATTTTGCGTTTCAATCCGCCTTTATATTGGCCGTCGATGCTTACGGTAAGGTAATTTTTCTCGGAATAAAACTCGTTCGTTTTTGCACCTTCACGTATCAGCATCATGCCTTCATAACTGATGTACCGGGTTATTCCGGCGCCAATTAAGATAAAAATAAACGCCAGGTGCAAGATCAGCGTGGCCCATTTTTCCTTTTTGTAAAGCTGGTACCGTTTGATATTTCCAAGAAAATTTACCAGAAACAGCAAATGGATCAACTCAAACCACCAGGTGTTGTAAATCCAGATTCGCGCTGTCGCGGTATTATAGTCATTTTCGATGAATGTCCCGGCTCCCATGGCTATGGCATAAGACAGGAAAAGTACCGCCATTAAACGTGTCGAAAAGAAAAAAGAAGCCAGGCGGGAGAGTATTTTATGATCCATTTATTTGGAAAATTTATTGCGTAAAAAAGTCGGACAAAAGTACGCAAAAATCTTACGTAAGTAATTTTGATTACTGTATTATTCTGTTAAAATCGGGATTGAAAATCTTCTTTTCTCCGAATCCGTTTATTAAAGCTTTTATTGTATTTTTATTAAAATCAACACAAACAATTATGGTCAGGATTTCAGCCAGGATCGGCACAACGAATTATACTACCCACATTAAGGGTTCCCATCAAATCATCGCCGACGAACCAGCGGAAAAAGGAGGCTCGAACCAAGGCCTTAATCCTGGCGAACTGCTCGCAGCTTCCCTTGCTTCCTGCAGCCTTATTACCATCCGGATGTATGCGCAGCGGAAGGAGTGGGATTTAACAAGCGCTTACGTTGAGATTTCCTATGACCATGATATTAAGGAAAATACCGCTAATATGATCAAGCATATTACACTGTCAGGAAACCTGGATGAAGAACAGCGCCAACGCCTCAAATATATTGCCGGGAAATGCCCTGTGCATCGCATCCTTGAAAAGTCGGTCACAATCGAAAGTTTCCTTACTGATGCGGTGTAATCACGAACTTTTCAATAATTTTGCGGCATGATAAAAGTCAGTATTATTGGCTCCGGAAATGTCGCCGGGCATTTGGTTCAGGCTTTCGCCAAAAGCGACTCGGTAGAATTGATACAACTTTTTTCAAGAAAGAAAGACGCTGGTATTACATTACCTGAAAATATTTCATTGGTTCATGATTTTGCTGCACTGGAAGAAGCGGATTTGTACATCATTGCCGTCACCGATGGCGTTATAGCTGAAATTTCAGGTGAACTGCCTTTTAAAAACCGTTTGATAGCGCATACATCAGGTACCATGCCACTGGAAACGATAGGCGATGATAACCGCAAAGCCGTTTTTTATCCGCTGCAGACCTTCAGTAAAAACAAGGCAGTTGATTTCCGGGAAATCCCGATTTGTATAGAAGCGCAGTTTGCAGCTGATTTTCAGCTTTTGGAAAGAACTGCAAGGGCCATTTCGGATAAAACTTATGCGATCAATTCAGACCAAAGGAAAGCACTGCATGTTGCAGCTGTTTTTGCAAACAATTTCACCAATCATTTGTACCAGATTGCAGATGAAATCTGCCGCGAAAACCAAATGCCGTTTGATATCCTTAAACCGCTGATTGTCGAAACGGCTTCAAAAATACTGCAACTCTCCCCTTCCGAAGCGCAAACAGGGCCTGCAAAACGCAACGACAGTAAGACCATTGCCGCCCACGAAGCCTTTTTATCAGATTATAAAAAAGACATTTACCATATTTTAACCGAATCGATCCAACAACATGGCAAAAAGTTATAAAGAAATCATGAACGGCATCACGACATTCATTTTTGATGTCGATGGCGTATTGACCGACAGTACCGTACACGTGACACAAAGCGGCGAAATGCTGCGTACGATGAACATCCGCGACGGATTTGCAATGAAGGCTGCCGTGGAATCCGGTTATCACGTAGGCATTATTTCCGGCGGCAGCAGCGAAGGCGTTCGCATCAGGCTGCGCAATCTGGGGATCACCGATATTTACCTGGCCTGTCCCAGCAAGACCGATACCTTTAAGGAATATACCGAATTATACGCCATCAAGCCTGAGCAGGTACTGTATATGGGTGATGACATCCCGGACTACCATGTAATGAAATTAGTCGGGTTACCGACCTGCCCGAAGGATTCCAGTCCGGAAATCAGGGAGATCTCCAAATACATTTCGCATAAGGATGGCGGGAAAGGTGCCGTCCGAGACGTGATTGAACAAGTGATGAAAGTGCAGGGAAAATGGCATGTGTATTATGACGGAAAGCATGATTAGCAGGCAATCGCAGCGAACAGTTTGCAGATTACTGTCGACTGAGACCGCCAACTGAGACTAAAAGATTACCTTTGCACCCTTTTAAATACAACAATGAGATTACACAGAAACTTAGTTTATACCACGATTGATTCACTGAACGCTATTTTCAATGAGGGGGAATATGCAGATAAAGTCGTTGCAAGGGCTTTGAAGAAAGACAAGCGCTGGGGAAGCCATGACCGAAAGTTTGTGGCCGAAACGATTTATGAAATCGTGCGCTGGAAACGGTTATATGCTGAAATCGCAGGCGTAAAAGAACCTTTCGACCGTGATGATATATGGAGGGTATTCGCGGTTTGGGCCGTGTTGAGGGGTTACCCGATCCCGGATTGGAGGCAATTGGAAGGCACGCCGGAGCGTAAAATCAAGGGGCGTTTCGATGAATTGTCGAAAATCCGCACTTTCCGTGAATCCATTCCCGATTGGATGGATGAAATTGGTGTAAAAGAATTGGGCGAAAAGAAATGGACACAGGAAATTGCCGCTCAAAACCAGCCTGCAAAAGTGATTTTGCGTGTCAATACCTTAAAAACCACAAAAGAAAAGCTGCACGCCATCCTGATGGATCTGAATATTGAAACCGAATTCCTTAAAGACCAGCCTGATGCTTTGGTATTAAAGGAGCGTGCTAATGTTTTCCTGACAGATGCTTTTAAAGAAGGATTGTTTGAAGTCCAGGATGCCAGTTCGCAACTTGTAGCGGCATACCTCGATGTAAAACCGGGAATGCGCGTTGTGGATACCTGCGCTGGTGCTGGCGGAAAAACGCTGCACCTTGCCTCGCTCATGGAAAATAAGGGGCAGCTGATTGCGATGGACTTATACGAAAGCAAACTGAAACAATTGAAGCTGCGTGCCAAAAGAAACGGTGCCTTCAACATCGAATATAAAATTATCGATTCGACTAAAGTCATCAAGAAATTACAGGAAAAAGCTGACCGTGTCCTGATTGACGCGCCCTGCAGCGGATTGGGTGTTTTGAAAAGGAACCCTGATGCCAAGTGGAAATTACAGCCGGAATTTATCGATAACATCCGTAAGGTACAAGCGGAGGTTTTGGAAAGCTACAGCCGTATCGTGAAGCCCGGAGGGAAATTGGTTTACGCTACCTGTTCGGTCTTACCTTCTGAAAATCAGGAACAAATCAAGCATTTCCTTACGACAGAAAACGGTAAAAACTTTACCTTTGTAAAAGATGAAAAAATCCTCGCCAGTGAATCCGGTTTTGACGGTTTCTACATGGCATTGCTCGAAAGAAAAGCTTAATCCTGAAATTATGAAAAGAATATATACCTTAATCCTTATTTTTTGTATTACTGTCGGATTTTCCCAACCACCGGCAGGATATTACAATTCGGCTACCGGAACCGGACTTACACTAAAGACCCAGCTTTACAATATCATCAAGAATCATAACGATCAGGGGTATAATGCCATCGATAATTTTTTCACGTCACATGATATCGATATTTATTATGAGGATGATAACACTATTTTAGATCCGTATTCGGAAAAGCCTGCTGGAGCTGATGCCTACAATTACCAGCCGGATCAGGCTAATGACATTTGCGGGAATTATAATAGTGAAGGGGATTGCTATAACCCGGAGCACGTCATTCCGCAATCTGTTTTCAGCCAGTCAGCACCCATGCGCGGTGATGCCCATCATTTGCTACCGACGGACGGAAGGGTGAATAATTTCCGCAGCAATTATCCATTTGGTGTAGCAAATACATTGGTCTCACAAAGCGGGATCACCAATCCTACTACTAATGGATCAAAACTTGGAAGCAATTTAAACAGTGGTTATTCAGCAGGATATAGCGGAACGGTATTTGAGCCGATTGATGAATTTAAGGGCGACATCGCGAGAATCTATTTTTATTTTACAACCCGATACCAGAACATCATTGCAAACTGGAACAGCTATGCGATGTTTACACCGAATAATTCCGGAACGGTCATTGCACAGCCTTTCCTGAACATCCTCCTGACATGGAATATCATGGATCCTGTCAGCCAGAAGGAAATTGACAGGAACAATGATGTTTACCAATACCAGGGGAACAGGAATCCGTTTGTGGACAATAACAATTACGTCAGCATGATCTGGGGAGCGCCGCTGGATATGGAAGACCTTGATCTGGAAAGTGTATCGGTTTATCCGAATCCTGCAGAAAACCATCAGGTAAATATCAGTTCAGGGTTCCATTTAACCCAGCTTCAGCTGATGAACATCAACGGGCAGATTATCCGACGCATCGAAAATCCTGTATCAAAAAGCAGCGTATACACCCTGGATAATTTGCCTCAGGGATTTTATCTTCTTAAAATCACATCTGACAATAAATCGACGGTTAAGAAAATTATCGTAAATTAATTTGTAAGCAACCGAGAGGCTATGTTGGTATATTCCGCAACATTTTTACAATCAGCCGTTAAAATTTTAAATAATTCAAATAAAGCATATACATTTGCGGGCTGAAATTTTTAAATATGAAAAAAATACTATCGCTTACCGCCTTGCTTATCACGGCTTTAAGCATCGCTCAGGCGGGTGCTCCTGCAACTTATTATAACGGTTTTAACTGGACGCTTACGGGAACGGCTATGAAAAATGCCCTGGCGACAAAAATCATCACGACACACACAGAGCAATTGTCCTATACACCAGGGATTTGGAACGCTTTGAAAATAACTGACAAAGATCCTAATAATTCTTCAAACGTACTTTTGGTTTATGGCTGGGAAAACGGCAGCGACGGGGATGTGACCAATGATCTCTCCAGGGATAAAAATTCGAACGGCGGTGCTGTTGGCGAATGGAACCGCGAACATACTTACGCACAATCTATAGGAACTCCTGACCTTGGCACTTCAGGCCCGGGCTCTGATGCACACCATTTAAGGGCAGCCGATGTACAACGCAACGGAAGCCGTGCCAGTAAAAAATTTGCTGCCGGCAGCGGAAATTCAGGTGCCGTAACAGGAGGCTGGTATCCCGGAGACAACTGGAAAGGAGACATTGCAAGGATGATGATGTACATGTACCTGCGTTACGATGACCGGTGCCTGCCAAAAAATGTAGGTGTGGGAACCGTATTGACTAATGATTCCAACATGATTCAACTGTTCCTGCAATGGAATGCTGAAGATCCGGTTTCGGCGGTTGAAGACCAAAGAAATACTTATCTTGGAAATGCAAATAATACGTATGGGCAGGGAAACCGTAACCCATTTATTGATAATCCATACCTTGCCACTGTAATCTGGGGCGGCCCTGCTGCGGAAAACCGTTGGCCTGCCGTTTTCCTTGGCATGGAAAACTATACGCTGGATCAGGCTGCAGTGTATCCAAATCCGTCAAAAGACCATAAGATCAACATCCAGGCTAAGGTCGCTTTGGATGAAATCGAACTGATCAACCTGAATGGCCAACTGGTGCAGAAAATCGTAAAACCAGTTATGGACAACAACAATTACACACTCAGTAATCTTCCTACCGGGTTTTATTTATTGAAAATGACTTCGGACAACCAATCAACGACGAAGAAAGTAATTGTGAACTAGTTACTGAGTTACTGAATGCAAAAATAAAAAAACCTGATAGCGCTTATGCTGTCAGGTTTTTTATTTTATATTTTTTAAATCTGTCGGAAAAGCTCAGCAGCTCAGTAGCTTCTAATCATTCATAGAAATCAAAAATTCCTCGTTATTTCTCGTTTTCTTAAAACGATCGTTGATGAAATCCATGGCTTCCACAGGATTCATATCAGAAAGGTATTTGCGCATGATCCACATACGCTGCAATGTTTTTTCGTCCAACAGCAAATCGTCACGACGCGTACTTGAAGACGTAAGATCGATGGCCGGAAAGATACGCTTGTTTGCAATTTTTCGGTCGAGCTGCAATTCCATGTTGCCGGTTCCTTTGAATTCCTCAAAAATCACTTCATCCATTTTGGAACCCGTTTCGGTCAATGCTGTAGCAATGATGCTTAAGGAACCTCCATTTTCTACATTACGGGCTGCACCGAAGAAACGTTTCGGTTTTTGCAGGGCATTCGCATCAACACCTCCCGAAAGTACTTTCCCTGAAGCAGGCTGAACAGTGTTATAAGCCCTTGCGAGACGCGTAATCGAATCCAAAAGGATCACCACATCGTGCCCACATTCCACCAGTCTTTTTGCTTTTTCCAAAACGATGTTTGCAATTTTCACGTGTTCCTGCGGCTCACGGTCAAAAGTCGAGGCGATCACCTCTCCCCTGACGTTGCGCTGCATGTCTGTAACCTCCTCGGGGCGTTCGTCAATCAACAGCACCAATAAATACGCTTCGGGATGGTTGGATGCAATGGCATTGGCAATATCCTTGAGCAGCATTGTCTTACCGGTTTTTGGCTGTGCTACAATCATGCCTCGCTGTCCTTTACCGATTGGCGAAAACAAATCGATGATACGCGTTGAAATGGAGCTTCCTTTTTCGGCCAGCCTGAATTTTTCCTGTGGAAATATTGGGGTAAGGTGCTCAAAAGACACACGGTCACGGACTACCTGAGGATCATGCCCGTTGATTTTCAACACTTTTACCAATGGAAAAAACTTCTCCCCTTCTTTTGGCGGACGCACTACGCCTTTTACGGTGTCTCCGGTTTTTAAACCAAACAGGCGGACTTGTGAAGTCGACAGATAAATATCATCCGGTGAAGCCAGGTAATTATAATCAGACGAACGCAGGAAACCGTAGCCATCTGGCATCATTTCCAGTACGCCTTCGCTTTCAATGATTCCGTCGAACTCATAATCTGAATCCCGGAAATTGTTTTTCTTGCCCTTAAAATTCGGGTTGGTTTCGTTCCTTTCGGTTCCGCCACGGGACTGGTTGCCATTCGGAGCATTATTTCCGTTCTGGTTTCCATTAGCATTTTGGGCGGAATTGTTGTTGTTTTGTTGATTCGGGTTTTGCTGATGCTGTTGCTTCTGATTTGGCTGCGCACGGCTCGGCTGCGAATCGGGTTGGTTCGGATGCTGACTTTTACCAACAATCTTCGGCTTGTTCCCCTGAACCGGTTCTGTTTCCGGCTGTGGCTCAGAAACTACAGATTCATTTTCTGTAACGGGAGCCGGCTGGTCATTGGTGCGGTTCTTTTTTTCGAACTTGTTTTTCTCGAATTTATTTTTACGGTCTTTCTGCTGTGGTATGGCAGGAACGGTTTCGTTTGCCATTACTGGATTTTCGTCAAATAACGTAGCATTTTCCTGTGCCTTGTGCTGTATTTCCGGAGTTGGCCCGTCGACAGCTTCTTTATCGTTCTTTGTAATCCTGATTCGTTTAGACTTTGTCTCTTCGGCTGCAGGTGCCGTATTGGGCTGAGACGTTTCTGCGGAAGCGGACTGACTTGCGAGGATTTTCTCGATCAATGCTTCTTTTTTTACGCCTGCAGTTTTGATGTTTTTAACCAATTTGGCAATTTCCTGAAGCTCAGTAAGCTTCATTTCTTTTAATGCAGAAATATCAAACATGAATGTTATTTGAATTAATTAAGTAGAGTAATTCGGAATGGATGGTGGTGAATTTTTTTTGAAAATGAATATACCGAAGAATGAAGTACTTACGGTTCTATACTGCAATAATACGAATAATATTTCAGCATACAATAGTAATTATTAAAAAGAAAATATATTTTTGTGCCTGAAATTACAACAGCATGCTGCAAAGAATCCAAACTGTTTATATGGCTATCGCACTGATCGTGACGGGCGCGTTGCCATTTGTTTTTCCTTTATGGAAAGTCGACGGGAAGGACGTATTCTTTATGTCAGAGGGAATTTATGTGCCCCTTTTCGGGTTAAGCACGGCACTTTCCGTCATGGCAATTATTTCTTATGCAAAAAGACAAAACCAGTTTGTGATGAACAGGCTGAATATCATATTGAATTTAATTTTATTAGGATTATTTGTTTACCGCTCGCTAACTGTATCCGGAGTAACCCAAAAGGTTCCTGAGAAGGGTATTGGGATGTTCCTCCCTATTGTTGCTATCGTTTTTTTGGTCTTAGCCAATAAAGCCATCAAGAAGGATGAAGATCTCGTAAAATCTGCCGACCGGTTGAGGTAAACCTATAAACTTAGTTTATTAGTGCGAAGGAAAGCCTGGATGAAAGTCCGGGCTTTTTTTGTAGTTGGCAGCTACTGAAAACTGTGACTGCGACTGTAAACTATCTCTTCCCTAATTCAATCACCTCCAGATCGCTAATCTTTTCCCCATCAATCACAAACCTTAACATCGTCCTGACCTGATGGAAACCGCTGATTCCGCAGGCTCCGGGGTTCATATGCAAAAGACTGAGTTTCTTATCAAACATCACTTTAAGGATATGCGAATGCCCGCAAATGAAAAGTTTCGGAGGATACAATGTGATTTCATTGCGGATTTCCTGGTTGTATTTCCCCGGATAACCACCGATATGCGTGATCCACACATCAACACCTTCACAGAAAAAACGGTTGTGCAGCGGAAATTCCATGCGCGCCTTGTCGCCATCAATGTTGCCATAAACTGCACGAAGCGGCTTGATTTTCTTTAAAGTATCCGTGACAATCAAATCACCGATATCGCCGGCATGCCATATTTCATCAGCCTGCGCGGCATATTTCAGTATCTTTTCATCGATATGGCTGTGGGTGTCGGATAAAAGCAGTATTTTTTTCATGAGTGCCAAAGTTACAAATTCCCACAGCACACTACTTTGACTTTCTGCACTAAATTCCTAATCCATAATTCATAATTCTTAATTACCTTTGTCTTTCGGTCCGATATGGCGAACTAACTGCCTGCTGAGGCTGCGACTGCAAACTTAACATGCGCTACTTTATTGAATTTTCCTATAACGGCACTCATTACCACGGCTGGCAATCCCAACCCAATGCTATGTCCGTACAGGAGGTTTTAGAAAAAGCCATGTCAGTCATTTTTAGCCAAAAGATCTATTTGGTTGCTGCCGGACGTACTGATACCGGAGTTCATGCTAAAAAAATGTACGCGCATTTCGACATGGGGCCTTTGGAATCGATTCCGGTTTTGGTGCAAAAGCTCAATTCCTATCTTCCGAAAGATATTGCCATTGCTGATATTACCAAAGTTCACGATGATGCCCATGCGCGTTTTGATGCGATAAAGCGCACTTATGAGTATCATATTTTCACCAAAAAAAATGTTTTCGGGAATGAAACGGGCTGGCACTACGAGCTTCCGCTGGATGTCGAAGCGATGAACATGGCAGCGGCGATGCTTCTGGATTACACCGATTTCCAGTGTTTTTCAAAAGTGAATACAGACGTAAATACATTCAATTGCAAAATCACAGAAGCCTATTGGCACACTGAAAATAATGCTTTAATCTTCAGGATTTCAGCAGATCGGTTTTTGCGCAATATGGTACGTGCGATTGTAGGCACTTTAGTCAATATCGGCAGGAATAAGATTTCGGTGGACAGCCTCAAAAGCATTATTGAAAGCAAAGACCGGAGCAAAGCAGGGTTTTCAGTCCCCGCACAAGGGTTGTTTTTAACTGAAATAGATTATCCGTATATCGCAGATAATAATAGTCAAATCCCAAATTCCATCATCTAAAAATGAGCGGCGCAAAAGCATTCGATTCCCGCGTATTCAAACGCATCATGGTGTATACAAAACCATATCGCGGCAGGTTTAACGGTGTCATTGTATGGGCCGTCTTACTGGCGGTATTTGCAGCGCTGAGGCCGGCATTGCTTAAGGGAACCATCGACGATTACATCAGCAAGAAGGACGAACTCGGATTATTGTATTACATCCTTGCCATGGGCGGCGCGCTGATTATGGAGGTGCTTTCGCAATTTTATTTCGTGTATTGGGCGAATTGGCTCGGACAGGATATTATTCGTGACATCCGGAACAAATTGTTCCGCCACATGTTTACATTCCGCATGAAATATTTCGACATGGCTCCCGTGGGGCAGCTTGTGACAAGGACCGTTTCGGACATCGAAGCCATTGCCAAAATCTTCAGCCAGGGACTTTTCATGATCCTGAGTGATTTGGCTAAAATGGTGGCGCTCTTATTCCTCATGTTTTACCTGAACTGGAAACTGAGCTGGATTGTCATTATCGCGATGCCTATCCTGGTATACATCACCCGGATATTCCAAAAGAAGATGCAGCTTGCGTTCGAGCAGGTCCGCAACGAGTTATCAAACCTGAACACCTTTGTACAGGAGCGCGTTACGGGTATGAAGATCGTGCAGCTTTTCCACCGAGAGGAAATTGAATATGAGAAATTCCGCTACATCAACAACCGCCACCGCAAAGCGTGGATCAAGACCGTGTGGTATAACTCGATCTTTTTTCCTATAGCCGATATGATTTCGGCATTGACACTGGGTTGTGTGGTATGGTATGGCGGTTTGCGGATTTTGGGTGGTGATACGACCACCACATTCGGGGATTTGTTTTCCTATACGATGTTCATTACGATGCTTTTCAATCCGTTGCGGCAGATTGCTGACAAATTCAACGAAATGCAAATGGGGATGATTGCTGCCAACCGCGTCTTCGACATCCTTGACAGCGAAGACCAGGTGCAGGATGATGGTGTGACGGAAGCCCCATCATTTACCGGAAATATTGAATTTAAAGACGTACACTTTGGATATATTGAAAACGAGGAAGTCATTAAAGGCATTAATCTTAAAGTAAAAGCTGGTGAAACCATCGCTATTGTCGGTTCTACGGGTGCCGGAAAATCGACCATCATCAACCTGATGAACCGGTTTTATGAAATCAACAGCGGGGAAATCTGTATTGATGGAAGCAACATTCGTGACTATCGACTGGAATCGCTTCGAAACCAAATTGGTGTGGTATTGCAGGACGTTTTCCTTTTTGCGGATACTATTCTGAACAACATTACGCTGAACAACCCAGCCATCAGCCGGGAACAGGTCATTGAAGCGGCGAGGAAGATCGGTGTGCATGGTTTTATCATGAGCCTTCCCGGAAACTATGATTACAACGTTAAGGAACGCGGCGCGATGCTCTCATCAGGGCAAAGGCAATTGATTGCGTTCTTACGCGCATACGTCAGTAATCCCGCCATCCTGGTGCTTGACGAAGCGACATCTTCCATCGATACCTATTCGGAGGAACTGATACAGCGCGCCACGGAAACCATCACCAAAGGCCGTACATCGATCGTGATTGCGCACCGTCTCGCCACCATTGTCAATGCTGATAAGATCGTCGTGATGGACAAAGGACTGATCGTTGAGCACGGTACACACCAGCAATTGCTTGCGATTGAAGGCGGCCACTACCGGAATTTGTATGATTCCCAATTTTTAACCGAAGTAAAAAACTAAATTATGCCATTTACCATTGCCATTTCCCGGGAAAGAAAAATGCTGAAACAAAACCGATGGCTACAGGCGTTCATTGTCGTATTTGTCATTTGTTGGATAAATTCTTATATAGGAAATACGGACACTTCGAACTGGTTGCTGGAAAACACGCTCGTATTCCTATTCCTCGGCTTCCTTATTTTTACGTACAAAAAATACCAGTTCAGCGACCTGAGTTATTTATTGATTTGCATTTACCTGTGCCTTCATGTCTATGGTTCGAAATACACTTACGCAGAAAATCCTTTCGGATATTGGCTGAAAGATGCGCTTGATTTACCCCGAAACCATTATGACCGTATCGTGCATTTCAGCTTCGGGTTCCTGCTCGCCTACCCCATGCGTGAAATGTTCCTCAAATGGCTGAAATTCCCTGCATGGGTCGCCTGGACATTGCCCATCGAGATCACTTTATCCATCAGCGCATTTTATGAATTGATTGAGTGGGCCGTTGCCGACATATTGTTTAAGGAACAAGGCGCTGCCTATCTCGGCACGCAAGGCGACATCTGGGATGCGCAGAAGGATATTTTCCTGGCATTTTCCGGGGCGATTATTGCTACGACAATTGTATCTGTCATTAAGAAAGTGGGTAATATTAATGAAGCACAGTGATTTTCCACTATACGGTCCAACGGTCTTTTATCTTTCCTCTTTAAAAATAAATCCTTATTTTCGCTAACTCAAATTCATTAGAAAAACACTTAAAAATGAAATACGATATTATAGTTTTAGGAAGTGGCCCGGGCGGATATGTAACTGCCATCAGGGCATCGCAACTTGGTTTCAAGGTTGCTGTAATCGAAAAGGAAAACCTCGGCGGTATCTGCCTGAACTGGGGTTGTATCCCTACAAAAGCATTGCTGAAGTCGGCACAGGTTTTTGATTACTTAAAACACGCTTCCGACTATGGACTCACGATCAAAGAATATGACAAAGATTTCAACGCAGTGATTTCACGTTCGCGCGGTGTGGCAGATGGCATGAGCAAAGGCGTGCAGTTCCTGATGAAAAAAAATAAAATCGATGTGATTGAAGGTGCCGGAAAAATCAAGCCGGGCAAGAAAGTCGACGTAGATAACAATGGTACCGTTACCGAATTTACCGCAGATCACATCATTATCGCTACAGGCGCACGCTCACGAGAATTGCCGAACCTGCCACAGGACGGTAAGAAAGTCATCGGGTACCGCCAGGCCATGTCATTGCCTGACCAGCCGAAATCGATGATTGTTGTGGGTTCAGGTGCTATCGGTGTCGAATTTGCACATTTCTACAATTCCATGGGAACTGATGTTACCATCGTAGAATTCCTTCCCAATATTGTGCCTCTTGAGGATGAAGAAGTTTCCAAGCAAATGGAACGCTCCATGAAAAAAGCCGGTGTAAAGATCATGACCAATGCATCAGTAGAGAAAGTCGACACTTCCGGCAACGGCGTAAAAGCTACCGTAAAAACTGCCAAAGGTGAAGAAATCCTTGAAGCCGACATCCTGCTTTCCGCTGTCGGAATCAAATCGAATATTGAAAATATCGGTTTGGAAGAAGTGGGTATCGCCACCGACCGCGATAAGATTTTGGTAAACGATTTCTACCAGACGAACATTCCGGGTTACTATGCCATCGGTGATGTTGTTCCTGGTCCTGCGCTTGCTCATGTCGCTTCCGCAGAAGGGATTACCTGTGTCGAAAAAATCGCAGGCCTGCATGTCGATAAGATCGATTACGGAAATATCCCGGGATGTACTTATGCTACGCCGGAAATCGCCTCTGTAGGCTTAACCGAAAAACAGGCCAAAGAAAAAGGGTACGAACTGAAAATCGGGAAATTCCCATTCTCCGCTTCCGGAAAAGCAAAAGCTTCCGGTGCCGCTGATGGTTTTGTAAAAGTGATTTTTGATGCCAAATATGGCGAATGGCTGGGCTGCCACATGATCGGCGCAGGCGTTACCGACATGATTGCTGAAGCTGTTGTCGCCAGGAAACTGGAAACTACGGGCCACGAAATCATCAAATCTATCCACCCCCACCCAACCATGAGCGAGGCAATTATGGAAGCGGCGGCTGCAGCGTATGATGAAGTGATTCATTTGTAGTTGCTTAGTGCCTTAGTGCCTTAGTGCCTTAGTGCCTTAGTGCCTTAGTGCCTTAGTGCCTTAGTGCAAACTTCGATTTTGAAATATTGAACCGTCCTTTTGGGCGGTTTTTTTTTGTTATTATTACAGTGCCTTCAAAACTCAGGCACTCAGGCACTTTTTGACAAAACCACCACATTTGAAGCAAAAGTCCTCAGTTTCTGAAGGGTTTCCCATCAAAATCAACATAAACTAACGATGTTGCGTTAATCCCTGAAATCTTCTAAACAATTTCTTAAATCCTTAGTAATTTTACACTACAAAAATTCAACCAAAAATGACAACAATTCTTGCTTCTTACTGGTGGGTGCTCCTCGTCCTGCTGGGTATTCTTATGTACAAATTCGTACTTCGTGTGTTCTTCGGTATGGTGATCGTACCTGAAGATAAGATTGGTCTCGTGACCAAAAAATTCGTGCTTTTCGGCACTGAAAAATCATTGCCCGATGGTCGTATCATCGCCACTAAAGGCGAAGCGGGTTTTCAGGCAAAAACATTGGCTCCGGGTTTATACTGGGGCATGTGGATTTGGCAATACAGCGTCGATATGACTGCATTTACGATCATTCCTGAAGGCAAAATCGGTCTGATATTGAGTAAGGACGGCAGGGAAATCCCAACAGGTCGTATCCTCGCGCGTAAAGTGGACTGTGACAATTATCAGGATGCCACGGCATTCCTTAACAATGGAGGGCAAAAGGGAAGGCAGACAGCGTTTATCACTACCGGTTCTTATCGTATAAACACTTTCTTATTTGAAATCGTGATTGCAGACCAGATCAAGATTTTCGAAAATATGATCGGTGTGGTTACGGCACTTGACGGCGACCCGATTCCGCAGGGACAAATTGCAGGTAAGAACGTAGAAGGCCATAATAATTTCCAGGATGTCGATTTCTTCCTGAATAATGGCGGAAACCGCGGACTGCAGCCACAGGTAATGTTGGCAGGTTCTTATTACATCAATACCTGGGCCATCCAAATCGAGCAAAACCCTATGACCGATGTACCGATCGGGTATGTAGGCGTCGTAATATCGTATATCGGTGAAGATGGGCTGGACGTTACCGGTGAGCATTTCAAACACGGAAATATCGTATCCAAAGGCCAGCGCGGCGTATGGATGGAGCCACTGGGTCCCGGAAAATATGCCCTTAATAAATATACGACCAAACTTGAACCTGTACCTACGACCAATTTAGTACTGAACTGGGCGGATGCACGCAGCGAAGCGCATAACCTCGACCACAACCTTTCTACCATTACGGTGCGTTCCAAAGACGGTTTCCCGTTCAACCTTGATGTTTCGCAGATCATCCATGTACCGGCGAATGAAGCCCCGAAAGTCATAGCCCGTTTTGGAAGTATGACCAATCTGGTCTCACAGGTTTTAGAGCCTACAATCGGGAATTACTTCAGGAACTCGGCTCAGGAAAGCGACGTAATTTCTTTCTTAAGCACACGTAAAGAACGTCAGGAGTCTGCTAAAAACCACATCAAGGTGGTGCTCGACGAATACAATGTGAATGCAGTCGATACGTTGATCGGCGACATCGTTCCGCCGGATTCATTGATGAAAACCCTCACAGACAGGAAACTCGCCGAAGAAGAACAGAAAACATACCAAACCCAGAAAATGGCCCAGGAGCAACGCCAGGGAATGGAAAAGGAAACCGCCATTGCCGACATGCAGAAGGAAATCGTACGTGCATCCCAAAGCGTCGAAATCGCACAAAGGACTGCCGATGCTACGGTAAAAAAAGCGGAAGGTGATGCCACAAGTTTGAAATTAAACGTCAATGCGGAAGCGGAAGCCACTAAAATGCGCGCCAATGCAGAGGCAGAAGCCACGAAAGCCCGTGCCGGTGCACAAGCGGAAGCGACCAAACTCAACGCCAGTGCCGAAGCTGAAAAGATTTCAAAAACCGGTCTTGCCGAAGCCGAAAAAATCATGGCCATCGGTAAATCGACTGCGGAAGCCTACCAATTACAGGTTTCTGCTATGGGCGGTGACAATTTCACCAAGTATAAAATTACCGAGGAAATCGGCAAAGGTAAAATCAAGGTCATTCCGGACGTATTGATTTCAGGGAACAATGGCACAGATGGCTCTATCAGTGGCTTATTGGGCATGAAACTGATGGAAATGATGGATGCTAAAGACGAGGCTAAAAAGCCTGCAACGAAATCAAACCCACCGAAAGAAGCATAATCATTCATATCATACGGAAGCAATAAAGACCGTTCCTTCACAGGAGCGGTTTTTTTTTTGCGTGCAATCCTGAAAAACAATCTTGTAAAGCTGTAAAAAACTACTTTTCAGTCTCGTTTAATTTTACATGCAAATTGCCTTTAAAATGAAAAGACGGATCAAGCGTTCCAGGAAAAACAGCAAACGGAAAAACCGGCTCGGTGTGAAAAATTCACTTGTAAATAATATCAACGCACGGCGCAGAAAAGGTGTTGCAAGGAGCAAACGGAAATCGCATATTTCCAAAAAAGCTTACAAAGCCATGAGGGAAAATTGGAAAAAATAAGAAAAAATGACCGCTGCACAATACTGTCGGCGGATTTTTATATCTTTAAATACCTTAACCCCAAAGACATGAAACAGCTATTCGCTTTTATGATCCCTGCTGCCCTGCTGCTTGTTTCAGGCTGCAATTCATCAACCAAAGACGGAGCTACAAATTCAAACGACCGTTATAAACCAAAAGAATATGTCGAAATAAAGCATCCCGATTGGACCAAAAATGCGACGATTTATGAAGTGAATATCCGCCAGTATACCCGTGAAGGAACATTTAAGGCCTTCGAATCACACCTGCCAAGGCTGAAAGCTATGGGAATCGATATTATCTGGCTGATGCCAATCCATCCTATTGGTGTTGAAAAAAGGAAGGGTACTTTGGGAAGCGAATATTCTGTCAGGGATTATTTTGGGGTGAATCCTGAATTCGGTACCGAAGCCGATTTTAAGCATCTTGTTGATAAAATTCATGCCATGGGGATGCACATTATTATTGACTGGGTCGCAAATCATTCTGCGTGGGACAATCCGCTGGCCAAAGAACATCCTGATTGGTATTCGAAAACCCCGGAAGGACATTTTCAGCCGACACCTTGGTATGACTGGGATGATGTGATCGATTTTGATTACGAAAAGCCGGAACTCCGCAAATACATGACTGGTGCTTTGGTATATTGGGTTAAGAATTTCAATATTGATGGGTACCGCTGCGACACGGCAGGTTTTGTCCCGACCGACTTCTGGGACAATGCCCGCGCTGAACTTGATGCAGTCAAGCCTGTTTTTATGCTTGCCGAATGGGAATCGCGCGACCTCCATAAAAAAGCATTTGACATGACTTATTCGTGGACCTTATTTGAAAAAATGACTGCCGTAACCAAAGACAAAAAAAGTATGGCCGGTCTTGTAGAATATATGGCGCATGATGTGAGCACTTTCCCGCGCAACGGCTACCGCATGCTGTTCACAGACAACCATGACATGAATTCGTGGAATGGGAATATGGTTGCCAACTTTGGTGCGGGACTTAAAGCATCAATGGTATTGTGTACCCTCATTAACGGCATGCCGCTGGTATATGGAGGGCAGGAAGCGGGACTGGCACGTTCCCTGAAATTCTTTGACAAAGATGAGATTGACTGGTCGGAATTTCCGTATGCTCCACTATATACCACACTTTTTGGCCTCAAACACCAGAACCATGCGTTATGGAACGGAAACAGCGGCGGCGTAATGGTACGCATCTTTAATGACAAACCGGATCAGGTCATTTCATTTTCAAGGGCAAACGATGGGGACCAGGTTATCGCAATAGTCAATTACAGCGATAAACCGGCAACGGTAACACTGGATTCGAAATACCAGAAAGGGAATTATACCGAGCTTTTTACAAACAAGGAAACATCGATTCAGGGCGACGATATATTTGAGCTGGACCCTTGGACTTATCAGGTGTTGGTAAAAAGGAAATAAAAAAAGTCCCGTTGCATACGGGACTCTTTTTTTGTTATTTGAACTGTTACTTCAGTAGGAAATTCAATCCGATATTAAAGGCACCCCTGTCGTTGCTGATACCATTACCAAAATCATCTTGAAGGATTTCACTGAAACCTGCCTGTTCGTCATATTCTATAAAAAACTTCAGTTTGTCTGATACCGGAATTTTCACCCCAATGCCCAAGGCCAAACCAAAATCATTACTCTTGTAATAATCTTTCACATCCAAATCATAATTCGTTGCTTCCGCCTTAAGCAGGAATCCGGCATACGGCCCAAAATTCAGGTACCAGTTCCTTTTTTTACCAAAATGCCAGTTGGCCATGACAGGTACGGTCAGGTAATTCAACCTGAAATCAGTGATTAAATAATTGCTCCCATCAGTAATATAGCCGTTGTTCCATCCTTTTTGGTCATAATATAATTTTGCCTTAATACTCCATCGGTCGGAAAAATAAAAATCGGCTCCTGCACTGACATTAAATCCTGTTTTGGTGTCCGCCTGGTTTTCAGAAGTGCGCGCAGTAGAGAAGTTTACTCCCGTTCCGAAAGCAAGCTCGATATCACCTTTAGCCTGAGCCAATACGCCAAGTGTACATCCGCAAAATACGATTGCGGTAATCAATAGTTTTTTCATATGTGTTTTAATTTGTTTGTGGCAAACATAATGCTTTTTTACTGATATCGATTTATCAAATCATCATCAGCGCCTTCACCAATTCATCGATGTCGTCCTGTGAATTATAATGGCTGAAGGATATCCGCAGGCTGGGTTTCTCAAGATCACTACCACCCAGCATTTCCGCTAGCACATGCGACGGTTTTGGGCTTCCGGACTGGCAGGCGCTGCCGCGTGATACTGCGATACCTTTCATATCGAGGTTAAACAGGATCATGGATGTTTTTTCAGGTGAAAAGGGCAACAGCACATTCAATATGTTGTATAAAGTAAAGTCTGCATTTCCATTCACTTTCATTTCTGGAAACCGGCCTGACAATTGATCAAAGGCATATTGCTTAACCGACCTGATGTGGCTTTCATCAGATTCAAGTTGCGCATAAGAAAGTTCGAGCGCTTTTGCCATCCCCGCAATATTATGCACTGATTCCGTACCAGGTCGCAATCCTTTTTCCTGCTCACCTCCGAAAAAAACAGGATTTATGGCGAGCCCTTTCCTGATGTAGGCAAATCCGATACCCTTAGGGCCGTGGAATTTATGCGCACTCGCCACCAGGAAATCTATTGGAAATTGCTGGACATCAATCCTGAGTTTCCCGACAGACTGCACCGTATCGGAATGGAAATAGGCTCCATAAAGTTTGGCCATTTTAGCAACAGCTTCAATATCTGTAATGACTCCGGTTTCATTGTTGACATGCATCAATGATACTAAAGTAGGTTTATCCTGCGAAAGCAAAGACTCCAAATGCGCCATATCAATGCCGCCATCAGGAAGTATTTTTACATAATCTACAATCACCCCGTACTCTTGCCCCATCCTTTCCACAGCATGAAGCACCGCATGATGCTCGATTTTTGAAGTGATGATGCGCTCAACTTTAAGGTTTACAACTGCATTACGTATAATCCAGTTGTTTGCCTCAGTCGCGCCTGACGTGAATATGATCTCACCGGCATGGGCATGAAGCTGGGCGGCAATCGCTTTGCGGGACAATTCTATGGTATTACGGGAAATCCTCCCAAAACTGTGTGACGACGACGGGTTTCCAAAATCATCTGCCAGTATCCTCATCATTTCTGCTATGACTTCAGCGCGGACCTGGGTTGTGGCAGCGTTATCTAAATATATTTTTTTCATCGGTGCAAAGCTAAGGAATTTGTGATTTCATTGTGAAGTGCGGCCCGCGAATTCCTTTTTTTTTACTTATTTTTGCTCAAAATAGAAAAAGGACATGAAGAAATTTCTGGTTTTATTATGTTGCAGTATCCTGCTTAACAGCTGTAATGACGGGGATATTAAAGTAGAATCATTCGATTTTGAATCAGCACAGACGCGAACCTGCGGAGAAGACACCAACGACTTTTTCTTATACAAATACAATGGAAATGAAGCGCTCATTATCCAGGTCCCGCAAACAAGGTTCATCAATAAGGAAACGCCGGCGGATACGCCTATCCAGATTCCGATTACAGGTACTGTACAAGTAATTTACAGGGTATATGACGGACCAATAACAGCTTCTACGCTTTGCAGCAACATTCCGCCATCGACTCCAAAAGTAATCGACGAATGGAATGCAGAAGGCGGTACCATTGAAATCACAACAAGAGCTGTCAATACTGAAGTGGCAGCAACCGGTGAGAGCCTCATTACGTCGTTCAGCCACAACATCATCTTTAAAAATATCACTTTTAACCGCGGGAACGACGAACATCAGACGACAGAGCAAATTAATTTTGGCACCTATACCACGCTGAACCGCAACAAGCCGGTAGATTTTACGAATATCGAAAATGTACAGACCTGTACTACAAACAACCTGCTTTATAAATTATCAGGAAACCAGATACTCGCTTTAAATCTGGATCAGGCCACTTTAGATACACTCTTTGCCAATGAGGCTACTACTATAGGAAACCCGAGACAGTTTTACATCAATGGCGAAGGACAGCTTTTATTTGTGGTGTATAGCAATGTCATCACCCAGGATATTCTTTGCAGCGGCAATGTAGGTGCCATTTCAGAAATATGGAATGCCCAAAACGGAGTGGATGGCATCAGTGGGCTCGTTGAGGTGGAAACTACTACCAGTGGCAGCAATTTCATCCATACCATCCATTTTAGGAATGTAAAATTCAAAAATACTGACGGATTGGAATTCACATTTGGCACGAATTATCTTTTCGGGGAATACGTTACGAATTAAGATATGGGGTTTTAAGACCGCTGCGCTTTAGATAATCAGATTTTCTGGTTACGGACAATCATTCTTATAATCTTACAGTCTTAAAATCCTACAATCCTAATTCCTCTTGGCATTCTGCCTGAAATAAATCTCCGTAGCGCCGGCGCCGTACTTTTGGAAATTGGCATCATGGAAATCAAGGTTGTCATACCGGCCTAAAAGGAAATCCAGTTCCGCTTTGAGCACTCCCTCTCCCACCCCATGTATGAATACGATTTTAGGGATGCGGTTGCTGATCGCAAAATCAATATGGCGTCTGGCCGTTTCAACCTGCAGGTTCAGGATGTCAAAATTATTCATTCCGCGATGGTTCTTCACTAATTTTTCAATGTGCAGGTCAAATTCGGGTACCGGAAGTTCTTTTGTCTTTTTCTCTTTGACAAAACTCCGTGGTTTCGGAATTTCTTTTTCCTTCAGGATTTGGTTCATATTCCCGGGCGAAAAATTAATTTCGGACCCACTTACCTTCAGCAATTCCTTTTGACGGAACGTAAGTTCAAAGCCATCCGTAGTTTCCACCTTCACCTGGTCGCCCTGCATGCCGATTACGATGCCCTCGATATCATCATCCAGTACCATTATTTTATCGCCTTTACTGAACATCATCATCATCTTTATCCTGGTTTTTACTTGGGATCTTAGCGCTTAGCCGCATCATGCAAAACATAAAAACGGCAACCGCCCCAATCATCACGTACACATTCGGCTGCGCTTTGCTCTGTTCATAAAGTGCCAGAAATATTGAAACGAATATCAGTGGAATCAGTATTTTTTTCATGTGGTGCATTTTGGCCTAAAAGTACGGACTTTCCAAACAAAGAAAAAATCCGTTCCGGTAGCCGAAACGGATATAAAAATATTCGTGGAGCATTAAGCACCGGCTCCCGAGATAAACGCCACAATCATCAGTAAAAAGGCCAATACATAAATGGATAGGAAGATAATCGTAAATATCCCTACGAATTTATAATGTGATTTCAGGTATTCTAACGAATTTGTGAGGTACTCCGAGCTGTTCTCGCGAAACGCTTTCTTCAGGTTTACGGCAAACTTGTTCAGGTAAAAAATCGGGAAAAACATGATTGCGATGGCAATGATCATTATAACCGATAAAATTCCGACACTGATTTCCTGCACACCTTCATTGGCACCGGCGGGATTGATCAGCGATGAATTTCCGGTGATTATAATGGCCAGCGTCAAAAGCACCATAAGTCCCAGGTATACAAAACCGATGATACTTAAAAAATTGGCCCATTTTCCTACTTCCCTAAGGAACTCCTTACCGGAATCGGTTAATTGCATTTCAAATTTTTCAAACGAAGAATTGCCTTCCATAATGTTCAGTTTTAAAAGTTAATTCTCAAATTTAACAAAATAGCGTCGATAACGCTTTTCAGGCCTAAAAAGTTTTAAACAAAAGCAAATCCTTGAATCAACTAAAAATTTTAATAAAGTAAAATATGTAACTTTAACAATTGCTGTGGATTTTGCACACCTAAAGAAGAATTTAATTTTGTAGGGATGACATTATCCCCTTCCCTGAAGGTAAAATACAATTTTCCCGCGACATTGTTTTACGTAAAACACACACCTATTGTTAAACTTCCAGCTGAATTAATCTATACCTTAATGCAGCACTCAAACAAAAAACCCGCTTTAAAAGCGGGTTTCTATTATTTTTCAAATTCTTTCAGCGTTTTAATGATAATGCTGATGCAATCTTCCAATTGCTCTTCAGTCATGACCAACGGCGGAGCAAAGCGGATGATATTGCCATGCGTCGGTTTGGCCAAAAGTCCGTAATGCGCCAAACGCAGGCAGATATTCCATGCCGTATCGCTTTCTTCTGTGTCATTAATCAGGATCGCGTTAAGCAGTCCTTTGCCACGCACCAGCGTTGCTATACCCGATTCCCTAATATAGTCGCCTATTTTTTCCCTGAAGATATTCCCCAGATATGCCGCATTTTCAGCAAGGTTTTCATGCTCCACGACTTCCAATGCCGCTACGGCTACCGCTGCTGCCAGTGGATTTCCGCCAAAAGTCGATCCGTGTTGCCCTGGCTTGATCACATGCATCACATTGTCATTGGCCAAAACAGCTGAAACCGGATAAACGCCGCCTGAAATCGCTTTCCCTAAAATCAGGATGTCCGGCTGTACATTTTCATGGTGTACCGCAAGCAATTTACCGGTACGGGCAATACCCGTCTGCACCTCATCGGCAATAAATAAGGCATTGTGCTTTTCGCAAAGCGCTTTGGCTTTGGCAAGATAACCGTCAGCTGGTACATAAACGCCCGCTTCACCCTGTATCGGCTCCACAAGGAAACCGGCAATATTGTTGGTTGATGACAAAGCCTGCTCCAGAGCCTCAATATCATCATAAGGAATTTTAATAAATCCTTCGGTATATGGCCCGAAATTCTTACGTGCATTCTCATCATTTGAAAACGAGATGATCGTAGTAGTCCTTCCGTGGAAATTGCCTTCGCAAACGATGATCTGCGCCTGATGTTCAGCAATGCCTTTGACTTCATAAGCCCATTTACGGCAAAGTTTCAGGGCGGTTTCAACTGCTTCAGCGCCGGTATTCATTGGCAAAACTTTATCAAATCCGAAATATTCACAGAGGAATTTTTCATAAATACCCAACCTGTCATTGTGGAAAGCTCTTGAAGTCAGCGTCAATGTCTGCGCCTGGTTGATCAGTGCTTCCACGATATCCGGATGGCAATGGCCCTGGTTTACTGCGGAATATGCGGACAGGAAATCGTAATACCTTTTCCCTTCTACATCCCACACATACACGCCTTTCCCACGGCTTAACACTACAGGCAACGGATGGTAATTGTGCGCGCCATACTTGTTTTCAATCTCGATAAATGCTGCTGAACTGATTTTTTCTAAAACTGACATTAATACTGATTTTTAGAATAAGTTTTTACAATTCCTTCTTATGGAGAGAAATCATCCGTTTGTCGCGTAAAAGTAATATAAAATTGAGAACCTTATATTTTTTGCAAATATATTCAAATATGCCTGAAAACGCCCCATTCCCTTTTGGAAATGAGGCGCACTCAGAATGAAATTTATCTTTAAAGCAAGGTCGCTGTAGAAGAGATTGCTGTGTTAAGCAATTTGGAGATCGGGCAATTCTTTTCGGCTTTCTCCACAAGTTCCTGGAATTTATCTGCAGTAATACCGTTCACTTTTCCATTCACGGTCAACACCGAACTGACGATGGAGCCGTTCTGAAAATCGATATCGCATTTGGTTTCAATACTTTCGATCTCATAGCCTTCCTCGCTGATATATGCCGAAAGCTGCATCGTAAAACAGCCGGAATGCGCTGCTGCTATAAGCTCTTCAGGATTTGTCCCGATGCCGTCCTCAAAGCGGGTCTTGAAGGAATACTGTGAATTGTCGAGTACTTTACTTTGTGTAGTGAGCCTTCCGTTTCCTTCTTTCAGGGAACCTTTCCAGACTGCTGTTGCATTGCGTTTCATATGAAAATTTTTAGTTGCCTAAATTTACGTGTTAATCTGCAAAAATACAATCCGGCTAGCGAAAAATTAACACAAACAAAATATTACTTTCTCCTGTATAATTTCAGGTCAATGAAGAAAGTCGCGCCCTGTTGGTCGCCGCCGCTTTCTGCATAAAACATGCCTTCGGCCTTCTTAATGATCTGGCTCGAAAGGTACAGGCTCATCCCGTTCGGCTTGCCTTCTTTATCAGAACGCGTCATATTGGTGAGCCTGAACAGGTCCTTAGTGCTACCCGCATCAAATCCGGCACCGTTATCGGCCACTGAAATTTTGATGTGGGAATGGTGCCTGTAGACGCTGAGTTTAATGGTTTCCCCGGCAGGAGAATATTTAATGGCATTATCGATCAGGTTTGTAAGCACCGTCAGCAGGGATTCACTGTCAATGCGAAGGTGTGTCTCGATGATCTTGACATCGGTAACCAGGCTGATGTCCTTCTCCTGGAGCTTCTCCGCAAATTTTTTCTTGATCAGGCCCACGATTTCATCAAATTTGATGCCCCTGACCTTAAACATTTTTTTCGAAAGTGCTTCTTCTTCTTGCAATATGGCAACATAAGTCTCAAGGAAATCCTTTTGCTTTCCAGCAGAAGTGATAATCGCATTGGCTTCAGAAATGATGGCTTGTGACGGCTGTAAACCGATGATTTTCTGAGCAGCCGCCAATGGGATTTCAGCAAAAGCCTTCATATCATTTGAAAGCAGTCCCGCAAGATCCTGCTTCTGCTGAATCAGGCTTTCGTTGATTTTTACCGCCGACTGTATATTGGCCATCAACAATCCGGCAGCATCGGTATGCTCTGTCGGGAGATTGGGCATGGTGCGTGTTGTGCGGTAACTTTCCAGTGCTTTTGATGCGGCTTCTATGGGACTAATGAGTTTTTTCAATAATATCAGCGTAACTGCTGTTGCCAACAAGGTCATGGCCAACGCCATTAATAGGATGGATGTAGGTGAAATATTGGTTTCATAAAAAGAAATGAAAAAAATCAGGCCTATGAGCGGAATATGGATTCCTACAAAAGCGACAAATAAAAATTTTCCGGCATAGTGGTTTTTTAAAAACCCTACGTTGGATAAGGAAGCGTATAATTTCATGCCAATGGTGTTTCAATATTGATTTCGATAACTACGAAATCGTTACCGTGTTGGTTTTTCAAATATAGCATTATTCATACATCAACAAAAAATTATTGCGACGGAACTTAAAAATATTGAGGGTTTTAATTTTAAGCTTACTTTTGCGGCATGGCAGCAAAAAAGACAGACAAAATCGTTTTTGAAAATATCGAAGTCCTCGATGCAGGTGCAAAAGGCGTTTCAGTTGCGAAAGCTCCTGATGGCAAAGTAATTTTCATTCCAAATGTGGTTCCGGGCGATACCGTAGATGTTCAGACTTTCAAAAAAAGGAAAGCATATTATGAAGGGAAAGCCCTTCGTTTCCATTCGTTTTCAGAACATCGCACTGAACCGAAATGCCAGCATTTCGGCGTTTGCGGCGGCTGCAAATGGCAAAACATGAAATACAGCCAGCAATTGCATTACAAGCACAATGAAGTCAGAAACCACCTGCAGCGCATCGGGAAAATCGAATTGCCGGAGTTTGAGCAGATCCTTGGTTCGGAAAAGCAATTTTTTTACCGCAACAAAATGGAATTCGGGTTTTCAAATTCCCGTTGGCTGACCGAAAAAGAGATCGGGACATCTGATGAAATCGACAGCCGCAACGCTTTGGGTTTCCATATTCCCAGGATGTGGGACAAAATCCTTGACATTACCGAATGCCATCTGCAGGCAGATCCTTCCAATCAGATCCGAAATGAAATACGCAAATTTGCCATCGAAAATAACCTTGAATTTTTCGACCCCAGGAACCATGAAGGGCTGTTGCGCACGTTGATGATCCGTACGGCATCAACAGGTGAAATCATGGTATTGATCCAATTCTTTAAGGAAAATAAGCCGCAACGTGAATTGCTTCTGGATTTCCTTTCTGAAAAATTCCCACAAATCACTTCGCTGCAATACGTCATCAACGGCAAACCAAACGATACGATCTACGACCAGAAGGTCATATTATATAAAGGACGCGATTTCATTTATGAAGAAATGGAAGGTTTGAAATTCAGCATCAATGCCAAGTCGTTTTACCAGACAAATTCGGCACAGGCATATGAGTTATACAAAATCACCCGCGACTTTGCCAGTCTTACCGGGAATGAAACCGTATATGACCTGTACACCGGCACCGGCACCATAGCACAGTTTGTTTCCAAAATGGCCAAAAAAGTGGTTGGGGTGGAAGCCGTTCCTGAAGCCATTGCAGATGCGAAGGAAAATGCAAGGCGCAATGGGATTACGAATTGTGATTTCTTTGTAGGAGACATGAAAGTGGTTTTCAATGAAGCCTTTATCGCCGCAAATGGCCATCCTGATGTGATTATCACCGATCCACCAAGAGACGGCATGCACAAGGACGTAGTGGAGCAAATCCTGAAGATTGCACCCGATAAAGTGGTTTACGTAAGCTGTAATTCGGCTACACAGGCAAGAGACCTGGCGCTGATGGATGAAAAATATAAAGTGACCCGCGTGCGTCCCGTAGATATGTTCCCGCAAACGCACCACGTTGAAAATGTCGTACTTTTAGAAAAAAGATAATTCCGGAAACCAGGTTACAATATGAAAAAGATATATTTATTGTTTTTGCTTGCCTTAGCGCTTTGCGGTTGCGAGAAAGACGACATCTGTGATTCATCTACATCCACCACACCAAGGCTTGTCATCGAATTTTATGACTACACCAATCCGGCAGTGCTTAAAAACGTTACAGACCTGAAAGTCATGGGAACCGGTGCTGATGAAGCCATTGTGTTCAACAGCACGCTACCGGAAGAGGATCAAAACCGTTACCTCGCCAATACTAACAAAATCATGCTTCCGCTAAAAATCAATGACGATACGGTAGAATATACGCTGACACTGAATTCAGGCAACGCGGTTTTAAACGTAACCGATATCATCAGGCTGAATTATACCCGCACGAGTGAATATGTGTCGCGTGCCTGTGGATACAAGACCCTTTTTAAACTGAATCCCGACTTTAACGACAATACTTCGCCGTTAATCATCAACAATATTCCGACGGCCAATTCCGGAAACTGGATCAGGAATGTAGAAATCATTAAATCAAACCTGGAAACTGAAAATGAAACACACGTCAAGATATTTTTTTAGTGCGGTTTTTCTTTGCCTTGGTTTGATGCTTC
Source organism: Flavobacterium pallidum (assembly GCF_003097535.1). Classification (NCBI taxonomy): domain Bacteria; kingdom Pseudomonadati; phylum Bacteroidota; class Flavobacteriia; order Flavobacteriales; family Flavobacteriaceae; genus Flavobacterium; species Flavobacterium pallidum. The sequence continues at coordinate 2,919,296 of NZ_CP029187.1, forward strand.
AGGCGCAGGAAACCAAAAAAGATTCGGTCAAGCCGAAAAAGGAACGCTATGGTCTTCGCATCGGTGCCGATCTTTTTAAATTGTCGCGCTCGGTTTATGACAAAGATTATAAAGGATTGGAATTTACCGGCGACTACCGCCTGACCAGGAAATATTACCTGGCCGCTGAAATCGGGAATGAAAGCAAAACCACTGATGAGGACCAGTTGAATTTTACGACCAAAGGGACTTTCCTGCGCTTCGGTTTCGATTATAATATGCATGAAAACTGGCTTGACCTCGAGAATATGATTTATGTCGGGCTTCGTTACGGCATCAGCACTTTCAGCCAGGAACTCAACAGTTATAAGGTGTACAATCCGAATCCTTATTTTAATGAAAGCTCAACTATTACCGTAGGTGAAAAATACAGCGGCCTTTCCGCCCAATGGCTCGAGGCTGTGGCCGGAATGAGGACGCAGGTTTTTAAGAATACCTTTGTGGGTTTCAGCATCAGGTTAAGTACTTTGGTGACCAATAAAAAACCATCCGGATTCGACAATTTATACATTCCCGGATTCAACCGTACTTATAATGGCGATTTCGGTTTCGGGTTTAATTATACCGTTTCTTACTTCCTGCCTTTGTATAAGAAACAGGTGAAGATGGAAGAAAAGTCGGCAAAGTCGGCAAAGTCCGGAAGTCAGTAAGACCAATCATTTCCCATCTTTCGGACTTTACTAACTTTCGGACTCTCCGACTAGAGTTGCTTCACCCCCTTCAAAAAAATCCATTTCATAAATACCTTTTCCCCTGCCCCGGTTTTCACGGCCTGGAATTTCGGTGCCAGTAAACTTGCGGCGACAGCAGCGGTAACGGGTTTCAGCCAGCCATTCAGGTTGGTAAATCCGGCTGCAAGGAAATACATTACAAGGTATAATGCTGCAAAACAGGCAAAGTTATAAAGCAGTGCTTTTGTAGTTGGTTTCATTTTATTTTGGATTATTGTCAGACATCCCCGGGTTGAATTTCGCGCGTTTGCTGCCCTCATACATTTCGTATTTGACCAGGCGCGCTTCGAGGCTTCCGTTGAACAATTTAATTTTACGGGACGGTTTCAACCCTACGAATTTCAACGCTTCCATATTGGCGGTAATAAACCAGGCATTAGTATTCGGATAGCTTTGTTTCAGCGTGTCCCCTATTTCCGCATAAAACCGTTCCATATTGATATCGAGGCGTTCGCCGTACGGCGGATTAAAAACCATATGCAACGGTCCCGCAGATTCTTTTTCAGTATCAAAGAAATTGCGTTCATGAACAGTGATATAATCATCCAGGTTGGCATTGCGGATATTGTCTTTGGCTTTCAAAACCGCAGAGGGTGCCTTGTCATAGCCTTTAATCGTATAGTGGAATTCCCGTACTTTCTTAAGGCACGATTCGGAAATCATATCAAATAACTCATTATCCCAATCTGACCACTTTTCAAATGCAAATTCCCTGCGGTTGATGTTTGCCGGAATATTGCACGCGATCATTGCGGCTTCCGCCAAAAGTGTTCCGCTACCGCACATCGGGTCCAGGAAATCGCCCTGCCCATCCCAACCGGAAAGCAACAGCATCCCCGCTGCAAGTACTTCATTTATTGGCGCAATGTTCGTTGCCGTACGGTAACCGCGATGGTGCAATGATGCACCCGAAGTATCCAGCGCGACCGAAACCTGGTCGTTATGGATGTGGATATTGATCCGAAGATCAGGATGTGTTTTATCCACGCTCGGACGCTGCCCCGATTTTTGCCGGAACTGGTCCACGATGGCATCCTTGCATTTCTGCGAAACGAACTCGGAATGTTTAAACCGTTCCGAATTTACCGTCGAATCAATCACAAATGTCTGGTCAGGATTCATATACTGGGACCAGTTCATACTGTAAATCCCTTTGTAAAGGCTGTCTTCATTAAACGCACGGAAATGGTATACCGGCTTCAGGATTTTGAGTGCGGTGCGCAGCGACAGGTTCGCTTTATACATAAAGCCCTTATCGCCTTTAAAACTCACCATACGCACTCCGGCCTCAACTTCCTGTGCACCCAAGGCCCTGAGCTCTTTTTCCAGTATGTCTTCAAAACCGAAAAAGGTCTTGGCAATCATCTTAAAATTTTGTTCCATAAATTTTAGTATTGAGATATGAGTATGGAGAACTGAGATATGAGAATATCATTTATTAACGGTTCCATTCTCAATACTCATATCTGACATCTCCTATCTGAATCTGGCAAAAATAGTCTAAATTTGCGTTTCAATCCGAAAAAAGAATATGTCCGAAAAAGAGAATCAGAAATCAAATTGGTATGCTTCATGGTTTGACACGCCTTACTACCATATTCTGTACAAAGACCGTGATAATACCGAGGCACGGCTTTTTATGGACAACATCACCCAATACCTGAATTTACCGGAACAGGCCAAAATCCTCGATTTAGCCTGCGGTAAAGGCCGCCATTCCATTTACCTGAATGAATTGGGCTATGACGTTACCGGTGCCGACCTTTCCGAAAACAGCATTGCAGAAGCCAGGAAACATGAAAATGAAAGCCTGCATTTTGTCGTGCATGACATGAGGCAGCCATGCGCCGAGCAGTTCGATGCGGTTTTGAACCTGTTTACAAGCTTCGGATATTTTGAAGATGATGCGGACAATACCAGGACCCTCGTGGCCATTAAGGAAAGCCTGAACGAGACCGGATTTGCCGTAATCGACTTCATGAACGCCACGCATGTCATCAATAACCTGGTGCCTGAAGAAACCAAAACCATTGATGGCATCACCTTCAACATCAAAAGGTACTATGCCGATGGCCATATTTTCAAGGAAATTGACTTTGAGGACCAGGGCAACGCTTATCATTTTACAGAAAGGGTTCAGGCCTTAACACTGTCGGATTTTGAAAACATGATGGAAGAAGCCGGGATATTCCTGCTCGATATCTTCGGGGATTACAAACTCCGGAAATACCACAAAACAGAAAGCGAAAGACTGGTCATGATATTTAAATAATGAATTATTTACTCCCTTTGTTATCGGTGTTGGCAGGTTATGCATTCGCCATATTTGTCCAACCGAAAAAGAAAAAAAACCTCAAACTGCTGCTGTCCTTCAGCGGGGCATTCCTGCTGTCCTTAACCGTGATGCACCTGCTCCCGGAAGTGTATGAAAGCGACCATGCCGCAAACGTTGAAGGACATTCGCATGCCGTCGGGATATTCATCATGGTCGGGATTTTATTCCAGATCCTGCTCGAATTCTTTTCAAAAGGCGCGGAACACGGCCACGTACACGGCCATGAAGAAATGCAAACGATGCCATGGACATTGTTCTTCAGCCTCTGCCTCCATGCCTTTCTCGAAGGGTTTCCGGTTAGCCGCCACAGCGACCTGGCCATGGGGATTGCCATCCACCACTTGCCGATTGCCGTCATCCTGACGCTTTTCTTCATCAATGGCAAATTGAAAAAAACCACGATTTTTATATTCATGGCAGCGTTTTCGATCATGACGCCGTTGGGAACCTTTGCCTCGGAATCGCTGTCTGTCTTAAACGACTATTACACTCAGATTACGGCCATAGTCATCGGGATCCTATTCCACATTTCCTCGACCATTATTTTTGAAGCCAGCGAAAACCACAAATTCAACGTTGCCAAATTATCGATGATCGCACTTGGGATATTGTTAGCGTTCCTGCTATAAGGCGCTGCATCTACCCAATGTTGGCAGGCGCATTGAGTCGTGCCTTCTGCATTTTAACTGCTTTTCTGATTGCGCCAATTTGTTGCTATTGCAATCAAAAATCCCGCGCGATTTTAATTGTAAAATCGTAACTTTGGTTCAGAACCAAAAAACCATATATTTTGTCTTTTACCAAAACGACCGAACAATCCTCAAAATACAACAGCCTCGAATCCATGCCGGTCAGCGAATTGCTGGCCAACATCAATAATGAGGATAAAACAGTGCCTTACGCTGTTGAGAAAGCGCTTCCGCAGATAGAAAAACTCGTCAATGAAATCGTGTCGCGCATGCAAAATGGCGGCCGCCTGTTCTATATCGGTGCCGGAACTTCCGGAAGGCTGGGCATTGTCGATGCGTCTGAATGTCCGCCAACTTTTGGAGTGCCGTTCGACCTTGTCAACGGGATTATTGCCGGCGGTGACAAAGCCATCAGGCGCGCCGTGGAAAATGCCGAAGATGATGCGAATCAGGCCTGGAAAGACCTCACAGACATGAATATCGGCGCAAACGACACTGTCATCGGGATTGCCGCTTCAGGCACAACGCCTTATGTCATCGGCGGATTGGAGCAATGCAACAGGAATAATATATTAACGGGAAGCATTTGCTGCAACGCTGACAGCCCGCTTTCACAAACGGCAATGCATCCCATAGATGTGGTCGTAGGCCCGGAGTTTGTAACAGGAAGTTCCCGGATGAAAGCAGGTACCGCGCAAAAACTCGTACTCAACATGATTTCCACAGCCGTGATGATCCGTTTGGGCCGCGTAAAAGGCAATAAGATGGTCGACATGCAGCTCAGCAACAACAAGCTCGTAGACCGCGGCGCGAAAATGATCGTAGAGGAAACCGGCGTCAGTTATGACCAGGCCATTGAAATGCTGGTTCAATATGGCAGTGTCAGAAGCGCTGTCGATAATTTCCAAAATAAATTATAATGCCTACAAATAAAGACGTTTTAAACAAAGGATTAAAGCTGCTGACATTCGCATTGCCCTGCGCGTTCGTCGGTCCTGCAGTCATTCATTTTGCCTTTATCAACAAGCAGCAGCCTTTGTTCCCATTGGTATTCGGCATTGGGATCGTACTGGCATTTACCGCCATTTTCCTGATGTTCAAAGGCATCATCACCATCATAAACAGCATGACCGATTGATGGAAAACCTCATAAATATCGATGTTGTTTTTGAAAAGCTATCCCTTTTCAACCAGACCCTGAGGAACAGGGAATTTGACGGATGCATCTTCCGCAACTGTGATTTTTCGGGCAGTGATTTGTCGAACAATACTTTTACGGATTGTGAATTCCACAATTGCAATTTAGGAATGGCCAAACTGCGGGAAACGGGCTTAAAGACGGTTTCATTCACCAGCTGCAAACTGATTGGCGTACGCTTTGATGAAACGGAGGAATTCCTTTTCAGCGTCAGTTTTGACAATTCAATACTCGATTATGCGTGTTTTGAAAATAAGAAAATGCCTAAAACCACCTTCAGTTACTGCTCTTTGCGCGAAACGATTTTTATCGGAGCCAATCTTACCGATTCTGATTTTGACCACTGCAATCTCGAAGGTGCCATTTTCAATGAAACCGAATTGAAGGAATGTGATTTCACGACGGCTTACAATTTCGCCATCGATCCGGAATTCAACCCCATGAAAAAAGCTAAATTTTCAACTGAAGCACTGCCCAGCCTGCTTACCAAATACGACATTAAAATCATCTGATTATGGATATCAATTCCGCTTACCTCGAAAGCGCCCGCAAGCAATTCCTGTATTATAAAACCATCGCGGAAAAAGCCATGGCGCAGCTGCATGACGGCCAATTGTTTGCCTCAGACAATGAAGACACGAACAGCATTGCCGTTATCGTAAAGCATTTGTCCGGAAACATGCTCTCCCGCTGGACCGACTTCCTGACCTCCGACGGCGAAAAGGAATGGCGTGACCGCGACAATGAATTTAACGATACCTATGAATCAAAAACAGAAATGCTGGATGCCTGGAACAAAGGCTGGGACTGCCTTTTCAATGCCCTTGACAACCTGAAACCGGAACAGCTTTCGGACATTATATATATCAGGAACGAAGGACACACCGTAGTGGAAGCCATAAACCGGCAGCTGGCACATTATCCGTACCATGTGGGACAGATCATCTTTTATGCGAAGATGCTCAAGCAAGGCGAATGGGACACACTTTCCATCGCGCGAAACAAGTCCGGAAGTTACAATGCGGATAAGTTCTCGAAAGAAAAAGCAATCCGTAATTTCACTGACGATGAATTGGACAAATTAAACAAATAGAACTACGTACCCTAGCCCCGATTGCAGCGTAAATCCTTTTTTATGGCATAGCGCAGCGGAGCCGCAAAAAAGATTGCAGCGAAAAGCGGGATAAAGCTCCTTAAAAATGAAAAAAATACTTTTAGCAACAATTTCGTTACTGATGATGTCGTGTTATGAACCGCCGGAACGCAAATGCGCCGATTTCAAAACCGGGAAATTCCGCACGGAACAAACCGTCAACGGAAAGAAAACCGTCATGGAGTTTGAACGCAACGACAGCCTCGAGACCGGGATTTTAAACGGAAAGCAGGAAATCGCAACGATCCGCTGGGTGAATGACTGCGAATACATCATGCGCAAGAAAGACCCGAAAAATTACCGTGAAGCCGTGGCAATAGGCGTGAAAATATTGACCACCTCGAAAAATTCCTATACCTTTGAATATGGGGAAGTCGGGAAATCTAAAAAGTTTACCGCCACCGCCACAAAGATTTCCGACTAACTAAAACCTAAAATTACAAATACCGCCACATGGAAGTTTTACTGAATCCCAATTCCTGGATTGCCTTACTGACACTCACATTTCTCGAAATCGTATTGGGGATTGACAATATCATCTTCATCTCGATTGCCACAGGAAAACTGCCTCCTGCAAAACGAAAAAGGGCTACTAAAATCGGGATGTTCCTTGCCATGTTTATGCGTATCGGGTTGCTTTTCGGAATTACATTGCTCATTGCGATGAAAGAACCGTGGTATTCGATCAATACGGGCTGGCTGACGCTCAACATCACTGGGCAAAGCATTATATTACTGCTTGGCGGCCTGTTCCTGCTGTATAAAAGTACCAGTGAAATCCGCGAGAAAGTAGACGAGAAAGGCGAAGAGGAAAAAGAGCTCAAACGCGGTGCCGCTTCGACTTTTGGCAGCGTGATTGTACAGATCATCCTGATTGATATGGTATTTTCGTTTGACAGTATCCTGACGGCCGTCGGGATGACGAACGGGGTTGTGGGCGCGATTTACATCATGATTGCGGCAGTGATTATTTCGGTATTCATCATGATGCAGTTTGCAGTTCCGATTGGTACGTTCGTGAACAAGAATCCATCCATACAGATCCTGGCATTGTCATTCCTGGTGCTGATTGGCTTTATGCTGATTGTGGAAGCGGCGCACCTGGCAAACGCTTCCTTCTTCGGGAATCATGTGGAAACCGTTCCGAAAGGCTACTTATATTTCGCCATCGCATTCTCTTTGCTGGTAGAACTGCTGAATATGAAAATGTCGAAAAAGAATAAGAAAAGCCGTGATGAGGAAGCCTAAATAAATTAGGAATTACAAATTATGAATTACGCATTGGTAGTTCGTAATTCATAATTTGTAACCCATAATTAAAATAGTGTGATCTGTCCCTCATCGTCAATCTGCATATTTTCATCGGATATTATTTCGCCTGCTTCGGTAACTTCCGGTTCTTCCGGGATGATTTCCTCAGGAATTTCATAAGGTAATGGATCCAGCATACTGACCTGCTTCAGTTTATCAGTAGTTAATTGATTTCCTAGTGCTTTAAGCCCTTTTACTGCAATAAATGCTTCCACATCTACAACGAGGTTTTCTTTTTGTACGCCTTTCACTTTGGCAAAAACCAGTTCCGCCACAGGACGGTAATCCGTCGATACGATTTCGAGTTGGGAATTCGGGTGCTCGCTGATGAATGTCTCCTCTTTACCTTCTGTTTCTACAAGGAAACGCTTTAAATAATAGCGCTCTTTTTCACCATCGTAATAAATTGCGGAAATCGGTTTCTTCGGAATCCATTTTTCCAAAACGACCATATCCGGATCGAAATGCGTGGTAAGTTCAGGGATAATGACCTTAAGTTTACCCGCTTGTGATATCACAAGGATCTTATCGCTTGGCCTGAATTCGCCCAGCAGTTCCCCACGCGCATCCACGTTAAGTCGCTGCACGGTATCATCAAACCAGATTTTGCGTGGCAACAATGTCGAAATCCCTTTTTCCTTAAGCTCGATTTTCTTGATAGGGTATTTGGTGACAAGATTGCCTTTTGATGAACGCCCTTTGATGGCCATATTGGCAAAATCGATATCGAACTTCAGTTTTTTGATGCTACCGATTTGGCGCAGTAGAATGGTAATGACTTCCGCTTCCCCATTCGGGTTGTTAGAGAAATACAATACCTGTGAACCCGCATTGCCATTGGTCAGGTCGTAAGCTTTGTCACGCGTGACGCCGGAAACATTGAAACGCTTGATAAACGATGGCCCGGATTTCCCATCGCGGTATACCATATTATAAATCGTGCGTTTGTCGTTTTTGTCAAAAATATCGACATGGATGATGTCTTTGCCTATGAATTTCTTGTCATCGACCTTTGTAATCATCACCGAACCGTTGCGCAGGAATACGATCACATCATCAATGTCTGAACAATCCGTCACATACTCGTCCTTCTTCAATCCGGTACCGACAAAGCCTTCTTCGCGGTTCACGTAAAGTTTGGTATTGCGCAATACCACTTTTGTAGCTTCAATATCGTCGAAAATGCGGAGTTCCGTCTGGCGTTCGCGTCCTTTGCCGTATTTCTCTTTCAGTTTGGTAAAAAAGGCTATTGCAAAATCAATCAGGTGGTCAAGGTCGTGTTTCACCTGTTCGATTTCCCCTTCGAGCGCTTCAATTTTTTCCTGTGCTTTGTCGATATCGAATTTGGAAATCCTCTTAATCCGGATTTCAGTCAATCGGTTGATATCCTCTACAGTGACTTCGCGCTTTAAATGCTTGATGTGTGGTTTCAAACCTTCATCGATGGCATTGATGACACCTTCCCAGGTTTCTTCCTCCTCAATCAGGCGGTAAATCCTGTTTTCGATGAAAATCCTTTCCAGCGATGCAAAATGCCAGTGTTCTTCAAGTTCGTCGAGCTGGATTTCGAGTTCCTGTTTCAGCAACTGCACCGTTCTTTTGGTTGATATCCGCAGCATTTCCGACACGCCGATGAACATCGGTTTATGATCCCCAATGACGCAGCCCAATGGCGCGACCGACGTTTCGCAACCAGTAAATGCATATAATGCGTCAATGGTCTTATCGGGAGAAACGCCTGGAAAAAGATGGATCAGTATCTCTACCTCGGCAGCGGTATTGTCCTCAATTTTTTTGATTTTTATTTTCCCTTTCTCATTGGCTTTCAATATACTGTCGATCAGGGTTGAAGTGTTGGTTGAAAATGGAATCTGCGTAATAACGAGCGTATTCTTGTCCCATTGACCAATCTTTGCGCGTACCCGCACACGCCCGCCGCGCATCCCGTCGTTATAATTTGATACGTCAGCGATACCTGCAGTCTGGAAATCAGGAAAAAGCTGGAATGGCTTATTTTTCAGGATTTTTACCGAAGCATCAATCAGTTCGTTGAAATTGTGTGGCAAAACTTTTGTCGAAAGCCCAACGGCGATTCCCTCTGCGCCCTGCGCCAACAGCAACGGAAATTTTACCGGAAGATTATTCGGCTCATTACGGCGGCCGTCATAAGAGGCAACCCATTCCGTAATTTTCGGACTGTACAACACTTCCAAAGCGAATTTGGAAAGCCTCGCTTCAATATAACGTGACGCTGCTGCACCGTCACCGGTCAGGATATTCCCCCAGTTTCCCTGGGTGTCAATGAGCAGTTCCTTCTGCCCTATCTGCACCATCGCATCACCAATACTCGCGTCACCGTGCGGATGGTATTGCATCGTATGCCCAACGACATTGGCCACTTTGTTGTAACGGCCGTCATCGAGTTCCTTCAACGAATGCATGATGCGGCGCTGCACGGGCTTAAAGCCGTCCTCGATAGCCGGTACGGCACGCTCGAGAATTACATACGAAGCATAATCGAGGAACCAATCCTTGTACATTCCGGTAACCTTCGTGATGGTATCATTCGGGTCTTCCTCATCCTGTTCGTAGAAATGGCTGCCTTCGGAAATACGGATTTCCTCATCAAAACCTTCAGTACTGTCGTTCAACGCACCTTGAGATTCGTCGTCATTGGGGATAATATCGTCTTCTTCGTCTTTCATTTATTGGAGTCAAAAGCAATCGCTTTTCTTCACTTAAAAATTATATTTCTCTCTGCAAATGTGCTTTTCATTTAGCACTTTATTGCCATCCTTGTCAATTGTTTCTTCTTTTACGAAATCGCATTCGTTATGACTCTGTGATCATATCCAATTCCACTTTCAGGTTATTGATGATGAATTCCTGCCTGTCCGGTGTATTTTTCCCCATATAAAACGAAAGCAATTGCTCAATCGATGTACCTTTATCCAGCATGATCGGGTCCAACCTGATGTCATCACCGATGAAATGTTTAAACTCATCCGGCGAAATTTCCCCCAATCCCTTGAATCGGGTAATCTCAGGTTTCGGCTTCAGTTTTTCAATTGCGGCGACACGTTCCTCTTCAGAATAACAATAAATCGTTTCTTTCCTGTTCCGCACACGGAAAAGTGGTGTCTGCAAAATATACAAATGGCTTTCCTTTATCAATTCAGGGAAAAACTGCAGAAAAAAAGTGATCAGCAGCAAACGGATGTGCATGCCGTCAACATCGGCATCAGTGGCGATTACAATGTTGTTGTACCGCAGGTCGCTCATATCCTCTTCGATATTCAAAGCAGCCTGCAGCAGGTTGAATTCCTCATTCTCATACACGATTTTCTTGCTCATGCCGTAAGAATTCAACGGCTTGCCGCGAAGGCTGAAAACCGCCTGTGTATTGACATCGCGCGATTTTGTGATCGAACCAGAAGCCGAATCCCCCTCCGTAATGAAAAGCGTGCTTTCGAGGTAGCGCGGGTTCTTGATATCGGGTAAATGTACGCGGCAGTCACGCAGTTTCTTGTTGTGCAGGCTCGCTTTCTTGGCGCGGTCTTTGGCAAGTTTGCGGATTCCGGAAAGCTCTTTACGCTCCCTTTCAGCCTGGAGGATCTTACGCAATAATAAATCGGCGGTTTCCGGGTTTTTATGCAGGAAATTGTCGAGTTTGTTTTTGACAAAATCATTGATGAAGGTACGCACTGAAGCCATATCGGGGCCCATTTCCGTAGAGCCCAGCTTTGTTTTTGTCTGGGATTCGAAAACAGGTTCCATCACTTTTACACTCACCGCGCTCACGATGGATTTTCGTATATCGGAAGGCTCAAAGCCTTTATTGTAGAACTCACGGATGGTTTTCACCAATGCCTCACGGAAAGCCACCAAATGCGTTCCGCCCTGCGTCGTATTCTGCCCGTTGACAAAAGAATGGTATTCTTCGCTGTATTGGGATTTGCTGTGCGTCATGGCAATCTCAATGTCATCACCCAGGAGATGTATGATCGGGTACACCATGTCTTCTTCTGAAATATTTTCATCAAGCAAATCCTTCAGTCCGTTATCCGAATAGAATTTTTCACCGTTGTAAATAATCGTCAGGCCGGTATTCAGGTAGCAGTAATTCTTAAGCATTTTTATTACATATTCATTCCTGAATTTGTAATTTTTAAAAATGGCTTCATCGGGTACAAAGACGACTTTTGTACCCTTCCTCTTCGTAGTATCGATCACCTCTTCTTCTGACACCAGGTTTCCGGCTGAAAATTCTGCGGCTTTCTGCTTGTCATCACGTACGGATTCCACGCGGAAATAATTCGACAAAGCGTTTACTGCCTTGGTACCGACACCATTTAAACCCACGGATTTCTTAAACGCCAGCGAATCGTATTTACCGCCGGTATTCATTTTCGAGACGACATCCACCACTTTTCCCAACGGAATGCCGCGGCCGTAATCGCGTACGGTAACCGTCTTATCGCGAATGGTGACTTCAATCGTTTTTCCGGCACCCATAACGAATTCATCGATACAGTTGTCGATGACTTCCTTGAGCAGGATATAGATGCCGTCATCTACAGAAGAACCGTCGCCAAGCTTCCCGATGTACATGCCGGGGCGCATGCGGATGTGTTCTTTCCAGTCTAACGAACGGATATTATCTTCGGTATATTGATTTTCGCCTGACATGTAGAATAACGGTTTTGACTTACAGTGAATTTGGCTCATTGCTCAGCGCACGGCCTCTTTTTTGCTAATATAGTTGAAATAACAGGGATTTGAAAGACGGGAAAATCAAAGTTATTAAGAATGATATTGACAAATAAGCCAGGGAAATCCGGAAGATAGAGGAACAAAAGGTTTTACGTTTGCTGTTTCTTTCGAACTTTTCTAACTCTCGTACTAATAATGGCAGAAAATCCCGCCATCAGTCAATGTCCATAATGCGGCTTTCTGACGGCCTGATTTAAGTGCATTGTTGGTCCAGGAATTGCAGGTGTAAAACAGGTTGTATTTGCCTTTGGCTTCATAGAAAATGTCATTCAGGCCGTAGCCAGAACCTTTTATAGGCAGTGTATTTCCTTTTGCATCAGATTGGAATGATCCTTTGACAAAATCAACCATATCAATATATTCCTTGCGGCTAATAAAAATTTTCCTGCAGTTTTCATTTTCTTTAGGTACATCAAGAAAAACCACATGCATGACACTTGTCCCGAGGTAAAATGCAGCATTAAATGCGGTACCCGCTTTTAGGTCAGACCATTCAGGGGTATTCAGGTAAAAATCCCGGTCACCCCAGCCAAATGCGGCATATTGCAGTGTGGTATCTTTCGCTGTCGTATGATCTGCACTGATAACTTTATTCCAGTCATAAATGCTATTTTTTAAAGGGAAAACCACATCGGTATGCACGCCATTTGTCCGGATGTAGATGGCGATATCGTGCGAATTATCGGTGTCATTCGTGTTTACTGGAATTCTGGAAATAATGAAAGCCAGGGCGATGTACAGAATAATAAACCCCAGCAGATACAATAATATTCTGTTTAAAAACCGCCAGTCTTTCTTTATAATGCCTTTCAAATTACCTCCCGATTTTATAAGCTGCGACAGAGCGGTTGTTTACAAAAAGTGTCAGGAACCCTCTATCGGTTGCCGCGATCGGGATTACGAACTCTGAAAGGTTGCCATTGCGTTTCAATTCAGGCTCCTGCAATTGGTTTTGGTTACTGAAGACATAGCTGACATTGTCACCTTCATCCAAATCTGAAATGCGGAACGGAATCGATTTCTGTGTAGCAGACAACACGCCATTTTCAGGATACAGGATCTCATAATCGGAATCGACATAACTGCCATAATACAATGGAAGGTTCGCAAAATCTTCGGGAGTCCTCTGCAGCATCGACATCCTGGCATCTTCAGGAAAATGATTCAGGAAGAAAACTTCCGGTGTTGGGCAAAAATAACCATCACTGAATGAAGGCACGAATTTTCCGCTATTCGTATCGACACTTCCCGCGCCCCACGTTACATCGACAAGGTTCCAGGAATTACCAATCTTCACGGCATTCCAGATGTGGTCGCTCGGTTGCGGCAGTTTCCCGATCTGCATCAGGTTTGTTTTTGCACTTCCGGGAATATCAATGCATTTCAGCGCGGTGAGGTCGCACAGATGATGGAATAATGCTGCATAATTCTGGCAGATGCCTTTACCCTGCTTCAGCGTTTTCTTTGCAAGATCAACACGGAATTTCTTTTCTTTTTCGATGCGGTCGGCTTCGTCCTTATAATAAAATGCGATACCATTCCCGGAATGCGCAGCAGGCAAATCATAACGGATATTGGTAGCAATCCAGGTGTAAATGGCGCGTGCCCTGTCAGATTCGGTATCGAAATCACTGTTGATTTTCTCTGCAAGTTTTTCGGTTGAAGAAAACGAATCCGGATAATTCCTTACGATGCTGTCGACGGAGGCATAATCCTGCGCGAAGGTACTATGAAAAAAAATCAGGGAAAATGTAATGGCCAGGGGCAGACAGGGAAATCTCTTTTTCATCGTCATTTCACTTTGCAATAAGTATACCACAAAACGTCCCTACGGTTAAAAAAATTTCAATACAACAGATAATTAACAGTTTGAGGTAATCGGAGATTAGCTTTTCAATCGGAGTTTTATTCCGGAAAGATTTTTGAAGATATTCCTTAATCCGGTTATTTCATCTGGCATCATGTCTTTTTTCGGAATCAGGTTTGCGACCAGCTTACTTTGGTAAACCAGAAACCAGTCACGCGTTTCTTCTACACGATACAGGCCATCCAAAGCAGATTCGGAAATAAAACCCGCTCCTTTTGAGATCATTTTCTCCTTTGTAAATTCATATTCTACAGGCTGTTGGATCCTTTTATTTGAAGCGAAATTCCTTGCTGCCTTAAAATACAGCATTGCTGGAATAAAGAGGATGTAAAATGCGAACAACCCTGTAAACATCGCGTCAAGGCCAAAATAAAAACGTCCCGTAAGCTGTAATATTCCCATCACGATGAGTACAAAACTCAATGTGGTGAAAATAATCGTGAATGGCTTCCTGTAAGTCAGGTAGAAGCACAATCTCAGGTAGTCTTTGCTGTTGATTTTAGTTTTGAAAACCATGACAATACTTTTAAATTGCAAATCCGCTGACGATATCCCGAAGGTTTGCATCCAGCTCCTGATTGGTAACGCGAATGGCATCCGTATCAAAATTCTCGTAAAACGACGGCAATGAAAAGACGGCTTTGATATTTCCGCCATACCGCGGCAGGTTGCTTTCCGCAATCTCAAGTACGCTTTTCCCACCACGCTGTCCCGGTGACGTTGCAAGTAAAAGCATGGGTTTGTTTTGGAAAACTTCTTTCTGGATCCGGGAGCACCAATCGAAGAGGTTTTTGAACGCTGCTGAGTAATTGCCGTTATTTTCTGCCAAAGACAAAACAATCGCATCTGCGGAAGCAATTTTATCTAAAAATGCCTGCGCTAACGGATGCTTGCCGATTTCGTTTTCACGGTCCTGGCTAAACAATGGCATTTCATAATCGTTGATGTCAAGCAATTCTACATCTGCGTTTTCAAAAAGACTTGAAGCATACGCAGATAATTTCCTGTTGATGGATTTAGAGCTGTTGGAGCCTGCGAAGGATAGAATTTTCATTGGAGTACTTTGTAAAGTTGGAAGTTAAAAGGACTATAAGATCGCTTCGTTGTAAGATAATAAGATTTTTGTTTGTCCTGAAGCGAAGCGGTCTTAAAATCTTACAGTCAAAAGTTGCGTCCTATACATTAAACCTAAAATGCATCACATCGCCATCCTTCACAATATATTCTTTCCCTTCCACGCGGAATTTTCCTGCTTCCTTCACTTTAGCCTCTGAACCGAACTGAACGTAATCTTCATAAGCAATTACTTCGGCGCGGATGAAACCTTTTTCAAAATCCGTATGGATTACGCCCGCAGCCTGAGGCGCTGTTGCTCCGATATTCACGGTCCAGGCACGCACTTCCTTAACACCTGCTGTAAAATAGGTTTGCTGTTGCAGCAATTTATAAGCTGCGCGGATCAGCACAGAAGCGCCCGGTTCCTCAAGGCCCAGGTCTTCAAGGAACATTTTGCGTTCTTCGTATGTTTCCAATTCTGTAATATCGGCTTCGGTGCCCACGGCGAGCACGATGACTTCGGCATTTTCGTCTTTTACGAGTTCGCGGACCTGCTCTACATAGGCATTCCCAGTGGCTGCTGATCCTTCATCAACATTGCAAACGTATAATACAGGCTTAGAAGTGATGAGTTGGAAATCATCCATCAGTAATTCTTCGTCGTTGTTATTTGGTTTTACTGTACGCGCGGATTTGGCTTGTAATAAAGCCTCCCGGATACGGTTCAGGAACGCCTCTTCTGTCTGTGCTTCCTTATTGCCGGTTTTGGCTGCACGCTTTACTTTTTCCAGCCTTTTATCTACTGTTTCAAGGTCTTTGAGTTGTAATTCTATATCGATGGTTTCCTTGTCGCGGATCGGGTTTACGTTGCCGTCAACGTGAACAATGTTGTCATTGTCAAAGCACCTTAAAACATGGATGATCGCATTGCACTCGCGGATGTTTCCAAGGAATTGGTTCCCCAGCCCTTCGCCTTTACTGGCACCTTTTACCAACCCCGCAATATCTACAATATCAACCGTTGCCATTACGACGCGTTCCGGTTTTACAAGTTCTTCGAGTTTGTTGATACGTGGATCAGGTACATTCACCACACCAATATTAGGCTCGATGGTGCAAAACGGAAAGTTCGCGCTTTGGGCCTTGGCATTTGATAAACAATTGAATAAAGTTGATTTTCCTACGTTCGGTAACCCGACAATTCCTGCTTTCATTACATGGTGTTTTAAAAAGTGCGCAAATATAGCGATTTAGAATTGATTATGCAGTGCTTCATTGTCGCGTGGCATACTTCTAATGATAAATTAGCGGTCATTCTGATAAATTTCATTGAAATTCCGTAACACATTTCGCACAAACGGTTTCTAATTTTGTGTTGATATAAATCAAAAACTAAACATCATGAAAAAAATATTTTTAAGTGCCGTTTTGCTTATCGGAATGAATGCAATCGCACAGAACAAGAACATCACCAATGTTACCAAGACAACAGTTACTACCGTAAAGGATTCTGACGGTGAGAAAAAACAGGTCAAAAAAGAAAATGTCCAGGAAGTGCAAAACATTGAACTTCAGAATGCCGAGTCCAATGCATTGAACAAAGACCTTAAACAAACGCCTGTACAGGTAACTTCTACAACACAGATCACAAATCCTGACGGGACAACCCGTACCGTCGATGTGGACCGCTCATCTTATTATGAGGCGAATGGCGTAAAGTATGATGTGAAACTGGATGCGCAGGGTTACACCGTAAATTCACCTTCATTCAAAAAACCTGCTTTGTTGAGAAAAACATCGACCAATAGTTATATTTATCGTGGTAAAGACCAGACCTCCATCGGGTATTTTGACACCAATGGAAACCTCGTTCTCGAAACTTATGACGACAGCTCAGATAAAGTTACCGTGCAAACCTTTGCAAGGGTAAAATAAAAAAGTTTGCGCCTAAAACTAAAAATCCTGAGTATAACACTCAGGATTTTTTTATTCGTTATGCAGAAACGCCTGCCGGTTGAGCAGCGTTTCCTCACTTTCCACATAATCATCGTCAGGAACACAGCAGTCGACCGGGCATACCGCAGCACATTGCGGCTCTTCATGAAAACCTTTACATTCTGTACATTTGCCGGGAACGATGTAATAAATATCGTCAGAAATCGGGGTTTGCGGATCTTCTGCATCGACAGTTTCACCGGAAGGCAAAACTACTTTTCCGCGTAGTGAAGTCCCATCTTTGTAGCGCCAATCGTCAGCACCTTCATAGATTGCCGTATTCGGGCATTCCGGTTCACACGCACCGCAATTGATACATTCGTCTGTTATGATAATTGCCATTTTTCAGGTTTAAGGGTTCAGGCTGCAAGGTGCAGGAAACGGTTGCCGGCAAAACCCTGCACCCTGTACCTTGCACCCTGTACCAAAAAGAACTAATTTTGCGCAAAATTACGTCCAAAACAATTCATAAGCAAATCAATATGGTTTTAGCAGATAAAAAAACGGCTTTCGTGACACTCGGAAAATTTCTCAGGCAGTTTTCTGAACACGGAAATACTAAAAACCCGGTAGTGCCGCATAACGATTTGTTTTTTGACGCTTTCGCAGATTTGATCCTGCTGTCGCAATCGCACAATGGCTGGTATACGCCGGAGCAGGTTTACTTTTCGGTGCAATCATGGGCAGAAGCTTTGACGGTTGAAAACCTTGAGAAATGGCTTTCTGCGTATGATATTAAGGACGTGGCACCGAAAATTGTTGGGTTGATATTGGCCGGAAATATTCCGCTTGTGGGTTTCCACGATTTCCTCAGTGTATTGATGAGTGGTCATAAAGCTTTGGTGAAATTATCCTCAAATGACCAGAAGTTATTGCCATTTATCGCAAAATACCTGATTGCGGCCGACGGAAGGTTTTCAAATTTAATCGAATTTACGGAAGGCAAACTGGAAAATTTTGATGCGGTAATCGCCACGGGAAGCAACAATACGGCACGTTATTTTGAATATTATTTTAAGGACAAGCCTTCAATTATCCGGAAGAACAGGAATTCGGTGGCGGTTTTGGATGGCAGCGAATCAAAGGAACAGATGGTGGCGCTGGGTGAAGATGTATTCCGGTATTTCGGGTTGGGATGCAGGAATGTTTCCAAGATTTTTATCCCGAAAGGTTACAATTTCGACCCATTCTTCAATGGCATGTTCCCGTACCAGGATGTGATAAAATATGAGAAATACGCCAACAATTACGACTATAATAAAGCGGTGTTCCTGATGAGCAACTTCAAATTGCTTGACAATGAATTCCTGACGATTAAGGAAGATACGGGCTATGCATCCCCTATTTCGAGCGTGTTTTATGAATATTATGAAAATCTTTCAGACATAAAAACACGATTGCAACACGATAAGGACCAAATCCAATGCATCGTTTCGAACAACCTGATTGACAATAGCATTCCTTTCGGGAAAACACAGCAGCCGGAATTGTGGGATTATGCGGATGATGTGGATACGGTGGCGTTCTTATTGCAGTTAGGAAAGTCCGAAAAGTCCGAAAGTCCGAAAGATTAAAACTGCTGCATTGACTTCCGGACTTTCAGACTTTTCCAGCTTCCGGACTCGTCAACTACAACGTTTTTGTTAATAACCTTATGAAATTATTATCAAATCGTAATCAGCGGATTAATTGATTTTAAGAAATTTGCCGTTGAATTTTTATTACGCAAAAATGAAAAAACACAATTACAGCGCCGGTCCGTGCATCCTTCCCCAGGAAGTATTTGAGAAATCGGCGGCCGCCATACTCGACTTTAACCATTCTGGTTTATCCATCCTTGAAATCTCGCACCGTAGCAAGGATTTTGTCGCCGTAATGGACGAAGCGCGGGCTTTGGTACTCGAATTACTCGGGCTAGAAGGCAAAGGTTACCAGGCCTTATTCATGCACGGTGGTGCCAGCCTTGAATTCCTGATGGTGCCGTGTAACCTGATGAAACAGGATGGAAAAGCGGCGTATCTTGATACGGGAACCTGGGCAAATAATGCCATTAAGGAAGCTAAATTCTTCGGGGAAACGGTGGTTGCCGCCTCTTCCAAAGAAGCGAATTACAGTTTTATCCCAAAGGATTTTTCCATTCCGGCTGATGCAGATTATTTCCATTGCACGAGCAACAACACCATTTTTGGAACACAGATGAAATCTTTTCCTGAAACCAATGTGCCTTTGGTGTGTGATATGAGTTCGGATATATTTTCGAGGACGATCGATTTTTCGAAATTCGATTTGATTTATGCAGGGGCACAGAAAAACATGGGGCCTGCCGGAGCGACATTGGCGGTTGTAAAAGAAGCCATTCTGGGCAAAACCGGTCGTTCGATTCCGAGCATGCTCGATTATCAAAAACATATCGCTGCGGAAAGCATGTACAATACACCAGCTGTTTTTCCAGTTTATGCGTCATTGCTGACATTACAATGGCTTAAGAGTTTGGGCGGCATTTCTGCCATTGAAAAAATAAATGAACAGAAAGCCGCACTTTTGTATACTGAAATCGATCGTAACCCTTTGTTTAAGGGCACGGCAAATATTGAAGACAGGAGCAATATGAATGCGACGTTCCTTTTAAATGATGAAGCGCATGCCCCACTATTCGATGAATTGTGGAAGAAAGCCGGAATCTCGGGAATTCCCGGACACCGTTCTGTCGGAGGATACAGGGCGTCGATGTACAATGCCCTGCCGCTGGAAAGTGTTCAGGTGCTGGTAGATGTGATGAAAGAACTTGAAACTAAAATATAACACGGAGCGCCTAGCCCCGATAGCAGTGGAAATCCTTTTTATTTGCTGCCAAAAATAAAAAGATTGCAACGGATAGCGGGAAATAGCTCCAAAAAAAATGAATTAGAAAATTAAGCAATCAGATAATTATTCAGTTTTTTGCATGATCTGATTTTCTAATTTTCACATTATCTAATTAAAAATAATGAAAGTATTAGCCAACGACGGAATATCAAAAAGCGGCATCAAGGCGCTTGAAAAAGGCGGTTTTGATGTCATTACAACTAAAGTCGCGCAGGAGCAGGTTGCGAATTTTATCAACGACAATGGCGTTTCGGTGCTGTTGGTGCGCAGTGCGACTAAAGTCAGGAAGGACATTATCGATGCCTGCCCGGGCCTCAAAGTGATTGGTCGCGGCGGTGTCGGGATGGACAATATCGATGTCGATTATGCGCGCGCAAATGGCAGGCACGTGATCAATACACCGGCATCTTCGTCGGAGTCGGTGGCCGAATTGGTTTTTGCGCATCTGTTTACCGGTGTCCGATTTTTACAGGATTCGAACAGGAATATGCCGCTGGAGGGCGATACGAATTTTGAAGGCCTGAAAAAGGCTTATGCGAATGGTATCGAGCTTCGTGGCAAGACTTTGGGAATCATCGGTTTCGGGAGGATTGGGCAGGCCGTGGCAAAAATGGCGTTGGGATTGGGGATGAAAGTAATCGCCGCCGATAAATTCTTAGGCAAAGCCGAAATTAAAGTTGATTTCTACAATGGGCAATTCATCATTGTTGAAATCCCTACAGAACCACAGGAAGATTTATTTAAGCATTCTCATTTTATCACGCTTCATGTTCCGGCACAGGACGGCTATGTGATTGGCGCTGAGGAATTGAAGCAGATGCGTGACGGCGTAGGGATTATCAATTGCGCAAGAGGCGGCGTGATTGACGAAGTGGCGCTGATTGAAGCGCTCGATGAAGGAAAAGTTTCCTTTGCAGGACTAGATGTTTTTGAAAGCGAGCCGACTCCGGAAATCCAAATTTTGATGCATCCGAAAATTTCACTGACACCGCATATCGGGGCGGCTACGGAAGAGGCACAGGACCGTATCGGAACGGAATTGGCAGAACAGATTATCAGCATTTTGAAGACTGAAAACACTTAATGTTAATACGTTAAAGTTATACAAAGCACCTCCACAAGGTGCTTTTTTTATTATATTTAGGATAAAAATCTCATGAAAAAGACTGCCTTTATTATGTTGCTGCTTTCGTCTCTCATGATTGCCTGCATGGCTTCTAAAAATGGTGTTCCGGGCGCGCCTGGGAAAGATGCCACCATGGCCGTAAACGACACCATCCGGATTGCAAATGACAAACTGGAATATGAAATTATCATCATTGATCCCGGTTTCAGTTCGTGGTTCAATTCCTATGCAAAGCCACGGAATTATTATTCACAGCCTTATCTCGAAGCACGCAACAGTACCTGGGTCAGTGCTTGGAATATACGGGCTTCGTCACCGCTTCAATACGGTAATCTTTATGGCATGCGGATCGATTACGACAGCAATATCGATTATGGATATGAGGTGAACTATATGTTGTACAATTATCTGACGTATTTCCAGATTGTGAATAAGGTGCAGCTCGGCGGTTTTGCCCCAAGGATATAAAATCGTATTTTTGGCACAAATTAAACCGATGGGCAAACTTAAACAACGCTGGGGCATTACTTCCAACCTGCAGATGGCGGTGATTTTTGTGGTGTTTGCAATCAATGGAACGCTTTCGGCGGAGATTTCTAAATTTTTAATGGGCCTGATGCACATCAGCAAAGAGAATACGGCATTGTATTTTTACTATCCGCTGTTGCTTATTTTGGTGCTTCCCCTCTACCCTTTCTTACTGATGGTCTTTGGGTATCTTTTTGGGCAATCGGCGTTCTTCTTTCCTTTTGCTAAAAAAATGCTGCGCAGTATCGGCCTTGGATTTATATTCGGGCAAAAAAAAACTCCCTGAGCGGGAGTCTGTCATTTATTCCTTTTTCAATTTATCCTTAAAATGCTTACGCACTTTTTCAACTTTCGGAGTGATTACATAATGGCAGTATGACTGGCCTTTATTTTGATTGTAATAATTCTGGTGGTAGTTTTCTGCGGCATAAAAGGTTACGGCCGGCGACACTTTGGTTACAATCGGATCAGGGTAGGTTTTGGCAGCAGTCAATTGTTTAATGTAGTCTTCAGCGGTTTGCTTCTGGGCGTCGCTGTGGTAAAAAATTTCGCTCCTGTACTGTGTCCCGATGTCATTTCCCTGGCGGTTTAACGTCGTTGGATCATGCGTTGCAAAAAACACTTCGAGCAATTCTCCGAACGAAATTTTCTTCGGGTCGAAAGTGATTTGCGTGGCTTCTGCATGGCCCGTCGCTCCGGAAGAAACCTGCTCATAAGTAGGATTCGGCCTCGCGCCGCCCGTATATCCTGACACGACCGATTTTACGCCATCCAATTCTAAAAAAATTGCTTCCGTACACCAAAAGCATCCGCCCGCAAACGTGGCGACTTCCATTCCATCCTGTATATCCATCTTTATAGGTTCATTAGTTGCTGCCATAGCATCGTTGTTTTCTTTTGTCTTCGATTGGCACGCCATTCCGAGCAGTGCCAATATCAAAAAGGTTACTTTTTTCATATTTTAAGTGTTTCACAAATATACGTAATGGGTAAAGTTTGGTTTTGGGTTTAACTTTATTTTGGGAATGGATCAATGATCGTTTGGACAAACACTGAAAAGAAATATTCATCAACTTGAAACTTAAAAAAAAAAAAATCAACCCTTTACAAATCTTCAAAAAAAAAAAAAATTGTTTTTAATTATTTATCGTAATATTGCAATATAATTATATTAAATATGGGGGCTACCAAAACAGACCATTTCAATGAAAAGCAAAATCAAATCGCCACACTTGCAAAAGCGCTTGGGCATCCTGCCCGTGTTGCGATCATAGAATATCTCATGAGTGTTGACACTTGTATTTGTGGCGACATCGTAAATGTCTTACCACTCGCCCAGCCTACAGTCTCACAACATTTAAAAGAACTTAAGACTGCGGGCTTAATAAAAGGGAATATCGAAGGGAATTCGATCTTTTACTGCATCAACGAAAAAGCATTGGAGATACTGCAATCCTATTTTGCAAATGTTTCCTTGCACCTTGAAAAGAAAAAAAATAATTGCTGCTAAAAAATATCTTGATGAAATTATCTGAAATCAGACAAATCCTTGAAACTGCCGAAACTGTAAACTTTGTATTGGAAAACGGAAAATCTGTTCCTGATCATTTCCACGTCACTGAAGTAGGCATTATAACGAAACATTTTATCGATTGTGGGGGAACTATCCGAAATGAAAAAGTAACCAACTTCCAACTGTGGGACGCAAACGATTTTGAGCACCGCTTGAAACCAGGAAAATTGCAAAAGATCATTGCACTTTCAGAAAAGGTGCTGCAAATGGATGATCTTGAAATCGAAGTCGAATATCAGTCTGATACCATTGGAAAATACGATTTGGGATTCGACGGGAAGAATTTCATACTGCTTTCCAAAAAAACGGCGTGCCTCGCAAAAGATGATTGTGGAAACCAAAATCATCATGAGCAAAAAAACACTTCAAAATTGGAAACTTCATGCTGCTCCCCAAATGGAAATTGCTGTTAACTTTTTTCACAAATACAGAAAGCCAATCGTAATCACCACTTCGGTCATTATGCTCCAGATCATTTTCGGTTGGGATGCTAAATTTTGTATCATCAATTTAATCTGGCTTTTAGTTTAGTGATGAAAAATATTTTAGTCCTCTGTACGGGTAATAGTTGCCGAAGCCAGATTGCCGAAGGTTATCTCCGCCATTTCTCTGGCAATAAAGCAACAGTGTTTAGCGCCGGGATTGAAACGCACGGCGTAAATCCAAAAGCAATTGCCATTATGAAGGAAGTCGGGATTGATATTTCAAATCATACTTCAAATAACATCGATGAATACCATGGTATCGAATTCGATTTTGTGCTCACGGTTTGTGATAATGCCAAAGAAAACTGCCCGTTTTTTCCAACAAAAGCGAAAAAATTTCATCATGATTTTCCTGATCCGGGGAAAGCAACAGGAACTGAAGATGAAATTCTTGACGCGTTTCGAGAAGTCAGGACAATGATAAAAGATTATTGTGAGCATTTCGTTTCGGAGCAAATCAGGAGCTACAGCTAACAGCGTAAGTCACCGGATGGTTCTTTCTTCTTTCAGCATAGCGGTCTTTTCTCTATCTTTGCCAAAATCCCATCCATGATCCAGGCGAAAAATATCCACAAACATTACGGCGAACTTCATGTTCTGAAAGGCGTGAATCTGCACATTCAGAAAGGCGAAATCGTATCCATTGTGGGCGCATCTGGAGCGGGGAAAACCACGTTGCTGCATATTTTAGGCACTCTGGATAAAGCCGATGCCGAAAACACCACGCAATTGCTGATCAATGGCGAAGATGTATTGAAGATGAATGATAAAAGCCTGTCGCGTTTCCGTAATGTGAATCTGGGGTTTATCTTCCAGTTCCACCAGCTTTTGCCGGAATTTACGGCTCTGGAGAATGTTTGCATCCCGGCATACATCGCCGGAAAAGGAAAATCTGAGACGGAAGCTGAGGCAAAAAGGCTTTTGGAATACCTCGGACTTTCGCACCGCATTTCCCACAAACCCGGGGAACTCTCCGGCGGGGAACAGCAAAGGGTGGCCGTGGCGCGCGCATTGATCAACAAGCCTGCAGTGATTTTTGCCGATGAACCGTCGGGAAATCTGGATACCGCTTCCGCAGAAAACCTGCACCAATTATTTTTTAAGCTCCGCGACGAATTCAACCAAACCTTTGTGATTGTTACACATAATGAGGAATTTGCCAATATGGCCGACCGCAAACTGATCATGTCTGATGGCAATATCGTGGGTTAATTTTTAACATTTGATGTGGTAAATCCGCATTAACGTCCTCGCTGCTTTTCCTAGTTTTACGATATCGATCACATCGGTATTATAAGCCATGAAAATTTTCATCACTGCCATTTCCTTGATCCTAGTATTTTCATACAGCTGCTCCGGAACCGCTTCTGGTGACGGTTATGATGGGGACTGCCAGGCATCTGAAATTCCGGAAATGAGGTTTGATAAGCTACCGGCCGACACTGTTGGCGATGTTGTCACAATACAATTGTACCGTGCCAAAACCTTCCGCAAGGCGCTTCCGTGTGATTTATCGGAATGGGCTGCAATCAACCCGAATGTATATTCCGTCATATTGAATGAGTTCTTGGATGACTACACACCGGAACATAAATTTGTTGCACTTCGCATGATGTGGTCAATGTCATACAATGACAATTATTCCGGTGATGGTTTTTACGCCGATGCAGATGATGGAACTGCTGATTTCAGTGGTGATTTAGAATTAATCCCACGTTATTTTACAGTCGATGGTTTGCCTGTTGAAATTGATTTCGGGAATACCTTCAGCGACGGCGATAATGCCCGAAAACCGGTATCGCCTTTATTGGTGGAAGTTTTGAGAAATGTTATAAGGGATGCCAACCGCGTTCTACCGCCAAATCAAAAAATCCATTCCATAGAGGTGATCTCAACTACAAATGGAAGCCATATTGCCGGGAGCAACCATGCTAAAAAATCAGCATTGGACATCAGCAAAATTAACGGTTCAGCAGTTTTTGAACCTTCATTACATGACATCGTTGCCGCTATGCAATGGGCATTTGATAGTGAATTGCATATCAGGGAAAATTTCGGCCCGCTGTTTAAACACAAAACATTTGCAGACGGATCGAGGGATAACAATTTTAAGGTTCCCGGTCATTTTGACCACATTCATATTTCAGTGCAATGAGTTTATAACAAGATGTTTTTTTCAAAAGCGCCGATTCCAAAGAGCGCATAATCATATTTCACCGGATCGATTGGATCAAAGGCACGAAGGTTAGCATCCAGTTCTACCAGCGCTTTGCCATCGTTTTGCCTCCTGGTGATCAAGCCCAGGCTGCGTGCGATATTTCCGGAATGGACATCGAGCGGACATGATAAGATAGATGGTGAAACGGAATGCCAAATACCAAGATCGACACCGCTGTTGTCCTTTCTTGCCATCCAGCGTAAAAACAAATGAATGCGCTTTGCTGCAGAATTTGTAGCCGGGTCAGCAATATGCTTTTGAGTGCGTTGCTGGTGATTTACTTCAAAAAAGCGCTTTTTAAATTCGGTGATGCTGTTGTGCAGGTACCCTTCAGACTGGTTTGTGGCAAACAGCTGTTCCATGCCACCGTATTTTTTGTAAATATGCTGCAATCCGACGATAAAAGTACGGAAGTCAGTGGCATTGAACGTGCGGTGTACGAAACCTTCCATACGATTTAGGTCTTTTGCAGTGTGCGACATGACAAAATCATAAGGGGAATTTCCCATAAGTTCCATCATCCTCATGGCGCTTCTGATTACAGATTTGCGGTTCCCCCAGGCAACGGTTGCAGCGAGGAAGGCTGATATCTCAATGTCTTCCTTTAGTACATAGAGATGCGGAATCTGTACGGGATCAGATTCTATGAAAATGGGATTGTTGTATTGCGAGGCTTTTTCATCGAGAAATTCCTTTAATTCGGACTGGTTCAATCCTGAAATCATGTGCTTTTCCATTGGCAATTTTTACGGGCACAAAGGTAACGCAAATTCGTAGCCCGCATTGTGCATAAAATCAATACCTTTGCCGAAAATTACGCAATGGCTACATTCGAACAATTCAACCTCCCGAAATCATTACAGAAAGCAGTTGACGAGCTTGGTTTCGTTACGCCTACCCCTATCCAGGAAAAATCATTTTCGGTAATTATGTCGGGACGCGATATGATGGGGATTGCCCAGACGGGAACAGGAAAGACATTTGCTTACCTTTTGCCATTGCTGAAATTGTATAAATTTTCACCAACGCGTACTCCAAAAATTGTTATCCTTGTCCCTACCCGTGAACTTGTGGTCCAGGTTGCCGAGGAAGTCAAAAAACTGACCACTTATATGTCCGTGCGCACGCTTGGCATTTATGGCGGTGTGAATATCAACACCCAAAAAACGGCTGTTTACCACGGCATAGACATCCTTGTGGGCACTCCGGGGCGTGTGATGGATTTGGCATTAGACAACGTACTTCGGTTTGATGAAACCAATAAGTTGGTGATTGACGAGTTTGATGAAATGCTGAATTTAGGTTTTCGCCCGCAGATCACTTCTATCCTTGCGATGATGAAACCGAAAAGGCAAAATATCCTTTTTTCAGCAACAATGACCGATGAAGTGGATGCGGTGCTGAATGACTTTTTTGATTTCCCTGAGGAAGTCAGCCTGGCTACTTCGGGAACACCTTTGGAAAATATCACACAACTTGCTTATCAGGTGGTGAACTTCAATACTAAAATCAATTTGTTGAAGGATTTGCTGCAAAAGGATGAAAATATGAGCCGCCTGCTGATTTTTGTGAACAACAAAAAAATTGCAGACATGCTTTTTGACAATATCGATGAAGAATTTCCGGGGCAATTTGGTGTCATCCATTCGAATAAATCACAGAATTACCGTTTGAATACGATGGCGGAATTCCAGGAAGGTAATTTACGTGGTATCATCACTACCGATATCATGGCACGTGGATTGGATATTTCAGATATTACGCATGTGGTCAACTTCGAGATGCCTGAAATGCCGGAGTTATACATGCACCGTATCGGGCGTACAGGCCGTGCTGATGCTACCGGTACTGCGATCAGTTTTTATACGGCGCGTGAAGAAGAAATGAAACTGGAAGCGGAAGTGTTGATGAATAAGGAAATCGAAATCATCCCTTTCCCCGAACATGTGCCCATTTCAGACAAACTCATCGGACCTGAAAAGGACAAACAGCCAATTAAGTTCCTGATGAAAAAAGTAAAACTCGAAGGAGATGGCGCTTTTCATGAAAAATCGGAGAAAAATAAGAAAGTGAATCTTGGCGGGCCTTCAAAAACCAAGAAGAAAACCCATGGTTCTGTAAACCGGAACATGCTAAGGACACAGACAGCAAAGCGAAATAAAAAGAAATAACCCTTTTATTTTAAATAAAAAAACCCGCCAGCAATGACGGGTTTTATTTTATAGCTGTTTTTCTTAAATATGCAATGACCTGTTTTCCGTGGCACCTAAGGCCGCCTCTTTTACTGCCTCCGCATACGTTGGATGCGCGTGCGACATCCTTGCGATATCTTCTGCGGAAGCCTTGAATTCCATTGCCGTTACGGCTTCGGCGATTAAATCGGCAGTTCTTGCGCCAATCATGTGGATTCCCAATACTTCGTCCGTCTTGGCATCGGCCAATATCTTTACGAAACCATCAGTATCACCGCTGGCACGCGATCTTCCCAGGGCTTTAAATGGGAAACTGCCTGTTTTATAGGTGACACCGGCTTCTTTCAATTGCTCTTCGGTTTTTCCGACAGCAGCAACCTCAGGCCAGGTATATACCACACCCGGAATCAGGTTGTAATCAATATGAGGTTTTTGCCCGGCAAGCGTTTCGGCTACAAATACGCCCTCTTCTTCTGCTTTGTGCGCCAGCATCGCACCTTTAATGACATCACCGATTGCGTATATGTTTGAAACCGTTGTCTGCAAATAGTCGTTGACTTCAATCTGTCCCCTTTCGGTGACCTTTACTCCGGCTTTTTCAGCGGCAAGTCCGTCCGTATATGGCCTTCTGCCTACAGCGACCAAAGCGTAATCCCCATCAAGCGTAACAGTTTCGCCTTTGGCATTATCCGCCTGAACCTGTACGTTATCGCCATTGCGGGTTACTGATTTTACTTTGTGTGAGGTGTAGAATTTCATGCCTTGTTTCTTCAGGACTTTGGTCAGTTCTTTTGAAAGGCCGCCATCCATACCCGGGATAATCCTGTCGAGGTATTCAACTACCGAAACCTGTGCGCCCAGTCTTAAATATACCTGACCAAGCTCCAATCCGATGACACCGCCACCAATGATGATCAGGTGTTTCGGCACTTCTTTCAACTTTAAAGCTTCCGTGGAAGTGATGATGCGTTCCTTATCAATGCTGATGAAAGGCAGGCTTGAAGGTTTGGAACCTGTCGCAATGATCGTATATTTGGCTTCAAGTATTTCAGAAGCGCCGTCGTTCTTAGCCACTTTGATGTGAGTGGCATCTTCAAATGAGCCTACACCTTCAAAAACCGTAATCTTGTTTTTATCCATCAGGTATTTGATTCCTGAAGTGTTTTGGTCGACGACTGTACCTTTACGGGCAATCATCTGGTCGATATTGAACTTGATTTCTCCTGAAATTTCGATACCATGTTCTGCGAAATGCGAGGTAGCGTCGTGGTAATGGTGAGACGAATCCAAAAGTGCCTTTGAAGGAATACAGCCTACGTTGAGGCAGGTCCCGCCTAAAGTACTGTACTTTTCAATTATGGCTGTGCTAAATCCCAATTGTGCGCAACGGATTGCAGCCACATATCCGCCCGGTCCTGAACCAATAACGACAACATCAAATGAACTCATGGTATATCTTTTTAGGTTTTTAAATTTTGAAGCACAAATTTAGGGATAAATAGTGAAGTAATTCGAAAATTAGGCAATGAGATAAATAGAAAATGTTGTGTAGAAAGAGCTGTTTTAAAATACGCCCATCGCTATTATTTTTCTAATTCCCCTATTTCTGATTATCCGATTGTTTGCCCCAGTTTACTATTCCTCCTGCTGTATCCGAAGTAAATGGCCAATCCGATGAGCAGCCATATGGTGAAATATATCCAGTTCCATACGCTAAGCTCGGCCATCATGTAAAGGCAGCTTATCAACCCCAGCAATGGTATCAGTGATAAATTCTGACGGTATGACCAGACGAGTAATCCCATCAAAACGAATATGAAGATCCACATTGGGATTTTGTGTTTGAATAGTGAAAAGCCGGATTCATACTTTAATGCATCAGGAATCGGCAGTGAGGCTACCACTTTTTCATAATCTCCGTTTTCCTGATGGCTTGCGAGCGCATTTTCCAAATCTGCATTGCCTTGTTCCTGAGGAATCAGGACGTTGTGGACTGCCATCGCCTGCTCTTTATCAAGTGAAGTAACAATATCTGCAGGCTCAAAAACCTGCCGTTCATTGGTTACAAAATCCATAGTAGCTTTTTTATTGACTGTAAAAGCGATCGTGATGCCTGTAATTAATAAGACAGGGTAGATAAATTTTGCATTGATGTATGGCGTGCGGAATTTACCACGCGGGATGTCTTTTTTATTCTGCAATACCAAAACCCCGGCACAAACAAGTACAAAGGCGAATAATGTTCCGATGCTACAAAGGTCCGTAACCATCGTCAGGTTCAGGAACAATGCAGGAATGGCGACTACAAATCCAGTGACGATTGTGGCATACGACGGTGTTTTAAACCGTGGATGCACGCGGGAGAATTTCTTAGGCAGCAACCCATCACGGCTCATGCTCATCCAGATGCGCGGCTGTCCCATCTGGAATACGAGCAATACACTTGCCATGGCTATCACGGCACTCACGGCGATGATCCCGGACATCCATTTGAGGTTAAGTTTTTCGAATACAAAAGCCAAAGGATCACCCACATTCAGGTCGTTGTAACTGACCATACCAGTGAGGACAAGGGCTATGATAACGTATAATATCGTACAAATGATAATCGCCCACATCATGCCGCGTGGTAAGTCGCGTTGCGGGTTTTTGCACTCCTCGGCGGTGGTGGAAATCGCATCGAAGCCAATATACGCAAAGAAAACTGCCGAAACGCCTTTGAGAACGCCTGCTACCCCATTCGGGGCAAACGGATCCCAATTGTCTACATCTACATAAAAAACACCGACCGCAATCACAAGCAGGATGATGCATAACTTTACGACCACCATCATATTGCTGGCGTTACGCGATTCCTTCATGCCCCTGTACACAAGATAGGTAATAAGCACAATAATGAACAAGGCCGGTAGATCGGCAACGAAGTGGAAAGAGCCTAAAACCGGTGCGCTGTTCCATGCGACATAGGCATTCTGCAGGCTTTCACTTAAACTTTCAAAAGGCTTTCCGGTAGCCATCAATGCCGTCGCTTCGTTAAAACCATTGGAAGCGGTGAGGTAATCCATCTGTATCCATTGGGGCAGGTGGATGCCACCGCTGTTGAGAAGGCCTGTAAAATAATCGCTCCACGAAATGGCTACGGTGATGTTTCCAATGGCATAT
This sequence comes from Flavobacterium pallidum, assembly GCF_003097535.1. Classification (NCBI taxonomy): domain Bacteria; kingdom Pseudomonadati; phylum Bacteroidota; class Flavobacteriia; order Flavobacteriales; family Flavobacteriaceae; genus Flavobacterium; species Flavobacterium pallidum. The sequence goes on from NZ_CP029187.1 coordinate 2,950,592, forward strand.
TCCATAATGAGCGCCCAGCCAATGATCCAGGCAATGATTTCCCCGAATGCCACATAGGAATACGTGTAAGCACTTCCGGAAACGGGAACCATCGAAGCAAATTCTGCGTAAGCGAAAGCCGCAAACCCACAGGCTAAGGCGGTGAAAAGGAACAGGAAAATTACAGCAGGGCCGCCATCGGCACTGGCTTTCCCGATGGTGCTGAAAATTCCTGCCCCAACGATGGCAGCGATTCCGAAGGCGGTCAGGTCGCGGGTTGTTAAGTGTTTGCCAAGGCTGCTGTGGCCTTCCGATTCATTTTTTTCAACCTGCTTTAAAATATCCTGTACCGTCTTTTTGCGGAATAAGTCTGCGAATGCCATATTGTTTTGGTTTGAATAGGAAACAAATATATTAAAAAATAGTGCGGGTGTGCCTGAGTGCCTGAAAACCTGAGCAACTTTAAAGTTTAACATGCTTGCTAGTTATTGTTTGTATAATTTAAAACTATTAAAGAATAAAAATATATCATAATAAACTATAGCTTAATTAATTCTATGTCAATAAATTTGCCTCAGAAAAATAATAAACCTTAAATATATTACATATGTCATTAGTCGGTAAAAAATTTCCAAACATCAGTGTTGATGCCATTTCAGAAATGGGCGATAACCTTAAAATCAACATCTTCGAGGAAGCGGTAAATAACAAGAAAAAAGTGCTTTTATTCTGGTACCCAAAGGATTTTACTTTTGTATGCCCAACCGAATTGCATGCTTTTCAGGCTGCGCTACCTGAATTTCAAAAAAGGAATACGATGGTAATCGGTGCTTCATGCGACACGAACGAAGTGCACTTTGCATGGTTGAATACGCCAAAGAACAATGGTGGGATTGAAGGTGTTACCTACCCGATCCTTGCCGATACGAACAGGAATCTTTCGAATATCCTTGGCATCCTTGATATCGAGTCGACGAGCTACAGCGAAGAAACCGATTCAGTAATTATTGAAGGTTCGAACGTAACCTACAGGGCGACTTACCTGATTGACGAAACCGGAAAAATTTTCCACGAAAGTGTCAATGACATGCCATTGGGCCGTAACGTAAACGAATACCTGAGACTGCTTGATGCTTACATTCACGTGCAGGAGAAAGGCGAAGTTTGCCCTGCAAACTGGGAAGAAGGCAAGGAAGCTATGGCAGCTACCCGTGAAGGTGTAGCTTCTTACTTAAGTAATTAAATTGGTACAAGGTAGAGGGCAAAAGTATACCTGAACCCTGTACCCTGAACCCTAAACCAAATAATATGCTGATCGAATTAAATGAAGATACGCTGCAAAACATTGTAGCGAAAAATCCTAAAGTAGTTGTGCAATTTTCTGCGTCATGGTGCGGCAATTGCAGGATTATGAAACCGAAGTTTAAGAAAATGGCTTCGGAAAACGAGTCGATGACGTTTGTGATTGTAGACGCGGAGCAATCGCCGGAATCGAGGAAACTTGCCAATGTGTCGAATTTACCAACATTTGCCACTTTCATCAATGGAAAGCTTGTAAATGAAACGCAAACCAACAAAGCCGAGGTTTTGACAGAATTGGTGGACGAAATCGCTGCTGCCTTATGAAGCTGCCGGTAATCAAACATTTAACACAATTCATTGAGGACAACGACCAGGATTACCTTATCGAAACGATTGAAGTTCTCGAAGCATTGACCGAAGTACCTTCTTTAAAGGATGAAGAACTTGATGTAATAGGCGAACTGATCTCGAACATGTACGGCGCACTCGAAGTCAATAAGATGGTGCGCGGCGGCATGGATAAGAAAGAGGCTTTGAACGCGTTCATGCAGCGGGTTTTGGGGTCGATTGACAAATAAGTTTTAAATCGTAAGATTAAGAAAGAAACCCGGTTAAAGCCGGGTTTTTGCTTATTAACTTTATTATGCACACAAGTTAGAGTCTATCGACATCATTTTGCTCAAAACCCGGAAGTGTTTTCGCGGCGTTGTATAACGGTCAACTGAGGCTGCCAATGCCACTGCTAATATCCTACCCCAGCCAGCCATCCCGGTCCAAACTCCTGTATTGTATTGCCTCTGCTATATGTGACGATGCTACCTGCTCCTGTTTGTCCAGATCAGCAATCGTACGCGAAACCTTTAAAATACGGTCATAAGCCCTTGCGGAAAGGTTCAGGCGTTCCATCGCGGTTTTTAGCAATTGTAAAGAAGCCTCGTCGAGCTTACAATATTCGCGGATCAGCTTGGTGCTCATCTGTGCGTTGTAATGCACTTTTTCCAATGCTGCAAAACGCTGTGTCTGTATTTCACGTGCTTTGATGACGCGTTGCCTAATCTCGGCGCTGTTTTCAGATTTGCAGTCATCGGACAGCTTTTCAAAAGGAACCGGGGTGACTTCAATATGGATGTCGATCCTATCCAATAAAGGCCCTGAAATTTTCCCAAGATAGCGCTGCATTTCATGCTGGGATGCATTTGAAGGGGAATCCGGATCATTAAAGAACCCACCCGGACTCGGATTCATACTCGCCACCAACATAAATGATGACGGATAGGTAATCGTAAACTTCGCCCGTGAAATGGTGACTTCCCTGTCTTCCAAAGGCTGCCGCATCACTTCCAGTACATCGCGCTTAAACTCCGGCAATTCATCGAGGAATAATACGCCATTGTGCGCCATCGAAATCTCACCGGGTTGCGGGTAACTGCCGCCTCCTACAAGCGCTACATTTGAAATCGTATGATGCGGACTTCGGAATGGGCGTTGGTTCATCAATCCGGCTTCCTTCAGTTTTCCGGCGACGCTGTGGATTTTTGTCGTTTCCAGTGCTTCCCGAAGCGTCATCGGCGGAAGGATGCTCGGCAATCGTTTCGCAAGCATCGTCTTGCCTGCTCCCGGCGGCCCGATCAATATAATATTGTGTCCGCCGGCCGCCGCAATTTCCATACATCTTTTAATGCTCTCCTGCCCTTTTACATCCGAAAAATCAAATTCAGGGAAGTCCAGGGTTTTGAAGAATTCCGAACGGGTGTCAATAACAGTAGGTTCGACAGTGCCATTTCCTTCAAAGAAATCAATCACTTCTGAAACGTTGGAAACGCCATACACATCGATCCCGTCCACAATCGCTGCTTCATCAGCATTTTGTATCGGCAGGAAAAAACCCTTAAATCCTTCTTCGCGCGCTTTAATGGCTATGGGCAATGCGCCTTTGATCGGCTGTAAACTGCCGTCAAGCGAAAGTTCGCCCATGATGATGTATTTTTCAACCTCGTCAGATTTGATCTGGCCTGAAGCGGTGAGTATCCCGATAGCTAAAGTGAGGTCGTAGGCAGAACCTTCCTTTCGCAGATCGGCCGGGGCCATATTGATGATGATTTTCTTTCCGGGCATGTTGTACCCGTTGTTCTTAAGCGCCGCCGAAATGCGGAAACTGCTTTCTTTGATAGCATTATCAGGGAGTCCCACAAGATGGTAACCAATCCCTTTGTCCATATTGACTTCCACCGTAATGGTTGTGGCTTCCACGCCAAAGACGGCGCTTCCGAAGATTTTAATGAGCATGGCGTATAAATGTTTAATGGCGTTTAGTGGGATAAAAATACCCAATTCTGCAAAACAAACTATAAAAAATCAATAAAGTTTTTCCATCAAAAACCATTTCATTAAATTTAGGTAAACCAAACCCATGGACCTTAAATCTGGCTTGCCTTTCTGGCTGATTAAAAACGGACTTGCGAAAGATTACGACACTTTAGATGAAAATACCGAGACCGAAGTACTTATCATCGGTTCCGGGATTACAGGTGCCTTGGTAGCACATTTCCTTTGTGAGGCCGGGGTAAAATGCGTTATCGCTGACAAACGGATGGCATCAACCGGAAGCACCACTGCCAGTACGGCACAATTGCAGTACGAGATCGATGTTTATCTTCATGAACTCATTGAAATTATTGGGGAGGAAAAAGCAGCCAAAGCTTACAAAATGTGCCTCGAATCCATTTTTACTTTGCAGAAAATCATAGGGCAGATGGGCATCGACGGTGAATTTGAAATGAAATCGTGCCTGAATCTGGCTTCTGATAAAACCGGTGCGAATACACTTCGAAGAGAATATAAAGCACGCAAAAAACATGGCCTTCCCTGTGAGCTTTTGGATAAAAAACAACTCAAAGAGAAGTTTAATATCGACCGTGAACTGGCATTATATAACGATTGTTCCGCGATAATCGATACTTTCAAATTGTGTACCCAAATCCTCGAATACCACAAGAAAAAATCAGGACTGAAGGTCTACAGCCACACTGAAATCGTCAGTATCGAACATAAAAGAAACGGCATTGTCGCGCTTACGCAGAAAGGAAATTCCATCAAGGCCAAAAAAGTTGTAGCCGCACCCGGCTATGAATCTGAAAATCTCCTGGATGAAAAAGTGATGCGGCTGCATTCGACCTATGTATTGGTCAGCAAACCTATTAAAGAGGCAACGTTCTGGAACGAAAAATGCTTGATCTGGGAAACGGCAAGGCCTTATATCTACATCCGTTCCACGGCTGACAACCGCGTAATGGTTGGCGGTTTTGACGAACCATTTTATGATCCGAAACGCAGGGATAAACTAATGGCGCGCAAAAATTCCTACATCCTGAAACGTTTCCATAAATTATTCCCGGATATCCAGATTGAAACGGATTTTTACTGGTGTGGTACTTTTGGGGAAACCAAAGACGGATTGCCGTTCATTGGTGAGCATGAAAACCACCCGAACATGTATTTCGCATTGGGATACGGCGGAAACGGAATCACTTTCAGCGTAATTGCTGCGGAAATTATCAGGGATCTATACCTCGGAAAAAAAACGGAAACGGAATTATTTGCATTTGGAAGGTAAATTATTGGATTTTAGGACTACTGACTTCTTATATAAATAGTTCCTATTTTAAAATCTTACAGTCTTAAAATCTTACAGCCCTAAAGTCCTGAATCCTCTCTGCAATCTATTTCTTAAACCTCGAAACGCCATCCTTCAGCCATTTATAATAGGTATCAATATCAGGCGTGTAGGCAATCGGCTCATTTAGGTTTTGTTCGTCAAGCCCCATCAGTACGTAATACGGACGCGCATTACTCTGGTATCTTTCCCTTTCAAAATCAGACCATTTTTTACCTACAGTGGTAATTTCTGAACCGGTAGCTTTGGAGACATATTTTTCACTTTCAGGCAATTCCACGGCAGAATCCCCGTAAAGTGAAATCAGTACCACATCGTTTTTGAGCATGGCAAGGACTTTGGGATCAGACCACACATTATTTTCCGTCAGCCTGCAGTTCTGGCAGGTTTTTCCGGTAAAATCGAGCATCACCGGCTTGTTGACTTTTTTAGCATAAGCCAAACCTTCGCCATAATCTTCAAAAGACACGATGTGATGCGGTCCGTAAACAGCCCCTTCGGGCAAAACCGGCAAAGCGCCAGCGGTGTTGCTCCCGAAACCATCAGGACTTTCGCTGTATGTCTGCGGAGGCGGGAACGCACTGATCATTTTCAGCGGCGCGCCCCATAATCCTGGTATCATATAGACCGTAAATGCTAACGTGAGCAACCCGAAAAGCATGCGTCCCACAGAAATATGCGACAATTGATCGTCATGTGGCAAAGTGATTTTCCCAAAAAGATATAGCGTCAATGCACCAAAAATCGCTATCCAGAACGCCAGGAACAATTCCCTGTCCAGGATGTGCGTTTCGAGTACCAGGTCGGCGCTGGAAAGGAATTTGAATGCCAGTGCGAGCTCGATAAACCCGAAAACTACTTTTACGGTATTGAGCCAGCCTCCTGATTTCGGCATGTTTTTTAATAAACTTGGAAATAAGGCCAGCGAAATAAATGGCAGCGCTAATCCAAGGCCAAAACCGAGCATCGCAAATGTGAGGATCGTAGCACCACCATCGGTGGAAAGGACGCTGCCCAATACGAAACCGAGCGCAGGCCCTGTACATGAAAACGATACAATGATCAATGTCATCGCCATGAAGAAAATCCCTAAAAGTCCGCCGGAATTTGAAGCATTATCGGCTTTATTGGCGAGCCAGTTTGGCATCGTGATTTCAAAAGCGCCAAAAAACGAAATGGCAAAAATGATAAAAATAACGAAGAAAAACAGGTTCAGGTACACATTGGTAGAGATTTCAGTAAACATGTTCGGGTCCAGTTTTTCAAATAAATGGAATGGTACTGAAATCAGTACGTAAATCGCTATAATGCAAAATCCGTAAAAGAATGCGTTGAATTTCCCTTTCGATTTTGAACCTGACTGCTTGATGAAAAAGCTTACCGTCATTGGGATCATAGGGAACACACAAGGCGTGATAGTCGCCAGCATTCCGGCTAAGATCGCCCCGATGAAAATCAGCCACAAGCTTTGCGGCGCTCCTTTTTTAGGTGTGCCTGCTGTATCGCCGGATTTAACCGTAGTGGATTTTTTCACAGTGTCGTTCACTATTTCTTCGGCCTTGGCAGTATCTGCAGGAACAGCCGTTTCGGGAATTTCGGTTGCAGGGGCTATCGCTGCGGCAGGGACTTTCGGAATGTCAAAAGTGAACGCTTTTTCGTCATTAATGCAGCGGTCCTTGCAAACCTGGTATTCGACAGTTGCCTTGATTTTTGTCAATGCAGCATTGGTGATTTTTACTTTTTGCTTAAATAAAGCCTTGTGCGTAAAAAAGGTTTCCTCTACTTCAAAAGCCTCACTGAATTCCTTTTCGGTCTTGCCTTCCGACGTTTTTCCACTTAAAATATAATTTCCTTTTGCATCGGCAAACTTTACCACTGCGGGCATTGAGCCATCGGGATGGGAAAATTGCGAATATACATGCCAACCATCGTCAATAGTTCCTTCCATTATAAGGCTGAACTCGTTGGCGCTTATTTTTTCAACCCGGGAAGTCCATTTTACAGGAGTGAAAATCTGGGCATTGATTTGGGTAAAAACCAATAAAAAGAATACAGATACTAAATGTTTAAGGGGAAATTGAAGTCTCATTATGAAGCGTAATTTGTAGTATGTTTTGAGTTTTGTGTTGAATTTTAAAACGTTCGTCCTGTCGTAAACCAACAATCCAGACGATATCGTCTCCGGAACATAAAAGCCACGCCTGCTCTTTTTCAAACGCGGAAAGCTTTTCGTCCTTGAAGAATTTACTGACTTTTTTCGATTGCCCTTTCATTCCAAATGGCTGAAAATCATCACCTTCATGCCATTTCCTCAGGATCAATGGAAAATGCAGCAAATCTTCGTCCGCAAAGATAACCGTATTTGGCGCATCGGAAATGCCGTTTACTTTGCGAAAGGATAATTTTAAGGGAAAATTAACTTCCCCTACTCCTTTTTCAATGTACAATTCTGTTGGATTTTCAGTTGCAACAGCTGCCAATAAAAGAAAGTCACGGTCCTTAAGCAAACGGAAATGGGTTGAAAAAACCTGTTTTCCCGATTGGGCATGGACCAGATGGTAAATATCTTCCCAGGCAGTAAAGCCAAGCGGCGCGAGCCAACTGTGCAGGTAGGCTTTGTAATTAGGCAACACCAGCAATTCGCCGATATTTATCTTTTTTTGATGTGATTCCTCCGTGACCACTTTGCGGTACACGATCCTTGAAGCATCATCTGCCATCGACATCGCCTGCTGCAGATAAGAGGATGTATTGCTGAAAGATTCCAACAAAGAAGGATTAATTTCTTTCAGCAAAGGAACAACGTGATGGCGTATTTTATTGCGTAAATATTTATCTGAGGCATTGCTGCTGTCTTCGCGCCATTGGATGGCATTTTCATTTGCATAAGTTTCAATTTCATCACGCGAAAAAGGCAATAACGGACGAATGATATTCCCGATTTTTCCAGGAATGCCGGTCAATCCTTCCGGGCCGGTGCCGCGGCTGAAGTTGATCAGGAAGGTTTCAAGATTGTCGTCGGCATGGTGTGCGGTAACAAGGTAATCCAGCTCCTTTTGCTGCAATAATTCCGCAAACCAATTGTACCGCAATTCCCTCGCTGCGAGTTGTATTGACAATTTATAATCCTTTGCAAAAGATTGCGTATCGAACCTGGTATGGAAAAACGGAATTTCGTGCTTTTCAGCAAAGGATTTTACAAAAGCCTGGTCTGCATCACTTTCTTCACCGCGAAGCCCGAAATTGCAATGCGCAATGGCAATCTTAAACGGCAACTGCGAAAACAAATGTGCCATCACCATACTGTCCAGACCGCCGGAAACAGCCAGCAACAGCTTTTTATGTGTCAGGAAGGGAAAATGTTCCGTGAGGTGTATCCGCAGCTTTGTAATCATTTTCAAATATACTAAAAATCCCGGAGCGGGGCGTTCAGTACGGCGAACATCGCTTTGGCTTTGAGCAGGCATTCCTCATATTCTTTTTCAGGATCTGACAGCGATGTAATGGCACTTCCCACTGAAAAAGACAGGTATTTATCAGTTGCATTGTACAAAATACTCCTGATGACAACATTGAAATCGAAGTCATTTTCAGGTGTGAAATATCCGACGGCCCCACTGTACAGGCCCCGTTTGGTTTCTTCCAGTTCTTCAATGATTTTCATTGCCGAAATTTTAGGCGCACCCGTCATACTCCCCATTGGAAATGTGGTTTTAATAACATCTGTTGCTGAAAATTGCGAACCGACTTCTGAAGTGATTGTTGAAATCATCTGGTGCACCTGCGGAAACGAATAAATGCCGCATAATTCCGCAACATGTACGCTACCTTTTTGTGCGGTTTTTGAAAGGTCATTGCGCACCAAATCTACAATCATGATGTTTTCAGACCGTTCTTTCGGGTCCAGCCTCAGGTTTTCTGCGGCAGCGTTATCAGCATCAATTTCATCGTGCCGTTTAGCAGTGCCTTTTATAGGTTGGGAAATAATCTGCGATGCCGATTTTTTCAGATACCTTTCCGGAGAAGCGCACAACAGGTAATGGTTTTTGTTTCTGAAGAAAGCTGCAAAAGGCGGTCTTGACAAGGCATTTAATGATTGAAAAGTCTGAATCGGGTTGATGGATGCGTTTTCCGCATAAAATTCCATACAGAAATTGGCTTCGTAAATATCTCCCCGATGGATGTGATTGAGCATTTTACCAATCTTTTTTATATAGCTTTCTTTTGTAATGCGCCCGAAGATGTCAACCGCTATTTCTGAAGCCTCAGAATCAGTTTTAGTTTGAAGGATATTTTCAAGATCAACATGCAACTCCTCACTGCAAAGATTCAGGTACTGGATCTCTATCGTGTTCCCTTTAAGGAGAAAAAGTTTTTTAGGCTGGAAAAAAAACAAATCCGGAAAACCGAGTCCGTCATGATTCTCTGAAACCAGTTCTTCAGTGGCATTTTTTAAATCATAAGTGAGGTAACCGAATATCCAGTCTTTTGCATTTCTCTGGTAATTCTGAAGTTCTTCGAAGGCGTTTGAAAAATCGGTTTTCAATGACGTAAAAGCATCTACCGCAAGGATACCATCGTAGCTGCCGTACTGTTGATTGTTTTCATTGCTGTCCAGAAAAACCACTTCTGCGAATTGTTCAGACCAAAGCAGCAATTGCTTTTTGAATTCGGGGGCCGAATTTGAAGTAATGTAAGAAGTTCTCAAGCACAAAAATTTGCGCTAATTTACTTAGAAAATTCGGAATCAAAGCGTAGAAAGATTTCGCAATGCCCATCCTGATTCTGCATGAAAAATATAGATATCGATCCTTTTTTCGGGATCTTTTAAATACTGGCTCTTTGCGTCAGTTTTAGTGGTTTCAAAATCAGCATGTGGTTTGAAAAAACTTTTCCAGATGACAAATAAGTCATCGTATGATGCCGTAATTTCATTGAGTTTATAGGTCACATACTCCGGTCTTGGCGCATTGACATCCTCACCTCCATTATAGAACGAAAAATCCACGGTAATAAATGCCTGGCGTTGCGCTTCTGTAAAATTCCCGTTTTTCAGGTCTTCATCTGTAAGTTCATTCTGAACGAAACGAAAGCGTAATATTCCTGCGTTATAGGATTCTTTTGTAGTATAAAGCCTGAACTTTCCATTACTTGTTGCAACAAATTGCTGGGCAATTTCGGTAGCACGTGTTTTATTCTGCACATGTTTTGATTCTTCGATAAGCTTGTAATCCTGGGAAAAAGATTTTGTGAAAAACAGTACCGCGAAAAGTAAAAAAGGAAATTTCATTTTTTAAGTATTGAGGACAAACGAAAAAACTAAAACTTTATTGCATTAACCCAATTGCAATCCTAAAGGATAATCTGGAAGTAACATTAACAATGACAAATCCAGGAAGTCCAGTTCTGCTTTGAGGTATTTATCAGCATCAGGACTTACAGCTACTATCACTTTCGAAAACTCTTCATTGCAGGTGATGTAAAATATCCATTTACCGGATTCGATTCCGATAATAGCTTCTTTTTGAGATATTTGCCATGTCGTACCATCTGGATTCACGCCACCTATAAAAGCAATTCTCTGGTCGATTCTTTGCAGTCCTGATTTCTTAATGAAACGGATTTGATGATTAGTACACATAATCTTTTATTTATTAGGGGTTAATAATTAAACTATGTAGTATGTTGTTATGGTGTGTGGACATAGTAAATTTATTAAAAAAAAATAAGGATTCATTAAGGGTAAACCCTATATTTTCATTTTTTTTTCATCTTTTTTTAAGGGAAAACCCTTAATCTTGAGAAGTCAATATAAATTTTAGAATAAATAACAGTTGTTTAACTTATAAGCCAAAGTCGTCCATGGATAAATAATTGTTCCTGAATGCGTAAATAATGGCTCCAATGAAGTTTTTAGTATTGGTCTTATCGAGAATGCGTTTTTTATGCCCTTCAACAGTTTTTGCAGAAATGCAAAGTTCTTTGGCGATGTCCGCATTACTGAATTCCTGGCAAGTCATCTTGATAATCTCAATTTCCCTTTCGCTTAGCCCGTTTTTATCGGCCTTATCAGCTTCCTGCCCCCCTTGCTCTACTTCGGTTTCCTCTACATTAATATTAGAGCGGTTTTGCCACAGCAGCGCTTCCCTGATCACGCTTCCCAATTCCATACCGAAATAGTAACCTGTTTTTTCGAGGCTTTTGATGGCCTGCTGCAATTGGCCGGGATCGGAATTTTTTGTGAAATATCCATGGGCTCCCAATTCCAGTATCTTGTGGATGCTTTCTTTGGTGGTAAGCTGTGATACTATAAGTACTTTGATCTCAGGAAAATTGCGTCGCAGGATGATGCAGGTTTCATATCCATCCATTTCAGGCATCTCAATATCAAGCAATACGATATCTGGTTTTATTTCCGTTTTTTCCAGCTTTTCGATAAAGACTTTTCCATTTTCGGAATCCGAGACAACCTGTACGCCTTTAAACGAATTGACCAGCAGGACAAGGCTTTTCCTGAACAGTTGATGATCATCGACGATGGCAACTTTTATCATGCTGATGTTTTTATGACGATTGAAAAATGGTTGCCTGAAGTGGTTTGCTTTTGTTCAAAAGCGGCTTCCAGTATTTTTAAACGTGACCGAATGTTGCCCATACCGGCTCCTTTTGAAATTTTGAACAAGGCGTCAAAATTGTACGGATTCCCGTCTTCTATTATTTCTATAATGACGCTATCCTGACGTTCATAAAACATGACGGTGCATTTTGAAATCTGTCCGTATTTAATCATATTCGTTGAAAACTCCTGTACAATCCTGAATACCTCATAAGCTTTTTCCGGCGCAAGGCTGACCTTATTTGGGGCTTCTATATTGAACTCAATGCCCTTATAGGCAGCTGTAAGCCTCTCAAAATAATCTTCGAGCGCAATGACTAATCCAGCCGATTCCAGTAACTGCGGCATCAGCTTATATGAAATGGAGCGCGTGTTCTGCAATGCGGCTTCAATGCCGGAATGGATGCCTTTTAATATTGACATTTTATCCTCGTCTGCTTCCTGCTTTTGGAGGATCGTGATAAAATTACGCACAGCATTCAGGTCGCCAGAGATGCCATCATGGATATCAGCAGCGATGCGCGTGCGTTCGTTTTTCTCACTTTGTAGTGCTGCCTTAAGCAATAATTCAGCTTCGATCCTCTTGATTTTTGCCAAATGGTTTTGGTAAAAAAGTACCAGAAAAATCAGCCCGCCGCCAAAAAAAAGCGAGACTGAAGTGCCAATCCATAAAACGGTATTCACTTCCTGATTTTCCATATTCCGAACATTAGAAAAAGCCTTAAAATGATGTTAATGACAATATTGATAAGCCAGTAATCCTTAAATCCTTCATTATCAGCGTTAATGAGCTGACTGCTCAGCAAAAATAAAAATATAGGCCCAAATAAGTACATGATTATCCCTGAAACAAAATAAAAATCAGGGAGTTTCAAAAGGGAAGTTTCAGGAAGGTCTTTAAAAACACCTGTAAACCAATGAATTGAGAAAATATAAATGGCTATTGTGGCAAATGCGGAAAGGTAGGAATCTGTGAGCATGCTTTCGCTGAAATCCCATCCGAATCCAATGCACACATAGATAAACAGCAGGAAAAATAATATTCCGGACAGGATGTATAGCCCTTTTATCCGACATCGGTTCAACTGAAAAAAATACCATAATAATACATAAAATTCAGTGAAGGTATAGACTTTGTAATGTACCGCGGACGGAATGCTGTACGTCATCGCGAAAATCTCGTATATATCTGATAATAAAATTATTAACAGGAAGTTGAAAATTAAAGGTGTCCCAAATCCGATTTTCTTTTTTCTGCTCAGGTAATAGCCAAATAGGATAAAAGTAGAAAGAAAATAAATGCTGAAAATAGCGATCTGGAACAACTTCATTTCAAAATATTATTTGCAAAGTGCGCTTGATGCATCACAAAAAGATGGACATGGGGCAGCCTTATCCATAATCACTCCTGAGCAAATATCGTTGTTACTCGCATTAGTACCCACTATAACGGGCGTAATTTGTCCCGTAACTTCATCATAACCATTATAAATCCTGATGCCTGTACAGCCGGCCTGATCCAATATCATTTTTATATTCTCAGCAGATACGAGGTATCCTTTGATGGCATTGGGATATTTTAACCGAAAGTTACCGGTAAGCGTTGTCGCTGTAGCTAGTGTAATTTGTTGTCCGGGGATGAGATTTTGTTCCATAATAAATAAGGGGTTTAAAATTGTTTCAAAACAAAAATAATTTAAAAAAAAATATTTTCATCAAGGGTTTTCCCTGAATGTATTAAGGGTTTTTACTAACGAAATTAGGGAAAACCCTCGCTAATTACATTTCAATATAGGGAAAACCCTTAACGCTTGGTTCCGGAATTACTTATTCCCTCAATCAAAATTCAGGGTTTTCGGGTATTGCCAGTTGGAAATGGTAATGATAACTTTACGTCACAAACGACAGACATGAAAATGCAGCATTTATCCAGGAAACATATCGTAAGTAAAGGACGGGACCATGATCCACAACTGGGCCTGGTAAGGTTTTTATTGTTCATCACGCTTTTTATTTTATTCATGGCGGTGTATGCCATTTTCCGTTAATTACCTCTTCAGGTTATTTTCGTATATTGAAATCCAATCCTGAACAGAAATTTTACGGCTCAGTTCCGCAATCAGTTCAAAAGGTATCGCTTCAGGTTTCTTAAACCGTATACAGCCCTTTCCCATGTCAAGTTTCCATTTAGAATGTTTTGGATATTCCCCGACAAACCAATCCAGCAATTTTTGGTTCGCATATATCCCGATGTGATGCAGCGCAATGAAGTTCTTTTGAGATGCGATGCTCATAAAAGGCAAGGGTAATTTCGGGTTGCAATGGTAGCCATCCGGGTAAATGCTGTGTGGCACACAATAGGTAATCATGCCGTATGCGATCCCTTCTGAAAAACCATCGGGGAGATTTTCCCTAACGGTCGCCCGCAATTTTCCAATGGCACTTTTGCGTTCCTCAGGAAGCTCCTCAAGATATTGTTCTACTGTGGTGGCTTTTGATTGCATTTGATTTTGTTTTGCCCAAAGTTATCAAAACCACGTTAATTTTTTCAACCAAAAAACTTTTCAAAATTTAGATTCCCGATATTTGTTACAACATCAGAAAAATTCGCTTATGAAAACGCTTCTTTACTTATGCATCGCAATGATCGGTGGCCATTTATCAGCTCAGCTGAAACCCGTAGCTTATTATGACGGCAGCCAAAAACTCAATGGTTTGTCCGTAACGCCTTCCAAAGCACAAAAAGATAAAAAAGGGATTCTCGTGCTCCCCGCCTGGAAAGGCATAGATGCACATGCGAAGGAAAGTGCGCAAAAGCTGGCCGATCTGGGTTATTATACTTTTATCGCCGATATTTACGGGGAAGGGAATTACCCGAAAGATGGTGCCGAAGCCGGAAAACAGGCAGGATTTTACAAGCAGGATTACAAAGCTTACCAAAAACGCATCAGACTCGCTTTGGAACAACTGGTAAAAGCCGGTGCTGATCCGAATAAAATCGTAGTCATCGGATACTGTTTCGGCGGGACCGGCGCACTTGAAGCTGCTCGTGCCGCAATGCCTGTAAAAGGCGTGGTGTCGTTTCACGGCGGATTGAAAAAAGATGCTTCCCGCCCAAATGACCCGCTTGCTGCGAAAGTGCTGGTACTTCACGGAGCGGACGATCCCAACGTGCCTGCTGACGAGGTGGCTGCTTTCCAGAACGAAATGCGGGATTCTAAAGCCGACTGGCAAATGGTGTTCTATGCCAATGCCGTGCATGCATTCACCGATCCTTATGCAGGCAGCGACAACTCGAAAGGTGCCGCTTACAATGAAAAAGCCGACAAACGCTCCTGGGAAAGCATGCTGGATTTCGTTAAAGAAGTCCTGAGGTAACCATTAGTGCGAAACAAAGGGTGTAAATTCTGATTTTTTTAGTAGTTTTAACTCCTTTAACCAATCCGCCTTATAACGTTTTTATGTCCAAAAGCCAAATCAGAAAAGACAAAACCTGCCTGAATTGCAACCATGTGGTCGACCAGCGTTTTTGCCCCAATTGTGGGCAGGAAAACACTGATTCGCGCAAGACTTTCCACCATCTTTTCATTCACTTTTTCGAAGACCTGACGCATTATGAGAACGCGTTCTGGAAAACGATCCGTAACCTGCTTTTCAAGCCGGCCTCGCTCACCAAAGAATATCTCTCGGGCAAGCGCCTCTCCTATCTGGCGCCGGTAAGGCTGTATATTTTTATCAGTTTCATTACTTTTCTTATGCTTTCGATGCTTTCCTCGGGAGAAGAGGAACAGGAACACCGTTCGCTGGCAGAACTCAGGCCGAAGCCAGGTGTCGAGTTGAGCCAGTCTGAAGCCAAAGCGGTCAGGGAAATCGATTTGGTATTGTCGCGGCAAAAAAGGATTGATTCGCTGCAGGCAGCGGGGCAGTTTTCCAGAGAGGAAGCCAAAACGATGAAAAAATCCCTGGAACAGCAATACCAATCGATAAGCTTTGGCAAGGAATTCGGTTACAAATCAATGAAAGAACTGGACTCGGTACAGCGCTCCCTGCCTGAAGATAAGAAACTCGGACCGTTCGGTTATTGGTTTTACAGCAAGATGACTATGGTCAATCAGGACAATATGACCGGTGATGAGCTTGTTACGAAATTCAAGGAGTCATTCCTGCACAATTTCCCGAAGGTATTGTTCATTTACATGCCGATTTTTGCTTTCTTTCTGTGGCTTTTCCATGGCAAGAAGCGCTGGTACTATTTCGACCACGGCATATTCACGCTGCATTATTTTTCATTTGTGCTGCTCGTGACGCTGATTGCGCAGTCAATCGATTATTTGCTTGGGCTGATGCATTCGGATATTGCCGACATTATCTCCAGTTTCCTTGTTTTCGGGTTCGCCTGCTGGATGCTGTACTATTTTTTTCCGGCGCACCACAGGTTTTACGGCGAAACACGCACCGTTTCGTTTCTGAAAAGCGTAACGCTGTTCATTATCAACTTTTTTATCATATCGGCCATACTATTCGTATTTTCGGTATATACATTAATCAATCTGCACTGATTATGAGACGCATATCATTACTGTTCCTGATTGCCCTGAACATGTCGTGTTCGAGTAATAAACCCAGCGGCTATGTCCAAAAATACATAAACACCATTTCTGCCGATGAGCTTAAAAAACACCTGACCATTGTAGCTTCTGATGAGATGGAAGGCCGGGAAACAGGCTCAGAAGGACAGAAAAAGGCAGGCGCATACCTGATCAACCAATATAAATCTGAAGGAATTCCATTTCCTAAAGGTGCTGACAGTTTCTACCAAAAAGTCCCTGCAGCATTCATGAATGCGAAATACGGTGAAAGTCTTCCCGATTCTGAAAACATCTGGGCTTTTATTGAAGGTACTGAGAAACCTGACGAAATCATTGTGGTGTCGGCACATTATGATCATGTGGGAATAAAGGACGGCAAAGTATATAACGGTGCCGACGATGATGGCTCAGGAACGGTAGCGTTGCTGGAAATTGCGCAGGCTTTTGAAAAGGCAAGAAAAGACGGGCACGGACCAAAGCGTTCCATATTGATTTTACATGTTACCGGCGAAGAACATGGTTTGCATGGCTCAAGGTATTATTCCGAAAACCCGTTGTTTCCTATCGAAAAAACTGTCGCCGATGTCAATATTGATATGATCGGGCGTAGGGATGACCTGCATAAAAACAGCAATTATATTTACGTAATCGGCTCTGATTACCTTTCGACCGATCTGTATAATATCTGTGAGAAATCGAATAAGAAATCTGTTAACCTGGAACTGGATTACAAATACAACAGCCGTAAAGATCCCAATCGTTTTTATTATCGGTCAGATCATTACAACTTTGCAAAAAAGGGCATACCATCCGTATTCCTTTTCAATGGTACCCATGCCGATTACCATAAGGATACCGATGAAGTCGATAAGATCGAATTTGATGCTTTGGCAAAAAGGGCACAACTGGCATTTACCATCGCCTGGGAAATTGCGAACCGTGAGGAAAGGATAAAAGTAGATAAAGACGGAAAATAAATATTCATTATGAAAAAAATAATCTCAATATTATTTTTAATTGTTGCTCAAGTCGTTTCGGCACAACAATTGTACACCAAGACTTTCGGTTCCGAAAAGGCAAAGCCAATATTGTTCCTGCATGGCGGCCCGGGCTACAACAGCGCCAATTTTGAAGCTTCGACAGCACAAAAACTTGCTGATGAAGGTTATTTTGTCATCGTTTATGACCGACGTGGTGAAGGGCGCTCGACCGATGAGCATGCCAAATTTACGTTTGAGGAAACGTTTAAAGATATTGACGGCTTACTGGAACAATTCAAAATTCAGAAAGTGACGCTGATGGGGCATAGTTTCGGCGGTGTTGTGGCCACGCTTTACGCAGAAAAGCATCCTGAAAAAATAAATGCCGTAATATTGGTTGGCGCCCCGATCGCACTTCAGGAATCTTTTGCAAATATTATCGAACGTTGCCGGAAAATATACACTGATAAAGAGGACAAATCAAGCCTTGGCTATATGGACATGTTGGAAAAAATGGATAAAAGCAGCCTGGAATTCAGCAGTTATTGTTTTATGTATGCAATGCAGAATGGCTTTTATAAACCGAAAAACATCAGCTCTGAAGCTCAAAAGATTTATGACGACCTGAAAAAAACACCCGAATACAAATATGCCACGCAAATGACACCGCAAGGACCGAAAGGCTTCTGGAAAAATGAAAATTATACCTCGCTTGATTTGTCGGCAAACATTTCAGCCTTATCCAAAAAGATGAAAGTCATTGGATTGTACGGTAAAGATGATAGTCTTTATTCTGAAAGCCAGATTGAAAAATTAAAAGCAATCATTGGGAAAAGCAATGTCTTTTATATCGATAACAGTTCACACAACGTATTTATCGACCGCCAGGATGAATTCCTTAAAATAGTAAAAAGCCAGATCTAAAGATATGGCTTTTCATTTTTTACAATCTGTACCTTCCCTATTGGCACAGTATCTGTGGAATCATTTAAAATATTCACCCCTAAAAGATTAAAGGGAATATCTGGAATCGTTTCTCCCGAAGATTTCATTTCATGTACCAGTTCCTGGAAATCCTGTGGACTGACGACAAGTGAATCCCCTGCATTCAGTTGATGTGTGATGATGTAATCCCGAAGCGATGGCACGGTAATCCTGTGCCCGATTGAAATGTATTCTGACATAGCATTTGTTTTTATACTAATTTAAGAATTTACGCTGCCGCAGAAAAGGGATTTAAGTTTTAATTGGGAAATACTTTAGTCATATTTTGGCCTCAGCATATCCAATAAAAAAAGCCCTGAGTTTCCTCAAGGCTTCCAAATGGGGTGGATGACCGGGTTCGAACCGGCGACCCTCGGCACCACAAACCGATGCTCTAACCAGCTGAGCTACAACCACCGTGTGTTTTGTGAGCGCAAATATATCGCAAAAAGGTTGATCCGGCAAAGAAAATTTTAAAAAAATTACAGTAAATTTATATCAGGTCACCTAAACTATTGACGGCCAAATATCTTTCTGTGGTAAAACCTTCCGCATAATCCGTCCCGATAAGCCTTCCGAGGTCCTGAGCGCGGTAATGGATGCTCTCGAGAAAGTTCTTCGTAGCAATTGGCGTTTCCGGTTCGTCGCTGCCTGGTTTGTAAAATTGGGAACTATATGCCATTATCGCTGCTGTTTTCTTTTCGATAAAACCGGAAATATCTACGACAAAATCAGGCTCAATGTTTTTCCATTGGATGTAATGATATACTATTTTCGGCCGCCAGGCTTGCTGTATTTGCCCCTCATAATCGGTTTCAATCTTAATCAATCCTGAAAGGAAACAGGCATCCGAAACCAGTTTACTGCCTTTACCGTGATCAATATGCCTATCGTCAACCGCATTGCAAATGACGATTTCCGGCCGGTATTTCCTGATCATCTTAATCACTTCGAGCTGGTGCTTTTCATCATTGACAAAAAAACCATCGCGCATATTCAGGTTTTCGCGCACATCGATCCCCAGGGCGTCAGCACCGGCTTTGGCTTCACCATCCCGGATCTCAGCGGTGCCGCGTGTACCCAATTCACCTCTTGTCAAATCAATAATCCCGACCTTTTTCCCCAGCGCTGCTTCTTTTGCCAATGTACCGCCACAACCCAGTTCCACATCATCAGGGTGCGCCCCGAAAGCCAATATATCCAGTTTCATAAATTTATTGTTTATAATAATACTTTTTTCATGGTTTGTGATTTATTCACCGTTTCAAGCCATTCCGCCTCAGGGTTACTGTCTTTGGTAATGCCGCCGCCAATGTAAAGGTTTGCCGTATTCCCTGAAGCTTCCACATGCATGCAGCGCAGGTTTACGAAAAAATCAGTCTGCTCATTTCCATTTAGGAAATCCTTATTCAGTTCGCCATGGAATCCGGAATAAAAACCCCGGTCATAGCCTTCATTTTCAAGGATAAAATCCAATGCAGGTTGCTTTGGCAGGCCACAAACCGCAGGGGTTGGATGCAATGCCTCAACAATATTCTTTAAATGCGCTCCAGGTTTCAATTCCGCCGTAATATCAGTTTTAACATGCGCCAATGTCCCTGCCTTAAGCGTATAAGGCGTGCTGGCATTTACTGCCGTTGAAAATGGCTTGAGTTCGTCAGTAATAAAATCGGTGACAAATCGCTGTTCCTGTTTTTCCTTTTCCATCCAAATAAGCCCCTCATGCCATTTTTGTGTCCCGGCAACCGACATCGTGTGCAATTTCCCATTACCGGTTTTCAGGAGCTGTTCTGCAAAAGCGCCAAACCAAAATCCCGTTTTTGGATGAAACCAGCAATAAACATAGGCCTCGGGATAATTTTTGGATAATGATATAAAAATCTGTCCAAAGTCGAAATGTGGCAATTCAACCATTTCCTTCCTGGATAAAACCACTTTATCGAACTTTTGCTGTGATATGGCCCGAATGGCATCGTTGACAAGCTTTAAATGAAATTCCCTGTTTGTTTCTGCTTTTTTTGATGATGAAATCACTTCTTTATCCCGAACCTGATTTTCAAAAACTGCAAATTGGAAATCCGAATCCCTTTCAGGGATGAGCAGCATTTCATTTCCGGAAAATGATACGAATGCATAGCCGGTTTCTGTGAAATCCTGAATCGAATGTGTTTCATCTGATTCTTGGAACAATCCGCGGATCACTTTTGCATGCGGCTTTTTGTACAATACAAACGGGAACTCTTTGTCAAAATGTTTCTGTGCCATCACAAAAAGTGATGCTAATGGAATCTCCGGTTTCATTTTGACGCTTCTTTGGGAAGGATTATATTGGTGAGTTTACACAGGCAAACCAATTTATTGTCCTCATCCGTAATTCGTATTTCCCAAAGATGCAACGTCCTGCCTTTATGAATGATACGTGCCGTTCCCCAAACCATTCCTTCACGTTTGCTGCGCAGGTGGTTCGCCGAAATTTCTATGCCCCTCACCTCCTCTTTTTCAGGATCTGAAAACAACATCGATGCCGCGCTGCCGACACTTTCTGCCAGTGCGACACTTGCACCGCCATGCAGCAATCCCATAGGTTGGTGGACATTTGGGTTTACAGGCATCGTCGCGGTCAGGAAATCTTCGCCGGCATCAATATATTGGATGTCCAGCGTTCGCATTAGTGTATTTTCAGAAAATTTGTTGCAGAGCGCGAGCAGTTTTTCTTTATCAAAAGCCATTCAAAAAAATTTGCCGTAAAAATACGACTTTTAAGGCTTTGTGCCCAAAGAATAATATTTGCTTTTTGGCGTTTGCATACCAACTTGTGCTTAACAAATTTTACTATTTTTACCGAAATTCAATCCCACCATGCGTAAGACCGTTTTTGCTGCTTTTATCATTGCCTTGATTTCCCTGACTTCATGCCGCACCGATTTTGATTTCCAGCCCAGTACCGGCCATCTTGCATTTTCAAAAGATACGGTATACCTCGATACGGTTTTTACAGACATCGGATCCAGCACTTACACTTTAAAAGTGTATAATAAGTCCAATGATAATATTTCCATTCCTACCATCCAGCTTGGCAAAGGACTTGCTTCGAAGTACCGCATCACTGTTGACGGAATGACAGGCAACAACGGGAAAATCTTCAATAACGTAGAGCTTTTAGCCAAGGATAGCCTTTTCATTTTTGTGGAAACCACAGCGAACATTGCCGATGCCAATCCTGATGACTTCCTTTATACGGACCAAATCCAGTTTGGCAATGCTACTGATTTTCAGAAAGTAGAGCTCGTTACATTAATCCAGGATGCGGTGTTTCTTTACCCACAAAAATTTGAAGATGGCACTACGGAAACATTGACGTTGGGCTCGGGTGAAAATGCGCAGCAGATATATGGTTTTTTCCTCGATGAAAATGATCCCGCACACGGCAATGAATATGAATTGACCAACGACAAACCCTACGTCATTTACGGCTATGCAGGTGTTGCCAGTGGAAAGACGCTTAATATTGAAGCCGGTGCCCGACTCCATTTCCATGCTGAATCCGGGATCATTGTAGCCAGTGGCGCCACATTAAACGTAAATGGAAGTGTTTCAACAACCGACGCTCTGGAAAACGAAGTTGTTTTTGAAGGCGACCGCCTCGAACCCGGATTTTCAGATGTTCCAGGGCAATGGGGACTGGTCTGGCTTACATCAGGGAGTATGGCGAACGTGAATCATCTGACATTAAAAAACTCGATTGTTGGTTTTTTGGTGGAGAATAATGCAGGCGAAATGTCAGTAACCAATACGCAAATTTATAACAACTCCGTTGCTGGGATTTTGGCGCGAAACGGCAATATTAAAGGCGAAAATGTTGTCATCAACAACTGCGGGCAGGCATGTTTTGCAGGGACTTATGGCGGGAAATACAACATGACCCACTGCACGTTCAACAACGACTGGCCGAGTTCGGGGCAATCTTCTGTTGTGCTTAACAACTTTATCGAGGGCGCCGATCCCGAGTCCAATCCGTTATCGGAGGCCAATTTCAACAATTGTATTATTTACGGTTCAAATCAAAGAGAATTGAATCTGCTGAAATATGACGACACGCAGACTTTCAATTACAAATTCGACCATTGCCTGATCCGTTTTAACAATATCGACAATGAATTTACGAACAATCCGCTTTACAATTTCGCGGATCCGGCTTTGTACGACGGTTGCCTGATTGCCAAAACCAGCCAGCAGTTTGACCCGGTATTTTTCAATGCCGACAATAATAAACTGAATATCAGCCCGGAATCGGCTGCATTTCAAACCGGAAATTCAGCATTTGCTGTTCCTGTTGATGTAAATGGCACAATCCGAACTTCTTCCCCACCAGATATGGGCGCTTACCAAAGTGCTGCATTTCCGGAGGAAAATTAGACGTGATTTTAGGATTTCAACAATCGTTTTGATATTTTTTTATTAATTTTAATAAACTAACATCAAAACAATCGACTTATGAAAAAAACCTATGTTTATTTAACGGCCTTATTGATTTCAATAACTGCCTGTAAGAAAGAAGAAGTAAAAACAGAAACCTCAACTACGGATACCACAACTGTAGCTAAAGAGGAGATGCCGGCAGAAGCTGAAAAACCCATGGACTCCATTGCCATGCAGAAAGCCTGGGAGGCCTACGCTACGCCAGGGGAAATGCACAAAAGGCTCGCGGCCGATAACGGGACCTGGAATGAGGAAATGACCTTTTGGATGGGTCCCGATGCCAAACCTCAAAAAAGTACTGCTGTAGCGCAAAACAAAATGATCTTTAACGGACTTTACCAGGAATCAACTCATAAAGGTATGGTCATGGGTATGCCTTTTGAAGGAAAAAGCACTGTGGGTTTCGATAATGCTGCGCAGGAATATGTATCAACCTGGATTGACAACATGGGATCCGGAATCATGATGATGAAAGGGAAATACGATGCTGCTTCAAAAACCGTAAACATGTCCGGCGAATGTGTGGATCCGATGACCAAAGCACCTAAAAAAATCCGTGAAGTCTGGACAGTGGTTGATGAAAACACCCAAAAAATGGAAATGTTCGATACTGCAAATGGTAAAGAATATAAAAGTATGGAAATCGTCATGACAAGAAAAAAATAGCATTCTTATCGTACAAATCAAGCCGGCAATTGTCGGCTTTTTTTTTTTGCTTATAAAAGTTATTAGGCTTAAATTTGCGCCACACAACACCACTAAAATACTTACAATGATTCATTTCTTCGGAAACGAAAGCGATACCGTTTTTGCTGTACAGACGCAAGGCCCGCTTTCAGCAGAGAACATTTCAAAACTAAACTGGCTTTTTGGCGACGCTCATAAACTAGAAAAATCCGTACTCACGGATTTTTTTGTTGGCCCACGTGCCGCCATGATTACGCCCTGGAGCACCAACGCGGTTGAAATCACCCAGAATATGGGTATCGATGGCCTTATCCGTATTGAGGAATTCCATAAAGTAAGTTCAGATTTTACTGATTTCGACCCGATGCTTTCGCAAAAATTCGACGCATTGCACCAGGATATTTTTACCATCAACATCCAACCCGAGCCGATTATTGAAATCGAGGATATTGCTGCTTATAATACATCCGAAGGTCTGGCTTTGAGCGAGGATGAAGTCGATTACCTGAACAAGCTTTCATTGCGGATCGACAGGAAACTGACTGACTCTGAAGTATTTGGTTTCTCACAGGTGAATTCAGAGCATTGCCGCCATAAGATCTTTAACGGGACTTTTGTAATTGACGGTAAAGAACAGCCGTCATCATTGTTTAAGCTGATCAAAAAAACATCAGCAGAAAATCCAAATGACATTGTTTCCGCTTATAAAGACAATGTGGCTTTCATCAAAGGGCCTACGGTGGAACAGTTTGCACCAAAATCAGCTGACAAACCCGATTTTTACGAAACCAAACCTTATGAATCCGTAATTTCACTCAAAGCGGAAACCCATAATTTCCCGACAACTGTCGAACCGTTCAACGGCGCTGCAACAGGTTCAGGAGGAGAAATACGCGACAGGCTCGCCGGTGGCCAGGGTTCGCTGCCATTGGCGGGAACCGCTGTGTATATGACCGCCTATTCCAGGCTTGAAGCCACACGCGAATGGGAAAATGCTATGAATGAAAGGAAATGGCTGTACCAAACCCCTATCAACATCCTGATAAAAGCCTCAAACGGTGCTTCAGATTTCGGGAATAAATTCGGGCAGCCACTCATTACAGGTTCTGTATTGACGTTTGAGCATGAAGAAGGCGGCCGCAGGCTCGGTTACGATAAGGTGATTATGCAGGCCGGCGGCATCGGTTATGGAAAAGTAGCACAATCCATAAAGAAGAAACCTGCGAAAGGAGATAAAATCGTAATCCTTGGTGGTGAAAATTACCGCATCGGAATGGGCGGGGCTGCCGTGTCATCAGCAGATACCGGTGCATTCAATTCCGGAATTGAATTGAATGCCATCCAGCGTTCCAATCCTGAAATGCAAAAACGTGCCGCAAATGCCATCCGCGCTTTTGTGGAAAGCGATAACAATCCGATTATTTCGATACACGATCACGGCGCAGGCGGGCATTTGAATTGCCTTTCCGAACTGGTGGAAGAAACCGGCGGACTTATCGATCTTGATAAACTACCCGTTGGCGATCCCACACTTTCCGCAAAAGAAATCATCGGCAACGAATCCCAGGAAAGAATGGGACTTGTGATCGGTGAAGCCGATATTGAAATGCTCGAAAAGGTAGCCCAGCGCGAGCGCTCCCCAATGTATACTGTGGGTGATGTGACCGGCTCGCATCGTTTTACTTTTGAATCTGAAAAAACCGGTGCCAAACCGATGGACCTGGCACTCAGCGACATGTTTGGCAGTTCCCCGAAAGTCGTGATGAATGATACTAAAATCGATCGCCATTACGAAGATTTGCATTATGACATCAGCCATATCCACAGCTATCTTGACAATGTATTGCAATTGGAAGCCGTGGCCTGTAAAGACTGGCTCACGAATAAGGTAGACCGTTGCGTGGGCGGGAAGGTCGCAAAACAGCAATGTGCAGGCCCTTTACAATTGCCATTGAACAATGTAGGCGTGATGGCTTTGGACTATCTGGGCAAAGAAGGCATCGCCACTTCTATAGGCCACTCCCCTGTTTCGGCGCTGATCAGCCCGACGGCCGGAAGCCGGAATGCCATTGCAGAATCCTTATCGAATATCATCTGGGCACCTTTGAAAGACGGACTGAAAAGCGTTTCTCTTTCGGCAAACTGGATGTGGCCCTGTAAAAATGAAGGCGAAGATGCGCGTTTGTATGAGGCAGTCCAAGCCTGTTCGGATTTCGCTATCGAATTGGGGATCAATATTCCGACAGGAAAGGATTCACTTTCAATGAAGCAGAAATATCCCGATGGCGATGTGATTGCTCCGGGAACGGTCATCATTTCTGCGGCAGCAAATTGCAACGACATTTCGGCTGTAGTTGAACCTGTGCTGAAGAAAAACGGCGGGGATATTTATTACCTGAACCTTTCGAATGACGCCCATAAATTAGGCGGATCTTCATTTGCACAGACATTGAATAAAATCGGGACTGAAGCGCCTACAATCAATGATTCAAAATCATTCAAGGCAGCTTTCGGACTTGTGCAGCAATTGATCCGCGAAGGGAAAATCAAAGCTGGACACGATATCGGCAGCGGCGGTTTGATTACGACATTGCTGGAAATGTGTTTTGCTGATGTGAACCTCGGCGCTGAACTGGACCTGAGTTCTATTTGCGAAAGCGACACCGTAAAACTGTTATTTGCTGAAAATATCGGCATTGTATTCCAGGCTGATTTGGGTGTGGAAGCAATTTTTAAGCAAAATAATATCACACTATTCCATATCGGAAAAGCGACTGCCAGCAATACTTTAAGCATCACCAACAATAACGACGTATTGTCTTTTGACATTCATAAAACAAGGGACACCTGGTATAAGACTTCTTATCTGTTAGATCAGAAACAATCAGGTACGAAAAAAGCGAAAGAGCGTTTCGACAATTATAAAAACCAACCATTACAGTTTGTTTTCCCAACCCTTTTTGACGGAAAGAAACCCGTAATCGACCCATTTAAACCGCGTCCGAAAGCAGCCATCATCCGTGAAAAAGGCAGCAACTCCGAGCGCGAAATGGCCAATGCAATGTACCTTGCCGGTTTTGATGTTAAGGACGTGCACATGACCGATTTGATTTCAGGCCGTGAGACGCTCGAAGACATTCAGTTCATTGGAGCGGTCGGTGGGTTTTCGAATTCCGATGTTTTGGGATCTGCAAAAGGTTGGGCTGGCGCGTTTTTGTACAATGAAAAAGCGAAAGCGGCGCTGGAGAATTTCTTCAAAAGGGACGACACTTTATCAGTCGGAATCTGCAATGGTTGCCAGCTATTCATCGAATTAGGGCTCATTAATCCTGACCATTCCGAGAAACCGAAAATGAAGCACAATGATTCACGCAAACATGAAAGCGGATTCACTTCGGTAACAATCCAGGAAAACAATTCGGTGATGCTGTCCTCACTGGCAGGAAGTACGCTGGGAGTGTGGATCTCGCACGGTGAAGGTAAATTTGATTTGCCTTATGGAGAAGACCGTTATGATGTCGTAGCCAAATATGCGTATGAAGGCTATCCGGCCAACCCGAACGGTTCTCACTATGATATCGCTATGATGGCGAGCAGTGACGGACGCCATTTAGTGATGATGCCGCATATTGAACGTTCCACTTTCCAATGGAACTGGGCAAATTATCCGGACGGCCGTAATGATGAAGTGTCGCCGTGGCACCAGGCATTTGTGAATGCGAGGCTTTGGCTGGAGAAATAAGTTTAAACGGTACTAAATGGATTTTAAGACCGCTGCGCTTTAGGATTACAGGATCCTCAGCATAGTCTTAAAATCTTCAAGTCTTACTGTCTTACAATCCTGCAAGATCATAAGATTCCTAAAATCTCACATAAAGGCTTTCAGGAATGGAAGCCTTTTTTTATTTTTAGCCGATACAAATCCAACCATGAACCATAACTCCTGCCTGAACTGCGGTAAACTTGTACACAGCCGATTCTGTCCTGATTGCGGGCAAAGAACCGATACCCACCGCATTGTCCTGAAACATTTCCTGTTGCATGATCTGCTGCATGGCGTGTGGCACCTCGAACGCGGCATATTATTTACGATTAGAGAAGCATTCGTAAGGCCGGGACAGGCTGCATTGGATTATGTCTCAGGCAAACGCATCAGGTATTACAATGTGTTTTATCTTTGCTTACTTATCATCGGATTGAACATTGTGCTAAATCACTTTTACGATAGTTTTCTGCCAGAGGAGCACATCCAAAGGAAACTTCCCGACGGCTCCTACGATGCCTCCGGTTTTTTCAAGGACAATATTAAATTTATCCTGCTGGGTATCGTACCGATGTTAGGATTGTCCGCATATACCGTATTCGGCAGGCTAAAGCTGAACCTTGCAGAGCACTTTATATTAGGCGGGATATGTTTATTGGGGGAACTCGTTATCGGATTGGGCTTTTTCACTGTTGCCTTCCTGGTGCAGTTGCCAGGCATGCCGGATGCTGCCGATTATGCCGTCCTTTTGATACTATTGACCATGTTCTTTTATCCGGCATGGGTTTATGGAAACGCGACAAAAGGAATTTACAAATGGTGGGGTAAACTTTGGCGGATGATCTTGTTTTACATCCTTTCTATTATTTTAATGCTGTTTACGCTGGGTCTTGTATTGTCTATTCTTAGCGGATTTAAGGGAACAGTAAGTTTTTAATGTTTCATCATCTCATCGTACTCCCACTCAATCGCTTATCAATAACCCGTTCCATATAATCCTGTAAGAAAGCCTTACAGCGCAATTCCAATAAGTTCATCTCTACGTTTCGCTTTGAAATCAGGTTGTGCTCCATGCCTTTGTCTTCTTTGGCATAAAAACCGACCGCTTTCTTTCCGTCAAAAGTGCAGATGTAATTCCCGCACATCATCTGGTACAGGTTTGCCGAATACTTTATTACGAATGGCGGAACCTTAGTGTCACTAATCAAACTCCTCCCCCAGCTCCTGAACGGCTTCTGGTACCCGATCATATCCAAAACCGTAGGATACAAATCGATCTGTTGGGCAAAATCATCGTTTACGCCGGCATATTTTCCGTCCGGCCTGTAAATCATCATCGCCACGGCATTGCGGTTGAATTCTTTCTTATATTCATCATAAAATACCGTGTTGCCATGGTCGCCGACCAAAATAAAGATGGTGTTGTTAAACCATGGCTGGGATTTCGCTTTCGCAAAAAATCGCTTCAGGGCGTAGTCCGTATACCCGATGCACTGGTGGATGTTTACATCGCCCTTAGGGAATTTGCCTTCATATTTCGCAGGCACTTTATAAGGTTCGTGCGAGGATACTGAAAATAAGGTTGCTAAAAAAGGCTGCTTTTGCTTATTAAGCTCGCGGTCAAAAAACTGGAAGAACGGTTCATCCCAGATCCCCCATACGCCATCAAAATCCGCATCATTATTGTATTCCGTCTTGCCAAAATACTGATCAGTGCCTAAGATATTCGAATAACCGAGGAATCCCATCGAGCCATTCGGCGCACCATGGAAAAAGGAAGTCGAATAACCCTCGCTTTCCAACGTCGAAACCAAAGATTCCGTAGGCTGTTTAGGATAAGGCGAAGAAGTAAAAGCATCCTTAAACGACGGAATACCTGCCAATATCGACGACACGGCATGGATCGATTTATGCCCGTTCGAATACGCATTCGTAAAAATCAGGCTATGCTGCGCCAGTGAATCCACAAAAGGTGTGTAACCGCGGTAGTTTGGGATGTTCGCGTTTTTATTCAGGCAGCCATAATATTCCCGGGCATTGCTTTCCAGGATAAAGATCACGACATTCGGTTTTGAAGGCGGATTGTTGTGATATGCTTTCACAGGCATGACAAGCGAATCGATATCGGCTTTTGAAACCAGGCTGACCTTCTGGAAGCTGTTGCTGAACATCGTACGGATAATCGCAAACGGCGTGTTCATCACAATATCGGCCTGACTTGCCACGCGCACATAACGGCTGGCATCGATCAGATTGATGGGACGCGTACTTTTTTGGAAATCGCCGCGGATGCCGCCTATCGTCAGCGTAGCAATAATCAGGAAAGCCATCACTGAAGCGATGAAATAACGTCCGTAAAATAATATCCGGTCCGGTTTCACCCTGACTTTCTTATACAAATAAATCCAAAGTCCGAACATCACAAAAAACAATAAGAACACATGCCAATACCCGGTAAGGAAGTTCCAGAAAAGCAGTGCCTTATTCGATTCATGCGCCACCGAATCCGTTATGGCAACAGTTGACCGCCCAAAGTTGAAGCGGTAATAAATGAAATCGATAAAGTTCGTTGCATAAGCGATTCCATTCGTAATGAAATACAGGTAAAACAGGAATTTCTGGTATTGCGGGCGCGTATTGGTCGTAAACGGCAAAATCGAAAATACTATGAACAATGCATTCACATAAAGGATGGCCGTAGTGTCAAATGCCAAACCGTGGTAATACAGCGTGAGGAATTCCCATGGCCCATCCACAGGAATCAGTCCGGAATTGTACCAGTAAAACAACAGCCGCGCTACAAAATAAAACACATAAGCCAGCAGGATTCGGTAAAATAAGGCTTTATATTCCTGCAGTCTTGGAAATCTGGACATGGGCAAATAATTTGATTACGGAATGCAAAAATAGGGAATTTACACTTTCAAATAGGTACATCCCGAAAGTGTCATTACAAATGGTCGATTATTTATAAATAATCGTCCGCGGTTTTCCCAACTCAAAATCCTGCAGCCCAAAATCCTCTGTCTCAAAAGTATTAGTCTTGGTAATATTGCTCCCCTCGCCCGGAATCGTCGGATAATAGGCCAATGACAGCTGGAACGAACTGAACACCAGGTAATCATTGCTGATGATAAGCCCAATCCCGATGGTGGAATATATTTTACTTTTGGTCAGTCCCACCCGGTCATCGCCAATCATCGCCGCAGTATAGTTGAAATACGGATTCAGGCGGAAACCCCAGAGATTCCATGGAGAGTACGCCTGTGTCTGCAACCCGAGCACCAGTTTTTTCGTACCATACACCGCACTGTTAAACCCACGTATGCCAGCACTGTTATTGCCCTGTGAACCGGCGCCGTAATTGCCCTGGAAACCACTGCTTTCATTAATCGTAAGCCTGTCCCCGATCGAGTTCAGCCGGTTGGTACCCAGGATAAGCTGCGGTTTGATAAATTGCCTGAACTTCCACTTTCCGCTTTCAAGAAGGTTTGTGAAATAGGTGGCCTGGAATGAAAAGGCCGTCTGTTCCGCTTTTCCATCATTAAAAAAAGTACCATATTCAAAATTCGTACTAAGGTACCCGAACTTGAAGTAATTGCCGTAGGATGCCCTACCGCCGATATAAGGCCTCTTAATCCCGTTTTTAAATTGGTAACCGCCGGTAATGCCATATATTTTCCCGACAGGTACATCTTCAACAATCCCATAATTAAAAAGGAATTTGTCCTCAACGAACTGCCTTGATGAAATCCCGATGCCACCCAGGTAGAACTTTTCACCACTAAAGAAATTAATCGAATCGTAAGCGATATGAGGGCTTTCGCGGAATTGCACATGCAACGCCCGCGCGGCAAGGATCAGGTTCGTCGTGCGTTCATCTTCAGTATTTCCATTAAAAATCCTGATGGCATGCCCAACCCAGTAATCCTGTGAATTGTATTTGAGGTTCTGGCTGGCATAATTCATGTTTTTATCCGGCAGCGAATCTTTGCGGAACTGCTGGTCAACATACACTCCGCCGGCCCACTTTGCGTAGGGCGAATAAAAAGGCCGCTCTACATTAAGGCTTTTGCCGTAATAACCATCAAGGTCAATCTGGTAAATGGCGGTGGTTTTTACAAAAGAATTCAGGATGTTTGGGACGGTGTATTTCATCCGGTACGCATTCTTCCCATCTTCTATCCTATTGGTAAACTTGTTTTCAAACTGATGACCTGACCCAAGGAAATTACGTTCCTCGAGTTCGATGGAAGTTCGTGTACTCGACAAAGAACCACGTGGAATAAGGCTCCATGAATCCAGGACACGCACATATACATCCACCGAATCCGGACTCCCAGGAATGGCTTCGGCGTCAATCAGTACACTGCTCACAAACCTTTGGGAACGCACCAGACGCTCAGATTCCCGAACGAGTAAAGTGTCGAGCGGACGGTTCCTTTTAATCAACAGGATATTTTTTATCGCGAGCTGGCTGGACTTGATGTGAAAACGATTTCCCGCTTTCTCAGCCCAGTTTTTCGGGCGTTTGGTAGTGTCAGCAACTGAATAACCGAAAGGATCATAGGTCGTAACCTCAATGGTTCGGATGATTTTCCCTTCAAAAGCTTTGTATCTTCGCTTCCGCGGCTTGCGGATGGGATTTGACTTTTTAACTTCCGTAGGTTCGAAAATCAGTTTGTGGAGGTTCTTCATAAACTTGCTCCGCTTTGAATACTTTTCAATTTTCTTATACATTGCAGCCGAATCCTTGACTACAGGCTTCACCTGCGCATTCGCGCTTACGCAAAAAAGAAAGAAAAAAATGGGAGCAAATAAATATTTTAAGGGCATCGGCGGTATTTGGATGAACAATGTAAGAAAAGTTCCCTTACGAAAAAAGCCTCTGCCAATAGTGTAATTTTTTGTCAATCCATCAGGGAATTAGCATGAGATTTCGGCTTGGCTGACAACGGGGTTTTAATGATCATTTTCGACACCGCCGCCTGGGCTACATTGCCCAGCATCGTTTTGAAAAAATTGTGTGATTTCCCTACGATGACTTTTCGGGCGATAAATCCACCCAACAGTCCGACGCCAAGTTTAATCAGTTTGTTCTTCAGGGTTGGGCCACCAGTGATGTCCTGGATTTTTTCCCTGATGATATTCTTCGGATTCAGACTTTCTACGGTGTAGTGGAAATGATCTGTAAGGTCCTGCATTTCAGCTTCCCTTTGCATTTCCATCGCTTTGATGGCCTGCCCGAGCGAGAAATCGTCATTAATGAGTTGCATCGCGTTGTTTTTCTTTAAAGATTTCCTTGATTACATAATTGTTGAATCGAAGTTCAATGTATTTCTTCCTGACGAAAACCAGGATAGCCGTCACAATGACATAAAAACCTGCCATCACAAAGAAACCGTAATAGGCTTTGCCCAGCAAATCACCGATGTACAGTGACAGGCCGATTGTCAGCAAGAAGAAAAATAAAGCAATACTGACCGCAATAATGATCCTCGACGCAACGGATGCAAATACATCGGTGACTTTGTCAATGGCTTTGAGCCGGTAGAGCTGAATGGTCGTTTTTCCATATTGCTCAGCCTTGTCAAAAAGTTCGCTGACGAGTACTGCTTTATCTTTCATAATTCCTGACATTTAGTGGTTATTTTACTGCGTTGGCAGCACTGGTCGCACTTGATTTTGCTTCAGATGCCAATTCTTTTCCTTCTTCATAAAAATCAGAAGCACGGTCTTTTACTGATTCAAAACGAGAGGAAATCTGATCTACTACATCCGTATATTTCTGCTTTAAGCCATCAACGGAATCCTTCCCTTTTTTTGCGATTTTTCCGCGTGTGGCAGAACCTTTGTCCGGTGCGAACAAAATTCCCAAAACTGCTCCTGCTGCCAATCCGGCCAGCGCTCCTAAAACTACTTTACCTGTACTCATCTTAGTTGTATTTAAATTAATGAATTGATTATTTTCTTTTTCTAGCAAAATTTCCCGTTAAAACATGTAACCTACAGTCAGTTGCAAGACCTGGTTTTTATAATTGACATCGGATGAATCGCCATCGCTGTCTGTCTTACTGATATCCCACGCACCACGGGCTGAGATGACGAGGTTACTGATGGTGAAGTCGGCACCGACCGTAAATCCGAAGATGTTCTTCTTGTAATTCTGCCCGTTGATGTCCTCTTCCTGCTCGTTGGTGAAATCACCGTCGTTGAAGTTGTTCTTAGTCTGGATCAGGTAAGAGAATTGCGGACCGGCAAGTATTGAAAACACAGGGCTCGCTTTAAATTGCAATTGCAAAGGGATATCAATGTAAGTGTTGGTCCTTTTGTATTCATAATCATTGCCCAAAAACGATCCTGAAACTTTGAAACCTTTTTCAGAATACATGACCTCAGGCTGGAAACCGATTACTTTCCCAATCGGGATAGCGACAAAGGCTCCTGCAGCAAACCCGACTTTATTATCGGCTACAAAATCGTTGTTCTGTTCATCATAAACGTTTGAAAGGTTGATACCTGCTTTGACCCCAAAGCGTACGGATTCGCGGTTGTCATCAACTGTGGTCGTCGTTTGCTGCGCTGCTACCTTGAATAAGGCAAGATTGGCAAATAAAAATAAAAGGGCTGTTTTCTTTTTCATGGTGGTTTTTATTTGGATTTGTATTTATGGGTTTTATTTTCGGTTTATGGCTTCAAAGTCCTTTTCTAACGCTGCTGTACGGGCATCGATATCTTTTTTAAATGCGTCCCAGGTATCAGCATTGTAAGTTCCGTAAGCGTCTAAAGTCTGCTTCAGCTCCATGTTTTTGATTTCCAGTTTTTCAACCTGTGCATTGAATTTTTGCTTTTGACTCATGGTCCCATCGATGGCTTTAATTTTCAAATCGGCAATGGCAAGTTCATTATCGGTGATTTTCTTGCTGATCTTCATCCTGAAATTATCATATTCCCGCATAGACTCGCTTTCGGCCTTAATCAATTTTTTTTGCGCCTGGATCATATCTTTCTGTGCATCCTTGAGTTTTTCTTCGTTGTTTTTACAAGAGGAAAATGAAAGCGAAAAACATAACGCAACAGCTGAAAGTAAGATTGATTTTTTCATATTGTTTCCGGTTTGGTTTCTACATTACAAAGATGCCAATCGCCTGAAAGAATTGTGTTACACAACTTTTTTTATAGTTTATAATATTTGCTTGATGGGATAATTACCACGTAAGTAAGTGCCTCTATTTTTTCTTGGCAGCAGCTTCCTTCTTCTTCTCAGCTTCTTTTTTAGCTTTCTCTTCCGCTTCTTTCTTAGCCTTTTCTTTCTTCTTGAAATAACCGCGCAACAGGAAATTGTGTTTGGCAGCTTCCATGTTTTCTTCCAGTCCTTTGCTGCTTCGTTTAAGGTTCCCTAAAGTAGCATCAATATTTTCCGCCATTTTCTTATCCTGTATCAATCGGCCTAGCGTGCCCTCACCTTTATTGATTTTAATAAGGATATCTGCAATTTCTTCAGAAGCCACAGCGGCATTGTCTGCAGTGACTGAAAGGCTTTTCATAATAGCATCGGTTTCAACCGGTTCAGCAGAGGCAATCAGTTGGCCGTCTTTTACAATCTTTGAATTAAAACTACCTTGTGAAAGCACGACAACCTTATCGCCGATGATACCTTCAGAACCGATTCCTGCTTCGGCATCCGTCTTGATAAAGCGCTGTACATCCTTCTTAATGAGCATATTGACCTTCACCGTCGAATCGTTTATGATACGGATGTTGTCTACAGTACCCACATTGATTCCGGAAAAACGCACAGTGTTACCCACCTGGAGCCCGCTTACGTTCCTGAAATTAGAAGTCAGCGTAAAGACAGGGTCAAACAGATTTTTCTGCTTTCCGATAATGAAGATTGCGGCGAAAAACAATACGATTCCGACGATAATGAAAATTCCGAGGCGTACCTTATAATTGTTGTTGGTTGCTTCCATTTTATGTTGTTTTTAGATTTTTGACGTTTTGACTTTGGAAATAGGAATTGATCAGCTCATCATCGGTTTGCTCAAACTCCTGCGGTTTCCCTTCTTTGTAAACCCTGCCTTCCTTTAGCATAATCATCCGGTTGGCGGTTGTCCTGGCACACTCGATATCGTGCGTAATGACGATCGAAGATGTTTTATATTTCTGCTGGATGTCATTGATCAGCAAACTGATTTCATGTGATGTTACCGGATCGAGACCCGTAGTAGGCTCATCATACAACATGATTTCCGGATCGACGATAATGGTCCTGGCCAGGCTGATCCTTTTGCGCATCCCGCCTGAAAGTTCCGACGGCATTTTATCAATAGCTTCAGGAAGCCCCACGTTTTCCAGTGCTTCTTTTACTTTGGCTTCGATTTCGGTTTCTGACAAATCCTTCTTAATCCTGCGTAAAGGAAACTCGAGATTCTGCCTTACCGTCATCGAGTCGTACAAGGCACCGCTTTGGAACAGGAAACCGATTTTCTGACGGATTTCATTCAGCTCTTTTTCTTTAAGCTGATTGACATCATGGCCTAAAACATTAATGCTGCCGGAATCAGCCGTGAGCAAACGCACAATGCATTTGATGGTGACTGATTTTCCGGTACCGGATTTCCCCAGGATGACAAGGTTTTCACCTCTGCGAAGCTCAAATGATAAATCGTCGAGTACCTGCATGTCACCGAAACCCTTGTACAGGTTCCTGACCTCAACTACGTTTTCAGTATGTGGATTTTCGTTTTTCATAACATATCAGTAATTTGTACTGCAATCAAATCGACAATAATCACCAGAAGCGATGCCATCACTACGGCAGAATTCGCGGCAATACCCACGCTCTCGGTTCCCCGTCCTGCGTTAAATCCTTTATAACATCCTGTAAATCCGATCACCGCACCAAAAAAGAAGGTCTTGATGAATGCGGGAATGAAATCCATGAACGCCACATCACCAAAAGCCTGGGTAATGAAAAGCACAAAGCTCACATCGCCTTTAATATTGGCTCCGGCCCAACTCCCGAAGATTCCGAGTGCATCGGCATATAAAACCAATAATGGCAACATGAATGTTGCGGCCAGTACACGCGGCACGATCAGGAAACGGATCGGATTTGTGGAGGAAACTTCCATGGCATCGATTTGCTCGGTGACACGCATAGACCCGATTTCGGCACCCATACCCGACCCTATTTTCCCTGCGCAGATCAGCGCGCAGATTACAGGGCCCATTTCACGGATGATCGAAATGGCGACCATGCCCGGGAGCATGGTCTCTGCCCCGAAGTCGACCAATACAGGACGCGACTGAATGGTTAGAACCAAACCGATAATGATTCCGGTTATCGAAATAAGCGGTAGGGATTTATTGCCGATTTCAAAACATTGCTTGATGAATTCACGGAATTCGAATCCGCGTGAAAAAGTATTCCTGATGACCCTGAGTATGAACAAAAAAGCATCAGCGGTATTTTCGGCTGCTTTCCTGAACTTGTTCGTGTTGCTGATGGTGCCATCGGTTACATCAATCGTTTTCTTCCTTGCATAATGGCTAATTTTCCTGATAGGTATAATTTTTGTCATGGCAATTCAGATTGGGTGTTGGGTTTATTTTCTTCTTCGGAAACGGGTTTGACGACAGTCGATGTTACGGTGAATAACGGCTTCTTGATTTCTTCGGCGACATGTACTGTAGCGTTGTTTTCGTAGGTGTATAATGGGAATTTCATTTTACGCCATTGGTAAGTTTTAGGCAGGTCATCGCCTACAAGATAGCCCCAGGGTTCGAGAAAATCAATGCGGTCGCAGATGACTTTCATGATGGCTATGAGCGGAATGGCAAGAAACATTCCCGGAATTCCGGCAATGGCACCGCCGATAATGATACCCAGTATGGAAATGAATGCATTGATTTCAACTTTGGAACTGACAATCATCGGCACCAGGATATTATTGTCGATGAACTGGACGATAAGATTTACCACAATAACCCCGACAATAACGGATAAGTCCGGCGAACCGGTAAGTGACGCTACAATACTGAGGAATCCCGCAAACAGAATCCCGATGTATGGGATCAGGTTCAATAAACCAGTAAGGAGGCCCAGGAGAATGGCATATTTTACGCCAATAATCATAAAGCCCACTGTTGTGAGTACAGAAACGATAATCATTTCGATAATCAACCCATTGATATAGCCTTTAACGGCCACTTTGATCTGGGTGATGATTTCCTCCAGTTTCGCATGATGTTCTGATTTAAAAAGCTTGCACAGGAATTTCATGAAATGCGTACGGTACAATAGCATGAGAAACATGTAGATAGGGACGAGAATCAGGCTCATCAGCGTATCGGTAAAACTCAGCAGGGTGTTGCCGAGCATGGCTTTCCCGGTCTTCATGGTGTCTTTTGTAGCACTGTCAATGTATTCCTGCTGTTCGCGCCGGCTGATTTCGAAGTGATCGCGCACATACTCCTGAAGGTGTGACAGGTGTATGGAAAAATTCTTCTTGATCATGCCCCAATCTTCTGTAAAATCACTGATCTGAACGGAAAGAAAAACGACAATTCCCAAAACGATAAGCACAAAAATCAATACCGTGAAAATGACCGCAAGCACATGAGGAAAATGGAGTTTCCTGAAAAATTGCATGACAGGACGCAATAAGATGGAAAATATAAACGCGAAAATTACCGGTACGATAATGTCCTTACTTACATAAAAAATATAAAACACAGAAATGAGGCACACTAAAATGAGCGCCATACGGGCATAAAAAGGGAATTTTATTGTTTCTGTCATTTGCTGTTCATATTATCGATGTGCTTTTGGTTTGCACAATTTTTCCTAATAATAATGAACAAATTTGACGCTTATTCCGTGAAAACGGATTACGGAAAATACTTTATAAGTTATAGAATTTAAAGATTATGAAAGTGCTGAAAGGTATTGGTACACTTTATCGACAGGAAGCCCCATGACGTTGGCATAAGAGCCTTCAATTTTCGAAACCCCGATAAAACCTATCCATTCCTGGATTCCGTATGAGCCGGCTTTATCAAAAGGTTTATAATGGTCGAGGTAATAACGGATGGCATCCTCGGTTAAGGTATTGAACGTCACTTGTGTGGTTTCGGTAATCGTATCGATTTTATTTTGAAAACGAAAACTTACTGATGTGATCACCATGTGCGTCTTGCCGGAAAGCGATTTCAGCATTTGGAAAGCATTATCGTAATTTCTTGGCTTGCCTAAAGCTTTCTTTTCAAACCACACAATAGTATCGCTGGTGATCAGGATGTCATTTGGTGTTAATTCGCCTTCGAAAGCATCGCTTTTCAATTTTGAAAGAAATTCCGTAATCTCATTTTCCTGAAGGTTTTCAGGATAAACCTCCTCGACGTCTTTAAGCCTGATTTCAAAATCAATATCCAGGTCACGCAGGAATTGCTGCCTCCTCGGCGAACCTGAAGCCAGGATAATATGGTAATTTTTGAGCTTCTGCCTAAGCATATCTGATGTTGATATTAAGTAACAGGATAGACAGTATCCCGAAAAACAAAACAAGCTTGAGCACATTGCTCAGCAGATGGAAGTCTTTGGCTGTTGCGGCTGGGAAAGCCTTAAGCATGAAATATACCAGCGGACCCGCAACCAATACCAGCATATAAGCGGAAATCGCATAGAGGCTGTTGGAAATATAGTAGATATTAATGTAATACAACAAACCCAAAACCATGATCAAAGTCATTGTGAACAGGATTTTTCTTGTCATTTTCAAGCCCAGCACAATGGGCAATGTATTCATACCCATCGCTGTGTCGCCTTCAATATCTTCTGCATCCTTAGTGATTTCACGGATAAGATTGATCAGGAAGCTGAAAAGGGCATAATCTAAGAATATCTCGAAATACATGGCAAAAGTACCTTGTTCTTCTGGCGTAATGGCATGAGCAGTCATCGGGTATAATTCAAAAATCCCTACAATGATAACACTCATAGAAGCAATGGCGGCAACAAGGATATTCCCAATTAAAAAACTTCTTTTAAAACTTGTTGCATACAGGTAAAGGGTTGCAGAAATCACAATAAAAATCGCCGAAAACCCAGGTTTTTGAATCAGGTTTGACAAGTAGAATCCAATTCCTACCCCTGCTATATTAAGTGCTGCGTAGATGTTGTAAGCAGTGCTTTCCGAAATTACTTTCCCCGCTATAACACTGCTGGGTCTGTTGATATGATCTGTATCCTGATCGACAATATTATTGATAATGTAGCCGCCAGCGGCAATCAGTACAGTTGCCAATACCAAAAGTGCAAATTGCCAGTGATTCAAAGCAGTAGGTACGTTACGCATGTCCAGGCAGCCATACTTAAAAATGAATTGCATCAGGGCAATCATTATAAGGTTTTGGATACGGATCAATTTCAGGAACGACTTCATTTTTATATGTTATGAGATGGAAAAAAATATTTTTTTTGTGAGCCATGCAAATGTAATCCAAACTGATTTATAAATAAAAAAAGCCTGAAAATGTTTTCAGGCTTTAATTGTTTATAGAAAATTTCTTTATCCTCTGCGATTGCTTCTCTGCCCGCCAGAGTTATTATTCTGTGACCTGGATGGCGTTACGGTCCTTGCAGGCTCGCTGGTTCTGACTTTCGTTTCTGTCCTTACCGGAGCAGTTTGCCGGGGCTCCGCCTGGATCGTCCTTGCAGGAGCTACCGTTCTTATGTTGGTTTCAGTCCTTGTCACTACATTCTGCCTGGTTTCCTGAACCGGAGTCCTCGAAGGAGCAACTGTCGCTTCTGAACGGGTATTCCTCACGGGAGTCTGGGCTGTTGAAGACTGTCCGCGAACCGGAGTATTTACCCTTACAGAAGTTTCTGATCTGCTTCCCGGTGTCACTGTTCTTACCGGAGTTGTTCCATTGCTTCGTACTGCGGTGTTGTTTCTTGTACCTGTGTTATTAGCCCTCGTGCCGGCTTTAATCCTGTCTGAAGCAGATGCTTCCCTTCGTTGGTCCAGCTCATATCGATTTGCAACATTATTGTTACGTTGTGAAAAAGAGCGGTTTGGGTGGGCAACTTCATAACCATTACTTCTTCTGCCGTTATACAAGGCAACAGCACGCTGGCTTCTTCTTACATTTACGTAATTGTAATGGTTGTGGGTATTGATGCAAACGTCAACGTGTCTTCTGTAACGGTAAATAGGATATGGGGCCCATGTATAATAGTAACCAGGATAATAATCCCAATACCATTGTGAATAATAAGGCCTGTAATAATCAGTCCAGAATACATTATAAATCACAGGCCTGGTAACATATACCGGCTCATAAATATAATTCGGGCCGTACATATAAGCATCACCCACAACCTGTACCTGCACTTCATTATTATGGTCTCTTTCGACTTCAAGCGTGGCAATGTCCTGGAAAACATCTTTTGCTAAAATGGATTGGATAACAATCAGGTGGGTTCCGGATTCTGTAGATTCAATCACCCGCAAATAATCTACTTTCCCATCGTTGTTGAGATCAAGATTGGAGATTTGAGCTTTCGGGTCATTGAGTCGCTTTTCAAAATCTTCAAGATTCGCAGATTCTCCAAAAATGGAAGCTACTGCACGCAAATCGAGGTTGTCACTGATGTCGCTGTTTTTAGCATTAACGGTAGTCACATCCTGTGCCCTTGTAAGGTTCACTGTAAGGGCAACAATCATTAGAAATAAGGCTTTTGTTTTCATAACCTGAGTTTGTTTAAATTGTTTAGTGAGTGTCTCTCTTTAACAGCTAGACGATAAAAGTCAATAAATGTTTATTGAAAAATGTACATTTAGTATTTATTTAACTAAACTACATTTCTTACACACACTTCCCTTATAACAAAAACTATTCCAGATTACTGATTTTGAACACGTTTCATGCAAATACTTTCCGGTGGATGAAGCACCATCGGGAATTTCTCGATTTTCACGGAACTGCTGTCCAGCCCAAAGGCTTTTTCTTCTGATAAACTCAGTTTCTTGAAAAAGAAATAGGTATTCATGATGATTTTCTCATCCCAACGCATTTCGCTGTCATTGGATAGGAATTTCTCGGACAATACAAATTTGAAATCACCGATGATATTGTTACGGCTCAATGAATCGTAACGGCTGGTGATGTCAACTTCGCCATTTTTCACCAAATCCTTCACGACTTCCTTGAACATGATGTTGATTTTTGTCGGTTCACGGAAACCAAGATTAAAATCAATCCTGATCAAATCATCCTTAATGATTTCAGTAACTTTATATTCTGTCTTATAAGGTTCGTTGAGGATATTCACATGTATAAACCAATATAAATCAGCACGTTTAGGCCGTTTCTGTAAAATTGAATATAGTACCTTTTCCTCAATTTCATCCGTCCTTGCAGAATTCGTCATGTATACCAGATGCGTGGCATATTTAGGAATCGTCAAATCTGAACTTAATTCATTGAGCACTTTCTTGTAATTCTCAATCTTGACCATCTTGGTATAATTCTTACTGATCTTCTTGGCGCGGTACCAGGTGGCCATGATGCCAATGAGTGCCAATGCGATAAATACCGTAACGTATCCTCCTTCACGGAATTTCTGGATGTTGGCAAAAAGAAAAGCAAACTCGATGGCAAGATATAAGGTAACTATGGCACCGATGAAATACCATTTCACCCTTTTCATAATCATAAAATAGTTCAGCAGGATGGTGGTCATGATCATGCAAAGGACAATGGAAAGTCCATATGCTGCCTCCATTTTGCTAGACTCCTGGAAATGCCAGACGACCATAATACATCCTGCCAAAAGCAACCAGTTGATTGACGGTATGTAAAGCTGGCCTTTATGGTCCGATGGATATTTGATACGCACTTTAGGCCAGAAACTAAGGCGCATCGCTTCATTGATTAATGTAAAAGAACCGCTGATTAGCGCCTGTGACGCAATTACCGCAGCCATCGTGGCTATGGTAATCCCAAAAGGCTGGAACCAATCCGGCATAATGAGGTAGAATGGATTGCCATTGTTACCACGACCGAGGTTTTCCAGTTTTTGCCCCTCATGTCCGATCAGGTAGGCACCCTGCCCAACATAATTGAGCACGAGTGTCGTTTTTACAAAAATCCAGCTCACCCTTATGTTTTTCCTGCCGCAATGCCCCATATCAGAATAAAGCGCTTCAGCCCCGGTAGTACAAAGGAATACGGCACCCAGTAAAAATATTCCGCTTGGATGCTCCACCAGTAACTCATAAGCATAATAAGGATTCAGCGCTTTGAAAATTTCAATATGCCCATATATCTGTGAAATACCCAATACAGCCAGCATTGAAAACCAAATGAGCATCAAAGGGGCAAAGAATTTCCCGACGAGATTGGTTCCAAACTGCTGGATTGAAAATAGGATGATCAGGATCGCAATGACATATGGAACGGTATCCAATTCAGGATAAAATGTCTTTAATCCTTCAACTGCCGAAGAAACTGAAATGGGCGGCGTAATAATGCCGTCGGCGAGTAAAGCACTTCCCCCGATCACAGCGGGCACGATAAGCCATTTCACTTTGGTCCGCCTTACCAGTGCATACAGCGCAAATATCCCACCTTCCCCATTATTATCTGCGTTCAGCGTGATGATTACATATTTAATCGTGGTCTGTAGCGTGAGTGTCCAAAAGATACATGAAATCCCGCCCAATACCACATCGGCAGCGATTGGATCATCACCGACTATGGCCTTCATTACGTAAAGTGGGGAAGTTCCAATATCACCATAGATGATTCCTAAAGTGATCAGTAATCCACCTAATGTGAGTTTATTAAGGTGGCTTTTATGTGAGCTCATAAATAGAATTTAAAGGTACAAAATTAACGAAATTTTATATATGCAGCCATTTTGCCTGCCTGTTTCTGATGCACACCTTCTTTAAAAACCTTAAATTTAATACGTCTAAATTTCAATGAGATGAAAAAATTCCTGATTATCACCTTAAGTGCTTCATTTTTAATTTGCTGTAAAAAAGACCCTGCCGAAAATCCGAAAGCCGATAATGCCATTGAAAGGATTTTCGCTTCCGCAGATGTTGACACGATTACTGCTGACAGCATGTCGATAAGGGCAATTCTTATTGATAAGGACAAACTATGGTATGCCGCCAATGATGGCAAATACGGATTTTACGACCTCTCCAGAGGGAAAATGTTCAACGGCCATATCGCCCTTGATTCTTTAAAACCGGAATTCCGAAGCATCTCCAAAACCGCTGAAAACATATTTATCCTCAATGTAGGAAGTCCTGCATTGTTATATAAAATCTCAAAAGACGGCAGGCAGGCAAAAATAGTGTATCGCGAAAATGACCCCAAAGCGTTTTATGACAGCATGCAGTTTTTTAACGATAAGGGAGGCATCGCGATGGGGGACCCGACTGGAAACTGTCTTTCCGTAATTACAACAACTGACGGCGGCGACAGCTGGAAGAAAATTCTGTGTGATAAATTACCTGCAATCACAGAAGGCGAAGCAGCATTTGCAGCAAGCAATACCAACCTGATTGTAAAAGGCAGTAACATCTGGATGGTTTCCGGCGGAAAAAAATCACGTTTGTTCCATTCGCCTGATAAAGGGAAAACCTGGAACGTCTACAACACGCCAATTGTACAGGGTAAAGTCATGACGGGCATCTTCACCGCCGATTTTTATGATGACAACAACGGATTCATTGCCGGTGGTGATTACGAAATCCCAGGCCAAAACCACGGTAATAAAGCCATTACCTCTGATGGTGGGAAAAACTGGAAACTGGTTGCCGAAAACAAAGG
Organism: Flavobacterium pallidum; assembly: GCF_003097535.1. Lineage (NCBI taxonomy): Bacteria > Pseudomonadati > Bacteroidota > Flavobacteriia > Flavobacteriales > Flavobacteriaceae > Flavobacterium > Flavobacterium pallidum. Next base: position 2,994,501 of record NZ_CP029187.1, read on the forward strand.
TTTTGGTTACGCATCCTGTGTACAATATGTACCGGGCAGCCATGCAAAACAACTCGTTTGCGTGGGCCCATCCGGATTGCAGTATTCTTCAGATTCAGGAAATAACTGGAAACAATTATTGAAAGACAAGGATTTATACACCATCCGGTTCCAGAATGATTCTGTAGCTTTTGCCGCTGGCAGGAATAAAATCGTCAGGGTGAGATTTAAATGAATAGGGATTTTAAGACGGTAAGACAGTAAGATTTTAAGATTACGCTAATAGTCTAATACTCTTATAGCGCAGCGGTCTTAAAATCCAAAGACTAAAATATTGAACCCTGCACCTCCTAATACCACCGCTTCTTATTCTGCTTCGAACCGGTAGATTTCCGGGAGTTCTTATGTCTACCGCCGCTACGGTTCGAGTTTGCCGCCGGTGCCGCTTCTGCTTCCGCTTCAGGCTCACCAGAATGCCACGGCCATGGATGGTCGGAAATCGTCTGCACATCAACCTTAATGAGTTTTTGTATGTCTTTCCAGTAACCGTGCTCATCTTTGCTGCAGAACGAAATCGCTTCGCCGGCATTTCCGGCACGTCCCGTCCTTCCGATCCGGTGCACATAAGTTTCTGGTATGTTCGGCAAATCAAAGTTGATCACATAAGGCAGCTGGTCGATGTCGATTCCCCTTGCGGCAATATCGGTAGCTACAAGTACGCCCACTTCCTTATTTTTGAAAGCATCAAGCACACGCTGACGCGCACTCTGGGATTTATCTCCGTGGATGGCTTCGGCGGCAACGCCTCTTTTACGCAGGGCTTTTACAACATTGTCTGCACCATGCTTTGTACGGGAAAAAACCAATACATCGTGCAGGTTTTCATTTCTTATAAGATGGTATAAAAGATTCCGCTTTTCAGTTTTTTCAACAAAATAGATTTTCTGGTTTACTTTCTCGGCCGTAGAAGAAACCGGTGTTACCGAAACCGTTGCAGGATCTTTTAGGAACATTTCGGCAAGTTCACGGATCGCAATCGGCATGGTGGCGGAAAAAAGCAATGTTTGCCTGTTATTTGGCGTTAGCTTTACGATCTTCTTTACATCATTGATAAAACCCATATCGAGCATCTGATCCGCTTCATCCAAAACCAAAGTGTGCAAGTGATCCAGGTTGATAAATCCCTGTTTGTGCAAATCAAGTAATCTTCCGGGCGTCGCAATCAATACGTCGATTCCTTTACGAAGCTGTTCGACCTGTGGTATTTGTGATACGCCTCCAAAAATAGTCAACTGGCGTATGCTGGTATATTTTCCGTAATCGTCGAAGTTCTGCCCGATCTGTACCGCCAATTCGCGGGTTGGCGTGACGACCAAGGCGCGGATATGCTTCAGTTTGCTGCCAGACCCCACAAGCCGGTGCAGGTGATGGATAATCGGTATGGCAAAAGCCGCCGTTTTCCCGGTTCCTGTTTGCGCACAACCAATAAGGTCGCGCCCGTCAAGGACAATAGGGATGGCCTGTTCCTGGATTGGCGTAGGATTGGTATAGCCCAAATCGGCTACGGCACGTTGTATATTGTTCGATAATGAAAGGTCTTCAAATTGCATAAGATAGCTGTCACAGCCTTATTGCTGTAAAACAGGGCGCAAAGATAGTCTTTTTAGCATTGCGAAAATATTTAACCGCAAAGGCGCAAAAGATCCGCAAAGCCAGGGTTCTAAACTTTTGGGGTTAAGATAAAGAAGATTTCGCCTGCTGCAGTGTTTTACCGTGGATGGCAATATCATCAATCAGGTTATTGCGTAAGGTTTCGATATCACCGTCAAAATGCCTTGCCCATGCTTCTGAAGCGAAGAGGCTGCGGATTTCACGGATCCTTTTGGTGACTTCTGGAGCGCTAAACAATGTTTTGACATCATCAAGCTTAAGATTATTCTTGTGCTGGTACACCACTGTCCGGGTTTGCGGATCGTAATCTATGAAATACAATTTCTCTGTTTCATTGTCAGGATGGAAGGTTGCCCAAAATGCAAAACCGAGTCTTAAACCATGTTTCTTATCAGCAGCTTCCAAACGCCATTTGCAATTCGCTGCCCGCCCCCAATGGTCTGACAAACGATACACGCCACTCTCCATAAAAAAGTAACTGCTGCCGGATTTGCTTTTATGGTTTGGGCGCATACCGGAAACTTCCGACAACGGTTTTTCTTCAAATACGCAGAAGGTATGTTTGTGGAAGTTGGTTTTATTATATTGTGACATGCTGTAAAATTAGTAAAAAAGGTTCACGGTACAAGGTTCAGGATAAAACCCTGGACTTTGTACCCTGTACCAATATGAAGTATGAAATTACTGCTTCACAAACTGTAGTTCAATAACCAATTTCACCTCCTCGCTTACCAAAACCCCGCCTGTTTCCAAAGCGGCATTCCATGAAAGCCCCCAATCCTTGCGGTTCAGTTTTCCGGTGATGGAGAATCCTGCTTTGGTGTTTCCCCATGGATCTTTCATCAGTCCGCCGAATTCTACCGCTAGGCGTACCGGTTTTGTTCCTCCGTGCAAAGTCAGGTTGCCGTTTAGTTCATAGTCGCCTTCGTTGATTTTGGTAAACGAATTGGCTTCAAATTTCAGTTCAGGGAATTGTGCCGCATCGAAAAAGTCGCCACTGCGCAGGTGGTTGTCGCGGTCGGCGTTTCCGGTGTTGATGGAATCGGTTTGCCCGGTAAAATGCACTTTGGCGTTTTCAAAACTGTCGCCTTCGGTTTCAATGGAAGCGTCGAACTTGTCAAACTTTCCTGAAACATTGGTAAACATCATGTGTTTTACTTTAAATCCGATTTCTGAGTGTGTCGGGTCGATGACCCATTTTGTTGTCGACATAATTTTATTGTTTATTTAAATTAATTATTTAATGATGAATTGAAATTAGCTTATGGTTGGAAGCTCCATGGGCACTTCCATCAAAAGGATTTCTGCGCCTTCCGACAATGATGTGATATTAATAGTGTTTGTATCACTGATGCCGAAGCCGTCACGGGTGCCAAGCGTTTGTCCATCAATTTCGAAGCTTCCTTTCAGGATGAATGCATAGATGCCATTTCCTTCTTTTTTAAGATTGTAGGAAGTAGTAATATGATTGTCAAATTCCCCTAAATGAAACCAGGCATCCTGGTGGATCCATACGCCTTCATCGTCAGCATTAGGAGATAGTATTTGCTGTAACCTGTTGTGCCTGTCGGCCACATCTAATGTGATTTGGTCATAACGCGGCACCACATTTCTTTTATTTGGTATTACCCAAATCTGCAGGAACTTTGCAGCCTCACCCTGGTTTTTATTGTATTCACTGTGGGTAACGCCGCTTCCGGCACTCATTACCTGTATGTCTCCTTTGCGGATCACGGCCGTATTACCCATACTGTCCTTGTGCTCCAAATCACCTTCAAGCGGGATCGAAATGATTTCCATATCGTGGTGCGGATGTGTGCCGAAACCCATTCCGCCATTTACGCGGTCGTCATTCAATACGCGGAGCACCCCGAAGTGTACCCGCTCCGGATTATTATATCCGGCGAAACTGAAAGTATGGTATGATTCGAGCCAGCCGTGATTGGCATAGCCTCTTGTAGCAGCTTTGTGCAGCGTAGTATTTTTATTATTTGTTTCCATGATTTTGTGTTTTAATTACAGGACAAAGTTCCAGTGTTTACACTTAAAAAACATTGAACTGGGACAAGAAATAGATTTGCAGGCAATTTGCAGTTTTTAATAGGATGCGAATTATACAACCATTACACGTAATTCCGTAAGGGGTTTCACGCAAAACAATCTGAAATTTACATTCATAAAAATGTTAAACCAAAACCTAGTAAAATGAAAAAATCAACCTTATATTTAGTAATGATGCTGCTTACCTTAACATTGGCCCCTGCCAATACATTTGCAGCGACGGCTCCGGTTACCCATACATTAAGTGCTGACCCAACAGGGGAAATGCCTGCCAGGGTGAAAGTGCTGCTTGACCGCCTTGAGGAAATTAAGGCTATGGACAAATCCGATATGTCCCGTGCGGAAAGAAAAGCACTCCGCAAAGAGGTACGCGCCATAAAATCAGAGTTGCGATCCACAGGCGGCGGTGTCTACCTTTCGGTTGGTGCCATCATCATTATCATTTTGCTGCTGATCTTACTATTGTAAGCATTTTTAACAACCTAAGTCAACGATTATGAAATTACTTAAAATAACAATAGCATTGATCTTCCTGAATGGTCTTTGGGCAAATGCACAAACTACGATCAATATAGGAACGACCGCTGAAACTCCAGTTGTAAGGTATTATTACCTTCCGGAAGCTGAAGCTTATTATGACGCTAATGACAAGACTTACATTTATCTGAAAAATGGCAAATGGGGTCATTGGAAGAATCTTCCGCCCGGCCAGGCTAAAAAGGTCCGCTGGATTAAACTGAGTGATTACCGTGGGGACACGCCTTATGTTGATATTGAAAGGCACAAAGTGTTGTATGTGAAGCCAAAAACGGTTGTAGTTGCTACAAAGTCGAATACCGTAGCGGTAAAATCCTCAGGAAAAGTGAAGGCTAAAAGAGTCCATGTGACGAAAAAATAAATTCTTTTCAGGTCAATCCGAGGAAAAATGCCTTCGCCTTTAAACCAAACCAAAGGCCGATTCGAAAATTAATAATATTTAAAACTACGATTATGAAAACATTACGATTAACCTTTGCATTACTGTTGTTTGCAATTGTCACAAATGCGCAGATCAACCTAAACATTAATCCTACGGTTGTCGAGGCAACTCCGAAACCGGTTGTAGTAAGGTATTATTACCTTCCTGACTATTCTTCGTATTACGATGTCTCAACTAAGAGGTATATTTACAGGACCAACAATCGTTGGATCCGCGCTAAATACTTACCTGGACGGGCCAGAAACTATTCTTACGACAAGTGCCGTAAAATAGAAATCAGCGACTATCGCGGGGATAGGCCATATATTTATTACAAAAAACATTATGCCCAGTATGCACCCGTAGTTGTCAGACGTCCTGCCGTGGTTTATGTGGACCGCAAACCCGGAAAAGGGCATGGGAAACACCACGGCAAAGGACATGGAAAAGGCCACGGACATCATTAAAATAAGTTGAAAAATCGAAGCCCCGTCTGGGGCTTTTTTGTTAAACAAAAGGCAATGCAGTTATGGGTTTGATATTATTGGGTATATTTGGCGACCATCAAAAATTGAAACCGGAACATGCGAAAAATCAGCTTTTTACTGCTTTTTATTATTTCTGTCAATAGCAGCATCCAGGCACAGCAGCCTGTAAAACCAAATGTCGCCGACATTTATGCCCAAATCCAGAAACTCAACGTCCTTGGCACGGTACTTTATATCGCCGCACATCCTGATGATGAAAACACACGGTTGATTTCCTATTATGCCAATGATAAAAAATACAGGACCGGTTACCTTTCACTGACGCGCGGGGACGGCGGGCAAAACCTTATTGGCCCGGAGCTGCGCGAACTATTGGGAACTATCCGTACCCAGGAATTGCTCGAAGCGCGCAAGATTGACGGTGGCGAACAGTTCTTTTCCCGTGCCAACGATTTCGGGTATTCCAAGAACCCTGACGAAACGTTAAACATTTGGGATAAAAGCCAGGTTTTAAGTGACATCATCTGGCAAATCCGCAAATTCCAGCCCGATGTGATCATCAATCGTTTTGATCATCGTACACCGGGTACAACACATGGGCATCATACGGCTTCGGCTATGCTGAGTTTTGAAAGTTTCGACCTCGTAAATGACCCGAAATCATATCCCGAACAGTTGCAATATGTAAAGCCGTGGCAGCCAAAACGCATGTTCTTCAATACCTCATGGTGGTTTTATGGCAGTAAGGAAAAATTCGAACAGGCTGATAAAAGCAATATGTACAGCCTGCAAAACGGTGTTTATTTCCCGATGCTGGGCAAATCAAACCAGGAGATCGCAGCGCTAAGCCGCAGCCGACACCAATCTCAGGGGTTCGGAAGCACTGGTACGCGTGGGGAAGAAACCGAATATCTTGAATTCATAAAAGGCAGTAAACCTGAAAATAAATCCGATATATTTGAAGGCATCGATACTTCATGGAATCGTGTGGAAGGAGGGCAACCGATCGGCATCCTGCTTGCTGAGGTAGAAAAAAACTTTGATTTCAAAAATCCTGCCGCCAGCGTACCAAATCTTGTCAAGGCTTACCAGATGATTCAGGCATTGAATGAAGACCATTGGAAACCCCTGAAATTGGCAGAAATAAAGAAAATTATAGCAGGTTGCACAGGACTTTATCTGGAAGCCGTAACCAATATTGAGGAAACGACCCCGGGGAGCAGGATAAAAGTAAAAGCTGAGGTGACGAACAGAAGCGATACTGATATGACCCTGACATCAGTGACTTTTCTCCCAAACCACAATACAATGCCACAAAACGCTTTACTGAAAAACAACATTCCTTTCACAATCGAACAGGAAATTGAAATAGGACAGCAAATGGCTTACACGCAACCTTATTGGCTTGATGAAAAAGGCAGCATCGGCATGTACCGTGTCAATGAGCAGCTCAATATCGGTAAACCAGATGTGATCCGGGAATTGAAGGCTGTTTTCAATATTAATATTAACGGCATTGTGATTCCTTTCGACAAGGACATCGTTTATAAATTCAATGATGATGTTAAGGGCGAGATTTTCCGTCCGTTTGATATTGTCCCCGATGTTTCACTGTCCATACTCAACAAAGTTGCCATCTTCAACACGAAAAAATCAAAGCACATCGAAGTGGCAGTCAAAGCCGGAAAAGACAATGTGACAGGCAATCTTTCGCTGAACCTGCCTGCAGGCTGGAAAATTATTCCTTCACAAACGGCTTTTGATTTAAGCAGGAAAGGCGCTGAACAAATTTTCACCTTTGAAGTTTTCCCTCCTGCAATGGGCAGTGAGGCACTCGCAAAGGCAACGGCTGTGATCGACGGGAAATCTTTCAGCCAGGAACAAATCAACATCAACTATGACCATATTTCGAGGCAACAGGTCCTGAAGCCTGCCGAAGCACGTTTTATCAGGCTGGACATCAAAACCGGAGCGGAGAAGATTGCCTACATCATGGGCGTTGGCGATGAAGTACCGAAAAGCCTGACACAGATGGGATATTCCGTAACGGTGATGAAGCCTGAAGAAATCTCTAAGGAACGGCTGATGAATTTCGATGTGGCCATGACGGGCATCCGCGCTTACAATGTTGTCCAGGCACTATCGCTGAAACAGGACGTATTATTTGATTTTGTAAAAGAAGGTAAAACGATGATCGTGCAATACAACACTACCGACGATCTGGTTACCGATAAAATTGCGCCTTTCCCATTGAAATTATCCCGCGACCGGGTTACGGAAGAAAATGCGCCCGTGCGTTTCCTAAAGCCTGACGCGGACATACTGAATTCACCCAACAAAATCACCGCAAAGGATTTCGAAGGCTGGCGCCAGGAACAGGGTTTGTATTACCCGAATGAATGGGATAAGGCCTTCACTCCTATCCTTTCTTCAAATGACAAGGGCGAACCTGCAAAAAACGGTGCATTGCTCGTAGCCAGTTATGGCAAAGGCCACTATATCTATACCGGGCTGAGCTTTTTCAGGGAATTGCCAGAAGGCGTTTCCGGAGCGTACCGCCTGATGGCCAACCTGATTTCCGTTAAAAATTAACCCATGGCCGAAAATCAATCCCGCTGGAAAAAAAGCTACACTGCCGTGCTGTTTGCCAATGCCTGCTACATCCTGATATTTTATTTTCTAATGCGTTATTCTTCGTAAATGGAACCGATTGACTGGATTGTACTGATCGCGACGCTTTTCTTCATCGTTTTTTATGGCGTATGGAAAACGACTGGCAGCAAAAACGTGAACGAATACATCCTCGGCAACAATGAAACACCGTGGTATACTGTCGGGATTTCAGTGATGGCTACCCAGGCGAGTGCCATTACATTCCTGTCGACACCGGGACAGGCTTATGACAGCGGGATGGGTTTTGTGCAGTTTTATTTCGGGCTGCCACTCGCCATGGTCATAATCTGCTATACCTTTATTCCGATTTACCATAAACTGAAAGTGTATACGGCTTACGAATTCCTCGAAAGGAGATTCGACATGAAAACCCGTACACTGGCGGCGATATTGTTTTTAGTGCAACGCGGACTCGGCACCGGGATTACTATTTATGCCCCGGCGATTATCCTTTCGACCATTTTAGGTTGGGATTTGAACAAGATGATTATCGGCATCGGGACATTAGTGGTTTTGTATACTTTTTCAGGTGGCACGAAAGCAGTCAATGTCACACACAAACAGCAAATGTTCATCATCATGCTGGGGATGGGCGTAGCTTTTTACCTGATATTACACGCACTTCCCGACGACATTACTTTCGGCAAAGCATTGCAAATTGCGGGCGCCAGTGACAAGATGACCATTCTCGATTTTTCTTTCGACCCTAAAAGCCGTTATACTTTCTGGAGTGGCATTACCGGCGGTTTGTTCCTGATGCTGTCCTATTTCGGGACCGACCAATCGCAGGTGCAGCGTTATCTTTCGGGGAAATCGATCAGGGAAAGCCAGATGGGGCTTATCCTGAACGGAATCATGAAAGTCCCGATGCAGTTTTTCATCCTTCTGACCGGTGTGATGGTTTTCGTTTTCTTCCAATTTCGTGAAGTCCCGCTGAATTTCAATCCGAACAGTAAAGGGATTGCAGCACATTCCGCTTACGCAAAAGAATATCAGTCACTTGAAACTGAACTGTCCGATGTGGGCGCTAAAAAGAAATTGGCCGTCATCGCATTGGCCAAAAGTGACACTGAAAACCCTGCCCTGAAAATGGAAATCAAATCGCTCAACAAGTACGAAAAAGAACTCCGTACCAAAGGCCAGGAACTGATCGGGAAAGCACAGGGAAAAGACAAATCCAGTGACGCCGATTATATCTTCATTTATTTCATAGTGCATTACCTGCCACGCGGATTTATCGGACTGCTGCTTGCGGTGATCTTATGCGCTGCCATGTCATCTACGGCATCGGGATTGAACGCGTTGGCATCGACTACTGTAATTGATTTATACAAGCGCAACCTGAACACGGAAAAACCCGATAAGCATTTCGTAAATGCTGGCAAGTTCTTTACCATATTATGGGGTGCCGTCGCCATCTCATTTGCCTGTGTCGGAAGTTTATTTGTGAACCTGATCCAATTGGTAAATATTGTCGGATCAATATTCTATGGCACGGTATTGGGGATTTTCCTCGTTGGTTTTTACATCAACTATGTGAAATCTGCAGCCATCTTCTGGAGCGCGGTCATCAGCCAGCTGATTATTTTTATCATCTATTATTATGCCATACACATATATCCTGACGGACAGGAAAAACTGGGTTATTTATGGCTGAATTTTATCGGTGCGGTATTGACAGTATTGTTTTCAATAATCTTTCAAGTATTTGCGCTAAAGAAAAATACCTCACTTGAAGCATAAAAAAAGCCGTGAAATTCAGGGCTTTTTTTTTAATATTTCAGGATAATTATTTCTTGCTCCATTCCGCAATACTGTCCTTGTTCATTTTTACGTAATCCGCGTTCTTGGCTGCTTCAGCAGCAGCAAGTGAAATCTTTGCAGTCTCGATTGCGCCTTTTTTGTCGCCCAGTTTCGCCTGGATTAAAGACTTAAGCCTGGTGTACCAAAATGGATTCGGTTGTTTCATTTCCAATGCTTTGTTCACATATTCCAAAGCAACTTTCATGTCATCTCCTGACTGGAAATAATATTGCGCCGACGAGAAATAATCGTCAGCTGAAGGTCCGGCCAGTGCTTTCTTGATGCTTTCCGTAGCGGTTTTTCTGGTAGGGACTTCAAATTTAACTGCAGCAACCGTTTTCTCCCAGGAGATTTCAAGCATACCATAGTTATTGTCGAGCCCATTAATACCGATCGTAAAACTCTCCACGTTACGGTTCAGCATTTCAGGTTTTACATTGGTTTTCAAGGCCACTTTACTTTCATCCCAGGTTTCCGGAGTACCCCAGTTGTCAGTACTGCTGTAAAAAATCACATCCCAGTTGTCCGCTTTAGGAGTGGTATACAATGCATATTTCCCTTTTTTCAGGGTCTTGCCATCAATCACGACATCTTCGCTGAAATTAATTGTGGTATTGGCATTCGCACCGGTCCTCCATAATTTTCCGAAAGGAACCAAATCTCCGAAAATGGTGCGCCCTTTCACACCCGGGCGTGAATAATCAACGGTAACATCCGTAAGGCCTACCACCTGTTCTACATGTGCCTTAGGGCTTGGCGCCGGCGTTTTTACCTGTGCTGTAAGGTATGTTACACATAATAAAGTCGCTACGATAAATAATTTTCTCATAAGTAAGGTTTTATATTTCGCCAAAATTACGCATTCAGGCAGGGTTGAAATGTTAATATTATATTAATTTAAGTTTAGTCTGTTTCATGTTTTAAAGAAAGCATTAAACATTTGTATCTTTGTGAAAACTTGCCCTATGTTTACAAAAAGAAACATCCAATGCTTATCAACCTCTGTAGATGAAGCCTGGGATTTTTTATCCGATCCGAAAAACCTGGCGAAAATTACACCACCCGATTTACGGTTCGAGATTGTCTCAGGTGCTGAAAAAAAGATGTATGCCGGCCAGATCATCCAATATCATGTACGGTCTTTTTTTGGTATAAAAACAGAATGGATTGCTGAAATCACTTATGTAAAAGAAAAGGCCTATTTTGTTGACGAGCAACGTTATGGCCCATACAAAATGTGGCATCACAAACATTTTATAAGAGCCATTCCAAATGGTGTCGAAATGGAAAATATCGTTGATTATAGCGTTCCCCTGGGTATTTTTGGCAAATGGATTCATTCTTTTATCATAAAGCCAAAATTGGATAAAATTTTTGAATTCAGGCGACAGAAGCTGATTGAAATTTTCGGTGAATATGATCCTGAAGTAAGTAAAACAGCATAATGGAAAAAGACAAAATCAATATTTTCTGGTTCAGGAGGGATTTAAGGCTCGATGACAACCGCGGTTTTTATGAAGCGCTTACATCCGGACTCAAAGTGCTTCCTATGTTCATTTTTGACGATAAAATTTTATCCGAATTGCCAAAAGACGATGCGCGGGTTACGTTTATCCATTCCCTTTTGGATGCGATGAATGAAAAACTGAAGGAGTCAAAATGTTCACTTGCTGTATTTCATGGTGATCCGGCCAAAATTTTTGAAGACCTCATCCGGGACAACCAAATCGAAACTATTTTTACAAACCACGATTATGAACCTTACGCACGCAAACGCGACAAGGCGGTGTACCAGGTTTTTAAAGAAAATAATATTGCATTTAAGACTTACAAAGACCAGGTCATTTTTGAAAAAGATGAAATCATTAAAGAAGACGGTAAGCCCTATGTCGTTTTTACGCCTTATTCAAACAAATGGCTGGAGCATTTCCATAAAACGGATTTGAAGCATTTCCCGTCCGAAAATCATTTTGACAAAATTGCAGCCCACTCACACCCTTTTCCATCATTGAAAAAAATCGGGTTCCAAAAGTCGGGAATTTCGGTTCCCGAATACAACATTTCAAAGGACTTGGTTCACAATTATGAAGGCACAAGGAATTTTCCGGCTCTGGACAAAACTTCAAAACTGAGTCCACACCTGCGTTTCGGAGCCGTTCCGATCAGGAAAATGGTTCAGAAGGCGAATCAGGAATCCAATAAGACTTTCCTGAAGGAATTGATCTGGCGCGAATTTTTTATGCAAATCCTGTGGCATTTTCCGCATACCGTGAATAAAAGTTTCCGACCAAAATATGACAACATCAAATGGATTTACAGTGAAGTAAATTTCAAGAAATGGTGTGAAGGCAAAACCGGTTATCCGATTGTAGATGCGGGAATGCGCGAACTTAATGAAACCGGCCACATGCACAACCGCGTCCGTATGGTGGTGGCGAGTTTCCTCTGTAAACATTTATTGATCGACTGGCGCTGGGGCGAAGCCTATTTTGCCGAAAAATTATTGGATTATGAACAATCCAGCAATGTCGGGAACTGGCAATGGGCAGCGGGAAGCGGTGTGGATGCCGCGCCATATTTCAGGATTTTCAATCCGGCGGAGCAGGCAAAAAAGTTTGATAAGGACGGAAAATACATCCGGAGATGGGTCAGGGAATTTGACACGGATTCGTATCCCGAACCCATAGTCGATCACAAAGAAGCACGTGAACGATGCCTTAAGGTGTTTAAGGAAGCTTTAGTGTAAACCTTTAACGGTTTCAAAATCCAGCTCGTTAAAATGGGTAATGATTTTGTCGGCCAGTGATAAATCCTGTAGTTTCGAATGCGGACTGACGTACCCAATGCAATAAATTCCCGCTGACTTTGCCGCTTTCACGCCATTCGTACTGTCTTCAATCACGATACAGTTTTCAATTGGGGTTCCTGATAAACGCGCCGCTTCAATGAAAATCGCGGGATCTGGCTTTGATTTCGGGAAATCTTCACCCGAAACGATGTATGTAAAATACTGATGCAGCTTAAACCGGTTAAAAACACGCTCAATAGTAACTTTAGCGGAAGATGAAGCTAAAACTAGCTGCATGCCTTTTGAATGCAAATCTTTGATCAGGTTTTCCACGCCTTCTAAAAGGTATAAATCTTCCTTTTTGTCGAAGGCATCATTAAACAATTCCCTTTTTCTGTTGACCAAAACATCGACTTCATGTGGGAGACCGAAGTTTTCCTTCAGTTTTTCATAAGTATTTTTGGTTGAAAATCCGGTGAAGGTTGCATACATTTCTGCCGGAACATCAATGTTTAGATCATTAAAATGCTGGTTGTAGGCAAAATGATGCACTGGCTCCGTATCAACGATAACGCCATCCATATCAAAAATAACTGTTTGTATCATGTGGTTGTATTGTGCGGCAAATTTACAAAGTTTAGAGGGCTACAAATCATTTTCACAAAAAGATAACATGCCGTTTGAAAGGCCATTAAACTATTTGGATTAACTTTAGTCAGAAACACAAAAAATTGACTTTTGACCGACGAGGAAGAATTCATAAAGGAATTGCTTGATCCGAAAACGCAAAATGCCGCGTTTCAGAAATTGCTTGCGCAATACCAGCGGCCTTTATATTCGCACATCAGGAGTATCGTACTGAACCACGACGATGCCGACGATGTGCTCCAGAATACTTTCGTAAAGGTTTTCAGACACCTTAAAAATTTCAAGGGCGACAGTAAGCTCTTTACATGGATGTACCGTATTGCAACGAATGAGTCGATTACTTTCATCAACAATAAAGCAAAAAAACACAGGCAAACCAGTGAAGAATACCAACAAAGGCAGATTGAAAAAATTAAAGCGGATGATTATTTCGATGGCGACGAAATTCAGTTGAAACTGCAAAAATCTGTGACTTTGCTGCCTGAAAAGCAACAACTTGTATTTAAAATGAAATATTATCAGGATTTGAAATATGAGGAAATATCCGAAATCCTGGGCACGTCTGTCGGTGCTTTAAAAGCATCTTATTTTCATGCCGTAAGGAAAATTGAGGAATTCATGAATAAAGGTTAAACTAACGAAAAAATAAAAAGTCTCAGCAATATGGAAAATTTCAAACTGGACGAACACCCGAAAATCAGCAGCGGATTCCGCGAACCAGCAGGATATTTTGAAAGCCTTTCCGCTTCTGTAATGGCAAAAATAAATGCGGAACAGCCAAAGGTCATTCCGCTTTACAAACGTTATAAAATAATATGGTGCGCCGCGGCGGCAGTGGTCTTTGCAGCCCTCATGATTCCTGTCATCAATGATTTTACGCCAAAAGAAGCCCAGCCAGATGCCGTTTCAATCGAGAACTACCTCACTTATCAATCGAATATTTCAACTGATGATATTGCGTCGCTCCTTAATGAGGAAGACCTTGACAATATCGACAGCGACATTTCCCTTGACGATAAATCCATCGAGGAAGTCCTTACTTCCGACAATAATTTTGAAAACCTAATAGATTAATTATGAGAAAGATATTGACCTTCATTTTATTCTTCTGTACAATTGCGACGTTTGCGCAGGTGTCAAAAGAGAAAATCAAATCACTGAAAGTGGCCTTCATTACCAAGGAACTCGAACTGACTTCTGCGGAAGCGGAAAAATTCTGGCCATTCTTCAATGCTTATGAAGACAGGCAATTTGAAATCCGGTTCAAGAAAATCAAGGAGATCAAAAGAAAAATGGAGCAACCGGCGGTAGACAAACTCACGGAAAAAGAGGCCTCGGCATTACTCACACAACTCGAGGAAGCAGAGCAGGACCTGGCAGACAACCGCAAAAAACTGATTACAAACCTGAAAACCGTCATCAGTCCGATCAAGATTTTAAAGCTCAAGAAAGCCGAAGACGACTTCAATCATAAATTATTGCGCCAGTACAAACAAAAAGGCGGAGATAAGGAATGATAATTGCTTTGGTTTCATAAAAAGCAATAGCTTTGTATCCTAACCCGATACTATGATAAATCCTTCGGCTCCAGGCTGGATAGATAAATTTTTCGCAGAGCAGCAACCGCTGAAATTGCAAGAAATTGCTGAGCCTGAAGTACTGTACCAACGCATCAGGAAAACAGGATTCATATATGGCCATATTGTTGCTTTAGACACGCCGAAAGCCATTACCACAAGAAACAAAACGCCCGAGGAAAATTCGAAAATAGCCTTGCTCAGCACGCTTTATAACGTACACAGCCTCGTGACTAAAGAATACGACCCTGCAAAATTTATTGCAGCGGCGGTGTCTTTTTACAAGGCAACGAATAAGGAAAGTTTTAACCCGCTCAAGAAAGTATTGCCCGACAATACTGTTACGGGCGAACTGGAAAAAATGATCGGGGAAAGGGTGCAGACGAATGAAAACCTGATCAGCAGGAATTTTTCTCACATCCTGACCAATGCCTTGCTGTTTGAAGATATCCTGGCGTTTCAGCAGTACCTGATTCACGGTGAAGTTGCAGGCGGATACATGAAACGGTTGGAAGAAACCATTATCAGCGTGGTTTCACTGGCATTAAATACGAAATCAGAAAAATCGCCTTATGATGATCTGCTGGTGAAATTGTTCGAATCTTCGGTACGCTACACTAAATTCTCAAAGGTCAATATCAGTAATCTGGAGGCTTTGGAACTGGATTACTTCAGGTATAAATTCGAGAAATTCTACATAATCGATATGGCCGGACTTGCGATGTGCAGCGACGGCATCATTGAGGAACGGGAAGAGGAATTCCTGTTGAAACTGGCACAGCTGATGGATATCCGTGCTTCATTTGTTGAAGAAAGCATTATGCAGACTGACGCTTTTATCAGCAAATACAAAAAGGAAATTCCCTATTTCAATTATTCGAATCCGGTGAAGCATTTTTACGACCACACCACACAGTATGTCATGATGCTCATCACGCGGAACAAGAAAAGGCTGCAGAAGGAACTGGCAAACAACGGCGAACTGATGATGCTTCTGACGCATTCCACACACAGGAGCCTTGATAGCAAGGAAAAGAAAAAAGTAAAGAAACAGCTGCTGGAGTTTTGCAAAACCGTACCATCGCTGACGATTTTCCTTTTGCCGGGCGGAAGTCTGTTATTGCCGTTATTGATTAAATTCATCCCGAAAATGCTCCCGACAACGTTTAACGAAAACCTGGAAGAATAAAAAAAAGCTGCCCGAAAGCAGCTTTATTATTTAGAATTTTAACTGATAGACCGTCTCCAGGTCTTCCGTTCCCGACAGATCTACGTTCAGGTCGGTTACATAACCTGAATTAAGTCCGTAAACCCAGCCGTGCAGCGTAAGCTCCTGACCTGATTTCCAGGCAGCCTGTACGATTGACGTTTTGGCCAGGTCAAAAACCTGCTCCTTTACATTCAGTTCCACAAATGCATTGAAGCGGTCATCTTCGTTAATGATGGAATCCAGGTAATTGTGGTGCAGCCTGTAAACATCCTTGATGTGGCGGATCCAGTTGTCGATGATACCGATAGAGGAATTTCCCATAGCTGCTTTCACACCGCCGCAACCGTAATGCCCGCACACGATGACGTGTTTTACTTTAAGCACATTTACAGAATAATCGAGTACGCTGAGCATGTTCATATCAGAATGCACGACCATATTGGCAATGTTACGATGCACGAAAACCTCGCCTGGCTTGGCTCCGATAATTTCATTTGCAGGTACGCGGCTGTCAGAACACCCGATCCATAAAAGTGGCGGCGTTTGCCCTTTTGCTAAATCCTTAAAATAATTCGGGTCGATAGCAAGTGTTTTTTCAACCCATTCCTTATTGTTGTCTAAAATCTTTTTATAAAAATCTTCCATTGTTAAAAGTTTTTTTTTCAGGTGTGAGATCCGGGAATAAAAGTACGGAATTCACAGCATCCTGACGTTATTGATTATTAATTATTAAGTTCCGTTTTTGCTTTTTTACCTTTTTGCTCCAATTGGTCATCGTGATGTTTTATCGAAACATGGTTTTGGATTTCATCCGTGTTTTCAAGGTTATAGGCTTTTTTGAAACCTTTGAGCTTGACTTTAATGTTTTCGTCTTTTGCCCGGACCGCTTTGAATTCCCTTATCAGATCCAATACATCATGCGCGATGTAGACCGTATCGGCGGCATTGATGATGACTTTGGAATTTTCAGGGATTTCATTCAATGTAGACTTGATTGCAGCTTTATTCAGGAACGACACTTCCTGTGCCAGATCGATTTGGATGATGTCACCGTCTTCATATTCCCTTTTATGGAAATGATAGGCGCGCTTGAGGTTTCCCTTCAGTACAAAAATGATGCTGATGATAAGCCCTAAGGCCACACCTTTCAGCAAATCGGTAAAAACCACAAACACAAGCGTCGCTATAAAAGGCACGAATTGGTATTTCCCTTTTTCCCAAAAATGCTTTACTGTCGATGGTTTTGCCAATTTATATCCTACCAGCAAAAGCACAGCTGCCAATGCTGCAAACGGAATTTTATTCAGCAACACCGGAATCGTCAGCACGCAAATCAACAGGAAAAAACCGTGGATGATGGTCGACATTTTAGATTTGGCACCGGCACTGCTGTTCGCCGAAGTACGCACTACTACTGAAGTCATCGGCAATCCGCCCAACAAACCGCTCAGCAGGTTTCCAATTCCCTGGGCTTTTAATTCCATATCGGTGTCCGTATAGCGCTTTTGCACATCCATCCTGTCAGCAGCCTCAATACACAACAAGGTTTCGATGGAAGCGACCACTGCAATAGTAGCGCCGGTGATCCAGACCTTATAATTTCCCAAAGCAGTAAAATCAGGCATTGTGATGATATTCTTAAAATCATCTACCGATTGAGGAACCGGTAATTTCACCAAATGCTCCGGGGCAATTGCCAGGGAACTTCCGCTGGAAAGGAAAATTTCATTTAAAATAATGCTGAGGATGACAACGATCAACGCTCCCGGAACCAATTTGATTTTCTTCAGGAACGGTACTTTATCCCATGCAATCAGGATGGTAAGTGAAATTACCGTAATCAATATCGCACCAAGATGAAGGTGGTTGAAAATACCGAAAATTTCTGAAAAGGAGTTCTTTCCATCAAACTGAAGGAAAGATTCATCACCTTCAAAATCTCCATCGTAGCCCAGTGCGTGCGGAATCTGCTTCAAAATAATGATTACTCCAATCCCGGCCAGCATCCCTTCAATAACATTAGTGGGAATGTAGTTGGACAATGTCCCTGCCTTGATGAATCCCAAAATCAATTGAAGAAACCCTGCAACCATAACCGCTGCAAGGAATATATCGAATGCCTTAAAATCTGTAATCGCTACTAAAACAATCGCTGTAAGTCCTGCTGCCGGTCCCGAAACGCTAAGGTGTGAGGTGCTTAACGATCCGACTACGATACCGCCGATAATGCCGGCAATAATGCCCGATAATGGTGGCGCTCCGGAAGCCAGCGAAATACCCAGGCACAGGGGAAGTGCCACTAAAAATACCACCAAACCGGATGCGAAATCGGATTTGAGGTTTGCCAAAAGATTGATTTTTTTTGTCATATTGCCTAAACTGAAATGAATACAAAGTGAAGCAAGCCCGCAATGCAGGGTTGCAAAAAACGATAAGTCAGATTGTATTTACGCGTTAGGCGGTGGAGAAAAGATAGAAGGCGTCACATTATCGTGGCGCGATTGGTTTTCAGAGATGATCAGTCCGGATGTGTGCTTTTCAAAATTGAAGAAATCATAGTGGAAAATCTTCAATTCAGCTTTTAATTCCTTTACTTCTTTGTGTACGAGTTCTTCTTCGGACATGTTGAAAAATACCGATGTATCCGAACTTTTCTTAATCAGGCTCACAATTGTGGGTGTGGCCAGAAAAGTCAGGAATATGATAATCATTATTTTTACAGCAAATTTCATCGGGGGCAAATGTATCGTACAGGAATCTGTTAGAAAAGTTTTACAACCGATTTAATTAAAATTTAACATTTATAAACGGATTTTAAGACTGCGGCGCTTTTAGATTTTAAGATTACTCAATTTCAAATCTTATAGTATCACAGTCTTAAAATCAACAAAACTATTTTATAAAGACTCTTCAAGCCAGGCATTCATCATCCAGATTGTCTTTTCCTGCTCAGAAATAAAGTCACTCATCAGTGAATTGGTGCCTTCATCGTTGATATCTGCGGTTTTGATAAGGATTTCACGCTCGATCTTCAACAATCCGGAAAGCGATTCTACGATCAGGTGGATGGCTTTTTCGTCATTGGAAATATTCTTTCCGACGACAATTTTGTTGTTTTTCACATAATCCTCAAATGTATGCAAAGGTGTTCCGCCAATAGTCAATACGCGCTCTGCCACCAAATCTACCTTCAGCTGTGCGTCATTGTAAAGTTCTTCAAATTTTACATGAAGGTTAAAAAACCGCTTTCCCCGTATATTCCAGTGGATACCGCGCAGATTCTGGTAATATACCTGGAAACTTGATAACAGGATATTAAGGTCGTTGCTGATTTCTTCCATTTCCTTAATGGGAAGGCCTAAAAGATTTATTTTCATAATAATATTGTGTTTATATAAAAATAAGCATTTTCATGCAAAAATGGTATAAGGTAAATTGATAGTTTTTATATTTGTATCAAAAATTACTATATATGACCATCACCCAATTACAATATGTACTCGCTGTCGCTGAATATAAAAACTTCACATTAGCCGCTGAAAAGTGCTTCGTTACGCAACCCACGCTGAGTATGCAGATCCAAAAAATCGAAGAGGAACTTAATATCTTAATATTTGACCGAAGCAAAAAACCGATCCAGCTCACGGATATCGGGCAAAAAATTGTAACCCAGGCCAAAAATATCGTAAACGAAGCCGATCGTATCAAAGACATTGTTGAACAACAGAAAGGATTTATCGGCGGGGAATTCCGTTTGGGAATCATCCCAACGATTATGCCCACGCTGCTGCCGATGTTCCTGAATAATTTCATTAAAAAATATCCGAAAGTCAAACTGATTATTGAAGAGCTCAATACTGAAGAAATCATCAACCGCCTGAAAAACGGACATCTTGATGCCGCGATTGCAGCAACACCTTTGGAAGAAGAAAAGTTAAAAGAAATCGTACTGTATTTCGAGCCTTTTGTGGCTTATTTACCGGAATCGCATGCCATGGCCAACAAAAAAGAAATTGAAGTGAGCGACCTCAATATTGAAGAAATACTGATGCTCCAGGACGGGCATTGTTTCCGTGACGGAATTTTAAATTTGTGCAAAAGCAACGGCGGCGGTAACAATAACGGCAACTTCAGGCTCGAAAGCGGCAGTTTTGAAACACTCATCAAACTGGCCGATGAAGGATTGGGAACTACACTCCTGCCCTATCTCCACACTTTGGATTTAAGCGATAAGGACAAAGTGAAACTGCACCAGTTTAAAGAGCCAAAACCCGCACGTGAGGTCAGCCTTGTCTTTCCAAAAACGGAGCTCAAGATCCATATCATCGATGCCTTGCGGAGCACGATTGCTGGCGTGATCAAAGGCGCGATTGTTTTCCAGAATGTACAGATTGTAAGTCCGTTGGCTAAAGCCGGCAGTAAGCAATAGCAGCTGGAATTATACTATTATCAAATAAAAAAGGAGCCGTTTAAGCTCCTTTTAGTTTTATGCATTTAGATAAATCTGGCAGTGTTTCAATTCGGGTTTTTGTTCCACAAATCTCGAAAGCCACTCCGTTAACTGTTCGATTTCGTACGGCAGCAATACCTTTAGCGCTTTTCGTACTTCTTTACAAAAAAGTATGGGGTCGAAACTGACACTTTCCAGTATGCCTTTGGTATAGGTGAACATAGTTTTTTCCATAAATGAAATTGCTTCTTTTAGTTAAAAACCTTTTTAAACTTCAATACCAAATTTAAAAAATTTAAGATTACAAAATCATTATGGTGTGTTAATTTATTTTTTTTAACTAATTGCTGTTGACAACTATCTTTTAGGGTATTTTTCGCGTGCAATCATTTATATTTGCACCGATTAAAATTCCTTTATGAAGATATCTTACAACTGGCTGAAACAATTCATTAAAATCGACTGGAAATCTGAAGAAACCGCTGCCCTGCTTACTGATTTAGGACTGGAAGTAGAAGCTGTCGAAGCGTATCAATCCGTAAAAGGCGGATTGGAAGGCATTCTTGTAGGCCATGTGCTAACGTGTGTACAGCATCCAAATGCCGACCGCCTGAAAGTAACGACTGTCGACCTTGGAAACGGAACACCTCTACAAATCGTCTGCGGTGCTGCAAATGTTGCGGCTGGCCAGAAAGTTGCGGTGGCCACCATCGGCACGACCTTATATGATAAAGATGGGAACGCCTTCCAGATCAAGAAAGGAAAAATCCGTGACCAGGAAAGCCATGGTATGATTTGTGCCGAAGACGAAATCGGGCTGGGTGACAGCCATGAAGGAATTATGGTCCTGGACGAAACATTGGTTCCGGGAACGCCTGTCGCCAAAGTTTTTAATATCGAAAATGACGAAGTGTTCGAGATCGGATTGACGCCTAACCGCGCTGATGCCATGAGCCATATGGGCGTAGCGCGCGACCTGCGTGCCGGTTTACAGCAAAAAGGCATTAATACGGAATTAAAGACGCCTTCCATCAGCAATTTCAGGATTGACAAGCGCACGCTCAAAATTGACGTGAAAATAGACGATGCCAAGTTGGCCCCGAGATATTGCGGCGTGACCATCTCGGGCGTTACGGTAAAACCTTCGCCGGAATGGCTGCAGAACAGGCTGAAGGCAATCGGGCTTACACCAAAAAACAACATAGTGGATGTCACCAATTATGTACTCCATGAGCTTGGGCAGCCATTACATGCTTTTGACGCCACTAAAATCAATGGCAATAAAATCATTGTGAAAACAATGCCAGCCGGAACAAAATTTATTACGCTTGACGATGTCGAAAGGACATTGCACGAAGATGATCTGATGATTTGCGATGAAAAAGGCCCATTGTGCTTTGCAGGTGTTTTCGGCGGTAAGCATTCGGGAGTTAGTGAAAACACAAGCAATATCTTTTTGGAAAGTGCCTATTTCAATCCGGTGAGCGTACGTAAAACTGCTAAAAGGCAAGCGTTAAATACAGATGCTTCCTTCCGTTTTGAAAGAGGCATCGATCCTACGATTACTGAATATGCGTTAAAAAGGGCAGCTATCCTCATCCAGGAAGTGGCCGGAGGCGAAATCACTTCAGATGTAATTGATGTATATCCAAAGAAGATTGAAGACTTTCCGGTTTTCCTGAATTTTGAAAAAGCAGCGAAAATCATCGGCCAGGAACTGCCAAAAGAAACCATTAAGAAAATTTTAGTGTCCCTTGATATTAAAGTGAATAGCGTTTCCGATGCGGGACTTGGATTGATTATTCCGGCTTATCGCGTCGATGTACAGCGGGAAATTGACGTGATTGAAGAAATCCTCAGGGTTTACGGATACAACAATATCAACTTTACGAAGAAACTCAACGCCACAGTTTCAAATTCACCACGCACCGAAGATTACAAGGTACAGAATATTATCGCAAACCAACTGATGTCATTGGGTTTCAATGAAATGATGGCGAACTCTTTGACGACACCGGAGTATGTGTCGCTTTCGGAGCAGCTTAAGGAAGAAGAAAACGTTATCATCATCAATCCGTTAAGTAAGGATTTATCGGCGATGAGGCAATCTTTATTGTTTTCAGGACTCGAAGCCGTATCTTACAACATCAATCGCAGGAATGCCGATCTGAAGCTTTTTGAATTCGGGAAAAGTTACCGTAAGGATGGCGACGCTTACGCAGAAAACAAACACCTGACGCTTTTCCTGACCGGAAACCGGATGAAGGAAAGCTGGACCATACCGCAACAGGTTTCAGGTTTCTTCCTTTTTAAAGGATATGTAAACAGCATCCTGTCACGCCTTGGCATTACAAAAACAAACATCCAGCCTGTAATTTCCGATGTTTTCGCCGAAGGAATTTCGATTGCTGTTGGGGATGATGTCCTGGTGGAAATGGGTACGGTGAAAAAATCAGTTGCCAGGCATTTTGATATCAAGCAGGAAGTTTTATTTGCCGATTTCAACTGGGAGTTGGTTTTAAAATCCATCAATACCAAAATCCGTTTTGCCGACATTCCTAAATATCCTGAAGTACGACGTGACCTGGCTTTACTCCTGGATGAAAAAATCCAGTTTGATGCCATTTATGATATTGCCAGGCAATCAGAGAAATCCTTGTTAAAGGAAATCGACCTTTTTGATGTTTACACCGGGAAAAACCTGCCGGAAGGCAAGAAATCCTATGCCTTAAGCTTCATCATACAGGACAACAGCAAAACCCTGACTGATGTGCAGATTGACAAAATCATGGGCAAATTACAGCAGAAATTCGAAACAGAACTGGGCGCAGTATTAAGATAAAAAAAATCCCGGCCTCACAGCCGGGATCATCAACCAAACCAAAACAAGTTTCTTATTTGTGCATCAAAACGTTGTCTACAACGTGGATGACACCATTTGACTGGTATACATTGGCGGTAGTTACCGTCGATGTATTCCCTTTTTCGTCTGTCAATACCAGCTTACTGCCCTCCATGCTTGCAGTCAGTTTTCCGCCTTCAACAGTGGTAAGGACTGCTTTGCCTCCACCGGCTTTAATGGCTGCGGCAATGGCTTTGCTGTCCATTTTCCCTGCAACGACGTGGTATGTGAGGATACCTTGCAACATTTTTTTATTCTCTGGCTTTAGTAACGTTTCCACTGTCCCTTTTGGTAGTTTATCGAACGCGGCATTCGTCGGTGCAAAAACGGTAAATGGTCCTTTGCTCTGTAAAGTACCTGCCAAATCAGCAGCTTTCACTGCAGCAACCAAAGTGGTGTGGTCTTTTGAATTTACTGCATTTTCTACTATATTCTTATTGGCATACATCGCTGCACCACCCACCATCGGGTTTTCCTGCGCAAAAACATTAGCTGTTAAAAAAAGTGCGGCAATGGCAACCGCTGCTGATAAAAATTTTGGTGTTTTCATAAATAAGTTATTAAGTTATGATGTAATCTACGCCTATGTCCCGAAGATGGTTTTACAGGATTACCATTTTAACAGGGTTTTATGATACCGGAATACTCGAGACTGATAAAAGAAAACCCCGCATTGCTGCAGGGCTTCCCAGATTTCAGACTTTTTTCTTTAAAAACTTTTCTTTAAAAACTTACTCAAAGTTAGCTATCAAAAACCGTTTCAAGATAGCAAATGAGTATTGGTGCATTTTGAATTAGAATATGAAAAAACGTTGAGATGCCGGGATTTATAAAGTAGGCATTACAAAATTATTGCTTGATAAATTTCGCGGCTGAAGTTCCTTTTTCAGAATATATCCTGACAATATAATTTCCCGCTTCCAAACCGGAAACATCGATTTTCTCCATCGGATGGGTCACGGACTGAAGCAACTGCCCCAAAACATTATAAACAGAAATGGAATTGATCCGGACGTTATCTTTAGATTTGATGCTTAAAATATCACGCACCGGATTTGGGTATAAGGTAAAATCACTGTCGAAGTTAAAATCATCCATCCCTAAAACCTGGATTGCCGTCGTCGTCGTATTGGTAAGAATCGGTGCATTATAATCAAAATAAATACTGGCTGTATTGCTGAAAGTATTTCCTACAACCAACGTGGGCTTGGTCTTGATTTTGAAAGCAACGTAACCGTCATTATTGGCATCATCAAAAGGAAGCTGTATATTTTGAAAGATGAATTCGACTTTATTCGTATCAGTAATCCTTGTAATAAAAGGATGGCTTCCGTCAACTGGAATTAAAGATGCAATATCAAATTTTGAAGTATCAATTATATCTTTTACCACTATATTTTCAGCATTGGCTGTTCCCGTATTTTCAAAACGGATGATATAATGTACATATTTTCCAATCATTTCCGGTGCAATAGTATTGCCTTCAAGACACGTTTTATCATTCGGATCTAAGGAATTGACAACATTTTGAATGATACTTATTTGATTGTCTTGCGGTGTTTCATCAATCAGTGAAGATTGAACAGATGCGTCACAAGAAACAATTTCTCCACTATTCACCGGAGGATTATCCGTAGTAGAATTAATATGCATCACAAATGATATCTCCGTAGTTTCAAATGGCTGTAAACCTTCGAAATCCCAACTGAGCATATTTTCAGCCTGAACTGACGGCGTAGTATCGGTGCTTAAGAGTTCCATAATCAAATCGTTGAAGTTGAAATGAAGCGTGCCCGATTGCACATGGGTTCCGTTATTTTTACAGATGATTTTGTAACGTGAATTAAAGCCTGGCCTAAGCGTCCTTGCAATTAGATTTATTTCAAGGTCATTGTGTTGGCCATTGGCTGAAAGGCAGAAATCTTGAACGAATGGACTGACAGTAGCCGGAAAAGCAACTGTAGCAGTTGGCGGACTTACACTAAAATAGGAAGGATATTCCGGAACGGGAGTAATCGTGTGTGTGCCTGCCTGCACAGGATAAGAATAATTATCGGTAGTATTGTTGAAATATCTGCCCGTGTTGCTACCATCAGAAAATACGAGCCTGAGCAACACATTTGGATCAGTTGCCTCACAGCCGTTACCATCTATATCGTAAGTCGTATTTCCCGTAATATTATAAAAAGCGCCTCCTGGCTCGAACGAGCAATATGAATTGACTTCACAGGAAGTGAAACCATATTGGATTGCCAAGGATTTGATGCCATTGATTCGATTTTCATCAGCACAAATGTACTTGACAGATGGATTAAAATCGAATCTGAGATATGACTCCGTCAATTTACCATTTTTCAGGAATAACGTTTCCAATTGATTTGAATTGAGGTAAAGCTGCTGGACTTTAGGAAGGGAAGTGATATCCAGTGTCGTCAGATTATTATTTTCACAGGTAATATCCCTCAGTTCAGTTAAACCATCGAGCTGCAATCCGGTGATGGCATTGAGGCTCACATCAAGGTATTGAAGCTGGGGATGCGCAGTAAGGTTTATGGGGCCAGAAATTCCGCATTGGCGACAGCCGAAAGTGAGGAGCGAGTGCAGTACCGGTAGATTGTCCAAAAGATCCGGTATATTATTATTATTACTGATCAGCACCGTTAAATTGGGCACAAGGTTCAGGTCTAAACTGGTAATGCCTGTAGCCGAACACCGCAACAACAAAAGATTCCCCAATCCATTCAGGTCGATTTGCCCCAGCGCATTATTGTTGCAGTAAAGGCGCTGGAGGTTTGACAGCATTCCGATATTAAGGGAAGTAAGATTATTTGTACTGCAATCGAGCATTTTCAGATTGGTAAAATATTCGATTCCTCCCAATGAGGTCAATCCTACATTGAAAAGATTCAATCCTGCAACGGCCAGCGCTTCAGTCTGATCAATTTCCAAATCTCCGTTGGTATCTACAATCATACCCTGATTATTAGTACCCATGGCATTCATATTTGCACTATTTGAAGCAAGAAGTTTTGCTTTGAACACAGGATCGGTAAAGTTAATTGCCTGTGCATTTACGGATAAACAAAAAGACAATCCAAAAACAAAAAAGTAAAATTTCTTCATAGTCAATATTATTACGCCATAAATGTAAGCATGAAATTTGTAAAAATGAACCACAATGAGTATATGGCCGTTTTGAACGAGAATCTAAAAAAAAAGCCCCGCATCACTGCAGGGCCTTAATCATTAATGCGATTACCTTTTAATAAATTTCGACGAAGCCTTGCCCTTATCCGTAATAATACTAATGATATAATTTCCTGCTGTCAATTCAGAAACGTTAATATTTTCCATGGGATTTGCAACTGTTAAAATCAATTGCCCCAAAATATTATAAACCGAAATGGAATGAATTATCGTATTGTCTTTTGATTTAATTTTCAGCGTATCATTTACAGGGTTTGGGAATAATGTAAATTGAGTGTTAAAATCAAAATCATCTGTCCCTAAAACCTGAATCGCAGTTGTAGCAGTGTTAGTTACAATCGGTGCATTATAATCAAAATAAATATTAGCTGTATTGCTGAATGTATTTCCAACAACAAGTGTAGGTCCCGTTTTAATTTTGAAAGCAACGTAGCCATCATTGTTGGCATCGTCAAAAGGCAACTGAATATTTTCAAAAATGAATTCCACTTTATTGGTGTCAGAAATGCGCGTCGTGAACGGATGGCTGCCGTCAAGCGGAATCAAAGATGAAATATCAAATTTTGAAGTGTCAATCATGTCTTTTACAACGATATTTTCAGCATTGGCTGTTCCCGTATTTTCAAACCGGATCATATAATGTACGTATTTCCCAACCATATCCGGCGAAACAGTATTGCCTTCGAGACAGGTTTTGTCGTTTGGATCCAAAGAATTGACGACGGTTTGGTTTAGGGTAAAGGTGTTGTCTGCAGGCGTTTCATCAGTTTGGGAAGATGAAATCGCGACGGTATAATGCAGGATCTCACCGCCTTGTAAAGATGGCGTTTCAACAGGAGAATTTAGATTAATTGTGATATAAATGGTTCTTGATTCAAAAGGCTGTAAATCTGTAAATGTCCAAACCAATGATTCCGGAGATGGTCCGACAGTGTCAGGATTCGCATCAGTAACTTCAAGAATTGTATCGTCAAATGACATGTTTATTGACCCGGATTGTGCATGGGTACCTTTGTTTTTGTATATAATTTTATAATTTGCGTCGAAGCCGGGTCTTGCCACATCAATCGGTACTAGTGAAATTTCAAGATCAGGGTGGGTGCCGTTAGGTGAAATACAGAAATCATGCAAACTTGGACTGGCCGTTGATGGAAAATTAACTGAAAAGTCTGGCGGCGACACAACAAAATATGACGGATTTTCAAGTATTAACGTAACAACCTGATTACCGGATGGCGTGGCAATCATGTAATTCCCTGAATTGTCGGAAGTAAAAGTAGCTTCAGTAGTCCCATTTGTTACATTATATTTTAAACGTGGAAATGTCGGATCGTTTGCATCACAACCATTGAGATCAGCGTCAAAAATATTCTTTCCCTGTATAGTATAAAACGTGCCGCCGGGAGTAAAAGAACAGTAAGTATTCACTTCACAGCTATTGTATAGGCCAATGCCATAGAGATGATTACGAATATATGTGATCTCGTTTTCATCCGCACATATATAATTCAGTTGGTTATCATTAGTAAAATTGACAGTACCCTGATAACGCCCATTCTTGATGAAAAGGCTTTTGAGTTGCGAATTGTCCTGTGCATAAATTTCTGTCAGCAATTTACAATTGCTTAAATCAAGTGTTTCAAATTGATTGCTTTGGCAGCGTATAACATGAAGGTTCGTCAAGTCCTGCGTATTCAAGGTGGTTAACAGGTTATTCATGCAATTTAATCCGTAGAGGTGTATCAGTCCACTGAGATCCAGTGATGTGAAGCTATTGTAATTTACATCAATCACACTTAAAGAAATCGCCGCACTGAGGTCCAGCGTGGTGAGTTGATTATAAGAACAATAAAGTGTCTGGATATTCACCCCGGAAATATTAAGTGAATTTAGTCCACAACCGTCACACCTGAGTGAATTAACAGACGTCATTCCAACAAAATCCAGAACATCAAGCTGGTTGTTATAACTCGCATTAAAATCGAACATATAGGTTAGTCCGGACATGTTCAGCGTTTGCAATTGGTTGTTATTGGCATATAAATACCTTAAATTACTTAAGCCTGTCAAATCCAGGTTTGTAATCTGGTCATGAGAGCAATCCAGATGATAAAGATCGGACGTACCGGAAACATTCAGCGACGTAATCTGGTTATAATTGCAATCCAGATGATAAAGATTGGCCAGACCAGAAACATCCAGCGACGTAATCTGGTTATAACTGCAATCCAGATAATACAGATTGGGCATACTGGAAACATCCAGCGACGTAATCTGATTATTCTGGCATGTGATATATGTCAGGTTTGTGAATGCTTCAATTCCGGTTAAGGACGATATGTTTGACGCATGAAGTCCCAACTTGTATACCTGCAACGCTTCGTTCACTTGTATTTCACCATCGCCATTCGCATCAACAGTAATATAATTACCTAATATATCTTTAGCAACACTATCATTAGCAGGCAATAACAATTTTGCTTTGAAAATGGGGTCGGGGATATTTATAGTCTGACCATTAACTCCTATTATAAAGAACAAAAAAACGAAAAATGGAAATTTTCTCATAAATAAATATTGGCCAGTAAATATATAAAATTATTTTAACAAAAAAGCCCCGCATTTCTGCAGGGCTTTCATATAATATAAAGAAATTATTATTTCTCTCCTTTTTCCATCTTCGCTTTCAATTCAGCAAGAATGTCGTTGTTGTCACCTAACGTAGATGCAGAAGCATTGTTATTGTTAGAAGTAACAGCGTCGCTGGCCGCTTTCGCGTTTTTCTCTTCTTCCTCACGGAAGATAGCAGTATGCGAAGCTACAACCCTCTTAAATTCCTTATTGAACTCGATTACCTTGAAATCAGCTACTTCGCCTTTTTTCAATTTCTTTCCGTCTTCTTTCTCAAGGTGACGTGAAGGGATGAAAGCAACGATATCGTCTCCGAATTCTACAGTAGCGCCTTTGTCAACGATTTCTGAGATGGTCCCGTTATGAACGGTGCCCACTGCGAAGGAATCCTCATACTTATCCCAAGGGTTGGCCTGGGTTTGTTTGTGGCCCAAAGATAGTTTACGTCCGTCAACATCAAGTTCAAGTACTACAACCTCAAGTTTTTCGCCAACGCTAACAAACTCAGATGGGTGTTTGATTTTCTTAGTCCATGACAAATCAGAGATGTAAATTAAACCATCAATTCCTTCTTCCAATTCTACGAATACACCGAAGTTGGTGAAGTTACGAACGATTCCTGTGTGCTTGGAACCTACAGGGTATTTAGAAGTGATATCAGTCCATGGATCCTGTGACAGTTGCTTGATGCCTAAGGACATCTTACGGTCTTCACGGTCCAAAGTAAGGATAACTGCCTCTACAGTATCACCAACTTTTACGAAATCCTGAGCCGAACGCAGGTGCGTAGACCATGACATTTCAGATACGTGGATTAAACCTTCAACACCTTCAGCTACTTCGATAAATGCACCGTAATCAGCGATAACGACTACCTTACCTTTTACTTTATCACCTACTTTCAGGTTAGCATCAAGCGCATCCCATGGGTGTGCGTTCAATTGCTTAAGACCCAATTGGATTCTTGTTTTCTCATCATCGAAATCAAGGATTACCACGTTCAGTTTCTGATCTAATTCAAGAACTTCGCTTGGGTGGTTGATACGTGACCATGAAAGGTCAGTGATGTGGATCAATCCGTCAACACCTCCAAGGTCGATGAATACTCCGTAAGAAGTGATGTTTTTCACAACGCCTTCAAGTACCTGTCCTTTTTGCAATTGACCGATAATTTCTTTTTTCTGTACTTCAATATCCGCTTCGATAAGCGCTTTGTGAGAAACCACTACGTTTTTGAATTCGTGGTTGATTTTCACTACTTTGAATTCCATCATCTTGTTTACATACTGATCGTAATCACGGATTGGTTTTACGTCAATTTGTGAACCCGGAAGGAAAGCCTCAATTCCGAAAACGTCAACGATCATACCGCCTTTAGTCCTGCATTTTACAAAACCGTTTACGATTTCTCCTGTTTCGTTTGCGTTGATTACGCGATCCCATGCTTTGATCGTACGTGCTTTTCTGTGCGAAAGAACCAACTGACCTGTTTTGTCCTCACGGATGTCAATCAATACTTCTACTTTGTCACCTACTTTCAGGTTTGGATTGTAACGGAATTCGTTCAAAGAGATAACTCCTTCAGATTTCGCGTTGATGTCAACAATAGCGTCACGGTCAGTGATCCTTACTACAACACCTTCCACTACTTCTTCCTGATCTGTTGAGATGAAAGTCTTGTCTACCAATTCTTCGAATTCCTGTAGGTTTTTTTCGTCAACAGCATCAATTCCTTCCTGGAAGTTGTGCCAGTTAAAGTTCTCTAAAAATTCCGCTTGTGTTTTTGTTTGTTCAGACATGCTGATAAAAAATTTGTATTCTGTATTCCTGCGCTGCTTAAGATAAAAATATCAGAAGTGTTTTTAAAATAAAGTTCAGTACCTAAAGGGCAACGCTTCTCTTCCAAAAGGTGCGCAAAATTACGACTTTATTTTTGATTTGCAAATAGTTGGATATTCAAATACGCTAAAATTTACTTAAAATGAAAATATGGATTTTCAGGAGCATTACGACGGAACTTCTCAGGATTCATCTGCCCGCTGTCCGCTATATCTTTTCTGGCTAAAGAAGCCATAAAAAGGATGCCGCTTCCATCGGGGCTAGGATGCCGCACTGTACTCCTATCAAATAAGAAACCCTTTCGTTTCAAGGAAAGGGCTTCTTATTTGATATTAATGCGCTATCTCCGCCACATCTTCCGGCACGTGCTTATGCTTGAACATCAATCCAAACAAAACAGCGATCACCAAAGCATAACCTGCAAATGAAAGCCAGATGTTATGCCAGTCCCTCGCGCCATCGTGGGTGAAATAAGTATCGATCACATAACCGCTGATCAATCCGCCAAAGAAGGCACCAAATCCGTTGGACATCATCATAAATAATCCCTGGGCTGAAGAACGGATTTTGGAATCGGTAGTCGTTTCTACAAACAGTGATCCCGAGATATTGAAGAAATCGAATGCCATTCCGTAAACGATACACGACAATACGATCATCCACAATCCATCGGCAGGATTTCCGTACGCAAACAAACCGAAACGCAATACCCAGGCAAACATCGAAATCAGCATCACGCGCTTGATTCCAAACCGTTTCAAAAAGAAAGGAATCGCAAGGATAAACAAGGTTTCTGAAATCTGCGAAATAGACATAATCAACGTTGATTTCTTTACGATGATACTTTCCGCATATTCCGGCATTTTCCCGAACTCGGAAAGGAATACGTCACCATACATATTGGTCAATTGCAGCGCAGCCCCTAAGAACATTGAAAACATAAAGAACAACGCCATTTTATAAGTCCCGAACAATTTGAAGGCATCCAGTCCCAGTTTCTGAGCTAAAGTAGCATTCTCAGAAATCAGTTTTTGCGGCGGGCATTTGGGCAGACTGAAAGAATAAATTCCAAGTGCAATGGCGGCTACAGCGGCAATGTAGAACATATTGGCAGACGCTTTATTGTCGGTTAAATTGGTCAGCCACATAGCCGCAATGAAACCAACCGTTCCCCAAACCCTGATGGGTGGAAACACTTTTATCACATCGTACTGATTGTTTTTCAGCACATTGTATGCTACCGAATTCGAAAGTGAAATCGTTGGCATATAACATAGCATTGCTGCAAATATAACCCAGTAAAACGTTGTTGGATCCTGAACCTGCGGAATGTAAAATAAGGCGACCCCGCCAAGGATGTGAAGTATGCCGTAAAGTTTTTCGGCATTAATCCATTTGTCTGCAATTATCCCTGTGATAGCAGGCATGATGATAGATGATAATCCAAGTGTGGAAAAAATCGCCCCAAATTGCTCACCACTCCATTGTTTGGTAGCAAACCAGTAATTCCCGACAGTAATCAGCCACGCTCCCCAAACAAAAAACTGCAGGAAGCTCATGGCCGTAAGCCTAAATTTTATACTCATATTAAATTAGTTTTTGGTTGATTAATAAACAGCCTGTAAAACTAACATTAAAAATGAGATGGGCAAATGGAAATTAGAAAATGTGGCAATTAGAAAATGAGATAATGAATAGGGGATCGATAAAATTATGCGCTTTTTATTGACAACGAATCGCATTATCTAATTATCTAATTCCTTAACGAGTCCGAGTACCGTTTCGAATTGCTCCTCCCGCGTCAAATCCGAATTGTCAATCTCATAAGCCCCATCCGCCTTTACCAATGGGGAATCGTCACGGTGGGTATCAATATAATCGCGCTCTTCAACGTTTTTGAGGACTTCGTCATAAGAAACGCTGTCGCCTTTGGCTTTGAGTTCGTCATACCGCCTCTGCGCGCGGGTGGCGGCGCTGGCAGTCATGAATATCTTCAATTCGGCATCGGGAAAAACAACGGTTCCGATATCACGGCCATCCATTACGATGCCTTTGTCTTTGCCCATTTGTTGCTGTTGCTCGACCAGTTTGGCACGAACTTCAGAAACTTCGGCAACCTTGCTCACAAATCCCGACACTTCAATCGTACGGATTTCCTTTTCAACATTGACATCGTTCAAATACATTTCACCAAACCCCAATTCCGCATTGAAAACAAAATGAAGCTTAATATACGGAAGGCTCGCAATCAAAGTGTCCTTATCAAAAAATTCCTTGTCTATATAACCATTCTGCATCGCGAAATAAGCCACTGCGCGATACATCGCACCCGTATCGACATAAACATAGCCCAAATGTTTCGCGAGCTGTTTTGCAATAGTACTTTTTCCGGTGGATGAGAAGCCGTCAATGGCGATGGTGATTTTTTTCATTTTTTTGAGTTGCAAAGTGACAAAGCAGCAAAGTTACAAAGTTTGAGGAGGATTTTAAGACCGCTGCGCTGTAAGATTTTAAGATATTGTATTACAGCCGTCACAAATCCTAAAGCGCAGCGGCCTTACAATCTTATAATCCAATTACTAATTAATCTTCATCTCCAAAATTAATCGTCAACCCAAATAAACTCGTATTGGCTGCCAAGGTATATCGTGAATAAGAATAATCAAATTTCAATTTGTTGATCTTTAATCCGAAACCGACGGAAATCCCCGAGAAATTACGCTGTTCCAGAAGCCGAAGCTCCTCTGCCCTCCTGAAATTATAGCCTACACGCAGGTTAAAACCTTTCTTGGGAAACAATTCCGCACCAAGTATGACGTGGCGCAAGGCATTATTAAAAATAGATATCTTTTCCGGAGTCGAACCGCCGTCAATAGAACCTTCAGCACGCGCCGGATTCGAAAAAGCGATCTGCCATTGCTGTAAATTCTCGAGCGTCACATGCCAGCGGATTGGTACGTTTTCCATTTCCTGCGACACGCCGAACATGACTTCCAAAGGCAATTTCTCACGCGTCCCGGCATAGGTCGTAATCTGCGTCCCGATATTCCGGATCACAAACGCCCAGTTCACATCATTGTCCTCATCGATGTAGAGCGCGCCCAAATCTGCGGCGGCGCCAAAAGAATTATACGTTTCCAAAGTAGACGAAATCAATTTTGCATTCGCCCCTACATAAAAATCCGAATACGGGATATTATAAGCATACCCAAACGACAGCGCGATCTCACTCCCTGTAAAATCCGCCGTCCGGTTTCCATTTTCATCCGTTCCCTGAAATGTACCGTAATTGACATAATTGATCCCGCCATGGAACGTTTGCACATGCCGGTCATACGTATACGCATAAGCCGCCGTGCCATAAGTCACTTCCCCGAACAAACTGCCGTAATTCATCGACAGCCTGTTGTCCATCGCAGGGTTTATCGTAGCCGGGTTAAAGAACGCCTGGTTGACATCATAGTCATACAGCGTCAGGATTTTACCACCCAAAGCCGACTGCCGTGGCGATGTTATCAGGCTCAGGAACTGGTAAACCGATTTCCCACCTATCTGACCAAAGGAAGCAGCAGAGATAAGGAATACGATGCAGGTAAGTCGGTTTTTAAACATGAATGCCGTAGTAATTGCGGTACTATAACGCAGCTGCGAAGATATTATTTTTTTAGAGAAGAAAGAATCAGGATTCAGGAAGAAGATAATGATTATCTGCAAATCCTGAATACTGCCAACTCTTATTGATTACTGCGGCTATTTTGGGCGTGCCCTCGTTGCGGAAATTATAGACATACATCGGAAGTCTTTCCTGCAACGAGGCCGGGCTGTCCGCTTTATCTTTTTCTAACCCCCCGGGATTAGAAAAAGGATGCCGCTTCCATCCCTCACGCAGAATACCCAAAAATTAACGAATCATTTCCAATGAAAAAAGCCGGAAATACTTCCGGCCTGATTATCTAATTTTCTAATTATCGGATTGTCTAATTATCTAATTACAAAGTCTTCGCATGCTTCACCTTCTCATCCAGAATCGCAATCTTCAGCACCTCGCTCATTTCCTTAACATAATGAAAGGTCAGCCCTTCAATATAAGTCTTGTTGATCTCCTCAACATCGCTTTGATTGTCGGCACACATAATGATTTCCTTAATGTTGGCACGTTTGGCCGCAAGGATTTTTTCTTTGATTCCGCCCACAGGCAGCACTTTGCCGCGAAGCGTAATCTCGCCTGTCATCGCAAGGTTTTTCCTGATTTTATGCTGCGTCAGCACCGATACCAACGATGTCAGCATGGCAATTCCCGCACTTGGCCCGTCTTTCGGCGTGGCACCTTCCGGAATATGGATGTGCAGGTTGTATTTCGGCAGGATTTCAGGGTCAATGCCCAGCCTGTCCGCATTAGCTTTGATGTATTCAAGTGCAATCGTCGCCGATTCTTTCATCACCGTCCCTAAGTTACCGGTCATCGTCATAGAACCTTTCCCTTTGGAAATCAGCGATTCAATGAATAATATATCACCTCCAACACTCGTCCAGGCCAATCCTGTCACCACTCCGGCCACATCATTGCTTTCTGACTTATCGCGGTGGAGTTTCGGTGCGCCCAGGATTTGCACAACGTCAGCATCTGTAACCTTGATATTGTAATCTTCTTCCATCGCAACCGATTTTGCCGCATGTCGGATCACCTGTGCAATCTTATTCTCAAGGTTCCTGACACCGGATTCACGGGTATAGCCTTCTATGATTTTTTCGAGTTGCTTCTTGCCAATAGAAAGTTGTTTGGCCGTCAATCCATGTGCCGTAAGTTGCTTCGGGAACAAATGGTTCCTGGCAATCTCCACCTTTTCCTCGATCGTATATCCTGACATTTTGATGACTTCCATCCTGTCGCGCAAAGCGGGCTGGATGGCACTTAAATTATTGGAAGTGGCGATGAACATGATTTTTGACAAATCATAACCCATCTCAAGGAAATTATCATAAAATTCGCTGTTCTGTTCCGGATCCAAGACCTCCAGCAACGCCGAAGACGGATCGCCCTGATTGCTGTTCGACAACTTATCAATCTCATCCAGAACGAAAACCGGATTCGAAGTTCCTGCCTTCTTAATGCTTTGGATAATTCGGCCAGGCATAGCCCCAATATAAGTTTTCCTGTGCCCGCGGATTTCCGCCTCATCACGCAAACCGCCCAGTGAGATACGCACATATTCCCTGCCCAAAGCTTCGGCCACAGATTTCCCGATTGAGGTCTTCCCTACTCCGGGAGGCCCTGTAAGGCAAAGTATAGGCGATTTCATATCGTTGCGCAGTTTCAGGACGGCAAGGTGTTCGATCATTCTCTTTTTAACATCATCCAACCCAAAATGGTCGCGGTCCAGAACCTGCTGCGCGCGCTTCAAATCAAAATTATCTTTTGAGAATTCATTCCAAGGCAATTCGAGGAACAACTCAAGGTAATTTCTTTGGATCCCGAAATCAGGCGCCTGCGGATTCATACGCTGCATTTTCGACAATTCCTTATCAAAATGCTTTTGTGTCTTTTCATCCCATTTTTTGGCTTTCGCCTTTTGGCGCATGTCGTCAATTTCCTCTTCCTGTGAAACACCGCCCAGTTCTTCCTGGATGGTTTTCATCTGCTGGTGCAGGAAATATTCGCGCTGCTGCTGGTCAAGGTCAAAACGCACTTTCGACTGGATGTCGTTCTTAAGTTCGAGTTTCTGCAATTCAATATTCATGAACCTCAACGTGGCAAGGGCGCGGTCCTTGAGGTTATTCATCGCAAGTAAATCCTGCTTTTCCCTTACCGAAAGGTTCATGTTCGATGAAACAAAATTCACCAGAAACGACTGACTTTCAATATTTTTTATAGCAAAAGTCGCTTCAGTAGGGATATTCGGGCTTTCCTGGATAATCTGTGTGGCCAATTCCTTCAAAGAATCGATAATCGCTGAAAATTCCTTTTCTCCTTTTTTAGGGCGTTTTTCAGGAACCTCCTTGATGTTGGCCTTTAGATATGGTAATTCCGTGACCGTCTCAATCTCAAAACGCTTTTTACCCTGAAGGATTACGGTGACATTCCCGTCAGGCATTTTAAGTACGCGGAGTATTTTGGCTACCGTTCCGATGGTATTGATATCGACAGAAGTGGGATCCTCAATTTCCTCATTGATTTGCGACACCACACCGATGATTTTATCGCTGTTATTCGCATCGTTAATTAACCTGATGGATTTATCCCTGCCCGCTGTGATGGGGATCACGACTCCTGGGAAAAGGACCGTGTTCCGTAATGGCAGGATGGGCAATGATGAGGGAAGTTCCTCATTGGCCATTTCCTCTTCATCTTCGGCGGTTAACAGGGGGATCAGATCTGCTTCAGAGTCTAAATCCTGAAGTGACAAATTGTCAAGTGTAGTAATTTTTTGGCTGGACATATGTTTTTTAAGTCATTTTGTCATTATCCCAAAACTTGGGTAACGACAAATTTATTGTTTAAAATCGTGTATACTTCTGAACGCCAGATAAAATTGAGTTAAAATTTCACCTGCGCTCCAACCTCTGGACAATCATTGTGCCAAAAAAAATCCCGGACAAAGCCGGGATTAGTATAAAAATCGTTTTTATTAGTAATCTACGCTAAAAGCGCCTTCAGTGACCTGAAGTGTTACCGTGCCTTCAAAATTTTTCATGGTAACCGAAAATGTTCCCGTAACATGCGTAGCGGTCATTTGGGTTATTGTAACCGTTCCTGCGGTTGCCTGATATAAAACATCATCTTTCAGAAGATGGGCTCCCACCACGTCATCAGTTAGTGGGCCCGTGATATTATAAGTACCTGGCGACAATCCCTCATTAACTCGCAATCCTAAATTATCATCATTTGGCTTGGTCCCTACAATGCTGATGTAATCCGGAACTCCGGTGCCGGAAACGGCCGCAACATCGATTTGGGTTTCAGCGAATTCAGTACCGTCGATTTTGGCGAAAAACGTATCAGTTGAAGGATTCGGATTTGTGCTCGTGTAGGATACCGTGAAGGTTCCGTTTGTGAATTCCTTGTTTGGGACAGCAGGATTTGCATCAAATTCAGACCAGATTCCGGTAAAGTGAAATGTTCCAGAAATCGTGTGGGCAGTAGTGTTGATTTCAGTAATGACAACCTCGCCGTTGGTTTCAAAATTTTCATTGGCATTGGAATAACCGAATTCGGAATTGGCATTTAAATTATAAAATATACCTGCGTTATCAGTGTAAGTTCCCGTGGTTTGCCCGTCAAGCAATATGGCAAAACCCTGGCCATTCGCTTTCAATCCAGTGATCGTTATCCCGTCACCACTGATAAAAGCACTTGTTGATGTTGCAACAAAGGTGGTACCGTCAAAATCAGCCTTAAAAACACCGGTCTGCGGATTTGGATTCGGATTTGGATCAATGATGATTTCATCATCTACCGAAATCGGGCCCGCCCAGTCACTCTTCAGTTCCCCGCAATTCGTACGCACATAGAAATCATATTCCAGAGTAGTATCCAAGCCATCAACCGAAAAGGAATGCTCGGCGGTTGTGACTGATGTTCCCTGGCCGTGTACAAACCCGGCTGGGCCATATTCCACTTCCCATAAATCGCCTTCCGATACCCATGTCAGCGTAACTTTGGTTTCCACAAAATCAGAGGAAGAAAAGGAAGTCGGTTCCGGACATTCGGTAATGTTTGGATTCAGTACATACGGATCAATCGGTTCTACATCTTCCGAACAGGAGCTTAAGGACAGCAAAGTCAGCAAAGCAAATACCCTGAATATTATTTTGAAGTTTTTCATAACAGTTTTTTTATTCGCCCCAAATATAATTTATTTTATGATTATGTCAACTTTTTCCGCGGGACTCTTCTGAGCAACAATAACCCGACCAGGAAAAACAGCGCCAGGAATACAATGGCAAACCTTGGACTTCCTGTAATCTGGTCAATAATACCGTAAACCATCATACCAATCACGATGCCGATTTTCTCGGAAACATCATAAAAACTGAAGAATGATGCCGTGTCTTCGGTTTCAGGGAGCAATTTAGAATAAGTGGACCGCGACAATGCCTGAATGCCGCCCATTACCAATCCTACCAAGCCTGCCATAGCATAGAATTGCATTGGCGTAGTAATAAAATAAGCCCCAATGCACAATAGGAACCAGAACGCGTTAATGACAATCAATACCGGAATATTGCCGAATTTTGCCGAAGCCCTCGACGTTAAAACCGCGCCCAAAACTGCGACCAGTTGGATGACCAAAATACAAATGATCAGGCCGGTAGTACTTTGGTCTGCATTTTCCCATTTGATTTCCTGTGAACCGAAATAAGTTGCAATCAACATCACTGTCTGTACGGCCATGCTATATACAAAAAAGCTGCTGAGGTATCTTTTGAGCGGCACGTTTTCCTTTAATAATCCCCAGACTTTCTTCAACTCACGGAAACCGTTGAATATCACTTCGCGTGTAATTTTTTCTGCATTTTTATTGCCTTTCGGCAGATAATAATAAGTGTACTGGCTGAAAATAATCCACCAGGCACCTACACTGATGAACGAATATTTCATCGCTTTCAATGCCGCTTCCAAAGGTTCGCCAGTAATCCCGAAAATAGCCGGTTTCATGACCATGGCAAGGTTTACTACCAATAAAATGACGCTGCCCAGATACCCAAGCGAATAGCCTTTGGCACTGATTTTATCCTGCTGTTCCGGATATGCGATATCAGGCAAATACGAATTGTAAAACACGAGGCTTCCCCAAAAACCGATCAGACCAAGGAAATAAAACAACAAGCCTGTATAAATATTCTCGAGGTCAAACCAATACAATCCCATGCAGGAAAATGCGCCAAGGTAGCAGAAAAAGCGCATGAAGTTTTTCTTATTGCCCACATAATCCGCAATTCCGGACAGTAATGGTGAAAAGAATGCCACGGCAAGGAAAGCCGCCGCGGTAACGAAGCTGATCAATGCCGAGTTCTTCAGCGAGGTCCCGAAAACATAGATGTAGTGGTCGCGTCCTGTAAACAGCTTTTCATAAAAAATCGGAAATATTGCTGAGGAAATCGTCAATGGATATACGGAATTCGCCCAATCGTAAAACGCCCAGGCGTTTAGTAGTTTTTTGCTTCCTTTTTCTAAATCGGCCATAGTGAAGATTTTTCACGAATGTATTTATTTTTTTTGGGATTGTGGAAACGTTGCTTCAATTTCACGGAAAGTTAATGCTAAAGGCACCGCAGGATCGTGCCAAAAACTCGCATCACTATGCTGTGCAAATAAAAAAGCTGCCTCTCAAAGAAGCAGCTTCACTATAATTTACTGTAATTGTAGACGGATTACTTATAAACCACGCCAAACTTCGCTGCAGTCGCTTTAGCTTTCGGAATCAGATTCTTGATATTCCTGATCCTTGTGGCATCAGACGGGTGCGTGCTCAGGAATTCCGGCGGCGCGGCACCACCATTTGCAGACATCCTTTGCCAGAAAACTACCGCCTGGTCCGGATTGTAACCGGCAATCGCCATTAGTGTAAGCCCGATTTCATCTGCCTCAGACTCATTGCTGCGGCTGAAAGGAAGGGTGACCGCGAGGGTCGAGCCCAGTCCGTACGCTTGCTGGAAAATCGCCTGGTTCTGTGTTGATTGCCCTGAAGTAGCGGCGACTACCCCTACCCCGACCAGTTGTTGCAATTGGTCTACACTCATACGTTGTGCGCCGTGGTTTGCCAAAGCGTGGGAAACCTCGTGCCCTAAAACGGTAGCCAATCCGGCTTCATCTTTGGTAACCGGCAGTATCCCGGAGTATACCACAATCTTTCCGCCCGGCATGCACCAGGCATTCACTTCCTTATTCTCTACCAGTTTGTATTCCCAGGCATAACCGTTAAGGTAATCTTTCTGCCCGAGTGAATTCAGGTATTTCTCGGCTGCAATACGGATTTTGTTACCCACAGTCTGTACCTGTTGTGCGGCAGCCGAGCCCGACACTACTTTATTTTCCGTAAGGAATTGCTTGTACTGTGCAAATGCAGTTGGAAATATCTGATCATTCGAAACGAAGTTCAGCGTTTTCTTTCCGGTAAACGGGTTTGTCGCACAGGATGCACCGAGCGCAACTGCAAAAGCAGATATTATTACGTATTTTCTCATGGTTTATGGTTTTAAAACATTCCAAAAGTACGATTTTAATTACGCGCCGGTAATATGTAATTCCGTAAAATCTTTATCAATAAACAATGTATTCCCATTAAACTGGATCGTATCTGCAGCAGCGCGTTCATTATCAATATAAATGGTCTTGACCTGGAATGGGAGTCCGTGGAGGTTGATTTTGAATTTGCTGTACGGAATCTCAAACTTCCCTTCCTTATGCTGCTGGATAATAAGCTGGTTTTCCTTGCCATTGAAGGTAAAGGTTGAAAAGCTGTAACGCCCTTTATTGTAATCATAACCGTCCTGAGCGTCTTCATACAGGAAGGATTTTTCCTTTCCGAGCTTATAATATACTTCCAAAGTCACCTCGTCAAATTTCAGTTCGCCTACATATTGCTGCACCGGATATTTCGGGATGATGCCGCCTTCCTTAATGAAAATAGGAATCTGGTCATAATCCGTTTTTACCCAAAGTTCTTTCTTTCCTGAAACCAGTTCACCGGTCCAGTAATTGTACCAATTCCCGACAGGAAGGTACATTCTCCTCCCCTGCGCATTCGGTTCGAGGATTGGGCAGACCAGGATGTGGTTCCCGAAAATGAATTCATCAGTACGGTAATGCGTCTGCGGATCTTCCTGGTCGAAATATACCAATGGCTTCAGCATAGGGACACCGTCATTAATATATTCATAAAACATCGTATACAGATAGGGCAATAACTGGTAACGCAGGCTGACGAATTTCCGCGTGATGTCAATCACTTCTTCGTCAAATGACCACGGTTCCTGATCACCATGATCTCCGGAGGAATGTGTACGGCAGAATGGATGGAACACGCCCAGCTGGATCCAGCGCGCATACAATTCGCCGGAAGGCTGCTCTGCAAAACCACCGATATCGGAACCCGTAAATCCCATCCCTGAAATGGACATCCGCTGCATCTGTATGTTTGCGATCCAAAGGTGTTCCCAACTTGCTACATTGTCGCCGGTCCAGGAGGACGTGTAGCGCTGCGCCCCGGAATATGCAGAACGCGTAATGATGAAGGGCCTTTTCGGGTATGCGAAACGCTTCACGCCTTCATAAGTAGCCCGTGCCATCTGCGTACCGTATATATTGTGTGCTTTGCGGTGGCTGCAAGGGTTACCGTCATAATCGTGGCGTACGTCCATCGGGAAGGTTTTGCCCGGAACTTCCATTACGGCAGGCTCATTCATATCGTTCCAGACGCCTTTCACGCCGATGTCTGAAATCAGTTCGCGGAACAATCCGGCCCACCATTCGCGGACTTCAGGATTGGTATAATCAGGGAAGTTGCATTCGCCGGGCCAGACCTTGCCTTTCATGTACGGGCCGTCAGCCCTTTTGCAGAAATAATCTTTTTCCAAAGCTTCCTTGTAAACCCAATAATCCTTATCGATTTTTATTCCAGGATCGATAATGACGACGGTCTTGAAACCATCTTCAGCCAGTTCGGCAACCATCTTTTTCGGGTCGGGGAAATACTCCTTATTCCATGTAAAACAACGAAAACCGTCCATATAATCGATGTCGAGGTAAATGGCATCGCACGGGATCTGCAACTCGCGGAACTTTGAGGTAATTTCCCTGACCTTGCTCTCCGGATAGTAGCTCCACTTGCATTGGTGGTACCCTAATGTCCACATGGGCGGCATTTCGGGTTTTCCGGTCAAATGCGTATAAGTGGTCACGACATCAGCCATTTGCGGGCCGTAAATAAAGTAATAGTTCATCTCCCCGCCTTCAGCCCAAAAACTCGTGACGTTCCTTCTTTCCTGTGCAAAATCAAAATTGGTACGGAAGGTATTGTCAAAGAAAATACCGTAGGCTTTCCGGTTATGCAGCCCGATGTAAAACGGCACGACTTTATACAGCGGCTCCTGGTCTTTATGGAAGGCATACTGGTCCATTGCCCAGTTCTCAACACGTTTGCCTTTAAGGTTTGAATGCGAAGCCTTATCACCTAAGCCGTAATAACTTTCACCATCGTGCGATACCTTGCTCATCTTCACGATATTCCCGCCGAAATTGTAATTTTCCTCCCAGTGAAAACCGAGCTCGTCCTCAAGAATGACATTGTTATCCAAATCTGTCAGCAAAATCTTAAGGTCCGTTTTGCTGACACGGCAGATGAGCTTGCTGGTGTTTATCTGATAAAAAGTCTTCTGCTCTATGAGCTCGAGGAAGTTATAGCCATGTGACTGGCTTTTATCGATAGCATAGGAAAAGTCATTGCTGAAATAACCCTTAGTCGTGTAGCGGAAGCGTATGAGGCTGTCGCGCAGCACGGTAATTTTGAGGATGACATTATTATCGGTATGGAAAAAGACGGAATCGGCTTCTTGCTGTACCGATGATACTGCTGTGGGATACAAATCGCCTTTATATTCTAGTTCAGTGTTTGTAATCATGTTTAAGAGGGTTGGAAAAAGCCAAATTTACAAAGTTAAGGTTAAGTTGGTGTTGGTAAGTTGGTGGAGTTTTCAACGATAACGTTGTAGGTTGCAGATGCTGTACCATGGTTTTTGGACTTTTGGGTTTTATTGCAATTTGATAAAGTATCGGGAAAGAATTTTATTCCAGTCGCAATGCAGCTTTTTGATTCATTATATTACTTTTGTTATATGGCAAATCCAAAAATAAAAATCCTCCTCACCCCATTTGATAAAGCCATTGAATCCCTTTGCTGGCTTTTAATAATAAGCATCTGGATTCTGGTATTTGTAAATTACCCGAAGCTACCAGACATCATCCCCATCCACTTCGATCTTTCAGGGAATGCGGATGGCTTTGGCGCGAAGGAAAACCTTTTTGCCCTGCCCATCGTGATTACGATACTGGCTATCGGGCTTTCTTTCCTAAACAAATTCCCGCATATTTTCAATTATATGGCAGCGATAACACCTGGGAATGCCATAAGGCAATATACTCTTGCAACAAGATTTATCAGGTTCTTAAAGCTCGGGACAGTTATTATTTTCGGGATGATTGTATTTGGCATGATCAGGAGCGCGGGCGGGAATGCCTGAATTAGACTGGTGAGATAATTATCCCATTTGCTAATTAACCTTAAATACCACTACGCCTAAAGGCGGCAATTCCACCTCTGCCGAGAAATCTCTCCCGTTCCATTCCTTCTTTTCAATCTTTACAGGTTTGATATTGCTTATGCCTGACCCACCGTATTCCTTGCTGTCCGAATTAAAGATTTCCGTCAGCTTGCCTTTGCCGGGCAATCCAACGCGGTAAGGCATACGTACAACCGGAGTAAAGTTACAAACGACAACCAGATCCTGTTTTGGATTTTCGCCTTTCCTGATGAAAGAGATTACAGCATTCTGATGGTCGTCATGGCTGATCCACTCGAAACCTTCAGGACTGAATTGCTTTTCATACAATGCCGGATTGTTTTTGTATAAGGCATTCAGATCAGTAATTGCTTTCTTAACGCCCTTGTGAAAACTATATTCGAGCAGGTGCCAGTCGAGGCTGCCGTCAAATTTCCACTCCGCATACTGGCCAAATTCTGAACCCATGAACAACAGTTTGCCGCCGGGATGCGTAAACATATAACTGTACAACAGCCTTAAATTGGCGAAAGCCTGCCATTCATCGCCAGGCATACGGCCTAAAATAGAACTTTTGCCATGCACTACTTCATCATGCGAAAGCGGCAGCATAAAGTTTTCTGAAAAAGCATAGGTCATTGAAAACGTCAGGTCGTTCTGGTGGTATTTCCGGTAGACGGCCTCGCGTTTGAAGTATTGCAGCGTATCGTGCATCCAGCCCATCATCCATTTCATCCCGAAACCCAGTCCGCCGTTGTATGT
The DNA here is from genome assembly GCF_003097535.1 of Flavobacterium pallidum. NCBI lineage: Bacteria > Pseudomonadati > Bacteroidota > Flavobacteriia > Flavobacteriales > Flavobacteriaceae > Flavobacterium > Flavobacterium pallidum. The sequence continues at coordinate 3,039,426 of NZ_CP029187.1, forward strand.
AGGGCGCGACACCATCGGGAATGACGTGCTTTCCTCGGCAATCGTCTGTACGCCTTCAAAAGTGGTGTACACCGCTTCGTTGAAATCCTTCAGGAAGCTGATCGTATCGAGGTTTTCGCGGCCTCCGTAAATATTGGGTTCCCATTCGCCTTCCTTCCTTGAATAATCCAGATGCAACATGGAGGCAACGGCGTCTACCCGCAGTCCGTCAATGTGGTAATTTTGCAGCCAGAAAATCGCATTACTGATTAAAAACGAACGCACTTCATTGCGCCCGTAATTGAACACGAGGCTTTTCCAGTCCGGATGGTAGCCTTTACGGCGATCGGGATGCTCATATAAATGAGAGCCGTCGAAATACCCCAGACCATGCGCATCATCAGGGAAATGCGACGGCACCCAATCCAGGATGACGCCAATTCCCGCCTGGTGCAGCTTATCTACCAAAAACATGAAATCCTGTGGCTTGCCAAAACGCGATGTGGGTGCGAAATACCCGACGAGCTGATAACCCCATGACGGGTCGTATGGGTATTCCATGACCGGTAACAATTCAACATGGGTAAAACCGGTTTCCTGGACATAAGCGACGAGCTGGTCCGCGAGTTCGAGATAGGTCAGGAATTTGCCTTCGGCATTAAGGCGCCACGATCCGAGATGCACTTCGTAAACCGAATAAGGCCTGTCCAATCCGTTCTTGTCTTTGCGGGTGTCCATCCAGGATTTGTCCTTCCATTTATAATCGAGGTCCCAGATGACCGACGCAGTTTCAGGCGGATGCTCGCAGAAAAGCGCAAACGGGTCGGCTTTTTCAGTGATGATACCGTTAAAGGATTGGATTCTGTATTTGTAACGCCCCCCTTTTTCGGCACCGGGGATAAAACCTTCCCAAATCCCTGAAGAATCCCAGCGGACATTGAGTTCATGAACGTCTTTCGTCCAGTTGTTGAAATCCCCGATCACGCATACCGAACGTCCGGATGGCGCCCAGACTGCAAAATATACACCTTTTACGCCATCAACTTCTATCTGGTGTGCACCGAATTTTTCATACAGGCGAAAATGCTTCCCGGCCCTGAACAGGTCAATATCGAAATCGGTGAAAAGGGAATGGGAAATGATTGGGTTCATGGTGGTGGGTTTAGATTATAAACATAGTGAAATTATTTCGGATTTTCAGATTTCAGGTTTTCGGGTTTTCTGAGAATTCAATAGTCCAAAAATCTATTCAGAATAATAAAAAATAAAATACCCCCTATTTTTTTAGGGTAAGTTTATTTTTAAAACCAAAAAATAATATATTTGCATTAAAATTAATAGGGTATCAACTTTAAAAATCAATTTTTATGTCAACATTACGTTTTCAGGCTTTAAAAGAAGCATCTACCAGGAAGCCGGTTAAATTTGAGGAAGCAGGCCGCAAATCAGAAATTTTCGGTGCCAATGTATTTAATGACAAGGCCATGCGACAATTCCTGACACCTGATGCCTATAAAGGCGTGAAAGATGCAGTCCAGCACGGTACGAAGATTGACAGGAAATTAGCCGATTACATCGCCATGGGCATGAAAGAATGGTCATTGACCAAAGGCGTAACCCATTATACCCACTGGTTCCAGCCTTTGACGGGCGCGACCGCCGAAAAGCATGATGCGTTTTTCGAAACTTCGTATGACGGCAGCGATCCGTTGGAGAAATTCGGTGGCGGGCAATTGGTGCAACAGGAACCGGATGCCTCAAGTTTCCCGAATGGCGGTATCCGCAATACCTTCGAGGCACGTGGTTACACTGCGTGGGATCCCACTTCCCCTGCGTTTATTTTCGGAACGACATTATGCATCCCAACGGTATTCATTTCATACACGGGAGAAGCTTTGGATTATAAAACCCCTTTATTAAGGGCATTGAATGCCGTTGATGAAGCTGCGACGGATGTTTGCCGTTATTTCGACAAAAATGTAAAGAAAGTCACCGCCACTTTAGGATGGGAGCAGGAATATTTCCTTGTCGATACTGCTTTGGCCAATACAAGGCCTGATATTTTAATGACCGGAAGGACGCTGCTTGGGCACACCTCGGCGAAAGGGCAACAATTGGACGACCATTATTTCGGATCTATCCCTTCAAGGGCCTTGAATTATATGCGTGAACTGGAACAAGAGTGTATGTACCTCGGCATCCCGGTAAAAACCCGTCATAATGAAGTAGCTCCTAACCAATTTGAGTTGGCCCCAATTTTTGAAGAAACCAATCTTGCAGTAGACCACAATTCCTTGTTAATGGATGTGATGCAAAAGGTAGGCGAACGCCACGATTTCAAGGTATTGTTCCATGAAAAACCTTTCAAGGGCGTGAACGGTTCAGGAAAACACAACAACTGGTCTTTGGCAACCGATACCGGCGTAAACTTGCTGAGCCCGGGTAAAACCCCGATGAGCAACCTGCAGTTCCTTTCGTTTTTCATCAATACGATCAAGGCCGTAAATAATTATGAATCGTTGTTGAGAGCAGCCATTGCCACGGCAAGTAATGACCATCGACTGGGTGCGAATGAAGCGCCACCGGCCATTATTTCCGTATTCATCGGGGAGCAATTGACGAAAGTATTGGCAGAACTGGAAGGCGTTTCCTCAGGCAAACTGTCACCGGAAGAAAAAACAGACCTGAAACTGAACGTGGTCGGGAAAATTCCCGATGTGTTATTGGATAATACTGACAGGAACAGGACATCGCCTTTTGCTTTTACAGGAAATAAATTTGAATTCCGTGCCGTAGGGTCTTCCGCAAACTGCGCCAATGCGATGACCACGCTGAATGCCATCGTTGCGAAACAATTAAAAGACTTTAAAATAGAAGTGGATGCGCTGATTGACAGCAAAGGCCTTAAGAAAGATGAAGCGATTTTTAACGTCTTACGGGAATATATCAAAACCTCAAAAGACATTCTTTTTGAAGGCGACGGTTACAGCGATGCCTGGGAGAAAGAAGCGAAAAAACGCGGCTTGAGCAATTTCAAGACGACGCCATTGGCTTTGAAGGCGAAAATTTCTAAAGAAGCTTTGGCGTTATTCGAAGAAATGCACATCATGAACCACGTCGAAGTGGAGGCGCGCTATGAAATCGAACTGGAGGAATACACCAAGAAAATCCAGATTGAAGGCCGTGTGCTCGGCGATATCGCAAAAAACCATGTAATCCCGACGGCAATCCGCTACCAAAATACGCTGATTGAAAATGTATGCGGACTCAAGGAAATCTTCGGCAATGATTTCCAGAAATATGGGAAAGAACAAATGACGCTGATCAAGGAAATTTCAGAGCATATCGAAGGCATTAACACACAGGTTGAGGAAATGACCGAAGCGCGCAAAACCGCCAATGCCTTAACCGATGCACAGAAAATGGCTGAACAGTACTGTGATAATGTAAAGCCTTATTTTGAAGTGATCCGCGAGCATTGCGACAAACTGGAATTGCTTGTTGATGATGAAAGCTGGACACTGACAAAATACAGGGAATTATTGTTTACGCGATAGCTCAACGTAATCCAATAAAAAAGCCCCGTATTTCGGGGCTTTTTGTTTAAAGATAAATCCCTTAAGGAACCTGTGTTACAGTATAAGATCCGGTACCATTAACATTTATTACAAAGTCAATCTTATAGTTTTTCGGTACTGAGGCAGATGCTCCGGGGAACGAGATTTCTGTGCCGTTCATTTCTGCAATCCCATCTGCAAGATAATCACCATAATTTGTAGTCCCTGAATTTGGATTGGGCATCCTGAAATAGAAATTATCACTGCTTAAAATACCCGTTACGGTAGCGCTTGCAGTATTGGTTGCGGCATTATATATCATATTATAATCTGTAAAAGTCGTATTGATGCGGACTTTAGGCGCGAATTGTGTTACATCCAAATACATCCCATTATCCAGATCATAAGCGCTGACACTGATCCAATACAATCCTGATGAAGGTGCTGTAAATGCACTTCCGTTCAGGACGAGCATTCCGCCAGCATTTCCGTACACTGCTGAATTCGGTGCCGTACCTGAAATTAATTTAATCTGGCTCCCTCCAGTCAGGTATTTAAATCCGGTAAAGTAGCTGTCATTATAATTCAGCAGCTGTGCAGTGGCAGTGTTAAAGCCATTGAAAGTGCCATAAACATATAAATCGGCAGGAAAATTATTTGAATTTGCCGTAGTAGGCAATGATAATACCCCAGCATCATTTACCGATAATTGATAAGCTGTCCCGTTTGGTGAAGTCAAAGTAATGCCTTCTCCCGGAGCCAATACCAGAGATTTTGCAGCCAAAGCATACGGAACCGAAAGCAGTTGCGTTGTCCCGACCAAAACGTAGTTTGAGCCACCGGCCACATCCATTTCTACTTTAAGGAACTTAGAATTGGTTTTCCAGTTGATTCCTGCAAAAGTCCCCGAAACCGGCGTCCCCTGCCCGATCACAAGATTGAAAAGGCCTTGTGCATTGGTCATTTTAGCCTGTGTTTCCGTATATAAAGCCGTTCCTGTAGCTGACACATCAAGGACAGAAAGCCTTATGCCAACATTGGCGCTTACCACAGGATTGCCGGAAGTATTCAATGCAATCGCCTGGTAAGAGATGCCTTGTGGAACCTGCGCAAATGTCACTAACGACAGGAATAGTGCTGATAATAGTATTAGTTTTTTCATATAGGATATATTGTTTTAAATCAGATTTTTAGTTTGTTTCAGATATGGAAATAGATGGTGAAGCATTTTCATCAAATTGCTGGAATGTCCAACTTCCGGTATTTCCGTTGAAGATATAAGCTTTGTTGTCATACGTATCCACAAAAGCAAAATTGCCGTTTGACTCGCTTAACAACGGTGAGGCATTTACATTAAAAGATTGTGATGACCAGGCCCCGTTTTTTCGATTAAAGACATAAGCCTTATTGTCATAAGTATCTACAAAACCGAAACTGCCCTTAGAATTAACAAGGGACGGCGCAGCATTCATATTAAATTCCTGGAATGACCAGGTGCCGTTTTGCGCGTTGTAAACATAGGCCTTATTATCATAAGTATCCACGAAACCAAAGTTACCATTGGATTCAGTTACTGAGGGAGAGGCATTTTCATTAAACGCCTGGAATGACCAGGTTCCCGTTTTGGCATAATAACAATATGCTTTATTGTCGTAGGTATCAATAAAGAAAAAATTACCTTTAGACGAAATCAGGGTAGGCGATGCATTGACATTAAATGGCTGCACAGACCATGCATTGGTATCCACATTGTAAACATAAGCATTGTTGCCATACGTATCTATGAAACCAAAATTTGCATTCTTATTGGCAACAATATCGTCATTGATCGAAGCATTTCCGGCAACACTTGCGGTATTGCCTGCATACATGGCGTAAGGTACCGACAGCAATTGCGTAGTTCCTACAGCGGCATAGTTTGTTCCGCCTGCAACATCCATTTCGACTTTCAGGAATTTGGAATTCATACCCCAGTTAATACCTGAGAAAGTTCCCGTAACCGGCGTTCCCTGCCCTATCACCAGCGTAAAGAGACCTTGTGCAGACGTAGCCTTGATTTGTGTCTCCGTATATAGCACCGTCCCTGAAGCCGAATCGTCCAGAATGGAAAGACGTACCCCAACATTGGCACTGGCAACAGGTTGTCCTACCGCATTCAATGCGATAGCCTGGTAAGAAATGCCCTGCGGAACCTGGGCAAAGGCCATGAACGACAAAAATAATGCGGACAACAGTAATAGTTTTCTCATATTAGTGCTTGATGATTTTAAATGCTTGTTTTTGATTTGAAAGCTGGATCATGTAAATGCCTTGTGCCAGATCCGTAAGGTCGATGCTGTTATCCGCACCGATTTTCCTTTCGAGGACCAATTGCCCCACATTGTTAAAAACAGCCACTGTGGCATTGGCAAGATTTTCATTGGTTTCGAAAGATATCTTTGCTACAGTAGGATTCGGCCAGACGGTAATCTTGTCCGACAGTTCATAGGAAGGGACTTCAAGCATTTGTTGGTTTACCTGAGCTAAAACACCGATAATTCCAGTTGCCGATTGGTTTTGGTTTTGCGGTACGACCACAATCTCTCCAACGCCCACAACCGCATTTGCCGAAATAACACTTCCTGAATTGACGCTTTGTATTACCGATTGCGCCGAACACAATCCGCTGATCAAAAGCGCCGCAATGAGTACAGTTTGTTTCATAAGTTTGATTTTAGGCTTCAAATATATGAATTCATTGTACATTACGTTCTAAATCTTTTACAAGAGCGTAAAAAACAGTAAATTCGTTTTTATAATCTGCCTATGAAAGCCCTCTTTCTACACCTGCTCATGCTTTTGGGGACAGGCACCTGCTTTCCACAGGAGTCTTTTTCCGTGTATTTTGACAGCAATCAATCTGCACTTGCAAAAAAAGAAATCATCAGCCTGAATGATTGGATATCAAACAATAAGGATTCAAAAATAGTTGCTGTAAACGGTTACACCGATGAAGACGGTTCTACAGGCTTCAATGACACGCTCGCAAAAAAACGTGTCGATTATATTGCAGGCATTTTAAAGGACAGGATCAACATCCGCGAAGATTTCAAGACGCGCAGTTTCGGCGAGAAATTCCAGTCTTCCAAAATCAAGGCTGAAAACCGTAAAGTCACTATTTATTATCTTTTGCCAAAAGATTTGCCGCGTGAAAATGAAATTCTGGGCATCAAACCGGAACCTGTAGCAGAAAAGCCAAAAGTGCGGAAACCCATCATATTCCCAACCACGATGACACTCGACAATCCAAATGGGACGAAAACCACCATAAAACTCGATACCATTTTCATGCAAAAAGTGGCTGTTGCCAAAGCGGGCGACAAACTGCAGGTTGAAAACCTTAATTTCCGAATCAACACCTTTATCGTAATCCCGGAATCGGTGCCAAAAATGTACGAACTGCTTTTGGTCATGCAAAGCAATAGGGATTTAAAAATCCAAATCCAGGGGCATTTGTGCTGCATGCCCGCCGACAAACAGGATTTGTCTACCCAGCGTGCCAAAGCGATCTACAATTTCCTTACTGCTTACGGCATCCCGAAAGAAAGGCTGTCTTATAAAGGGCTTGGCGTGACACAGCCCTTGTTCCCAATTCCCGAAAAAAATGAGGCCGAACGTGCCGCCAACCGCCGTGTAGAAATCGAAATCATTTCAAACTGATGAAAAACAAGATATATTTTTTATTGCTGTGCTGCTGCTTTATTTCGTATAAAATCCAGGCGCAAGACCGCCTCGAGGTGTTCTTTGATTTTAATAAATACGACATCAATCCGGCGGCGAAAGAAAAGCTCGACCGCTGGCTTTCCGAGAATAAGAATATCGAGGTGACTAAAATTTACGGCTATTGCGACTGGAAAGGCACGAATGGTTATAATGATACGCTTTCGCTGAAACGTGTCAGCCAAATCTACAACTACATGATCAGCAACCAGGTAACGGTGGCTCCGGGCTATGAAACCAAAGGCTTCGGTGAAGATTTTACGCAATCCAAAGTCCAGTCTGAAAACCGCAAAGTGCTCGTTATCTACGAACCTAAAAAACCGAAACCCGAGCTTGTAGTCCCTAAAACCAAATACCAGACGCTCACCGAACAGGTCAAGACCGCAAAAGCCGGTGACCTGATCAAATTGGAAAACATCAATTTCTTCAATAATTCTGATGCCGTTGTGCCTAAGTCAAAGCCAGTCCTGGCCGAACTGCTTTGCATCATGGAAGACAACCCGAAACTGAAAATCGAGATACAGGGCCACATCTGCTGCCAGACACAGGGCGACGTAAACGATATTTCGACCAAGCGCGCCAAGGCCGTGCATACTTACCTGATACGCAATAAAATCAAAAGCGACCGGCTTTCCTTCAAAGGTTACGGTGTCACCCGCCCAATGCATCCGATCCCGGAAAAAAACAGCCAGGAAGAAGATGACAATCGCCGTGTGGAAATTTTGATTGTTTCGAATTAAGGTTAACCGCAAAGCACGCCAGGCTTTTCGCAAGGAACACAAGGATTTTTCAGCGCACTTTGCAGTAAAAAAATCATAAAAAAACCGCCTCATGGGCGGTTCTTTATTTTGAAATGGAATTACTTTTCCATAATCGATTTCTTCTTCTCCAAAAGGTTCACTTCTTTCTTCGCGATCACCTCCCCTTTGATTTTCAGTGCAATCTTGCCACCTTCCACATTCACCGCATTCGACTCCACAGTAATGGTTTTGCGGATCGCACCCGGATTCATGTTGTATTTCACATCAATCTTACCCGTTTTTCCCGGCATGATGTCTTCAGTTGGTTTTGAAGGCACGGTACAACCGCAGGTCGATTGCACATTGATGATCTTCAGCGGGGCATCGCCAGTATTCTTAAATTCAAAACTCCTGATTCCGCTGTCAGTATCTTTTGAAACTGTCCCGTAATCAATCGTATTGTCCTTCGCCATGAATTCGATTTTCGGGCCTGATTGGGAAAATCCCACTACCGAAATCATCGCAAAAAACGCTAAAAATAATAGTCTTTTCATTTTGTACATTTTTATTTGGGTTCGTAAATTTAAATTCTTTTAACTAATGTGCAAATAATTAATTCTTAATTTTTTATCCCACACGATTTATTTATTTTTGCACACTATTGCAAAAACCGTACCGAAGATTTTTTTCTTTCGGAGCTATTTCCTGCTGTCCGCTATATCTTTTCCCTGCTAAAGAAGCAGGAAAAAGGATGCCGCTTCCATCAGGGCTAAAACGCTGATTTCCAAATCATATTTTGCAGTCACATCAATAATCAGAAATAAAATGCCGGAACGGCAAACCAATACTATGACAATCCCAGCACAATTCGACACCAAAGCCATTGAAGACAAATGGTACGCCTACTGGATGGAACACAATTACTTTCATTCGGAACCCGACCACCGTAAGCCTTACACCATTACGATTCCGCCGCCAAACGTCACCGGCGTACTGCACATGGGCCACATGCTCAACAATACCATTCAGGATGTATTGATCCGCCGTGCGCGCCTTAAAGGCTTCAACGCGTGTTGGGTTCCAGGTACGGACCATGCGTCGATTGCCACTGAGGCCAAAGTCGTAGCCAAGCTAAAATCCGAAGGCATCAATAAAAATGACCTGTCCCGCGAGGAATTCCTGGCCCATGCCTGGGAATGGACTGACAAATACGGTGGCGTCATTTTGGACCAGTTGAAAAAACTTGGCGCTTCCTGCGATTGGGAACGAACGAAATTCACGATGGATCCTGACATGTCCGCATCAGTAATCCGCTCTTTCGTCGATCTGTACAACAAAGGCATGATTTACCGCGGCTATCGTATGGTGAACTGGGATCCGGAAGCCAAGACCACACTTTCCGACGAAGAAGTCATTTACGAAGAACAACAGGGAAAACTCTATTTCCTCAAATATAAGATTGAAGGCACGAACGATTTCCTGACGGTAGCCACGACAAGACCTGAAACCATTTTCGGCGATACGGCGATCTGCATCAATCCGAATGATGCACGTTTTTCACATTTAAAAGGTAAAAAAGCGATCGTTCCCATCTGCGGACGCGTGGTTCCTATCATTGAAGACGACTATGTAGATATGGAATTCGGTACGGGCTGTTTAAAAGTAACGCCTGCACATGACGTGAATGATAAGGCTTTAGGTGAAAAACACCATTTGGAAATCATCGATATTTTTAATGAAGATGCGTCACTGAATGCCCACGGCTTGCATTACGAAGGCAAAGACCGATTTACGGTGCGCGCGGAAATCGCAAAAGAACTCGAAGCCAATGGTGATTTGGCCAGGACCGAAAACCACCTCAATAAGGTAGGCACTTCTGAAAGGACAAAAGCAGTCATCGAACCGCGCCTGTCCGACCAATGGTTCCTGAAAATGGAGGAATTGGTAAAACCTGCCATCAAAGCTGTTCTTGAAGACAACGAAATTAAATTATACCCGAAGAAATTCGAGAATACTTACAGGCATTGGCTTGAAAATATCCGCGACTGGAATATCTCACGCCAATTGTGGTGGGGACAGCAGATCCCGGCATATTATTACGGCCTGGGTAAAGAAGATTTTGTCGTGGCTGAAACGCCCGCTGATGCTTTGGAATTGGCAAAATCCAAAACGCAGAACCCAAGCCTGCAATTGTCGGACTTAACGCAGGATGCCGATGCTTTGGACACCTGGTTTTCTTCCTGGCTGTGGCCCATGGCGGTTTTCGGAGGGATAATGGATCCTGAAAACAAGGATTTCAAATATTATTACCCAACCAATGATTTGGTAACAGGTCCGGACATCCTTTTCTTTTGGGTGGCACGCATGATTATTGCTGGTTATGAGTATACCGGCAAAAAGCCTTTTACGAACGTATACCTGACCGGATTGGTACGCGACAGCCAACGCCGTAAAATGTCTAAATCGTTAGGAAACTCCCCTGATCCGCTGGACCTGATCGATAAATTCGGGGCAGACGGTGTTCGTGTGGGATTATTGCTGAGCGCTTCGGCAGGAAACGACATTTTGTTTGACGAAGAACTGTGCAACCAGGGGAAAGCATTTACGCATAAAATATGGAACGCCTTCAGATTGATCAAAGGATGGGAAGTTTCAGATGCCATTCCGCAACCGGAATCGTCGAAGGTAGCAGTGGAATGGTTTGAAGCCAAACTGCAGCAGACATTAGCCGAAATCGAAGACCATTTTGAAAAATACCGTATTTCAGATGCCTTAATGGCCATTTACAAACTGGTCTGGGATGATTTCTGTTCGTGGTTCCTGGAAATGATCAAGCCTGCGTACCAGCAGCCAATTGACAGCGTTACTTTTGCGAAAGCGCTGGAAATGCTCGAAAACAATATGAAATTACTGCATCCGTTCATGCCGTTTTTGACTGAGGAAATCTGGCAGCTTATTGCCGATCGCAAGCCTGAAGACGCGTTGATCATATCACAATGGCCTGAAAAAAAATCCTTTGATAATAAACTGATTGCGGATTTTGAACATACCATGGAAGTCATTTCGGCTGTAAGGACAGTGCGAAAAGAGAAAAACATCCCGTTCAGGGACGTGATTTCGCTAAAGGCGATTAACAGCGAAAATGTTTCGACGTACTTTGATTCGGTAGTCTCAAAACTTGGCAACATTGATGCTTTTGAATATGTCTCTGAAAAGGCAGACGGCGCTTTATCCTTCCGTGTAAAATCGAACGAATATTTTGTACCGATTACCGGAAACATTGATATGGAAGCCGAAATTAAAAAGCTTACCGAAGAATTGGAATACAACAAAGGCTTCTTAAAATCAGTCCAGGGGAAATTGTCAAACGAAAAATTCGTGAGCGGTGCCCCGGAAAAAGTCATTGAAATCGAGCGCAAGAAAGAAGCCGATGCTTTGGCAAAGATTGCTATGATTGAGCAGAGCCTTTTGAGTTTGAAATAAAAAAATCCCGGTAATTCCGGGATTTTTTATTGTTTTATAATTTTACCAGTGGCATCGCCTTTTGCTGTATGCACTTTAACGAAGTATACTCCGGAAGCATAACCTGCCATATTGATGCGCTGTATGTCACTGGATTTCTGCAGGGCTGCCACCTGCATGCCCAGGGCATTCAAGATTGAAATTTCGGCAACACCACCTGAATCCGACATGCTGAAATCAATATTGACGACATCATTAACGGGATTCGGATACATGGCAGGAGCCTGGATTTTTGCTGGTTCTTCGGTACCGAGTGATTCAGAAATGTTGTAAAGGATGACCAATCCGTGGTTATAGTCTGCAATCGCCACATCCTTTAAACCATCACCATTAATATCACCCAGAGCCATGCCCTGCCTGTTGTAATGGGAAGCATAAGAGATTGGGAAAGCATAATAACCGCTGTACATCCCGGAAGTATTCTGCGTGTAGCAGCTTAAACTATTCCAGCCGCCGTGCGCAGTAACGATCTCATTTTTGCCGTCGTTGTTCATATCCCCTATTTCTATAGGTTCCGGGATATCATATGCCGAAATCGATACCGGAGTATTCATCAGTTGTGTAGCGGGGTTTTGTTTCAGGATCGTTATTTTGGCCGAGGGCGAATTGCCTCCCCTGGAAGCGGCGATGTCAATTTTTCCATCATTGCTTAAATCGCCTAAAGCAATCCCGTTAATCGATAGGCCTGTTCCTGAAAGGTAAGCAACCGGGGAATTAAGCGTCCCGGAAGCATTTTGTGTCAACACATTCAAGGCATCAGAGGATTTCACTACGACATCATCCCTGCCATCATCATCGACATCTGCAATATCAATTTCAATATCATAATTCATCATGATGCTGTATGAAGTGGTAGCAAACGTCGCTCCGCCGGATTGTATCATGACAGAAAATGAATTGAGGTACCCTACGGCAATATCTTTGAGTCCATCATTGTTTAGATCGCCTATCTTCAGGGTTTTGGCATAATTATTAAGTGCCACTTCATTTACTGCATCTAAAGTCCCATTGGTATTTTGATAGTAAATCCCGATCTTATTGCCAAAAGCTATGACGACATCATTAAGCCCGTCATTGTTCATATCGTCAATATCTATTGCCTCTATATCCATACTTGTCGTGGCATACGGGTATTTTACAGGTGTTTCGAGCTCGCCTGAACCGTTTTGCAAATACACAAGGATGCTGAAATCATTGTCTCCATCGGCATAGCTGCCCATCCCAAGGACCACATCCTTAAGCCCATCGTGGTTCATATCCTCAATAGCAACAGTTTCGGGCCAGGAGCCGGTCGGTATAGCTACGTAAGGAGAAAAACTGATCTGTGCTTCACAAACAGAAAATCCAAACAAACAAATCAATAAAAGCCTTTTCATAAAATCAGTTCTTTTTCTTAATCGCTTCTTCATACCGCTCGCCCACTTTCTGCCAGTTAATCACATTAAAAAATGCATTGATGTAATTCTTTCTTTTGTACTGATACTGAATATAATAGGCATGCTCCCAAATATCCAAAGCCAATATTGGTTTTCCCGAAACCAAAACGCCTGGCATTAACGGGTTATCCTGATTTTGCGTTGATGTCACCTCCAGTTTTCCTGATGGATTTACGATCAGCCAAGCCCATCCCGAACCAAATTGATCCGATGCGGCTTTTTCAAATTGTGATCTGAAAACCTCAAACGATCCAAAATCCGCAGCAATAGCAAGCGCTAAAGTATCTTTGGGCTGGCCGCCACCCTTGCCTGACATGCCATCCCAAAAAAAGCTGTGATTGTAAAAACCACCGGCATTGTTGCGCAAAGGCATATTTTCAGTTCCTGCTTTTTTAAGGATATCTTCAATGGACGCTTTCTCCAGATCTGTTCCGGCGAGCGCTTTATTGAGATTATTGGTATAGGTAAGGTAATGTTTTGAATAATGCAGCTCCATGGTGCGCGCATCGATATCGGGAGCCAAAGCGTTGTAGGCATAAGGCAGTTTTACCATTTCAAATGCGCCTTCATCCGCTTTCACGTCTGATGGATCGCCCATGACGGTTTTGGCTGGCGCTTCATTTTCAGGCAAAGGCACCTCGACTTCGGTAAGCTTTTTTTGGTTACACGAAAAAAGTGTCATGACGACAACCGGAAAAAAAAACAAACGTAATATTTTCATGGTCATTTGTTCAGGGAATGGATCAATTCAATATAAGCTTCTTTGGCTTCATCGGCCGACAGATGGCTGATTTGCATCCAGGCATTGGTTTTAAATGCATTGCGGAGGTCAAAATTCGACGCATGCTGGCTATTGTCTATTGTCCCGAAAGTGGCTTGTTTGTAAAAAGCATACAACCGCAACTGGATATCCTGAGGAAGCGACGACTGTGTCATCTCACCGGCAATTTCTACCGCATCGTTAAAGCGCTTATTTAATCCTTCGGGTTCCATTTATGCTTTGGTTGCAATGATTGTCCTGTTTCCGACAGCTTTTTGCTGGAGTTTTACATCCACTTTTGTGCCCAAAGGGAGAAAAATATCAACGCGGGAACCGAATTTGATAAATCCGGCATCTTCGCCCTGCACCACGTCCATGCCTTCTTTGGCATAATTCACGATGCGTTTTGCCAAAGCGCCGGCAATCTGCCTGTACAGGATTTCACCGAAAACCTTGTTCTCGATGACAATGGTCGTCCTTTCATTTTCCTCACTTGCTTTTGGATGCCATGCTACGAGGAACTTTCCGGGATGGTACTTGCTGAATTTTACTTTACCGCTTACGGGAAAACGCGTCACGTGTACATTTATCGGCGACATAAAAATGGACACCTGCACACGATTGTCCTTAAAGTATTCGCTTTCATACACCTCTTCGATGACAACCACTTTTCCGTCAACGGGTGCAATGATATGGTTGTTATTTACCACCAGCGTCCGGTTTGGGTTCCTGAAAAACTGCAGTATGATGATCAGGAAGAGCAATACCGCAATCTGAACGGTTTTCTGAAGCCACAAATCCACAATAAACTTATCGGCCAAAAGCACGATACCCACGCTTATTGCACACGAAACCAGGATAATTGTCGCGCCTTCTTTATGAAATTTTAAAAGTGCCATGCTATAATAAATTTAATATTTGGTAAAACAAAAATACAAATGGGGCGGCGAAAATAATGCTGTCCAGCCTGTCCAGTATACCGCCGTGACCGGGCATGATCTTCCCGCTGTCCTTCACACCTGCAATCCTTTTAAACTTGGATTCGATTAAATCGCCTATCGTGCCGAAAATACTCATAATCAAAGCAAAACCAATCCATATGTTCTGCGCCAGCCTTCCCCCTTCGATATAATATTTCGAAATTAAGAAACCGGCTAAAACTGCAAAAGCAACGCCTCCCAGAAAACCTTCAATCGTCTTTTTCGGAGAGATCCTTTCGTATAATTTATGCTTCCCTATAGATTTCCCGACAAGATATGCAAAGGTATCATTTGTCCAGATTAAAATAAAGATACCAATAAGAATTTTTGGATTATAACCCTTGACACCAAAAGGAATTTTAGTAATGATAATAAACGGCAGGATCACATAACCAATCAGGTAAGCGTATTTTGAAAAAGTATTAACAGAATCCTTGTTGCGGCTGAACAAAAAAACAATCCCTTTAATCGAAACCAGCATGGTCAGGGCCAAAAGGGCCAAATCGAAATTGCGGTCAAAACGGATTTTATTAAAAAGCAGGTAACTGATGGTTCCGTAGGTGGTAAGCGCTAATAACACGGGAAAAATGACATGGAGTTTCACCAGGTTGCAAAACTCAAACACAGCAATCACCAGGAAAATACCGAAAAGAAGAAAGAATGTTTCGGTGGAGTAATAAATCGAAGCAATCAGCAATATCACATAAACAGCGCCGGAAATCCCCCTCTTGAGCGTTTCGTTCATCTTAAAGATCCTCTAAAAGCAACAGATAAAGATTTTTGGCTACGCTTCCATAGTGCAGGAAGTCTTCTTCTTTGGCTTTTTCAAAATACTTGATCGTAGTAATATTTGAAGGATAGTCTTTCTCGTAACGCTTTTTGATTTCACGCAGGCCATCACTTTTATTTTCAATAATCTGGCTTGTTGTACCTACGATGACAATATTTACAGGAAGTTCCTGTGGTTTGAGCTGCTTGATCTGGTTTGATGAAAAAAGCACCGAACCTTCGTCGGCAATCAGGTTTTCACAGGTAGCGAAAAGGAATTTAGGGTTTACCGGATTTTTGAAATTCAGATTGTTTTCTTCAAGCATTGTGTGCAGCTTGGGTTCAAAACACATCGCATCGCTTTCAAACCAGTCATTTTCCTCGAGGATGTCCTCAAAATGGCTCCTGACCTCAGTAAGGTTTTCACAGTAAAGGAATTTACCGCCGTTTTTCCTGAAATTTATGGTAAACAGTTCGTCCATCGGAAGATTTGACGTACGGATTGCATTCAAATCGTTCTCCTTTTCTTCATCAGAAGAATCTCCGGGACCAAAAAATTTTCTAAAAAGACTCATATAAATTGTTGAAAAACCAAATTCCGGACTGAAATTTATCAAAGATAAAAAAATCTTAATTCAAACGGTTTTTTGAATTAAGATTTTTATGAAAAGTCGTTATTTTATTGCTATGAGGCTTCTTCCTGCAGATTTTTGTCAAATGGCCTTTTTCCGAAAATATGTTCAAGATCATCCTTGAAAATCACTTCTTTGTCAATCAGGATATCCGCCAATTGATTGAGCTTGTCTTTATTAACTTCCAAAATCTCAATTGCACGCTGGTATTGGCTTTCAATCAACGTTGAGATTTCCTCATCAATAACTTTGGCCGTTTCCTCAGAATACGGTTTTGAGAAATTATATTCGCTCTGCCCTGTCGAATCATAATAAGTCACATTCCCTATCTTATCATTCAGGCCGTAAATTGTCACCATAGCCCTGGCCTGTCTTGTTACTTTCTCCAGATCGCTCAGTGCCCCGGTCGATATCTTCCCGAAAGTCACATGCTCTGCGGCACGTCCACCCATAGTGGCACACATTTCGTCAAGCATCTGGTCCGGGCGTACAATCTGCCTTTCTTCAGGTAAATACCATGCTGCTCCTAAACTTTGTCCCCTGGGTACAATCGTCACTTTTACCAACGGCGCCGCATGTTCGAGCATCCAGCTTACCGTCGCGTGGCCGGCTTCGTGGATAGCAATTGCTTTTTTCTCGTCTGGAGTAATGATCTTGTTTTTCTTTTCGAGTCCGCCGACGATGCGGTCCACAGCATCAAGGAAATCCTGCTTGTCAACCGCTTCCTTATTCTTACGGGCGGCAATCAGCGCCGCTTCATTACATACATTGGCAATATCTGCACCGGAAAAACCCGGAGTTTGCTTTGCCAAAAAGTCGGTATCAAGGTTTTCGATTTTCTTAAGCGGTGCCAAATGCACTTCGAAAATTTCCTTACGCTCACGGATGTCCGGAAGATCAACAAATATCTGGCGGTCAAATCGCCCTGCACGCATCAGCGCTTTATCCAAAACATCGGAACGGTTCGTGGCGGCAAGTACGATTACGTTTGAATTGGTACCGAAACCATCCATTTCTGTAAGCAGCTGGTTCAATGTGTTTTCCCTCTCGTCGTTTCCGCCTGACATATTATTTTTGCCACGGGCACGACCCACAGCGTCAATTTCGTCAATGAAAATTATCGCTGGTGACTTTTCTTTGGCTTGCTTGAAAAGATCACGAACCCGGGAGGCTCCTACCCCAACGAACATTTCCACAAAATCAGAACCTGACAGCGAGAAGAATGGCACTTTCGCTTCTCCGGCAACGGCTTTGGCCAATAACGTTTTTCCGGTTCCGGGAGGCCCGACCAGCAGGGCACCTTTCGGTATTTTTCCTCCAAGGTTGGTATATTTTTCAGGGTTTTTAAGGAATTCCACGATTTCCTGGATTTCTTCCTTCGCGCCTTCAAGTCCGGCTACATCCTTGAAAGTGATTTTTATATCGTTCTTTTCGTCAAAAAGCTTCGCTTTGGACTTGCCAATATTGAAAATCTGCCCGCCTCCACCGGCACCTGTGCTTGACATCCGGCGCATCATGAAAATCCCGAATACGATCAGCAGGATAATCGGAATGATGGTGATAATGTCTATCCAGTTGGTTTTCGGAGCAAAATTAAATTCCGGCAGTTTTCCCGATGCCTTTGCCTGCTCAAGTTTTTTCTGGAATAATTCGTCATTCCCGATTTCATCCAGGAACAGATGCGGCCCTTTATTTGGGTTCCCGAAAACATCTTTGGCCACCTTCGCAAAATATTTGTCCTTGAGCGCGGTGTCATTCAGGTAAATATCTGCCTGGGTTTTATTCACTACCACTTTAGCAATCAATCCTTTGTCAAGGAATTCATTAAAAGAGGAAGACGTTATTTTAGAAGGGTCTTTTATAGCGTTGTCGCCCGTAACATAAATAAACAAGATTACGGCAATGACAGACAGATAGATCCACATAGGATTGAACCTGACCTTTTTGGGACTTGGGATATTGTCTTTTGACATGGATGATGATTGATTTTTTTAATATTTATTCTGGATGGTAGTGATTTTGGCATCACCCCAAAGGCTTTCAATATTGTAGTATTCCCGGATGGGTTTCTGGAAAACATGCACTACGATATTCACATAATCCATCAGCACCCATTCAGCATTTTCAGCGCCTTCCACGTGCCATGGCTTGTCCTTAAGTTCTTTGGAGACTGTTTTTTGTACAGAATTCACGATCGCGTTTACCTGTGTATTCGAATTTCCATTACAGATGACGAAATAATCAGTGGCTGAATTATCTATTTCCCTCAGGTCAAGAATGTCGATATCATTTCCCTTAACCTCTTCAATTCCTTTTATAATGAGTGCCAGCAGCGCATCGTTATTTACAGTCTTTTTTGCCATTTAATATTTTTATAAGTTTGCAAAGTTACCATTTTTTGTATTTACTTTTGAACCTTAACAGAAGATTAAAATATCACTCCTGAATTGCGTCCGATGCATCTTATCAAACTCAGTGCCATAGATTCGACCAATGATTACCTCAAGCAGCTGAACGCCCAAAATGAAGCGGAAAGTTTTACCGTTGTCACCGCAGAAATACAAACGGCAGGCCGGGGTCAAATGGGTTCCAAATGGCTTACCGAACCTGGTAAAAACCTAATTACAAGTATTTTGATTAAAGATGTCTTGACCAGTCCGGACCAGATATTCTTACTCAATGCCGCCGTTGCGGTGAGTATTACCCAAGCGTTAAAAAAATTTGGCATACCTGGTTTATCCATCAAATGGCCAAACGACATATTGTCAGCCAATAAAAAAATCAGTGGCATATTGATTGAAAACAGCTTTAGGAATGATGGCAGGATTGATTCGGTAATCGGGATTGGGCTCAATGTCAACCAAAGCGATTTTAGTGATTTACCGAGAGCTTCCTCATTACTTAATATTATCGGAACCGAATTAAATAAAGAGCAAATCCTTTTTGCTATCGTTGAAGAAATGAAGCGTAGTACCGTGAATGGTTTGTCAATGGAAATGTGGCATACTTATAACAACTTCATTTTCAGGCTGCATATTCCTACAGCATTTGAAGCGGACGGACAACAGTTCATGGGAATTATCAAAGGCGTTGGAACCGATGGAAAACTCGAGGTAACGCTGGAAGACGATTCGGTAAGACGATTTGGGATAAAGGAAATTGAGATGCTTTATTAGGAAGTCGGGAAAATTAGAAAAGTCCGGAAGTCCGGAAGATGACCTGCAAAACATAAAAAAGCTGCCATGATATTTAGCAGCTTTTTTTCTTTCGTCTTCCGGACTTGCGGACTTTTCTGTCTTTCTGACTTTTCCGTCTTTCTGACCTTCAGACTATAACTTATGCATATTTGCCGCCAACGTCTCAATAAACTTGCTGATCGGGCCTTTCACCATCATCGCCATCATCGCGTTGAATTCGCCTTCGAAGAAAAGCTGCACTTCGGAAGCATTATCTGAAAGCGAATAAATCGCGGCAGTCAGCGTAAACGGCAGTTTATCGCTTGCCGCTCCAAGCACCACTTTGGAAGTCGGGATTTTATCTTTCATCCTGAGTTTTATTTCAGGCATCCCTTTCAGTCCGAAGATAAAGGAATCAGCATCCAAAACCTCAAATTTTGCAATGGTATCAGGCATCAGTGTTTCATAATTACTGACTTGCGACAGTGCTTCAAACAGGTATTGTGCTGATTTTTCTACGGTAACTTTCTGGCTTTCGAGATTCATTTTTTTGGTTTAAGGGTTCAAGGTGCAGGTTGGAGGGTTTAGAATAATGGTCAATTATACTTCTATTCCCCAGGTTGAGGGGCTGATGCGCCATTCGATTAAAGTTTGTTCTTCTTCTTCGGTAATGTATTTTTTGGCTACGGCCAAAGGCAGCAGGCTTTCATAATTGCTTAAAGTATATAAATCAACATTGGCCGTCTTGAAGTTTTTATTGGCGATGGCAAAACCATAGCTGAAAATGGCAGCCATGCCTTTTACATTCGCACCGGCTTCCTTCAATGCCTCGACCGCCATCAGGCTGCTGTTTCCGGTGCTGATCAGGTCTTCGATTACGACGACATTCTGGCCTTTTTGCAAAAACCCTTCGATCTGGTTGAGCCTGCCGTGCTTTTTTGGTTCAGGCCGAACGTAAACGAACGGCAGCGCCAAAGCTTCGGCAACCAGCAATCCAATACCTATAGCGCCAGTAGCGACACCGGCAATGACATCGGGCTTACCGAACTGTTTTTCGATATTTTTAGCAAACTCTTCCTTAAGGTAATTCCGTATCGGAGGAAAAGACAGCGTAATGCGGTTGTCACAGTAAATTGGCGATTTCCATCCTGAAGCCCATGTAAAAGGATTTCCTGGATTCAATTTAATTGCATTTATTTGTAAAAGCAATTCTGCAGTTTTACTGGCTGTATCTTTATTAAAAATCATATTACAAATGTATAAAGTTTTTGTAAACGACAAACCGCTTTTCCTCACAAATGAAATCGTAAAAGAGACGGATTTCCAGTTGTTTTTACTTGAAAGTGCTGATATAAAGAAGGTTATTACCAAAATTTTCCAGAATAAAATTCAAAAGGCTTATTTATACCATCCCGACGAAAAGGAAATCCTGAAAACGCTGAAAACGAAGATGCCCGTACAGAAAGCGGGCGGCGGAATCGTGTATAACAAAAAAAATGAAGTCCTTTTTATTTTCCGGAATGGCAAATGGGATTTACCGAAAGGCGGCATCGAAAAAGGCGAGGAAATCGAGTACACCGCTTTACGCGAAGTAGAGGAAGAAACCGGCGTAAACAAACTCGTGATTACCGATAAACTACAGAAAACCTACCATATTTTCAAGCGCAACGGGCGTTATAAATTGAAAGTCACGCATTGGTTTGAAATGCGCAGCACCTACGAAGGGCCATTATTGCCGCAACTCGAGGAAGGCATTGAAAAAGTTGCCTGGCTGAATCCTGATCAAATCAGCGAGGCTTTAAAGAATTCGTATGAGAATATTAAACTGTTGTTTGAAGAGGAAAAAAGCTTACAGTCGCAGTAAGCAGTAAGAAAGAAGTTGGTTAAGTGTTACCGACTGAGACTGAGACTGAGACTGAGACCGACTACTGAGGCTGACCACCGCGACTCACTTTTACCGAATCCGGCACCAGCATGTCATACTGCCCACCATTCCTGATAACATCGCGCACGATACTCGAACTGATGTAAGAAGTATTGGCAGCCGTCAAAAGGAAAACGGTTTCTATCTTTGACAATCGCCTGTTGGTATGGGCAATGGCTTTCTCGAACTCAAAATCTGCAGGATTCCGGAGTCCGCGAAGGATGTAATGCGCTTTCATCTTTTTGCAGAAATCAATCGTCAACCCTTCATATGTCTCCACCCTTACCGAAGGTTCATTGGCAAAAGCCTCTTCGATGAAACGTTTCCTTTCTTCGAGTGAAAACATGTATTTCTTCTCGGCATTGACACCAATGGCTACGATAATTTCATCAAAAAGCGGAATGCTTCTTTTAATGATGTCAAAATGTCCCAGTGTAATGGGGTCAAAGGATCCGGGAAATATCGCTTTTTTCATCTATTTGAAATTGGTAATCCAAAAGTAGCACAAATAAGTAATATCAGGTAATGCGCAGGTTTTTTATTGCGGGCACCCATTCTGGTTTAGCGCAGACTTTACAATTGGACTTTCCCTGTTGCAATTCTTCCGTGTGCCCGCAGAATGTACAGGCATATATTCCGGGAGCAGGAATAATCTTCACCTTATCCGCAAAATAATGCGGCAGTATCGGCAGGCCGAATTTTACATGGTCATCTTCATAAAAAAACACGCTCACCTCGCCACTGGTTTCCAGATAGGCATGCTTCACCTGCCCCAGGTGTTCTATTGACTTCAGGCGTAATTCTGTAAAAAATTCGTCCTGTGCAAGGCTTTCCTTTTCAAACGAAGTGACCGAAAAGCGGCCTTCACTGATCAGGCATTCTGTTTTACCTTCGATAAATTCCTCGAACTTCCTGTTCTTGCCGGCCAGCCACGTAACCAAACGGTACAAAATGATGATAACGGTAAAGACGGTGATAGCAGGGATAAGCCCTACATCTTCATAAAACATAGGATCGCCTGCAGCAGAGCCCAATGCGATGATGATCACCGTTTCAAAAACGGATAATTGTTTTACGCCACGTTTGCCCGTCATCTTCAATGTGAGCAGCAAAACGATGAACATCGTGGCCGACCTGAAGATGACTTCATACAGGAATTCAGAAGGGAGTTCGTTAAACAGGACGCGTTCCCATTCAAAAATATCTTTCATATTTTTACAATTATTATCGCAAAGTGCGCAAAGTTCAATCGCAAAGGGCGCTACTGCTTTGCTAATCCTGCGAAAGCCTTAGCGTATTTTGCGGTTAAAACATTATTTCTTCCAAAGTGGCTTCCGTTTCAATGCCAATGCAATCTCGTTGTCCAGCAAATCCGAAAATGCGATGCCAGCATGTGCCGCCTGCTGCGGAAAAATGCTTTGCTGCGACAACCCGGGATTCGTATTCATTTCTATAAAATGCGGAATACCATCCATCACGATGAAGTCGGTTCTGGAAAAACCGCTCATTCCAAGTGCTTCATAGGCTTTTGCCGCAGTTTCGCGTACCCGCTTTTCGGTTTCCTGGTCGAGCCTGGCAGGTGTGATTTCCTCCGATTTCCCTTCATATTTGGCCTCGTAATCGAAAAAATCATTTTGCGACACGATTTCTGTGAGGCCTAAAACCGTCGTCCTTCCTTTGTAATTCAGTACGCCAACGGACACTTCGGTTCCTTTGAGGTACGATTCGATCAGTATATCGTGGTCTTCTGCGAAAGCGAATTCGAGCGCCTTGTCAAAATCGGCAACATCGTTTACTTTTGAAACCCCGAGGCTGCTGCCGGATTGGTTTGGCTTTACGAAAAACGGGATGCCCAGTTCGGCCACAATCTTTTCCACAGCGATCTCCTGCCCTTTTGAAAGATAAATTGATTTGGCCCTTGGGATATTGAATTTCGACAGTACCGACAAGGTATCACGTTTGTTGAACGTCAGGGCAGACTGGTAAAAACCGCAACCTGAATAAGGCAAATCCAGCAATTCCCAATAGGCCTGCATGTGGCCGTCTTCGCCCGGTGTACCGTGGATGGTGTTTACGGCAACGTCAAATTTGATGTGCCTGCCGTCTATTTCAACAGAAAAATCGGCTCTGTTGATGGGATATTTTTTATCAGCTGCAAGGGCATACCATCCGTCGCTGAGGATGTGCACTTCAAAAGCTTCATATTTTGATTTGTCCAGATTGCTGAGGATCAGCTTGCCGCTACGCAGCGAAATGACTGATTCATCTGAATATCCGCCCATGACTACGGCTACTTTCATCCGATATTGATTAATTGTTTCAACAAAAATATCATTAATTTTTCAATCCCTATCACTTGCAGTATTTTTATATCTTTGCCGAAACATTCAACAAATGAGCTTACGCAATTACCTTACCAGCAAAGTATTTTTCAGGCAACTGGCCCTGGCATTCCTGATTTTGCTGGTGATTGGCTTCCTGCTTCTACAGTGGATTTCATTTTCGACCAAACACGGACAGGAAATCACGGTGCCTAATCTCGCGAAAATGTCGATTGAGCAGGCTGAGGAAGTGCTTGACAATGCCGACCTGGATTATGAAGTGCTCGATACGGTCGACTTCAATCCGGATTACCCTAAATTCACCATCGTGAAGCAGGATCCGCTGGCAGGCGCGAAGGTAAAGGAAGACCGTAAGATTTATATCAAGATCAATTCGGGCGGATTCAATTCTGTTCGCGTGCCGAATCTGATTGAGCAAACTTTAAGGCAAGCCGTACCAACCTTGCAATCCATCGGGCTGCAGCAGGGCAAAATTACCTACAAGCCTTACCTGGGGAAAGATATGGTATTGGAAATGATGCAGAACGGCAAGGTACTGAAGCCTGGAGATAAGGTATTGAAATCGTCAAAGATCGATCTTGTCGTAGGTGACGGGAAAGTCGGTTTTGATGAAGAAAATGAAACGGAAACCGATACCACCAGCAGTAACAATTAATGAGTACTGATTTCACTCCCGAACTCGATCCTGAAGATGAACTCTTCGAACACCACCGGTTTGTAGTGGCCAAAGGACAGGCATTGCTGCGCATCGACAAATACCTGATGTCACAGATCGCAAACGCCACGCGCAATAAGATACAGCAGGCCGCGACGAATGGTGATATTTATGTGAATGACATTCCTGTAAAATCGAATTACCGTGTAAAACCCCTGGATGTCGTGACGATTATGCTCACGCACCCACCGTTTGAAAACCGTGTCGATCCAGAAAATATTCCGCTTGACATTGTTTATGAAGATGATGTTTTGCTGATCGTGAACAAGCCACCCGGACTTGTGGTACACCCTGGTCACGGGAATTATACCGGGACATTGGTCAACGCACTGGCTTACCATTTTGAAAACTTACCGCTGAACAGCAGCAACCGCCCGGGACTCGTGCATCGTATCGATAAGGATACTTCCGGACTTTTGGTCATCGCCAAAACGGAAGCGGCGCTGAGCCACCTGGCCAAGCAATTTGAGGCCAAGACTTCGGAACGTGAATATGTAGCGCTGGTATGGGGAAATGTAAAAGAAGACGCAGGCACTATTGAAGGCAATCTTGCGCGGCATTTGAAAGACCGAATGCAGATGGCTGTTTTTGCCGATCCTGAAATCGGGAAGCCCGCCATTACGCATTATAAAGTCATTGAGCGCTTCGGGTATGTGACTTTGGTTTCGTGCATCCTGGAGACCGGTAGGACACACCAGATCCGAGCGCATATGAAGTACATTGGGCATACACTGTTTAATGACGAGCGGTACGGTGGACACCAAATCCTCAAAGGGACCACTTTTACGAAGTATAAGCAATTCGTAGAAAACTGTTTCAAAGCCCTGCCAAGACAGGCATTACATGCAAAAACACTCGGTTTTGAACATCCGGTCAGCGGTGAAATGATGCGCTTTGATACCGAAATTCCAAACGACATGCAGGAAGCTATTGACAAGTGGCGGAATTACTCCAAATCGCATACGGTTGAGGAAGATGAGGAATAGACTGTAGGATTTTAAGACTGTAAGACTTTTAAGCCCTCAATCCTGAGAGATCAAATTAAGTGCATAAAGTTAATCCCGTCTTAAATCTTACCGTATTAAAATCCCATCTTATAATCCTACTGTCTTAAATCTTACAATCCTACAACCCAAACCACAAATCTTATAAAGCCAATGGCATCATGTCGATTATTTTTGTAAAGCTACAACAGGCTCATTTACAAAATCAATAGACATGAAAAATGCAACCATCATAAATTATAATAACACTTTCGAAAAATTTGCCTCGAAGGTATCAAGGATCACAGGCAGCACGGTAGCATTTTGCTGCGCATTCCTGGTAATTATTGCGTGGGCAGTTACCGGCCCTTTTTTTAATTTCTCGCAAACCTGGCAACTCATCATCAATACCGGGACTACCATCGTGACATTCCTGATGGTCTTCATCATACAGAAAGCCCAAAATAAAGATTCGCTCGCCATACAGCTCAAACTCAATGAACTGGTCGCTTCGCATAAATATGCCAGCAACCGCCTTGTCGATATTGAAGATATGACAGAAGAGGAAATGCGCGTGATCCAAAAATATTACGTACACCTAAGCAAACTCACCGAGCAGGACGAAAGCCTGCAATGCTCCCACTCTATTGAGGAAGCCGAAGAATTGCAGGACTTTAAGCAAAGCATCAGGGATTCCAGAAAGGAAGGTTTTGAAGTTTGATTGATCATTCCGTTTGCCAAGCCATAATTCTTAATCCATAATTCGTATTCACATGGAAAATAACAACCTGAAAGGAAAAACAGTAGTAATCACCGGAGGCAGTAGTGGTGTAGGACTTGCAGCTGCAGAGGCTTTTGCCATACGCGGCGCAAATATCGTAATTGTAGCCAGAGGCAAACAAGGTGTGATGGATGCTGTAGCAGCCTGCCGGGCGTTAGGGGCCGTTACCGTCGGTGTATGTGCAGATGTTTCCGTCGCTACTGATGTCGCCCGCGTTGCGGAAGAAGCTTTGACAATGAATAACCGGATCGACGTATGGATAAATAATGCCGGTGTAATGGCCAGCGGAAAGTTTGAAGAAATCCCGATGGACATCCATGAACAGGTTGTGAAGACCAATTTATTTGGTTACCTGCACGGCGCCTATGAGGCCATTAAAATCTTCAAGCGGCAGGATGCGGGCATCTTAATCAATAACGTTTCCATAGGCGGATTTATGCCTGCACCTTACAGTGCGGTGTATTCGGCTACGAAGCATGGGATCCGGGGCATGATGGCTTGCCTGCAGGGCGAAATTTCCAACCACCGACACATCCATGTATGCAATCTGTACCCGCAACTGCAGAATTCCACGGGCAACCTGCATTCGGCAAAATATTCCGGTTTTACAATAGATATTCCTCCCATTGCATCCGACCCCCGCAATACAGCCAAAAAGATGGTTGGCCTGGCGCTGCACCCGAAAAAAGACCAATTCCCCGATTTTACTTCGTTGGCTATTACAAACCTGTACCGCCTGTTCCCTAAACTCATTATCAACACGGCCTCAGCGGCATTACGCCTGAAAATGAGGTACAACCAGAATAATGAAGACGAACCGGGGAATGTATTGGTTCCTTCCCGTGACCCTCACAGGATTTATGGGAAACCCAAAATGCCATCCGCCAATAAAACAATGGGATTGGCTTTACTGGCCGGTTTGGGTATAGGATTGGCATTGACGGTAATCGGCAGGAGGACCGACTGATTATTTTCTTTCACTTACACTGCCTGATATCTGGTCCATAATCCAATTCACATGCGCAGCCATCCTGCCAGACGACGGATAATCCCTGATGCCAAACAAGTGGTCCCGCATTGCGGCGACATGAAACAGCTGTATGTTCTCAGGAGGGGCAATATGATATGATTGCGCTGCGCCTTCCTTTTCCATTACTATGGGCAAATGGTTCTCAAACATCGAGAAAGTGATTTTTGCATGGCTGCCATACAGCTCCACAATATCTTCGCGAAGGCTGCTTCCGAAATTCCAGTTGGCAGATCCCACTACTTTTGAATCGTGCAGCCAGCTGGCCGACAAAGCATCTTTGGCACTGTAAAGCCCCTGTTGGTTTATCCCGATGCCCTGCACTGCTTTCACTTGCCCGAAAAGAAACACGAATAAATCGAATCCGTGGCTTGCCAGGTCATCAAAATACCCGCCGGGTGCCACTTTCGCGTCGGTACGCCAATTGTATTTTCCGGACAAATCAGCCTGGTTCTGGACGCGGCTGAGTTGCCATCGCACGGACCGCATCTCCCCTATCTCCGCCAGCAATTCCTTTACCTTCAGGAATTTTTCGAGTGTACGCCTGTAATACGCTATAAAAAGCAGCAGGCCTTTGGCTTCAAATGCTTCACAGATGGTAACACATTCAATGTAATTTCGCGCCATCGGTTTTTCGATGCAGCAAATCTTTCCGGCAGCGGCTACTTTGAGTGCATAAAAAGCATGTGTATCGGGTGGAGTAGCGATGTATACCGCATCGACCTCCGGATCGGCAATCAGTAAATCGGCATCAGTATAAAACCGGGCGACCCCATGCCGTTTGGCATAATCTTCAGCCAATGCGGCATCGCGGCGCATGACGGCTACAAGCTCAAAGCCATCGGTTTTCTGGTATGCGGGACCGCTTTTAAGTTCGGTGACATTGCCGCAGCCAATAATGCCCCACCGGATTGTCTTGCCCATGTGATTTTCGTTTGGGAACTAAGATATGAAAATGATACCGTATGGGAAATAAAATGGATGCGGGAAACTATACAGGAGATATATTCAAAAAACACCTTACACAAAATAAAAAACCCGAAGCAAGCCCCGGATTTAGTCAGCGATTTTGATAGTAGTGATGATGATTGAAACTTTGACGCGTCAAAAGTAAACACTAAAAAGAATGGTGTCAATACCCACTAGGGGGTATTTTTTGCGTGTTTATTATCTCGTCGTTACCAAAAAAACATATAGCTTCACTTTATTGATGCATTTACTCATCCCTAAAAATACACCCGGTAATAACGTTACCTCATTTCCTACATTACTGTCTCACCACAATTACATTCTTTGCCAATGTTTTAAACCTTTCCCCGTTTTCCTGTACAACAGTAAGTGTCAGGTGTCCGGTTTTACTGATGTTTAAATCCCGGGCGGTACCGGATTTCCCTTTATGGGTTCCACCGACGACGTTGCAGCGGTCACCGTCTTGCAGTTCATTTTTATCCATACGGGATTGCTTTATGTTAATGCTTCACAAAAGTTGCGATAGCGTCCGGGAGTATTTCACAGTCTGTAAAACTGCTGCTGTGACTGAGATTGAAAATCAAATCCCCACTTCGATCTGGAATCGTACATACCAATTGTCAGCGGAAGTACCGTTGGCAAAATCCAGCTTCTCATATGTAAATTCCGATTGCAGCTTCAGCGCATGTTCCCAGATGTATTTGTTGATCCCGAAACTGAACTGATCTGTGTCTGGCGAATAGGCACTGATTTCGTCGGCGACTTTCTGCGTCGAGTAACGGCCTATAACTTCATATTTCGATGGAAAAACATAACTCAGCTGGTAATCCATCCCATAACCGGTAAACACAGCCTTGCTAAGCGTAGCATCGACCGGGTTTATGGTAACAGGATCGTCTGCGGTACGGTTCATATAGGTCATCATCGCGGCCCAACCATTGTATTTTGCAATCGCATCCAGCAACACCGAAGACATGTCGCGGGCCTCATACAGGAGATCTCCCGTCTGTCCTAAAGTCTTGCGTGCTTTCTGGTTCAGGTTGTAAGCCCCCGATACCATTAGTTTGGGTTTCGGCTCCCGTAAAATATCTCCTTCGAAATAATGCCCGTCTTTTTTGAAAGTCCCTAAAGGCAGCAATTCAATCTTCCCGGTATAGGATAAGCCGTTGTTGTCCTTGATGGCTGGCACGTTCGGGTTATTGGTAGCCCAGTTCCTGCCTTCACCCATGGTAATGGCTCCCTTGAAGTTATATGAGAATTTTTCCTTCGACTCGTTCAGGTTCGCAAAATGGAACCCGAAATCACGGTCTACCGCAAATTTGAAATTGTTAATGGACCGGTCTGTCAATTGTATCGCTCCGGAAGAATTCACGGTTTGCCGCGTCCCGGGAAGTTTCGTAACCCCAAACCCGAACTGCCAGTGGGTATTTGGCCTGTAATATAAAATCGCATCGCGGATGACATTCAGGTTTTCACCCGGCTTTTCAGAACCTACATCGCCTGCACCGAATGAAATCTGCAGCACATACAGGAATTTCGGGTTGCCTACGAAGCCGTCGAAACGCATCCTGAGGCGGCGTACCTGCCCTTCATAAAACGGGTCCTGCCCTTCATTGTCAAAATAGGTTACGCGGTTCTGTATCCTGAATCGGATGTTGAACTGGAAAATACTGTCGGGAGAGGTAATCCCGAGTCCTTTTCCGTAATTATAATACGGCAGTGAGGAGAGTTTCAGGTCGTTGTCCTTTTTATTGCGGATGATTTCCTGCGCATTCGAAGCTATGGAAAACAGCAGAATAAAAGTTAAGGTAATTTTCTTCATTGGTGGTGTTGTTTGTTGGTGGCAAAAATAGGAAAAAAGGTGCAGGAAGCAAGGTAATGGTTCAGGCTACAGGCTACAGCGCAAAAGTTCAGCACCGATATTGGTTAATCCAATCTCAAATTCAAAATTGAAGTTTTTCCAGCCGGTGCGGGCATACCGCGTGAGGGATGGGAGCGGCAGCCCGGAGCCTGCAAGGCGAGGACTAGAGCGGACAGCCCGACCCGAGGCACGAGGGGCACGCCCAAAATTATTTAAGCGCATCAATAATCCCTGACCCTTGTGCCCCGAACCCTGAAGCTTTTTATTACCTTTGCAAAAAAAATACCGCATGTCAAATATATATCTGGGATATCATTTTACGATTGAGCCGAAAGAATCCGGAGCTGAAATACTTGTTGCAGAACTGGGTGAAAAACCGTTTGAAAGTTTCGTTGAAACGGATTTCGGGGTGACGGCTTATGTACAGAAAAGCCTTTGGACAGCAGATATCCTTGATGATATTTATATCCTGGATTCGCCGGAATTTACGGTATCCTATAAGATTGAGGAAATCGAGCAGGTAAACTGGAACGAGGAATGGGAAAAGAATTTCGAGCCGATTGATGTAGATGGAAAATGCCACGTACGCGCGCCTTTCCACCCGAAAACCGACGCTGAATTTGACATTGTGATTGAACCTAAAATGAGTTTTGGAACCGGGCACCACGAAACCACGCACATGATGATACAGCACTTGCTCGAAATGGATGTAAAAGGGATGAAGACGCTTGATATGGGCTGCGGCACGGCAATACTTGCCATCCTGGCAGAGATGAAAGGTGCACAACCCATTGATGCGATCGATATAGACAACTGGTGTTACCTGAATTCTATCGAAAATGCAGAGAGGAACCATTGCACACACATCTCTGTGTATGAGGGCGATGCGGCTTTACTTACGGGAAAAAATTATGATTTGATCATTGCAAACATCAACCGGAACATTTTACTGAACGACATGCAGGCTTATGTGGATTGCCTGAACAAGGGCGGCCAATTGCTGCTAAGCGGGTTTTATGAAGAAGATATTCCTGCCATAGATGCATGCTGTACTGAAAAAGGGCTAACTTATGTGAAGAAATTCCAGCGCAACAACTGGGTTTCATTAAAATATTCCAATTGATATGGAAACGATTGAAAAGGTTTTAGAGCAAACCCTGACCGATGAGGCCGTAGGCAATAATAACGAAATCGTACTGTATAACGACGACGTGAATACTTTCGATCACGTTATCGAAACACTGATCCGGGTGTGCAGGCATACAGGCGAACAGGCGGAACAATGTGCGATATTAGTACACTATAAAGGCAAATGCACCGTGAAGACCGGCTCTTTTGAGGAATTGAAACCACAATGTACGCAATTGCTCGAAGCAGGCCTGAGTGCAGAAATCGTTTAAGCTGAACCATAAAGCATAAAAAAAAGCCCTTCATGTGAAGGGCTTATTTGTTTAACTCGCTTTGTTAAAGTAATACGTCACGGTAACCGGAGCGCCTCCTACTGTGGATGAGGCCGTAATCCTCAATTCGGAATTGCTTAATTTGGCAACCTGATATGTACCTTCGAATTCCCCACCCGTAATATTAAGTGCGTTGTTTGCCTGGGTCCAGGTTCCCTGTTCACCGGCATCCTCTGTACAGATGCTCTGCGCATTTTTGAAAAACACGATGTTTTTCAACGTCCCGCCTGTTACGAATTCAACGTAATCTTTATCACAGCCTACTTCATTGTCAGTATACGGCTGGGTGTCGGTGGCGCCTGCAACTGTTGAAACTGTCTTGCTGAGATTCCACTTGCCAACAATCGTTGGTGCTGGTCCTGAATCACTGTCGCTGCTGCAGCTGAAAGCCACGGACGCAATTATTGCCATGGCTAAGAATTTAAACTTTTTCATATTTGTAAATTTGTGTTACGTGGCTAATTTACACAATCAGTGTAAAGCAGTTGTTAAAATTGTAATAAAAATCTTTAGATTGTCTTATAAGATTCCAACCTCATTTCTCTAAAAGAATAAAGAGTTTTCATTTGTTTTAAAGTTACGCCATAAATACTAACGCATTAAGCAAAAAGTACCCTAACATTACCACAACATCAGTTCGAAGCGACGTCATTTTATACTTTATGAAAAATCGTTGCTTTTATAGAAAAACCTTGCTGTTTAAGGCATTTTATACTACAACGATATCGTAATAGGATGTATAGTTTTTATATAGCCTGCTTTTGAAGCACTACAACGTATTCGTAGTTACATTTGATTTAAACAAAAATCAACCATTTATGAAAAAAATTACAATATCACTTTGCCTGATGTTATATTCATTAGGCTATTCACAACAACCTGCTGCACCGGCAGATTCTCCTACATTACCACAATCGGATGTAATTTCGATGTTCAGCAACGCCTATTCGAACGTGCCGGTAGACACCTGGCAAACTTCCTGGTCAGCCGCAACGGTAGAAGATGTGCAGATTGCCGGAAATGATGTGAAAAAGTACACTGGACTGAGTTTCGTCGGGATTGAAACCGTCGCGAACCAGCTTGACATCACTTCAATGACCTATTTCAATATTGATGTTTGGTCTCCTGACTTTCCGCTGTTTAAGGTTAAACTTGTTGACTTCGGCGCGGACGCAGCTTTCGGTGGCGGTGACGACAGGGAACACGAAATTACGTTCAATGCGCCTGCACAAAGCCAGTGGGTTCATTTACACATTCCATTATCCGAATTTGAAAACCTGACGACAAGGCAGCACATTGCCCAACTGATCCTGGTTGGCGGCAGTGCGACAGTATTTGTCGATAATGTCTACTTCAGCAACGAGGTTACAATACCGGTCGTTACAGATCCTGTAACAGCTGCCCCGGACCCTACAACCCCTGCATCAGATGTGATGTCGTTGTTCAGTAATGTATATACTAATGTCGCTGTCGATACCTGGCGTACTTCATGGTCCGATGCTACATTGGCAGATGTTCAGGTGGCTGGAAACGATGTAAAGAAATACACCGGCCTCAACTTCGTCGGAATCGAAACTGTGGCACAACAGCTTGATATCACCGGCATGACGCATTTCAATGTAGACGTTTGGTCTCCAAACTTTACCGTTTTCAAAGTAAAACTGGTTGATTTTGGTGCGGATGCAGCTTTTGGCGGCGGTGACGATACTGAGCATGAGATTACCTTCAACAGTCCGGCGTTAAGTCAGTGGGTTACCTTACACATTCCTTTAACCGATTTCACGAACCTGATGGGAAGACAGCACATCGCCCAGCTGATCTTTGTCGGCGGCGGTGGAAAAGTATATGTTGACAATGTCTATTTCAGCAATGAAACCACCGTTCCTCCGGTAACGGATCCTTTAACTGCAGCACCAAACCCTGTTTTGCCCCAGACTGATGTAATGTCCTTATTCAGCAACGTTTACACCAACGTGCCTGTAGATACCTGGCATACAAGCTGGTCATCCGCAGCATTGGAAGACGTACAGGTTGCTGGAAATGACACTAAAAAATACACGTCACTTGTATTCGTAGGCGTTGAAACTGTCGCCCAGGAACTCGATATTACAGGCATGAGCCACTTCAATGTTGATGTGTGGTCGCCTGATTTTACAGTGTTTAAAGTGAAGCTGGTCGATTTCGGAAATGATGGTGCTTTCGGTGGCGGCGATGATACGGAGCATGAAATCACTTTTGACAATCCTTCACAGGGACAATGGGTGACACTGCACATTCCTTTAAGCGATTTCGCAAACCTGATGGGAAGGCAACACATCGCCCAGCTGATTTTTGCAAGTTCAAATGCCAAAGTATATGTAGACAATGTATATTTCAGCGATGAAGTTGTCACGCCTCCTGTGACTGATCCGCTGACTGCAGCTCCGGATCCTGTATTGCCACAAACCGATGTCATGTCACTGTTCAGCAATGTTTACACGGATGTGCCTGTTGACACCTGGCAAACTTCATGGTCGGCCGCGACTTTGGAAGATGTACAGATTGCTGGCAACGACACCAAGAAATATACCGGCTTAAGCTTTGTAGGGGTTGAAACTGTTGCAAACCAATTGAATATTACAGACATGACGGTTTTCAATGTTGATGTATGGTCCCCTGATTTTACGGTATTTAAAGTGAAACTGGTTGATTTCGGTGCGGATGCAGCATTCGGTGGCGGCGACGACAAGGAGCATGAAATCACCTTTAACGCACCGGCGCAAGGCCAATGGGTTTCACTACATATTCCGTTGACAGAATTCGAAAACCTGACGACCAGAGAACATATCGCACAGCTGATTTTTGCAAGCAGCGGCGCTAAAGTGTATGTAGACAATGTTTATTTCAGCAACGAACCCATTATCGTGATTCCAACCGATCCGATGGTAGCAGCTCCGGATCCGACCTTGCCTGAAGCACAGGTAATGTCAATGTTCAGCAACGCCTACACCAACGTAGCGGTAGATACCTGGCG
Source organism: Flavobacterium pallidum (assembly GCF_003097535.1). Lineage (NCBI taxonomy): Bacteria > Pseudomonadati > Bacteroidota > Flavobacteriia > Flavobacteriales > Flavobacteriaceae > Flavobacterium > Flavobacterium pallidum. The sequence goes on from NZ_CP029187.1 coordinate 3,073,810, forward strand.
CACGAGCTGGTCTGATGCAACATTAGCTGATGTACAGGTGGATGGCAATGACACCAAGAAATACACAGGACTGAACTTCGTTGGGGTTGAAACTGTAGCGCAGCAACTTGACATCACGGGAATGACACATTTCAACGTGGATGTATGGTCGCCTAATTTCTCGGTATTCAAAGTGAAGCTTGTCGATTTTGGTGCAGATGCTGCTTTCGGAGGCGGTGATGATACAGAACATGAAATCACGTTCAACGGACTTACATTAAGCGACTGGAACACCATCCAGATTCCGCTAAGCGATTTCACAAACCTGATGGGCAGGCAGCACATTGCACAACTGATCTTTGCAAGCAATGGTGCCAAAGTATATGTCGATAATGTGTATTTCAGCACAGATCAATTGGGCGTAGGTGAAAATGAGTCTGTAAAAATGACCATGTATCCTAATCCTGCAACGACTTCGGTACAATTGTCAGCACAGCAAAATATCGACAATGTAGTTATATTCAATGCTATCGGTCAAAAGGTCATCAGCCTTACCCCTGCTGCGATGAACATTTCAGTTGATGTAAGCCGACTGCATGCCGGAATTTATTTCGTAAATGCAACCAGCCAAGGAAAGACGGCATCACAAAAACTCATCATCAAATAAAAAATGACTTTAATATTAAAAAGCACGAACCTGGTTTCGTGCTTTTTTTTTACAACTGACTTCCATCTGCTGCAAAAGATTCTTTATTTTTATCGGCCTTAGCTAACTAACTATAAAATACAAATACGGTTGCTTAAAAAAATACTCCCCTTACTCCTTCTTGCCACAGCAATCCTGAACGCACAGGACCTGCCGCCTATTCTCAAATACAGCCCGTCGCTATATGAAGCGGGCAACCAGAACTGGATGATGGGCCAGGACAAAAATCACTACATCTATTCGGCCAATACTGAAGGCCTGATCGAATTTAACGGCACGGACTGGAAGTTATACCCCACCCCGAACGAAACCATTATGCGCTCGGTGAAAGTCATCGGTGATAAGGTTTATACAGGCTGTTACATGGAATTCGGGTTTTGGAAAAGGCAGAAGGATGGGAGGCTGAAGTACAGCTCCCTAAGTAAGGGAATCAAAAGCAAAATTTTGCCTGATGAGCAGTTCTGGAATATCCTGCAATACGACCAATGGATCATCTTCCAATCGCTGAACCGCATTTACATTTACGATTCCAAAAGCGGCAAATTTAATATCATCCATCCGAAAAGCCTGATCAATAAAGCATTCAAGACCGGCAATGCCATTTATTACCAGACTGTCGGCGAAGGGCTTTTCGAGATTGAGAATGGCAAAAGCATATTGGTTTCAAACAATCCTTTATTAATCACAAATAAAATTGTCGGACTGATTGCAGAAAATGACGGACTCATCATCCAGACGCAATTCAACGGATTCTACCGTTACAACAATGGTGCCATCACAAAATGGGTTACTGAAGCTGATGAAGCCCTTGCCCAAAGCAGCGTGTATTACACCCAACTCCTTTCCGATGGCGGCTTTGCGCTTGGCTGCGTATCGAATGGTGTTTTTATTTTATCCAAAGAAGGAAAAATCAGGTACCATCTTACACAAAGTAAAGGCCTTAGCAATAACACGGCTTTATCTTTGTTTGAAGACACCGACAAAAACCTCTGGATAGGGCTCGACAATGGCATCAATTGCGTCAACCTGCAGTCGCCGGTAAAGAGTTTTACTGACGATACCGGAATCCTGGGGACCGTATATGCTTCCATCCTGCATCATGACATGTTATATGTAGGCACCAACCAGGGATTGTTCTGCAGGGATTATTATTCGGCAGCACCGTTCCAGTTTGTTCCCGGCACAAAAGGCCAGGTTTGGTCGCTATTTGAGTACGGCGGCACACTGTTCTGTGGGCACGATACCGGTACATACATCCTCAATGGAAGCAATGCGCAGCACATTTTCAGTGGATCGGGGACGTGGAAATTTGAAACCGTTTCAAACAGGCCCGATTTGTTGCTCCAGGGGAATTACTATGGTATTTCAGTACTGCAGCGAACGGGCAGCGGCTGGTCATTCCGCAACAGGATTACCGGATTTGATTATTCTGCAAAATATTTTGAACTGGGCAGCAACCATGACATTTACATCAGCCACGAATACAAAGGCGTTTTCAGGATTACTGTCGATGATAATTTTGAAAGAGGTAGTGGATTGAAGGCTTACACTACGCCGCTGAAAGGAAAAAATGCAGGGCTTACAAAATTCAATGGCAATATTTATTACGCATATAAAGAAGGGGTATTCCGTTTGAATCCAAAAACCACTGCTTTTGAAAAAGACAAATTCTTAAGCAGTATTTTCGAAAAGGACGATTATACGTCCGGAAACCTGGTCGTGGACAATTCAAACAAGCTGTGGCTTTTCACTAAAAATTACATCAATTATTTTTCACCGGGGAAACTCAGCGCAGGTTTGAAACAGAATGTCATCCCGATCCCGGCATCGCTGACCAATTCAATGCTCGGTTATGAAAACATCAGCCGCATCAGTCCGTCGAATTACCTCATTGGCACCACCGACGGTTATTATACGCTCAACATAGATGATTTCGGCGTAAGCAATTATAACATCCTCATTACCGCCGTTACGACGAACGCGATGAACGCCGCTTCGCATTATGCTTCAATCCCGGATGCCGGCGAATTCAAATACAGCAACAACAACATTACTTTTACGTACACCATTCCCGAGTACAATAAATACATCAACGCCGAATACCAATACCTGCTTGATGGGATGCAGGATTCGTGGAGCCCTTTGTCTTCCAAATCCACAATCAGTTTCAAGAACCTGCCTGCAGGGAGTTATACGTTTAAGGTTCGTGCCAAAATCGGAAGCCTGTATTCTGAAAATATCGCTGCCTATCAGTTTACGATACTAAAACCCTGGTATGCCACGAACCTTGCAGTACTCATTTATATTATCTTATTACTGGTACTCGCGCATTTCATCAACAAATCCTATAAGAATTATTACCAAAAGCAAAAAGAAAAACTCATCGAGGAAAACAACCTTTTGCTGGAAATCAAGGAATTAGAAAACGAGCAGCAGCTGATGAAGATACGCAACGAGCAGCTTACCATGGATGTCGACAGTAAAAACCGGGAACTCGCCGCATCCACGATGAGTTTGATCCAGAAAAACGAATTGCTCACGCTGATCAAGGACGATTTAAAGAAAACCACCGATGACCCTAACAACAGGAATATCAAGTCGGTGATTACGACCATCAATAAAAATATCAACGAGGAAGATACCTGGAATGCCTTTAAGGAAGCCTTCAACAATGCGGATAAAGATTTCCTTAAAAAGATAAAAGCTGCGCATCCTTCATTAACACCGAATGACCTGAGGCTTTGCGCTTATTTAAGGCTAAACCTTTCCTCGAAGGAGATTGCTCCGCTACTGAACATTTCGGTACGCAGCGTTGAAATCAAGCGTTACCGACTACGTAAGAAAATGGACTTGTCGCACGAACAGGGATTGGTCGAATATATTTTAGCGATTTAATCTTATTCCAAACAGTACAGATAGGTACTTCAGCCACAAAACCCTGAATCATTTATCAGCGGTATTTTTTCAAACTCTACACAATCCAATTACTGTTAAAATTTCCTATACATCACCACAACAATAACGGTATAGCTGGCGTACTTATTGGTTTCAGAAGGAGCCATTACGTTGGAAACAATTTCTTAAAATCCTGTTAACACTGGTTCTTTTTGCCATTCTTCAAAAAAAACCGTTCTATTTTTTCATTGTATGTTTTTTGTTGTGGCTTATTTTAGTGAATTATCAATACACCCGACTAATTTTAGTCCAAACAAAAAATAGAAACATGAAGTCAACTTATGCATTAATGTATTTGCTGTTGTTCTCGGTTTTCGGCTTCGCTCAGAGCGTCGATATCGGGGGAACGGTAAAAGATGAAAAATCCGGCGTTCCGATGCCCGGAGTCAGCGTACAGGTAAAGAACAATTCTAAAGGTACTATGACAGACCTTGACGGAAATTACAGCCTGAACGACATTCCATCGGGAAGTATTATTGTCTTTTCTTATGTGGGATACCAAAATGTATCTTACACCATAACCGCAGACAATAAAAATCTTGACATTTCATTACCAGAGGACAGCAAATCCCTTGATGAAGTGATAGTGATTGGTTACGGAACCCAGCGTAAAAAGGAAGTTACCGGCGCAGTATCTGTAGTAAGCGCGAAGACACTAGAAACGCTAAAACCAATCGATGCAACACAAGCATTACAAGGTACCGCTTCCGGAGTAGTGGTAAATGGGACGGGCGGCTCGCCTGGTTCAAGCTATGCCATCAGAATCAGGGGTATCGCAACGAATGGCACAAATGGGCCACGCATTATTGTAGATGGTTACGATATAGGTACTGACATGAACCTGCTTAATCCAAACGACATCGAAACCATTACTGTACTGAAAGATGTCCAGGCTGCAGTATATGGCGTAATTGGTGCGAACGGGATTATCCTGGTCACAACCAAAAAAGGCAAAAAGAACACCGCTGCAAAATTCTCCTACAACGGTTATACCGGCTTTCAGGAAACCTCACGGAAACTTCCATTATTGAATGCTACAGAGTATGCATTACTGCTTAACGAAAGGTATGCGAACGGCGGCCAGCCACTGCCCTTTCCTGATGCATCCGGGTTAGGCAAGGGTACCGATTGGCAGAAAGAGATATTTGCTACCTCCGCGCCAATCATCAGCCACGATTTTTCAGTTAACGGAGGTTCTGAAAAAATCACTTATGCGGTAAGCGCTTCCGATTTGACACAGGAAGGTATCATCGGTGGAGAAAAATCGCACTATAAAAGAAACAGTGCGAGGATAGCACTTACAGCGGAATTAACAAGCAAACTGAAATTAGAGAGTAATTTTATTTATACGTACCTTGACAGGGATACTTTCAATGATTTCGGATTGGGATCTGTACTATTTAATGCCATCAATACACCATCCACACAGGCAATAAGAGATGCGAATGGCGATTTTACCCTCGTCCCGAATTCCCCTGGACTGGGAATCGAAATCATCAACCCAATGGCGCAGCTTGCCAATACTTATAATGATTATGATGGCAGGAAACTACAAGGGACTTTTGGCCTTGATTATACGATTTCCAAAGATCTTGTATTTACAGCAAGGATGGGCGCCAACAATTACAATAGCAAAGGAAAAACGTTTGCCAAGCAGGTCAATTATGGAGGAAAGGTGTTTGACATTACCCGCAGTAGTGTATCGCAAAACAGGACTAATGACAACAGCTATACTTTTGATGCGTACTTAACTTACAAAAGGTCTTTCGCAGAAAAGCATAATATCACAGGCACATTCGGTACCACAATTTATAAAGAATGGGGCAATGGCTTGTTTGCCACAGGTTATGACGTACCACAAAACTCCTGGCAGTTTGCTGATATTTCCCTTGCATTAGGCACCAGCGGCGGACGCGATGTAGGTTCTTATGAGTATAAGGACAAAAGATTGTCATACTTCGGAAGGGTGCAGTATGATTATATGGGAAAATACCTGGTATCTGCCATGGGAAGGCGTGATTCTTCCACACGTTTCGGACCTAATAACAGCGTAGCTTTTTTCCCGTCGATGACTGCAGGTTGGGTGATTTCAAAAGAATCATTCTTTGGTGAAAGCAAAATCATCGATTTCCTGAAGCTTAGGGGAAGTTTTGGTATTACCGGTAATGACCAGATCCGTCCGTATGGATATGTAGGCCAGCTGAATGGCGAGGCTACTTATGTTTTTGATGGTGTTCTGGTTAACGGAACTGCAATCGGTGCTTTATCAAATCCTGACATGAAGTGGGAAGAAGCTAAAAAACTGGACATCGGCTTTGATATGAATTTGTTGAATAATGATCTTGAAATCAATGCCGATTATTATCTGAACAGGACAGACAATCTATTGATACAAGATCTACCTGTGTCGGGAACTGCAGGCGCAGGAGGCCCTGGAGGTGCTTCTCCAACCATCAATGCCGGATCGGTTAGGAATGCTGGCGTGGAATTTATGCTTAATTATAACCATAAAGTGAGTGATAATTTTAAATTCGGCGCAAGCTATACACTCACCACCGTAAAAAATGAAGTGCTTAAAGTAAATAAGACCACGACCACATTCCTTCAGGGGGGTAGTTTTGGCGTGGGCCAGTCCTTGCTGCCATCCAGGATGGAAGAAGGAAAACCGCTTGGATATTTCTATGGTTACCAGACCGACGGCATATTTCAAAACCAAGCTGAAGTCAATGCACATCCCTCGCAGGCCGCACTTGGTGCCGAAGCACAGCCTGGAGACATCCGGTTTAAGGATTTGAACGGCGATGGGGTGATTAACCCGGAAGATCGTACCAACTTGGGCGATCCGATTCCTGACCTGATTATGGGTTTCAACCTCAACTTTACTTTTAAAGGGTTTGATTTCGCTGCCTACGCCTATGCATCATTAGGAAACGATATGGTAAGGAATTATGAAAGGACCCTCAGCGATGCAAACAGGCTCGATTATGTGCTCGACAGATGGACAGGTGAAGGCACAAGCAACAATGTCCCGCGCGTCACTACCGAAGCTACAGGCAACAATGTATTTTCTAATTATTTTGTAGAAGATGCCTCCTTCCTGAGGATTCAGAATGCACAGCTGGGATATACCATCAAACCGGAATTTACTGAAAAGGCGGGCATCACGAAATTGCGCCTTTATGTTGGTGTAAACAATATCTACACTTTCACAAAATACAAAGGTTTTGATCCGGGAGCAGTGAATCCTGATGGAAACCCGATTGGTAATGGTATCGATAACGGATTTTACCCACTTCCGAGAACGTATATGTTCGGTGTCAATCTTAATTTTTAATTTTAAAGAAATGAAAAAGCATATTATAATATTTACTTTAGCGGCCTTTGCATTCTTGAGTTGCGGAGACGACTATACCGTAGACAAACCACCCTACTCTATCGACTCAGAAAACTATTTTAATTCTGAAGATGATTACAACAGGGCGCTTATCGGTGCCTACGATCTGCTACAATCCACTTACCTCAATGCCATGCTTGGCGAAATCGCCTCGGACAACACGGCTTCAGGCGGGGAAAGCGCTACCGATGTCATCGGATTCCAGCAAATTGATGACATGACGCACACACCCGTAAACGCAAACCTCAAAAACCTTTGGGACTGGATGTTTGCCGGGGTAAACCGTTGCAATTACATCATCGAATTTAAGGATAAGACGGATTTTCCTAACAAAAACCAGGTGCTGGGCGAGACCTATTTCCTGCGCGCGTATTACAATTTCGAACTGGTAAAGTGGTTCGGGCCGATTCCGTTGAAAGATGCCAGGTTTACCACTACCGATATTACTTCGATCAAAAGGTCGGAAGTAAAAGACGTATACGCTTCGATCGAGTCTGACCTGCTTTTCGCTATCGACAACCTGAATCCTGTGGCTGCCCAAAAGGGAAGGGCTACGAAAGGTGCCGCACAGGCGCTTTTAGGCAAGGCTTACCTGTACCAGGATAAATTCACCGAAGCGGCTAATGTACTCGAGGCTTTGGTCGGTACCAATACTTATTCGTTGGTTACCGATTATAATTCCATCTTTGAAAATGCAGGAGAAAATGGACCTGAATCTGTTTTCGAAGTACAATATACTGACCTTGAAGGTGCCGGATTTGGCTGCCTGCAATGCAGCGAAGGAAATGTGGCAGTGGGTTTCAGCGGTATCCGTAATTATACCGGCCCGCTTTTTGATTCCGGGTTTAGTTTCAATGTACCAAGGCAGGAAGCCGTGAATGCTTTTGAAATCGGTGACAACCGTAAAAATGTGGCGATACTCGATATCGTGGCGTGGGCTGCTGCCAATAATGCCACTTATGGGACTGGTTATAAGCACACCGGATTTTTCAATCGCAAATATTTACCTAGAAAAGGTGACGCCAATATCGGGGACCAAAACCTGACCAACCCGAACAATTACCGTGCGATCCGTTACGCAGATGTATTGCTGATGGCCGCCGAAGCGTTCAACCGCAGCGGGCTCGATGATGCAAAGGCTCAGGAATACCTCAATAAGGTAAGAAGGCGTGCGTTTGGCGATACGAATCACGACATTACTGCTGTCGGACCGGCTTTGACTGACCTGATCTGGGCGGAAAGAAGGACCGAACTTATGGGCGAAGGACACCGTTTCTTTGACCTTGTAAGGACGAAAAAAGCTGCTTCTGAAATTGAAGGATTTACCATAAATAAAAACGAAGTATTTCCAATTCCAATTGAAGAAATGCAATTCTCAAATGGAAACTGGCAACAAAATCCAGGTTACAATTAATACCTTAAGACTATGAAAAATTTTAAATATCTTATCGGCTTATTTTTAGCAACGATAACCTTAAGTTGCTCTGGCGACAATGATTCCGGAACCGGCTTCCTGGATGACGTTACGGCCCCGACAAACATTTCTGCCTTATTCACCATTTCCCATGATAACAGCGGAAAAGTGACCATCCGCCCTAATGGTGAAGGGGTTTCGGCTTATGAAATTTATTTCGGTGATGGTACTGCAGAGCCTGACACTGTCGCTCCGGGGCAGGATACTCAGCATATCTTTGCTGAAGGGCATTACACTGTAAAAATCGTCGCAATGACCGTAAACGGCAAAACCACAGAATACACCCAGGAACTCGACGTGACGTTCGTAGCTCCTGAAAACCTGCAGATGACCGCAACAGCTACCGTAGGCAATGCCTATCAGTTGAATGTGGGTGCTTCCGCAGCTTTCGAGACGTATTTTGAAGTGCGTTTTGGCGATGACCCGAATGAGGTGCCTGTACAGTTTAATGAAGGCCAGACGATTTCACATACCTATGCAGCTGTCGGCACTTACACTATTACGGTGACGGCTTTCAGCGGCGGTGCAGCCACGTCGCAGGTCACGCAGGATGTTACGGTATTTGACCCGCTTTTATTGCCTGTTAACTTCGAATCACCAACATTGAATTATGCTTTCGGTGACTTTGGCGGCGCAGTTTCTGCGGTAGTCGACAACCCATCGATTTCAGGAATCAATACCAGTGCACGCGTCGGAAGACTCACAAAAAATCCAGGTGCTGAAGTTTGGGCAGGAGTCACTTTGCCTCTAGACCAGCCGATTGATTTTACATCGATGACGAAAATCTCGATCAAGACCTACTCCCCTGCTCCGGGCAAAATCGTAAAACTGAAACTGGAAAACCTGAGCAATGCCAATATCAACATTGAAAAGGATATGACTACGACCGTGGCCAATGGCTGGGAAACATTAACCTATGATTTTGCAGGTGTCAACAGTGCCAACAATTACCAAAGGCTGGTTATTTTCTACGATTTCGGCAACAATGGCACCGGAAGCACTTTCTATTTTGATGACATTATGCAAACAACGGGCGCAGCGCAGATCGTACTTCCGCTGACATTCCAGAATTTGGCTTTGACCTACACCTTCACCGGTTTTGGCGGTGCGAATACTACGGTTGAAAACAACCCGAGCGCCACAGGCATCAATACCAGTACCAGGGTAGCGAAACTGGTGAAGAACAATGGTTCCGAAGTATGGGCCGGTTCGTTCATCAACCTGCAACAACCGATTGATTTCTCAAGCCTGCACAAGATTAAGATGAAAGTCTGGTCTCCGCAATCGGGAATCATCGTAAAACTGAAGCTCGAGAATTTTGCCAACGCAAATATCAATACCGAACTCGATGCCACGACCACCACATCAAACGGCTGGGAGGAACTCACTTATGATTTCACCGGAATCAACAATGCCAACGCTTATCAAAGGGTCGTTGTATTCTTCGGATTCGGCGCTGCCGGCACCGGTGCAAGCTATTATTTTGACGACATACAACTTTCAAATTAAATATGAAAATGAAAAACTTATTCAGAAAAACAGCAGTCCTCCTCGCAGCCATCTGTGCTTTTACAGCCTGTGAGGATGACCATAGCTTTGGCGACATCAATACGCCTTCAAACCTGCAGGTTAATACTGAAATTGTAGGACAATCAGCCGACAATCCTAATGGCGACGGCAGTGGCTTCGTCAATTTTACCGCTACCGCAGAAAACGCCATCAGCTACAAATACATTTTCAGCGATGGCACTGCGCAGAATTCCCCAAGCGGGATCTTCCAGAAAAGGTTCACCATAAACGGAGTAAATACTTATTCCGTAACGGTTTTGGCCAGCGGAAAAGGCGGCGTAACCACGAGCACTACACTCGAAATCACAGTAAAAAGTGACTTTAAAGATGATGAAGCGGTACAATTCCTGACCGGCGGAAGTTCGAAAAAATGGTATTGGGCAGCTTCTGAAGTCGGGCACCTTGGCGTAGGCCCAAATAATGACGACATCACTAAAAATTATTATGGGGATTACTATCAGGCGCAGCCATTCGAGAAAGCCGGATCACCGGACAGCGCTTGTCTATACGACAATGAATTGACGTTCTCACTCGACAACGGCATCCTGAAATATGAACTTGACAATGGGGGACGGACTTTCTTCAATGCGGCCTTCCTGAGCGTTGGCGGCGGTGCGGGCAGCTCCGACTTATGCCTTGATTATAACGCAGGCGGAGTGAAAACCGTCAGCTTATCACCTTCCAATTCCCTGGTGGCAGCGAATCTTAAAAGGGGTACACAAATGACCTTCTCTGATGGTGGTTTCATGGGCTATTACATACAGCAAAGCACTTACGAGATTATGTCGATCACTGAAAACCGTATGGTGGTCCGGGCGGTAATGGGCGGCAATGAGGCACTGGCATGGTACCACACTTTTTCTACGCAGCCTCCTACACAACCGGGTGACGACAATTTCGACAACCTCGTTTTTGAAGATAATTTTGATGTAAACGGCGCACCGGATGCTTCCAAATGGTCATACGACCTCGGTGCCGGCGGATGGGGAAATAATGAAGTACAGTCCTATACGAACAGTGCAGACAATGTGATTGTTGCTGACGGTAACCTGAAAATCACTGCGAAAAAAGAGGGTTCCAATTACACTTCCGCAAGGTTGAAATCAGAAAACAAATTTGAGTTCAAATATGGGAAAATCGAGTTCCGTGCCAAATTGCCAATCGGCGGCGGGACCTGGCCTGCACTGTGGGCATTGGGCCAAAATTATGCAACGAACTCCTGGCCTGCCTGCGGCGAAATCGATGTGATGGAACATGTGGGCAACAACCAGAACGTGATTCACGGAACTTTGCATTATCCCGGAGCTTCCGGTGGAAATGCAAATACCAACAGTACGAATGTTCCGAATGTTTCCACAGAATTCCACGTGTATTCGGTGATCTGGAGCGCGACTTCAATCAAGTTTTATGTCGACGGGAATGTGTACCATTCCTATGCCAATGTCGCAGGTTCGCCTTTCAACGCTGATTTCTTCCTGATTATGAACGTGGCGATGGGCGGAAATTTCGGTGGCACGATTGATCCCGCATTTACGCAATCCACTATGGAAGTCGATTACGTAAGGGTTTACCAATAATATTTTAAATTTTAGCAGAAGGCCGGTACATGCCGGCCTTCATTTTGCTTACCAACAAACTACAAAATGAGAAGAAGGATTTTATTTCTTTCGCTGGCAATTGCCTTAGCCCTGATATGGAGTTGCAGTACAAAAAAAACGGGCATGCAGCACCAGGCCTCTGCCAAAACGGACATTGACCGTAAAGCGGATTCGGTTTTAAGACTGATGACTTTGGAAGAAAAAATCGGGCAGATGAACCAATACAACGGCTTTTGGGAAGTCACAGGGCCTGCACCAAAAGACGGTGCTGCCGCCATCAAATACGAACATCTTAAAAAAGGCTGGGTGGGTTCGATGCTGAATGTTTTAGGCACAAAAGACGTTCGCGCACTGCAGAAAATTGCCGTAGAGGAAACACGCCTGCATATCCCTGTGATTTTTGGTTATGATGTGATCCATGGTTACCAGACCTTAAGTCCAATACCGTTAGCCGAATCCGCAAGCTGGGATTTGGAAGCCATCCAGAAATCGGCTGCCATTGCCGCTGAGGAAGCCGCTTCAGTAGGTGTAAACTGGACTTTCGCGCCGATGGTCGACATTACCCGCGATGCACGCTGGGGCCGCGTCATGGAAGGTGCCGGCGAAGATCCGTACCTGGGAAGCAAAATCGCCTATGCCAGGGTAAAAGGCTTCCAGGGGAATGATTTTAAAAACGCCAAAACCATTGTAGCCTGTACCAAACATTTTGCAGCCTATGGTTTTGCTGAAGCCGGCCGCGATTACAATACGGTCGATATGGGAAATGAGACGCTCTACAACGTAGTTTTCCCACCCTTTAAGGCCACTGTCGATGCTGGCGTATACACTTTCATGAATTCTTTTAACGAAATCAACGGAATCCCTTCCACGGGAAGCGCATTTTTGCAACGGGATGTCCTTAAAGGCGATTGGGGGTTTAATGGTTTTGTGGTGTCAGACTGGGGTTCCATGGGCGAAATGATTGCGCATGGCCAGGCCAAAGACGGTAAGGAAGCCGCTGAAATTGCTGCCAACGGCGGTTCAGATATGGATATGGAATCTTCCGTTTATGTAGAACATCTTGCTGCATTGGTTCGCGAAGGAAAGGTAAAGGAAAGTTACATTGACGATTCGGCCAGGAGGATCTTAAAAGTAAAATTCGAATTGGGATTATTTGATGATCCTTATAAATATTGCAACGAGGCCAACGAAAAAGCTACAGTCGGGAAAAAGGAATTCCACGATGGTGTTTTGGATATGGCAAAAAAATCAATTGTCCTGCTCAAGAACCAAAACGATTTGCTTCCGCTAAAGAAATCCGGCCAAAAAATCGCGCTGATAGGCGCTTTGGCAAATGATAAAAGCAGTCCTTTGGGAAGCTGGCGCGCTGCTGCAAAAGACGGTTCGGCAGTATCTGTACTGGAAGGCATGCAAAAATATACCGGCAACCAGCTTGTGTTTGAAAAGGGGGTAGATGTAGCTGTAGGAACACCCGTTTTTGGATCTGAAACCAAAATTAACGTGACAGATAAAAGCGGATTGGATAAAGCGGTGGCTGCAGCAAAAGATGCTGATGTTGTCGTGATGGTCCTAGGCGAAATCGGTTTCCAGACCGGGGAAGGCCGCAGCCGTGTGGATTTGGAGCTTCCCGGAATGCAGCAGGAATTGCTGGAAGCGGTTTACAAAGCCAACAAAAATATCGTATTGGTTGTCAACAGCGGCCGTCCATTAATCTTAAATTGGGCGGATGCCAATGTGCCCGCGATTGTGGAAGCCTGGCAATTGGGCACCGAAAGCGGCAACGCCATCGCACAGGTTTTGTACGGCGATTACAATCCGAGTGGCAAACTCCCGATGTCATTCCCCAGAAATGTCGGGCAATTGCCCATCTACTACAACCATAAAAACACAGGAAGGCCAAATGGCGGTGGGGAAAGCGTATTCTGGTCGCATTACGGCGATGAGAAAAATACGCCTTTATATCCGTTCGGATATGGCCTGAGCTATTCCAGATTTGAATATTCGAATATCCGTTTAAGCAGTAATACTTTTTCCGGAAATGAGGAAATCAAGGTTTCTGTCGATGTAAAAAATACCGGAAAAGCAGACGGAAAGGAAGTCGTACAAATGTACCTTCGCGATCTTTTTGGCAGCGCTACAAGGCCGGTAAGGGAATTGAAAGGGTTTGAAATGGTGCCGTTGAAGTCTGGCGAAACCAAAACCATTACTTTCAAAATTGACAAAAAACACATCCAATACTATACACCGAAACAGCGTTGGGAAGCAGAGCCGGGTGATTTCAAAGTGTTCATCGGTGGCAATTCGGACGCCCCGCTTAGCGCGGATTTTAAATATGTAAATTAGCCTTTATGAAAAAATTACTAATCCTGTTGCTGGCCGTAAATTGTGGATTTGCACAGCAAAGCAAACGAAAATTAGTCTGGCAGGAAAATTTCAACGGCAAAGCCTTAAATGAAAAAGACTGGAATTTTGAACTTGGCGACGGTTGCCCAAACTGCGGATGGGGCAATAACGAAAGGCAATTGTATACAAAAGAAAACCACAAAATCATTGACGGCAAGCTTGTGATTATGGCCAAAAAGGAAGGAGATAAATATTCCTCTACGCGTATTACGACGCAAGGCAAGCGGCAGTTTAAGTATGGCCGTATTGAAGCCCGTGCTAAAATCCCTGTCGGGCAGGGAATCTGGCCTGCGTTCTGGATGCTCGGCGAAAATATAAGTACAGTGGGCTGGCCACAATGCGGTGAGATTGACATCCTCGAATACATTGGTCGTGAACCGGATATGGTATACACCACTTTACATACCAAGGACACGCACGGCGATCATGCCAGTTCCAAAAAGACAAAAATTGAAACGGTTGAGGAAGGATTCCATGTATATGCAACCGAATGGGATGCCGATAAAATTACGTTTTACGTAGATGACCAATTGGTCTACACCTACCAGCCTGAAAATAAAACGGACGGAAACTGGCCTTTTAACCAGCCGTTTTACATCATCATCAACTGCGCCATAGGAGGTAATTTCGGTGGGCCTGCGGTAGATGACACTATTTTTCCACAGGAATATATCATCGACTATGTAAAAGTGTATCAATAAAGTTAAAGTTAGTTCCAATGAAAAAGGCGCCGTAAAACAGCGCCTTTTTTTAATACTAACCGATTGGTCTTAGTTTTTGGTAAACACAGTTACGTTAGTGAAAGTCTGACCCTCAAAAGTTTCAGTGTTGTAAACTTTCAATGAAGATCCTGACAACTGCTTCACTTCATAAGTTGTAGCCTCACCATCCATAGTTACAACAACAGTGTTACCGCTTTTAGTGTAAGTTCCGTTTGTAACTGTTGCAGCACAAGCATCATCGTAGAACGTATCAGTAATTGTTCCGTCAGCTTTGAACTCTACATTGTCTTTAGTACAACCAGTAGCGTGTGTGTAATCGCTTAAAACTTCCTGGCCCTGAGCAGCCAAACCTTCTTTAGAAAAATTCCATTTTCCTACGATAGAAGCCTCATCGTCGTCGCTGCTGCAACCTACAAAAGCCATACTCAATACCAATACTGCAATCTTTAAAACGTTTTTCATTTTTTTAAAATTTTGATTAATTTGTTTTATGTGGGGCAATAATAGTAATTTTTTTTAATCCATTAAGTTTTTTTTAACTATAATTTTAATGTGGCAATTTGTCTTTCATGATGCCGTAGAGGAAAGTTCCTGATAATGCGCCGATTAAGATTACAATCACAGGAAAAAATCCAGCACCAATCAGGATGAAAATCGGGCCCGGGCAGGAACCCACCAGCGCCCATCCCAGGCCGAACAGCACTCCGCCGATCCAATACCGGGCCGAACCCTTCTCTTTATCCTGTATAACAATGGGTTCCCCTTTGATATCTTTGGCATTTTTCCTTTTGATCCATTGCACTCCAATGAGTCCGGTTGCCACAGCCACCCCGATGATCCCGTACATGTGGAACGACTGGAATTGAAACATTTCGTAAATGCGGTACCATGAAACCGCTTCTGATTTTGTGAGCACTATCCCGAAAACAAATCCGGTGATGATATATTTTAAAGCCTTCATACGTTAGAAGATTAAAGGGTACAACAGCCAGGTCATGATCAGTCCGCCAACAAAAAAACCAATCACGGCTTTCAAAGAAGGCAACTGAAGGTTGCTCAGCCCCTGAATCGCGTGACCGGACGTACAGCCACCGGCATATCTTGAGCCAAACCCGATAAGCAAACCGCCAATCAGGAGTATCGCAAGCATTTGCGGAGATTGAAAGGCTTCATTCCCGAACATATTGTCAGGGGCCAGTTTGCCGTTCGGGGCTTCAAAACCCAGTGTATGCAATTGTTCGATGGTTTTTGGATTGATGGCTACATTCGATGGATCGGACATATAATGTACCGCTACGAATCCGCCGATCATCGCACCGAATACAACAGCCAGGTTCCAGCGCTGTGATTTCCAGTCGAAATTAAAAAAGTCGACGTATTTACCGGCGCCTGCAATGGTGCAAAGCGAACGCAGGTTAGAGGACATACCGAAAGTCTTCCCGAAGAAAATCAGCACCAACATGACCATCCCGATAAGGAAACCCGAAATATACCAGGGCCAGGTTTGGTTAATTAGTTCCATTTTAATGAATTTTGGCAAATGTAGGGAAAAGTTTTCAGTCGCAGTCACCGTCGGCAGTCCCCGCGAACGGGAAACGGCACGGCTTTAGCCCGGATGGAAGCGGCATCCTTTTTCTTTTTTCTTTAAAAAGAAAAAGATATAGCAGACAGCCGGAACAGCTCCTGAAAATTAAAATTATTCTGCTTATTTTTGAAACCGAAATTACATTACATGAAAAAATTTGCAATCGAAATCAAGTGGGCCATCAGGTATATTTTTATTTATATCGCCTGGATTTTCCTTGAAAAATATACCGGGGCGTATGATACCAATATTGAGAATTACATTTGGTATTCTCTGGGGTTCTATGTGCTTGCCTTCCTGATCTATTTAATGGCCGTAAGGGAGAAAAAAACCGATTATTTCGCGAACAGCATGGATTGGAAGCAGGGCAGCATTTCCGGGATTTACATGACATTGTTCATTGCGATCTTGATGCCATTTGCACAAATAGTGATCCAGAAATCGATTGCCCCGGAATTTTTCCCGAACATGATCAAACGCGCCATGGCTTCAAAAAATGCCAATCCACAGGCGATTAAAGATTATTTCAGTTTCCCGGATTACATAACCCAGACGATTTTCCTGACACTTTCCGTCGGGATGATATACGCCACCGCGGCTTCACGCGTTGTTAGGAATAAACACCAAAAATAGAAAGCCATGAGAATAAGCAACGGAATAATATTGGCTTTGGCCACAGCAACAGTGATTTCCTGCGTCAGTACCAAAAGCACCATCAGGAATATTGACAATAATGCGCCAGACATGGTGCTGCTGAAAGACAATACTTTTGAAATTAAGGAATACAGCAATGATCCGAAATATGGTTATGATAAGGACTACCCTATAAACGTATTTTATCTCGACATCAAAAACGACACCATCAATGCGGAGCGCTACCTTAATGCGCTTGCCGGACCGAACGGCGAAAAGCTGCGCTTCAGAAAACTTGAGGATTGCTGCCCCTACCCTACCAAGCGCAACGAAATTGGCGGCGTAGGGATGCTGCAGGTCTATGAAGCCGACTGGGACGGGCCGCACAAACCGGCAAAACTTTATATCAATATTTATGATAAAGGTGAAGTGAAAGTGCCTGTGGGGTTGACATTGAGGAGAAAGTAGCAGCTTTGCGTCTGAGTTGCTGAGTTGCTGAGAGGCTAAGAAACTCAGCAGCTCAGTACCTCAGTAACTTGTTTTCCCAATGTTCATCAAAAATTCATAATTCATCATTATCTTTGCACCTCAAAAAAGCAACACAGATGGATTTAAACAATATCCCTAAAATCAAACATTTAGACAGTGGTAATTTCTTTCTTTTAGCGGGCCCATGCGCTATCGAAGGAGAAGAAATGGCGATGCGCATTGCCGAGCGCCTTATTACCATTACAGATAATCTACAGATTCCTTACGTTTTCAAAGGTTCTTTCAAAAAGGCAAATCGTTCCCGGATTGACAGTTTCTGCGGTATTGGGGATGAAAAGGCATTGAAGATATTGCGTAAGGTATCGGAAACTTTTGATGTCCCGACAGTAACCGACATCCATACGAATGAAGATGCTGCCATGGCTGCAGAATATGTGGATGTATTGCAGATTCCTGCGTTCCTGGTACGCCAGACGGATCTTGTTGTGGCTGCGGCAAACACCGGAAAAACAGTAAACCTCAAGAAAGGGCAATTTATGAGTCCGGAGAGCATGAAGCATGCGGTACAGAAGGTCTTGGACTGCCATAATGAAAACGTAATGGTGACCGACCGCGGAACGATGTTCGGGTACCAGGACATGATTGTCGATTACCGTGGTATCCCGACGATGCAGCAATATGCGACGACCGTACTGGACGTAACACATTCCTTACAACAGCCAAACCAGACGGCGGGTGTGACCGGCGGACGCCCCGACATGATTGAAACCGTGGCCAAAGCGGGAATCGCCGTAGGCGTTGACGGGATTTTTATCGAAACGCATTTTGACCCGGCAAATGCCAAAAGCGATGGGGCAAACATGCTCCACCTGGATTATTTCGAGCCACTGATGCAGAAGCTTGTGGCCATCCGCAAAACCGTGAATTCATTTTAATTCTTATTATTTCCCACTACAATGCTTAAAAATGTTTTTGCCTTTATGGCAGCGATGATGGTTTCCCAATACACTTTTGCGCAGGAAAACAGTCTCCCAAAAAAAGGTATTCCTGATAAGGTTGACAGTCGTTTTTCCAATGATAAATATACGGCCCACAACAAAGGGAAATTTTTCGTTTCCTGGGGTGGCAACCGTGAGAGCTTCAGCCGTTCCGATGTGAGGTTTTGGGGCGATGGTTATGATTTTACCGTGTATGACATGGAAGCGCACGACAAACCTAAGGGCTATCACCTTGATTATTTAAACCCGGGACGCATGACGATTCCGCAGACCAATTTCAGGATGGGGTATTTCATTAATGACCATTACAGCATTTCGATCGGTTGGGATCACATGAAATATGTGATGACACAAAACCAGATGGCGAATGTGACCGGCCATATCAATTTACCTGCTTCGGAGGAAGGGTCGGTATTTAATGGGACTTATGATAATACTGATACAGAAATGAGCGAAGACTTCCTGCAATATGAGCATACGGACGGGCTCAATTATGTTAATACCGAATTTTCCCGTACCGATGACATTTCATCGTTGCTGACCATCGCGAATACGGATAAGATCCAGGTTAATGTAACCGAAGGTGTCGGTGCGGGATTCCTTTTCCCGAAGACCAATACAAAGTTACTGGGCCGCGACAGGCATGATGATTTTCATATCTCAGGGTATGGCGTATCATTAAAGACTGGATTGAATATCACGTTCTTCAAGCATTTTTACATCCAGGGTGAGATTAAGGGCGGTTATATCGACATGCAGGACATCCGTACGACCAAAAGTGACAGCGACCATGCTTCGCAGCATTTCTTTTTCCTGCAGCGCATTATTGCGGTCGGTGGGATTTTCAGGGTGTAAGTGAAATTACCGTTTGCAGTTGCAGTCTTCAGTCAGACAATCACATATAAAACCAGCTGGTATTTCGGGCTGGTTTTTTTATGCCCTGGCCTGGCGTCTTTAGGAGAAATTACCTGAAATGGACCTGGGACCGCACCAGCGATCGAAGCAGGGTGCCGCGCACCGCGTAGAGCGCGGCCCGCAGGGGGCGCCAAAAAAATTAGTCAAAACCGCTTTTGTTACAAAAATTATACTCTGCATATTTTTTTGTGATTTATACATATCACAGCGTATTTGTTAAGCAAAATGGCAAGAATACATCTTATCTTAGCAAAACATTAACAACATCTAACAATTTATTTATGAAAAAAATTACGCTATTGCTCTTTCTGCTTCTGAGTGCAGTGACGGGGTTTTCGCAGTGTATACGCACTTACAAGTACCCTTCCCAGACTGTAATTTCGAATAATCTGGGAATGCCCCAGACTATATCGGATTCGAATTGGACAGTTGATGATTATGCACAAGTTTCCAACATTGCTGTTGGAAGCGATTATGTTTTTACCTGCTCGATTGGCGCTACTGAAAATTACATTACGGTGACGGACCTGTCGGACAATATTATCGCTTCGGGCGAATCACCATTGACGGTCAATGCTATTGCTGCTGACGAGGTGAAGCTCCATTATTCTGACGATGCTGCGTGTGCGGGAAGTCAGGGAGGGCACACCACAACGCTGCAAATCATCCTGACCTGCCCGGTTCCATTGAATGTGATGGTGACCAATATTTTGATGACCAGTGCCGATTTCATCTGGGAAGCCGGTGGCGCAGAAACTGCATGGGAAGTCCTGGTGCTGCCTGAAGGTTCGCCAAGCCCGGGGCCTTCAACTTCCGGAACACCCGTAACGACGATGTCTTACACTGCAACGGCATTGACACAGGCTACGGATTATGTGTTTTATGTGCGGGCGAACTGCGGTTCTGAATTCAGCCCGTGGACCCTGGCAACCGATTTCACCACCGCGTGTAATGGAATCAGTGCGTTTAATGAAAGTTTTGACGGCGTTTCGACTCCTGATTTGCCAACGTGCTGGAATACCATTATCAGAGGGGCTGAGTTGTCGGAATATGCGCAGATCGGTACTGAAAATTTTGAGCCGGTCCATTCGGGCCCAAATGCAGTCCGATTGGACAATTCAGATTCTTCAGGTGATTATGACCTGATTCTGGTTTCGCCCAACCTATCAAACCTTGGCGCCGGGACACACCGTATAAAATTTTATGCCAGTGGATTTGCCAACCTCCAGGTAGGAACCCTTGATAATTTCTCGGATTCGGCAGTATTTACACCGCTTGAAGAAGTTTCGATAACCGAGGATGCAACACAATACACGGTTGACTTTTCAGGTTATACAGGTACTGATACCTATATTGGCTTCAGGATGAATTCGACTGATATTTACACCAGTATTTTTATTGATGACATCCTTTGGGAACAAAACCCAACCTGCCCGGATGTTACCGAAATTACAATACCTGCAATTGGCACCGCAACAGCTACCGTAAGCTGGGTTGCCGGCGGTAGTGAAACGGCATGGCAGATTGCTGTAGGCCCTACATCGGTTAGTGACCCGAATACGCTTACACCACTGGCTTCCGCAGATGTGAGCAAGGACATCACAGGATTAACAGACAATACGGATTACAAAGTATGGGTACGCTCTATGTGTGCCGGTGGTACCGATGCCGGTGCATGGATCGGGCCTGTTACCTTTACGACAGCCTGTTTGCCGATTGCCAATTTCTATGAAAATTTTGACAGCGTAAACACGCCTGAATTGCCGGGATGCTGGACAGCCATCCTGAGAGGGCCGACGATTTCGGATTATGCAACCATCAATACGGTAGATTTTGATCCGATCCATTCTGCTCCGAATTCGGTGGAAATGTACAATTCAAGTTCTGAAACTGCAGGAGCTGATGACATCATATTGGTATCTCCAAACCTTTCTACTCTCGGAAGCGGTACACACCGTATGAAATTTTACGCCAAAAATCCCGGAAGCCTGCAGGTAGGTACTATGGATATGAATTCCAATGACGGCATGTTCAGCATCATGGAAGAGATAACCACTACGTCGCAGACGGCACAATACACTGTTGATTTCAGCTCCTATAGCGGCAGTGATACTTATGTAGCCATCCGTTTGAACAATTCAGATATGTATACTTCGATCGAGCTTGACGATATCAAATGGGAAGTCAATCCAAGTTGTCCTGACGTAACTGATGTAACTGTCCCTGCTACTACCATTGATGGCGCTACCGTAAACTGGATTGCCAACGGTGGGGAAGCGTCGTGGAATATTGCCGTAGGTCCTGCATCAACTACCGATCCGGACACGCTGACTTTCGTAACCTCAACTTCAGAAACCAAAGACATCACAGGTTTGACAGACAATACTGATTACAAAGTATGGGTAAGGTCGGTATGCGCCGGTAATGACAATGGCGCCTGGATCGGGCCGGTTTCATTTACGACCGCTTGTATTGCTACGGCCAATTTCTCTGAAAACTTTGATTCAACCAATACAGGCGACCTTCCGGGCTGCTGGACAGCGATCCTGAGAGGGCCGTCGATTTCAGAATATGCCAATGTTGGCGTAGTGGATTGGACAGAAGTACATTCAAATCCGAATTCGGTACAACTTAACAACGACAATTCGGACACTACCGGTGACAATGACGTGATATTGGTTTCTCCTAACCTTTCAACGCTTTCATTGGGTACATACCGTTTGAAATTCTATGCGAAATATACCGGGAATTTACAGATCGGTACGATGGATTCCAATACGGATTCCGGTGTTTTCAACCTTGTTGAAGAGATTAGCACTGTGGATGCTGTTACGGAATATAAAATTGATTTTTCTACCTACACAGGGTCTGACACCTATGTCGCCATACGTTTGAATTCAGGGCCTTACACGTCAATCTTCCTGGACAACATCGTTTGGGAAATTTCCCCGACCTGTCCTGATGTTACTGAAGTCATGGTAAATGGAGTAACCACATCCACAGCAGACGTATCCTGGGTATCTAACGGAACGGAATCACAGTGGCAGACTGCTTACACATTAGCTACTGTAAACGATCCTACGACCGCCACACCTGCTTCTTCCTCAAACCAATATGCTACCATTTCAGGACTTACACCTGCTACGCAATACAATGTGTGGGTACGTTCGGTTTGTGCCGGCGGTACAGATTTAGGGGCCTGGATCGGGCCTGTACAATTCAGCACACTTTGTGAGCCTGTCGGATTGCCTTTCGTTGAAGATTTTGAAAGCGCTACAGCACCAGGGCTGCCTATTTGCGGAAACGTTGTAAACTTAGGCGCAGGTAATGAATGGTATGTAGGAGACGGTGAAAATCAGGCTGTGGATGCAGGTTTTACCTCCAAAACACTGACATACATGTATGATTTCGATAACGGTGCCAATACATGGTATTTTACCGGCGGCATGATGTTGCAGGCAGGAGTTGATTATAATATTTCTTACAGATACGGTGACAATGATGTTGATACTTTCACTGAAGACCTAAAAGTGATGGCAGGAACATCGCCTTCAGCAGATGACATGTCTATTGATATTGCGAACTACAGTGCTATCAATTCCGGTGCTGCGATTCAGGAACTCATCACTTTCACTGTGCCTGCAGATGGCGTTTATTATTTTGGATTCAATGCGTATTCATCTGCCAATCAATACTTTATTTATGTAGATGATATCCATGTTGATATTGCATTGTCAACCCCTGGCATCGAAAATGACAAATTCAGCTATTATCCAAACCCTGTCAAAAACGTGTTGACATTAACCAATACGAAAAACATCACTTCCGTAGAAGTGTACAACATGATCGGGCAAAGACTGATTGTCAAGAACGACAACAGTACGACTTCGAAAGTGGACATGTCTGCCTTGCCAAACGGCAGCTATGTAGTCAAAATGACTGCAGACGGCATGACCAAAACCGTGAAGGTACTCAAACAATAAGTTTTAGATTTTAGATTGAAGAAGCCCCCGGTTTTAGGACTGGGGGCTTTTTTTACCCAGAAACCAATTAAAACATTTAAATATGAAGAAATATCTTCTTTTATTACTGTTGCTCACAGCATCGTTTATGTATGCACAGAGAGAAAAACAACCCTATTGCATCACTGATGTAATTATGGAAAAATCCATTAAGGAACATCCTGAAATAAAAGAAAGGATTGCTGCAATGAACCGCAAAGTTGCTGAATCAGACAAAAGAGCCTTAATGCGTTCCGGTTCTGAAATGATAACAATACCGGTAGTAGTTTACATTTTGCATGCCGGCGTTAATAATCCTGAAAATATTTCTGATCCCCAAGTGCAAAGTCAAATGTCTGCACTGAATATGTACTTTAATCCATATGGCATTCAATTCTGCCTGGCTACCCGCGGTAATAATACGGCCAGCATCCCGCTGAAAAATACCTCAACAGATGTACAGAACACCCCAGGAATTATTCATGTGCTGGCACCCACACTGATTGATCATGACTATACCCCGGCAAATGCGAAAGCACTTATGAACACTGCACATCCATCAATATCCGAAGACAAATATCTGCGGATCTGGGTCGTCAGAAATATTACCGTGGAAGGCGTGCAGGGGACGGTAGGCGGTTATTCGATGTTCCCAGGTAATGAATTCCAGGGTGCTGTGATGGATTATAACTTTTTTGGGAATATCAGTACCTGTTCCGGATGCGATTTGAGAGCCAATTACGACCAGGGCAAAATCCTTGTCCATGAGGTTGGACATTACCTGGGGCTTCAGCATACTTTCTTCGAAAGCTGCTCCGGAATGAATGCGACAACCTGCAGCTATGAAGGCGATTTTGTATGCGACACACCACCGGTACAGTCCCCCAACTGGGGATGTGTTGTGGGTACTAATTCCTGTAATGAGTCGCCCGATTTACCCGATAATATCCACAATTATATGGATTATGGCAACAGTGCGTGCCTGTATGAATTTACGCCCGGGCAGGTCACCCGTATGAAATCCATACTCGTAAATTACAGGTCAACCCTATTTTCCAATGACAACCTGATTGCCACAGGTACCTGTGGTTTTGAAGGATTAATATCGGCAACCTTTACAGCTGATAAATATGCCATCTGCCATAACAATGCCATACAGTTTAGCGGAATTTATCAGGACGATGTTTCGTATTCATGGGACTTTGGCGATGGCAATACCGGTTCAGGGCAGAATATCTCACATACCTATACGACTGGTTCGACCACACCCTATACCGTTACACTAACAGTAACCGATAATACAAAAACCGACACCTTTAGCGATATAGTATGGGTAACGCAATGTGCTCAATTACAAAAGCCAGATGCTTATTGGTATCTTGGCTATAGCCATGGATTAAATTTCGCATCAGGTGTTCCTTCATACGATACTGGCTTTCCCGTAAATCATCCGGAAGTTTACAATGCAAGCTCACAATCCAGCACAACAGGCAGCCTCTTGTTTTATTGTAATGAAAATACTGTATGGGACAGCAATCATGCATTGGTTTCAAATGGACTTTTCCCGAATGCCTATTATTCCACTACGAATTTAATTATCCCTAAGCCAGGTAATTCTTCAAAATATTACATTTTTACACTTGGTGGAAACACAAGTACAGGAGAATTGGATGGATTGAGGAGAAATACAATTAATGCTAACGGAAGCAATATCTCCGCCGGTACGCTCAGGGAAGCCATAACCATCCCTATAGGACAGTCATATGATATCGCAACAGATGGAGCCATTAGAGGGGCGATAGGCCTTACAGCAATTGAAAAATG
The DNA here is from genome assembly GCF_003097535.1 of Flavobacterium pallidum. Lineage (NCBI taxonomy): Bacteria > Pseudomonadati > Bacteroidota > Flavobacteriia > Flavobacteriales > Flavobacteriaceae > Flavobacterium > Flavobacterium pallidum. Next base: position 3,099,055 of record NZ_CP029187.1, read on the forward strand.
CGACGGATATTGGATATTGGCATTGCTTAAGAAATCAAATAGTTATTATATCACTGTTTATTCCTTAAGCAACGCAGCTACGAATGACATGACCTACATAGGTGCAGAAGCGCTTCCTGTAGGTAACTCCTATCCGGGGGAATTGAAGTTTTCACCAAACGGCAACAAACTATTGTATTTTTCATCAGGAGCGACCAATAGTTTATATAAAATGTTTCTCTATGATTTTGACAAAAACAGCGGTGCATTGTCCAATCGTTTCGAAATCATAGCCGAGCAACCGTCAGTTTCGGTAGGCCCTGTTTCAGGCGTTTCGTTCAGCACTGATTCCAAATTACTATATATAATTAACAATTCGGCAGATAGTATTGTGCAATATAATCTCAATGATATGGGTATGAATACTTCCAGACGTACTGTAGGGAAATTTTCACCTCTAATTGATGCTAAGGACATGCAGCTTGGTCCGGATGGCAAGATATATGTATCACGGACTAGTACACAGGAGCTTTATACGATCCACCGCCCTAATGCTTTAGCAACATCCGATAATACGAATGCCTGCTATTTTTCCTATCATGGGCCTAATACTACTCCTGTTGGCTCCAACTCCAACCGGCACCTACCAAACCCTCTTGATGCCAGGGCTGCGTCTGTTTATGATCCTACAGAAAAAATAAGCGTATATGCCACGCCTGGTGATTGTAACCGTTACAAATTTTTCCCGAATATTTGCGCTACCGGCTTCAAATGGGAGTTCAAAAATGTAACAACAAACCAGGTGGTATACAGCCCTATTGTAAATACACCGACTTACAGTTTCAGTATAACTGGAAATTATGTTATTACCTTAAAGGACAGTAATGATCAGCCTATCGCAAGTACCAACCTGGCTATAAGCGCCCTGTCTCAGCCAATAGTGTTGGGAAGTACCACGACCTGCACAGCTGACCCAAACAGCATGACCAATAATTCCATACATCTTCAGCCCGGCGAAACGGCAGCGTGGAGCATCACTTCCGGGGCAGGTACATTTCAAAGTTCTCCAAACAATGCAGAGGTTTCCATACATTGGACTACGTTGCCTGCAACTTTATCAGTAACGATAACAAACTCCAATGGCTGCACTGCAACCAATACAAAAAATATCACATCGTCCTGTGTGACTGTTGGAGCGAACAACACAGTATATGCCACTGCGTTGCAAACTGATGGAAAAATAGTTTTTGGCGGTGATTTTACGGCCTATAGCGGAACCACTACAAACAGGCTTGGAAGGCTTAAATCAGACATGACTTATGACTCCGCTTTCAATTCAGGAAGCGGCCCTAATAATAGTGTAAAGACACTCGCAATGCAAGCTGACGGAAAAATTGTTATCGGTGGAAATTTTACATCTTACAACGGAATTTCAAAAAATGGGGTTGCCCGTATTAATCCCAACGGCTCTCTTGAAACAGCCTTTACTGCCAATCTAAACAGTGGCGGATATATAAATGCCATAGCCATTCAGACTGATGGGAAGATTATTATTGGAGGTAAATTCACCAGTTGTAATGGTACGGCAAGAATTAATATTGTAAGACTAAATACAAACGGTACCGTCGATACTAGTTTTTCTTCGGGTTTTAATAACATCTCGGGGCAAGAGGTAAATTGCATTGCAATCCAGCCTAACGGCCGAATTGTAGTTGGTGGATCATTTGTTGGTTATAGTGGAAACAATAATGTTAAAAGAATTGTTAGGTTGACTACAAATGGTGCATTGGATAGTTCATTCGTACTCACTGATTTGTTCTTTACAGGTTCGGGCTCTCCGGACCCTTCACCGGTTGTAAATGCATTGAAAGTACTTTCAAATGGAAAAATAATGTTGACAGGAACTTTCACAACGTACAATCAGAGGAACTGCTTTTTAAGAATAATGTCCGATGGAACAATTGATCCGCAATGGGGTGAAGGTATTCCTATAATCAGTTCATCATTTGGTACAGGTATCAAATGTTTTGGAATACAGAATGATAAAGCTATTATTGGAGGGGGATTTCAGAAAATTACTAGCATTTATCATAGAAGAAGGATTGCTCGCCTTGACGTTACAACTGAACCGGTACTGGATACATCATTTAATCCAGGCGAAGGATTCGGTCCAATGGATGAGTCACTTGCATCCGTAATTTATTCGATCACACTACAACCCGACGGAAAAATCATCTGTGCAGGAAAATTCACGGATTATAATGGCATTGTAGTCAATAATATTACCCGCATCGATAATGTAAACAGCGGATCGATAAACAGGCCTGCTCCCCAAGAGCCTGAAACTGAAATCGACTTCACCAACATTGACAAAGATTCTTTTGATTATTATCCAAATCCTGTTGAAAATGTCCTAACATTAACCAATACGAAAAACATCACTTCCGTAGAAGTGTACAACATGATCGGGCAAAGATTGATCGTCAAGAATGACAACAGTACGACTTCGAAAGTGGACATGTCTGCCTTGCCAAACGGCAGCTATGTAGTCAAAATGACTGCTGACGGCATGACCAAAACCGTAAAGGTACTCAAACAATAAGTTTTAGATTTTAGATTGAAGAAGCCCCCGGTTTTAGGACTGGGGGCTTTTTTTATTTTACAATTTCTAAATATTTTTTGGGCGTGTCCCTGCGGGTCGGGCTGTCCGCTATAGTCCTCGCCTTGCAGGCTCCGGGCTGCCGCTTCCATCCCTCACGCGGTCACCCGTAACATTCAACTTCCGGGTTCCAAATCAGGAATCTAATCAATCCCGTACTGGTCCATCAGATACATTAAAGAAGCCATGGCGGCCGCACCCAATTCCAATTCGCGTTTATTCACCGCCTCAAAAGTATCATTAGCCGCATGGTGATAATCAAAATAACGCTGGGTATCTGGCTTCAGGCCCACTTTTACAATCCTGTCTGACTTCAGTGGCTCGACATCCGAACCGCTATGGCCCTTCATGAACAAATGCAATTGGTAAGGCTCGAATAATGGCTTCCATCCCTGGATTTTTGCCAGGCTGGTATCATCGGCATCAATGGTAAATCCGCGTGGCGTAAACCCACCCGAATCGCTCTCCAGGGCAAAAATGTGGTTCTCCTTATTCGCCTGCGCCTGCTCGTTGTATTTGTTGCCACCTCTTACGCCATTCTCCTCGTTCATGAACAATACCGCACGGATCGTATTCTTGGGTTTATAATTCAAAATCTTAAACAACCGCAGCACTTCCATACTCTGCACTACGCCTGCACCATCGTCCTGTGCGCCGGTACCCAGATCCCAGGAATCAAGATGCCCGCCCACGACCATGATTTTTTCCGGATGCTCAGTGCCCTTGATCTCCCCGATGACATTGTATGACAATACATCCTCATATTTTTTGCAGGATTGCTTCAGGAAGAATTTCAAATGGGGATTCACTTTAAGCGATTTGCTCAATAGTTCCGCGCCCTTGGTACTGATCGCAGCGCCGGGGATGTACTGCGTTTTAGGAATGTCGCCGTAGCGTGTGGCACCCGTATGGGGGAAATCATCAAGCCTCAGGCTCAGCGAGCGCACGATTACACCAATGGCACCATATTTTGACGCTTCCCTCGGACCGGAACCGCGTTGGTCCCCGGCACCCCGATACGCTTCCATGGGTTCAATCAGTGCGTTTTCCATCGGGCGGTTGAAGAACACGATTTTTCCCTTGATCTTTTCTGTGCCCAGTGTTTCAAGTTCTTTGATGCTGTGCACTTCAATAACTTCTGCCAGGATGCCTTTTTCCGGCGTGGCTACAGACATGCCCAGCGCACAAACCGGCACGCTGATCTTTTTTTTACTGATTTCGATGTAAGCCGTTTCCTTTGCACCGCGTTCCCAATGCGGCACCATCACTTCCTGCAGGTAGACACGGTCCAGTCCGAGTTTCTGCAATTCTGATTGGGTATAGTCAACAGCCTTCTGCGCGTTGGCCGAACCCGTCAGCCTTCCTCCTATTGTATTGGTCAGGTGATCGAGCCAGGAATAGCATTCGGAATTCGTCAGGGCCTGTTGGTAAATATCTTTAAGTTGTTGCTCATCGGTACTCTGGCAAAAACCGAAACAGCTGTATAAGCCAAGCAAAATAAATCGTTTTTTCATAAATCAAATTTTGAAATAAAAGTAAGTATTTCCCAAATAAAAAAGCCGGTAAAGCATGAACTTACCGGCTTTCAAAGTTTAAAAACTAAAATTATTAATGTCCGCCTTCAGCCTCAATAGCTTCGACATCGATGTTTTGTTTTTTCAGAATACCCTTAACCACAAATCCGTAAAACGCGAGATATGCAAAACAAATTACGGGAATAAAGTAAGATTCATGGATGCCGATGATATCGGCGATCTTACCCTGCAATGGAGGAATAATTCCACCTCCAAGAATCATCATCACTAAAAATGCTGAACCCTGCGATGTGTACTTACCCAATCCAGTAATTGCCAAGGCGAAAATTGCAGGCCACATAATACTACAGAATAAACCTCCGCTCATGAAAGCATAAATAGCAATATCGCCAGTTGTCACTAGTCCGATTACCATCGCTATCATTCCCATTAATCCAAAAATCATTAATGTTCTTGCCGGTTTATCTTGTCCTAAGAAAAAACCTAAAATCTGAAAAGCAACAACGCCCGCATAGGCATACAGCGGCGTGATGTCCTGCCCAGAAACCTTATTTACAAATAATACTACGCCAAAAGCTATGTATGGCACTACAATCAAAAGAATTTTTCGTAGCGAATTTGATGGATTAAATACCGAGATTGCACCTGCCCAGCGGCCAATCATGAGACTTCCCCAATACATTGAAATGTATGGCGCCAACGCAGATCCGGTAATATTTCCGAAAACATCTGTTTTTAACAATTCCCCCAAATTACTCTGAATCGTAACTTCAACGCCTACATAAGTGAAAATGCCGAGCATTCCTAAAACCAATTGTGGATATTTCATAGCGCCCCAGCCCTCAGGGTTTCGTTTAGCAGCCATATTGGCAAACAATAATCCAAAAACAATAACCAGAAGTGACACAACTGTAAGTCCAAGTCCTAAGAAATCCTGCTCTTTTTGTTCTCCCATAAATCTCGCGATATAGTCTGGATCTTCATATCTTGAAAATATGTATGCAAAAATAGCTACCAGAATTACAGTGATGGCAATCAATGTACGTGACGCTTTAGTTGCGGGCTCAAAAGTATCATCGCTTTTTCCGGCAGGAAGTTTTTTAGAAAAAAAGAACAACAATGCCGCCAATAAAAACAGGCCTCCTACACATACGTACAGGATTTCCATTTTATCAAGCGAATCGGCTTTTTTCGCAAAATCTTCGAGATTAGCACCTGCAATAACCCCGAATAAAGCTATTGAAACTACAATTGGACCAATCGTTGTACCAAACGAATTTATACCTCCGGCCAAATTCAGCCTGTTTGAAGCCGTATGTGCAGAGCCTAATGATGCCGCGAAAGGTTGTGCTGAAGTTTGCTGAAGTGAAAATCCTAATGCTACAACAAACAACGCTCCTAAAATCAATGCGTAATTTCCTTGTGTGACTGCAAAAATCATAAAAGCTGCCCCGAATGTACTGAGTAATAACCCATTAATAATTCCTTTTTTAAATCCCCAGGAATTTAAAATATCTCTTTTCAACGTACTGCTGACCAGAAAAAGAAATAATGCCCCAATATAATAGGCACCATAAAATGCAAAATCGATTAATTGGCTTTGAAACTGGTCAAGCCCAAACTTGATTTTGCAAAAGGGAATAAAAACACCATTGGAAGCCCCAATGAATCCCCAAAAGAAAAATACCGTAATCAGCGTATAAAGTGCTGAATTATTGGATTTTGTTTGCTCTGAAGTTGTCATGTAAAATTTGGTTTTGGTTAAATATGAAAATCGGATTAATAGATTTATTGTGAATTTTTAGAAAAGTAAACAATAAAATTTACGATATATTGAAAATTCAAAGCTTAAATATCATTTATATAATATTAACCCACAACACAACCAACAGTAAGTTATTAACGAAATCGATTTCAGGACGCAAAATTTATGATTATTACATCGTTTGCGTAAACTTATGGTGCCAACTTTACTTCGGTTTGTGGCCCGATGCCGTTGTTATTGAAAGCCTCAATTTTGAAATAATACGCTTCGGAACGGTCTGCCCCGCTGAAATAATATTCGGTTTTGTTGTATACCATAATAGACCCGTACATCTTATCAGGAGACTTCCCAAAATAGATCACATAACCGTCCGCCGATGGTTCCTGCTGCCATTTCATCCAGATGCTGCGGCGCTCGCCTTTCTTTTTGGCTTCGGCGCGGAGCGGCACAAAATTCTGTACTGCACCCGGCGCTTTTCCATTTCCTTTCCCAAACACACGGAATCCTGAAACGGCAAATTTTCCTGTCGGCATACCAAGATTTTCCAACTTCAGGTAACGGCCGGTGCCCGGTGTTGAAAGCTCGATATAATCATGTGGTACGTCCTTGGTATTTTTGCTTTTGTCAACCAAAACTTTCCAGTTCTTATTGTCATCCGAAACATAAACAATGTACTGATGCCCTTTTGTAGTTTCAGGCTTACCCATAATATCCACGTCCTGATCTGCGTAATTGATCTGGATGGCATTGATGGTGCTTTTTTCTCCTAAATCAGAAATGATGTATTCTCCTTTTTTATCTGATTTTGCCGACCAATACGTTTTTAAATCCTCGTCTACGGCAAGGTTAGGCTGGAAACCGCCCAGCGTAGAGGAAACTTGTACCGGCTTATTGTAATTGAGCAGCATCCATCCGGAAAAACTCCCGGAAAGATGGTTTTTCTTTTCAGTTGGAAGAAACGTCGGATAATCACCATATGCGGTATTCGAATATAAAATGCCGTCTTTGTCAAAACCTGCAGGCCAGATGCCGATCCTTCGTTCAAAATTGTTTTTGGTGCAGATGGCAATGGTAGACACATGCCAGTAATCGTTATTCACATCCTGGTATGTACCGCCATGTCCTGCGCCGCGTGCAAATCCGCCCGGTTTATATGAAAACGGATTGAAAGACTGGTATTCAAACGGGCCTAAAGGGCCATCGCCTACATAAACCCCGTCTCCGTAACCGCTGAATTCCGTGCCCGGACCGCCATATTGCAGGTAATATTTACCATTGTGTTTGTTCATATACGCCCCTTCCATAAACGGTTGCAGGAACACATTGTCGTTATATTCCCCGAATCGTTCCCAGCCATGCTCGTCGTCATTGAGTGAAATCAGGTCAGACACTTCGCCTTCAGGCTGGAAAGTTTTCCGGTTCAGTTTTACGCCATGTAAAGGATACACGTTGCTTGATCCGTAATATTCATACACCTCGTCTTTTTCCTTGTCCCAAAAAATATAGGGATCCCATGCGGCTGCCTGTGATTTGTGTACCAATTCCTTCCAGTCGTCCACAGATGGATTGGTGCTCATCCAGATCGGAAATTCCTTTCCCTGCGTAGAGCCAACGACAATCAGCGTGTCGTTTACAAATGATACTGATGGCGCGCACAATTCATCATACACTTTGTGCTCAGGACGCAGGAATCTGCGCGGAATAAATTTCCAGTCGAGCATGTCCTTACTGTGCCAGTAACCCCATTGATTCGTGGAGAACAGGTAATATTCGCCTTTGAAGAAAGTGATGACCGGATCTGCGGTGGCGCGGTGTTTTCCCTGTGTCACGAAGTTCGGGATCGGGCAATAACCGTAATCGATGTTGATGGGATTGCAGTACGTTTTCTGCTGCGCCCATGATGCCTCAGATGTTATCATCAGGAGGACAATCGCCATAGCCCTGATAGCAATAGAAGGAAACGGCAAAGGGTTTCCCGATTTTTTCTTAGTAAAAAAGAGCGACCGCAGGAGCTCCTTTTTTACTTTAGAAAAAACGGAAAGCCGGCCGGAGCCTGTAATGGATAGCAGGATAAAGCTCATAATAAATTTGATTCTTATTTTACCGGTTCAAAACTGATGGCTGTGCCGCCGCCCGGAGCCAATGCAAGGGCGATTTTTGACTTTGACGTCACTTCGGCGGTGCGGATTTTATAGGATTTCGGGTTTTTCTTCCAGTCGGCATCTTTGCCGTCTTCGTAAATCGTCGCTTTGAATTTCTGTCCTTTTGGAAGGAAATCCAATACGATTTCGGATTTGCGGGCATTTTCATCCGTGATGGCACCGAGGAACCATCTACCCGATTTTTTGTCTTTACGTACAACGGTTATATAATCGCCCGGTTCTGCTTCAAGGTATTTCGAAGTTTCCCAATCCATCGCAACGTCTTTAATGAATTGGAATGCATCAGGATATTTCTCATAATTTTCAGGCAGGTCGGCGGCCATTTGCAACGGCGAATACATCGTGACGTAAAGCGCGAGTTGTTTCGCTAAAGTGGTGTGGACCTGTTCTGTTTTTTTAGGATCGTAAACATTCATCTTGATTTCGAAAATCCCCGGCGTATAATCCATCGGGCCGCCTAAAAGTCGGGTGAACGGCAACAACGTTTCATGCATCGGTGGGTTCCCCGTGCTCCAGGCGTTGAATTCGTTTCCGCGTGCGGCTTCGGCAGCGATGTAATTCGGGTAAGTACGGCTGTAACCCGTTGGCCGTGAAGATTCATGCGAATTGATCATGAGTTTGTAATCTGCGGCACGGCGTGCGACAAAATTGAAATGGTTGACCATCGTTTGCCCGTCATGGAACTCGCCCCGTGGGATGATCCTTCCCACATATCCTGATTTTACCGCCGGATACCCGAATTTCTTCATGTTGTCGAAAGCGCGGTCCAGTCTTCTTTCATAATTGGCCACAGAGCCTGAAGTTTCATGGTGCATGATCATTTTCACGCCTTTGGATTTGGCATAATCGGTCACTTCCTTGATATTAAAATCCGGATAAGGTGTCACAAAATCAAACACTTCCTCTTTCCAGTTGCCGAACCAGTCTTCCCAGCCCACGTTCCAGCCTTCAACGAGCACGCCGTCAAATCCGTTTTTGGCAGCAAAATCAATATATCGCTTAGTATTTTCGGTCGTAGCGCCGTGTTTTCCGGTTGGAATCAAATCCTGTGACGCGGCGTTTTGTGCATTTTGCGAACCGGCAAAATCCCAGGTGGACTTCCCGACGTGCATTTCCCACCATATCCCGACGTATTTCATGGGTTTGATCCATGAAGTATCATCGATTTTTGATGGGTCATTCAGGTTCAGGATCATTTTGGAAGACACGATATCCCGGGCATCATCGCTTATCATGATGGTTCGCCACGGAGAAACACAGGGTGTTTGCAGGTATGCTTTGTCGCCGATGGCATTTGGAACCAATTGTGAGTTTAATTTAAACGTTTTGGTGTCGACATTCAGATGCATCACCGGATAATTGACAACTGCCGCTTCGAAGATATTGAGGTACAATTTATCCTGTGACTTCATCATCAATGGCGATTGCACTACGTACCTTCCGCCGATGGTTTTCAAGGCAATTCCGTTATTCAGGTTCAGTTTATCGTTGTCAATTTCAGATAATTTTGTTTCATTGTACACATATTCCTGGCTGTCGTAATCCCCTGGAATCCAGAAAACCTTGTGGTCACCGGTAAGGTTGAACTGCGTAATTTCATCGGAAATGATGAAATAGTTTAAATCTTTCTGCTGCGGAAAATCATAACGGAATGCAACGCCTTCATTAAAAATCCGGAAGATGATGCTGAGTTTGCGGCCTGAAGTTTGCGACAGCGCCACTGTCATTTGGTTGTAATGGTTTACGATAGACGATTCTTCCCCTAAAACAGGTTTCCAGGATTCGTTAAAAGCGTCATTCTTAACGCTTTCAATAGTAAAACCAGACGCAAGGTCATTTCCTTCTTTTAATTTTACGCCTAATAAACTATGCAATACGACAGGCTTATTTTTATAATTGACAGTATATTCGGGTTTACCGTCAGCCAGTTTGAAATCCAGCGAGATATTTCCGGATGGTGATGTAACGTGCTGCGCAAACAGCGTTCCGGTGATAAGGACCAGAATTAAAGGGAAGATTTTTTTCATAAGTTTTTTCGTTTGACGATAAAAGTAAAGAATTAAATTCCTTTGTTTAAAAAAACCCTCCCGCTTTTCTGCCGAAGGGCTTTCAAAACAAAAACATGAAACTCAATTATTTAACTAACTCAAATTTTCCATTTAAAGAGGCATCAGAATTGCCACCGACGAAAACCTCGAAATCTCCGGCTTCGGCAGTATTTTGCATATTGATATTATAAAATTTCAGGTCATCGGAAGAAATCTCGAAAGTGACCGTTTTCATTTCTCCTTTTTTAAGGCTGATTTTTTCAAAGCCTTTCAATTCGCGTACCGGGCGTGTAACGGAGCCTACTACGTCTTTTACATAAAGTTGTACTACTTCGTCACCATCATAATTCCCTGTGTTTTTTACATCGACTGAGATTTTTACTTTTTGTCCGAAACCGATTTTTTCTGACGATAATTTCATGTTGCTGTAATCGAATTTAGTATAGCTTAAACCATAACCAAAAGCATATAATGGACTGTTGTCAACATCAGTATATCTTGATTTGTATTTCTGCTCAGGATCTGACAGTCCGAGGTAAGGACGGCCTGTGTTTTTATGGTTGTAGTAAATCGGCACCTGGCCGACGTTTCTTGGGAAAGAGATGGGCAATTTCCCGTTTGGATTGTTATCTCCGAATAATGTCTGTGCAATCGCATCACCGCCGCGCGTGCCGGACCACCAGGTTTCGAGGATGGCATCCATGTTTTCATCTTCCCAGGAAAGCGTTAACGGACGCCCGTTCATCAATACCAGAACTACCGGTTTTCCTAGTTTTTTCAACTCGGCCAGAAACTCTTTTTGCAATCCGGGAAGGTCGATGTTGGTTTGTGAGCCTGCTTCACCCGTTTGGTTTTCGCGCTCACCCATCACGGCTACAATGACATCGGCGTTTTTGGCGTTATTTAATGCAGCCTGCATCATATCACGTTTCGTTCCGGTGATCTCCACGCCGTTGTCAAAAGTCACTTTGCCACTGTTTCCTAAAACATTCATGACACCTTCTTTTACGCTGACGGCGCGTCCGTCCCTTTCACCAAGCGCCGCCCAGGAACCGATGATGTTGAATTCATCTGAAACCAAAGGCCCCACGAACGCAATTTTCTGGTCTTTCTTCAGTGGCAGCACATTGTTTTTATTTTTCAGCAACACCAATGATTTTTTGGCGACATCTAAAGCCGCATCGAGAAATTCAGGCTTATAGGTGTTTTCCTTCTCCCTTTTCTCGTCGAAATAACGGTATGGATCTTCGAACAAACCCAAATCATATTTTACGTCTAAAACGCGTTTACATGCATCATTAATCACTTCGATGGATACTTTTCCTTCATCATAGGATTTTTTGAGTGTGTTCATAAAAGTAGCGCCCACCATATCCATGTCCATCCCGGCATTCAATGCCAATTGAGCGGCATCCTGGTCATCTTTGGCAAAACCGTGCGCAATCATTTCATTGACACCGGTGTAATCGGAAACGACCATGCCATCAAACTTCCATTCGCCTTTCAGGACATCGCGGAGCAGGTGTTTGTTCGCCGTCGAGGGTACTCCCGAAATTTCATTAAACGAAGCCATAAACGTCTTCACCCCTGCGTCAACTGCTGCCTGAAACGGCGGAAGGTACGTATCGCGAAGCACGCGTTCAGACATGTCAGTTGTGTTGTAATCGCGTCCGGCCTCTGCAGCGCCGTAAGCGGCGAAATGTTTGGCACAGGCCAAAATCGTGTTGTTTTTAGAAAGGTCATCACCCTGAAAACCGCGTACATTCGCTACAGCCAGTTTGCTTCCCAAAAACACATCTTCACCAGATCCTTCAGAAACACGGCCCCAGCGCGGATCGCGTGCGATATCGACCATCGGTGCAAAAGTCCATTGGATTCCACCTGCAGAAGCTTCAATGGCCGCAATACGGGCCGCTTTTTCAACTGCTGACGGGTCGAAAGAAGAGGCCATCCCGAGGTTGATAGGGAAAATGGTTTTGTAACCGTGGATTACATCGTGTCCGAAAAGCAATGGGATTTTGAGCCTTGAATTTTCAACCGCAATTTTCTGGATCATGCGGTTGTTGGCTGCTCCGGTGGCATTCAGTACAGATCCGACTTTTCCCTGCTGTATCCTTGTGATATAATTATCGCCAGATTTTGGGCCGGTCACGGTGCCGTCAGAAGTGAACTGCACCAATTGATATATTTTTTCATCGACGGTCATTTTTGACATCAGGTCGGCGACAAATTCCGCTTTCGGCTTAATCTTCTGCGTCTTATCCTCTTTCTTTTTTTGTCCGTAACCCGATGCCAGCGTGAGCATGGATAATAGTAATAATCCTTTTTTCATTTTGTCTGTTTATGTTTTTGCCTTACGGCTGAATTGGTTCTTATTAAAAATCGTATTTTCCGGAATGGAAACCCAGACGGAGCAATCCCTGTTTCACTTCAGGGGCATTCATAAATAATTTCCATAATAATCCGGAACGGTAATTTTCGATCATGGCCACCATAGGTCCCTGGTCGATGGCTAAATATTGTTTTGCTGAGGCTTTGGCTTCACAGCTATGGGCATCGTAAAATCCTGCAACACCCCACAATTCAGCATTGTAGTTTTCGTAAAAATTGCGCATTGCCGCGAGCGATTCCTGCGGAGTATAAACAATCGAACTGATGGCGGCTGTGGGAGAAACCACTCCGAAATCATTATTGGGCATATGGGCATTGTAGCCAATGCGTTTTTTCGAATCATAACCGATCGTACCTTCTTCATTAACCGAGTAGGAAGCCGTCAATCCCCAGTAATCCTTGCCGTAGCATTTGAAGTTCTTCGGGTTTTTAACACAATATTCGTAGTCAATTTTTACCTGGTTTACATTCAAATCCCAATAATTGGCGTACTTGTCAGACAAATCGTGAGGGTCGAGGCCAACATAAGTATAGTGCGTCCAGAATAATGGCCCTCCGAACTCGGCCGCACCATTATGCTTCAGGATCAGCGGCAGGCCATATTTTTTATCTTGCGAAACGATATTGCCTCCCCTTGCCCAGCAGTTGTGGTAAACCGATGGATTTATGGGATGTGTCGGGGACGCAGCAGCCAGCACATACGTTACCAGCGTTTCGTTGTAACCCTCAAGAGGGAAATTCATCTGCCATGCATAATCGGGAGACCAGTGCCAATACAGTTTTTGCCCGTTATTGGTGTACCAATTGTAATCCACACCTTTCCAAAGAACGTCATATTTTTGCGCCAGCTTTTTTTCTTCGGCAGTACCATTTTTGAAATATTCCCTGACGCAGAGGATGCCTTCGCAGAGAAATGATGTTTCAACAAGGTCGCCACCGTTGTCCTTCTTCCCAAACGGAATCACTTTTCCCGTATTCCCGTTGAGCCAATGCGGCCAGGCACCGTGAAACCTGTCTGCGGAAGCGAGGAAATCAGCAATTTTGTCAAGTCTTTCGAGTGCCTGCCCTTTTTCAATATATTTTTGATTAAGCGCTGCGATGATTGACATCAACCCAAATCCTGACCCGCCGACGGCAATGATATGTGCATCGTTTTCAGGGTAATTCCCGTCCGGGAAAAACCTTTCGCGCGCCATGCCGGAATTGGGTTCTGCATAATCCCAGAAATACCTGAACGTTTGTTTTTCTACCAGATCAACCAGTTGTTCATCTGTAAGTTTTTGAACCGATTCGTTTTTTGATTGTGCCGGCGCTCTCTTTTCATCAGACTTACATCCGATGGTGAAAACGAGCAGGCAGATTGAAATGATGATTTTCCTCATGAACAAAATTTAAAATCCGTATTTGCCTGAATGGAACCCAAGGCTGATTAATCCTTGTTTGATTTCCGGTGCATTCATGAATAAATTCCATAGAAGCCCTGACCTGTAATTCTCAATCATTACCGCCTGTGGCCCCTGATCGATGGCGAGATACCTTCTGGCATTCCAATTGTATTGTATGCTGTGTGCATCATAAAATCCGGCTACACCCCACGACTGGGTTTTATAATTTTCATATAGATTGTGCATTACTTTCAATGACTCCTGGGGCAGGTAGACTAGGGAACTTACTGCTGCCGTTGGAGAAATTACGCCTTTGTCGTTACTAGGCATGTGTGCGTCATATCCTACACTGCCATCATTATTGCGGGAATAGGATGCAGTCAATCCCCAATAATTCGGGCCATAACCCGCATGTCCATTAGGATTGTCGACACAATACAGGTACTGCGACCGATTGTGGTTGTAATTGACATCCCAATAATTTGCATATGCATCATTCAATTGGTTCGGATCTAAACCGAGGTAAGAATAATGCGACCAGAATAATGGCCCGCCCGTAGCTTCTGCACCGTTATGCTTAAAAATAAGTGGTAATCCGTAATAGGCTGCCCCCGATAAAATCCCGCCACCTCTCGCCCATCCATTGTGATACGGTGAGGCCGTTATCGGATGCGTGGGTGAAGCAGCTGCCATCACATAGGTAATAAGGCATTCGTTGTACCCTTCGAGCGGGAAATTCATTTCCCATTGATATTCCGGTGACCAGTGCCAATACAATACATCCTGGTTGTTCCTGTACCAATCCCAATCGACACCCTTCCAAAGCGCGTCATATTTTTGGGACAAAGCCAGTTCATCGGCAGTTCCATTTTTGAAATATTCCCTGATGGCAATCATTCCTACGGTGAGGAAAGACGTTTCCACCAAATCACCACCGTTGTCTTTTGTCCCGAAAGGAATAACATGTCCGTTCGTCCCGTTGATCCAATGCGGCCAGGCTCCGTGAAACCTGTCTGCGGAAACGAGGAAATCCGCTATTTTATTCAACCGTGCAATTCCTTCTGCCCTGCTCACATAACCACGCTCAATTCCTGCGACGAGTGCCATCAATCCGAAGCCTGAGCCTCCGGTCGTTACGATATTCTGATCATTTGACGGATCATCAATATGGTAACGCTCGCGGGCCATTCCCGAATTGGTTTGTGCAAAATCCCAGAAATATTTGAAGGTCTGTTTTTCAACCAGGTCCAGCAGCGCTTCATCCGAAAGTGGCGTTTCGGGAACGGTTGGATTTTCAGGATTGGTAGGATTTTCAGGCCCTGAGGTAGATTTAGTGGGCTCCGAACTGCTGCAATCCATGAATAAAATAAGTGACAAAAATGGTATGATCTGGAAAAGTTTCATTCGCTTTTTAAAATAATGCCTGCCAAGTCAGAAAACTGTGACAGGCATTATGTATTAGGTTTTATTAAGTTATTTTTTTCCTGCGAAAAGATCCTGGACTTCGGTTTGGCTCAACGGAATGTTGTACAACCTGAATTGGTCTAAGCCGCCTTTCCAGTTTGAATACAGCCAATTTGGATCCTGGTCGGGTGGATTTTGCTTTTGAGGGCCATTCCCAATCCTGAAGCCTGTAATCTTGGAATCGTCAAGATTGATTGGTCCGTGTGTTCCCCAGGTCTTGGTGCCTCTATTCACACCGTCTATGTACATTGTGAATCCTGAAGTCGTTGCATCGTAAACGAAAGCAAAATGGTGCCACTGGTTGTCTAAAACGCCTTCAATAGAGTTCTCGTTTTCCCAGGTCATCCAGGTGTCGGCCATGTTTTTATCTATCATAACGAACTTGATTGCCGCTGCAGAGGCAGAAGCGCCGTATTGATCAAAAAGCAACATCATAGTACCACCTGACCAGTGTTGGTTTGAAGATGGAATACTGAAAATGTGTTCAGCTCCGGGATTGGCACCATTTTTAGTTTGCCCGTTGTGTTTTTCCCAGAAGGCTACGGTAAAACTTTCGGCAGTCGTTGCCCAGTCGTTTGGTTTGGGATAGCTGATCATTTTGTCGGTATCGCCTTGTGCTGCTTTTCCGCTGACGCCGTCAATTTGTGTGAAATTGTTTTCTGTCGGGAATTTGGCACGGGTCTCATCTACGGCCCTCATCAGCGGGTTTTCGCTTTCACGATCGAAAGTGACGAAGAACTTCAATGGGCCTCCGGCGGGATTTTCATCCTCAGGATATTCACCCATAGCAGGATGATCCATATTTTGCTGGCAGCCCGCCATAGACAAGACAGCAATGAGTGCGAGTCCTGTCTTTCCAAGGTTAAATTTAATTTTTTTCATATTCATATAATTTAATGTAAGTGATTGTTACTTACGGCATTATTAGTAATTAGGATTCTGCGCTATTATACCCTGGGATTCATCAATTACAGTTTGCGGAACAGGGTAAAATTTGTTCTTATCCTGGTAACCCAAACCGCCTAAAACCGACACGGCATCTCCCCAACGGACAAGGTCATAGAAACGCTCCCCTTCCATTGCCAGTTCTACACGTCTTTCGTGTTTGATAGCAGCTCTGACAGTTCCCTGATCTCCTGAAACCACATCGGGTAATACCCCTGCGTTATTTCCACGTGCTCTCGCACGGACCCGGTTAAGGTAGTCTGTTGCAACAGCCGTTTGTCCGCTTTCATTTGCCGCTTCAGCAGCCATGAGCAATACATCTGCAAAACGAATGATGCGGATATTTGACCAATGGTTCTTGTTTTCACCGAAATTCTCCCTTTCAGATTTCAATGTATAGGCTTTTTTATTCCAATATTGCTGTGCCAATGGTGGAACACCCGGAAGTACATTTCCATCGCCGTCATCCTGCCCTGAGTAAAGGATTGTAGCCGCTTTGCGTGGATCGCCTGGTTCAAAAGCATCAACAAGTGCCTGTGTAGGCACATTGAAACCCCATCCTAAATCCCAAGTACTGCTGCCGCGTACTCCTTGAGATTCCCAGTAATTGCTGGAGTAATTTTGTCCGGCAATCCTTGTAAACTGTACTTCAAAAATAGATTCTGCTGAATTATCGGCTTTTTGAAGAAACAATTCATCGAAATCCGGATAGAGGTCGTAACCGTAGGTCATTACAGTTTCAAATTGCGTTAGTGCCTGACTCCAGTTTTGCTGATACAGGTACAATTTCCCCAAAAGTGCCGTTGCAAAACCTTTTGTAGCACGACCTGGGTAAGCAGGCCATGAAACTGGTAAATGCTCAATGGAATATTGAAGGTCGGCAACAATCTGTGCATCAATGTCAGTGATAGATGACTTGACTTTATAAGAGTCAGATGGATTTACAACCCTGTTAAGCACGAGCGGAACCTCGCCGTAATCCCTCCTGAGTTCAAAATAGCATAGAGCCCTGAATACGCTAGCTTCAGCCTTGTTAGTCAATGTGCCTTCAGTAACGTCGCCTGATTCCTCAATATCTGCAATCAAATCATTGCAATCGAAGATTAGATTAAAATGACCTCCCCAATTGCTTGCGGCAAAACCTTCTACAGCAGAATATTGGTAAGCGTCAAAAATTGTTCCAAAGGCAGCGGCATCATCTGACGTGCTTCCTTTTGCAGCATCATCAGAGCGGATGCTCTGGAACCAATATCGGGTCCAATCCGCAATTCCGGCCTGTGTCCTGAATTTGGCATAAAGACCAAATGCCTGTGCATCGAATCCGCCAACGGTGACCTCACCCGGGACAGCCTGCCCTTCGGGTTTTTTATCTAAAAATTCGTCATCATTACACGACCCAAGAATCATGGTTCCTGCAATCGCAACGATAAATAATCTTTTAATGCTTTTATTTTTCATAATCATTTTTTTTTTAGAAAGTTACACTAAGCCCAAGTGAATAAATTGCGGGAACCGGATAACCGCCCGTGTCTACACCGAATCTTGTAGGACTACCCGGAGCTTCAGGCGAAAATCCTGAATTGTTAGCCCATGTAAAAGGATTTTGCGCATTGAGGTACAGTCTAAGATTTTGGATAGATATACTTTCGAGAAATTTCGTATCAAAAGAATATCCCAATTGGATGTTCCTTAATCTCATATAACTTCCGTCTTCAATCATGTAAGAGGAATTGTTGTTGACATTATATCCTGTAGCAGTATTAAGCCTAGGCTCCCAGTTGGATGTACCAGGGCCATTCCAGGCATTAAGCCTGTCAGACCTGAAGTTAAAAGGCGCAAATGTTGATCCGTTACCCCAGTCTCTCCAAATCTCATTTCCGTAAACTCCCTGGAAATCTGCAGAAAAACTGAAATTCTTGTAGTTTAAATTGAAAGAGAATCCATAAGTGAAATCAGGTGTTGGGTTGCCAATAATACCGCGGTCATCACCATCAATCACGCCGTCGTTGTTCCTATCCTTAAATTTAAGGTCACCCACATCATAACTTCCAAGGGCACTTGGAGGTGAAGCGAGGATATCAGCATAAGACTGGTACACGCCTTCGACTTCATAACCATAAAATGCACCGATTGGAGCACCTGCTTTTACAATTGATGAGCCGTTTTGGAAAATGGATCCGGAATCATAAGTTGAAATCACTTCGTTTTCAAAAGTTGTAATGTTTCCTGACACGGAATATTCAAAATCACCAACCTTATCTTTCCACGTTCCCATCAATTCAATTCCTTTGTTGCTTATTTCCCCCGCATTTACATATTTACGAGACGCTTGATTACCGCCGAAGAATACGAAATCCAACAAATCACTGGTCTTTTTGTCATAATAATTTGCTTCAAGGGACAAACGGTTTTTCAGCGTGGCCAATTCAAAACCAAATTCATAAGAAGTAACCACCTCCCAATTGAGTTCATCATTTGGAATGAATGCGCTTGTTAATCCTATTGCAGGATCATCACCGAATACCGCAGCTCCGGCCGTTCCTGCCACAAATCCCGGATATGCCGGATAAGGGATGCTGCTTACCTGATTTCCAAGTTGTCCTGCTGATCCTTTTATTTTTAGATAATTGAACGCCGAATTATCCATAAAAGATTCCTTTGAAATTTCCCATGCAGCTCCTACGGACCAGGCATTGAATTTCTTTGTAAGCTCTGAAGAAGCATCATTCCTGTAAGTAGCGTTCAATAGGTATTTCCCATCGTAATTATATAATACCCTTGCCAGATAAGACACTGTCGAGCGGCTGTCCTCGCTTGAATTGGAAACCCTCGATGCGATATCACCAAAAGGGGAAACATTAATATACCAGAAACGTGGGTCGTTCGGAATCTGGAAGCCATTCTTAACGTCGGCTAACACTGTACCGTCCATCGAACTGTATCTTGTTTCTGAACGTGTATAACCAAAAACCGAGGCAAATTCGTGCTTTCCAAAACTTTTGTCGTAAGTCAGCAACAGTTCCTGTTGCACATATTGAGCGTCACTTTTGAATTGATTGACTTTAGTTACTGTATTTCCTGAATATGGTGTCAGCTGGTTTGAATCAGCATCAAATACGTCAAAAACCGGCGTATATCCGCGACCTCTTGAAAAACCAAGATCGGCAAGGTAATTTCCTCTGATCTTCAGGTTGTCAATCAGCTTAAACTCAGCAAAAGCATTCCCTACGAAACGGGTATCACGATTAATCTGTGTCCCATTATTTACAACGTCAACACTTGCAAGTGGGTTACCAATCTGCGGACCGCCAATCTCCGAAGGCAACTGATTGTACACACCTTCCGCTACGTTAAAAGGTGTAACTATAGGTGTTGCATTTAATGCTGAGTTAAAGTCATGAAGTTGCGGCAATCTGGCATCATAACCATTCATACCAACACCTACTTTAAAACGATCGCTTACCTTTAACTCATCATTGATACTGAATGTAAATTTTTTAAACTCTTCGTTTTTAATCAATCCATCTTCCTGCGTATAACCTGCTCCAACGTATATCCTGTTTTTGTCTGTACCATTGGATACCGAAATGTTATACATTGTAATCATTGGGTTATTGGCTGAAATTTCATCCACCCAATTGGTATCACCCATGTAAAGGGCATAATCATAGGGTGTAAGCCCTTGATTGGCCCGTTGCTGATTGTAAAGTGTCCTGAACTGATCGCCATTCGTCATACTTGGCGCATCTTTAATATCTTTCACACCTGTTGAAGTGTTGAAATTTACGACCGTTTTACCTTCTTTCGCTTTTTTAGTGCTAATGATAATTACCCCATTTGCACCTCTTACCCCAAATACTGCCAACGATGAAGGATCTTTTAAAACTTCAATCGAATCGATGTCGTTAGGATTGACGAAACTCATATTATCGTTCCAGATTCCATCAATTACATAAAGTGGTTTTGTTTTAAACTTACTCACAGTACCACGAATCCTGATGTCGGGCTCCTGTCCCGGCTGTCCGGCATTGGTAATCTGTAAACCTGCTACTTTTCCCTGCAATGACGCCACGGGATTGGTATTCGGTTTGTCTGCCACATCGCTGCCTTTCACCTTTACAATTGATCCGGTAAGGTCCCGCTTGCTTGCAGTACCATAACCAATGACCACCACTTCAGAAAGGTCCGTGGTTGCAGGTTTCAGGGACACGGTCATTCCTGCTGAAGCAACAACTGTCTGTGACTGATAACCCATAAACGAAAATTGAAGCTGGTCACCCGGATTTGCTGCGACCGAGAAATTACCGTCCATGTCGGTAATGGTACCGGTTGTTGATGATACTAATGTAACACTCACACCCGGCATAGGCATCCCCATCTCATCTAACACTTTACCTGAAATGTTCTGGGCAGATGCCCAGGACGGTAAGCATAGTAGAGAAACGAATGCCATGAGGCTAAAAATAGAATTTCTCATGTATTAATTTGTTAAAGTTAGTAACGCCAAATTAAGCAATTACATCGTTTGAGTAAGTTAATGCGTGTTACTACACGACTACATCAAATTTTTAGAATACTTTAACAAATGAGTGTTTATAAGCGTTTTTATGGATAAAGAAAACGTTTTCGCGAATTAGATGATGTAGTGATGATGTAGTATAATAATGTAGAAGAAGTAGTGTACTGCAGCTTTATACTGTACCATAATCGCTTCTTAAATGGCAAGCATGAATTTATTAAGATTTTCCTCCTGATTTAAATTCAGCTTTTTACGAAGCCTGTACCTATGAAGCTCCACCCCGCGAAATGAGATGTTCATCATCGGTGCAATTTCTTTCGAAGAGAGATTCATTTTAAGATAAATGCACAACCGGATGTCTTTTGAAGTTAAGCTTGGGAATTTTTTTGTCAGGTTAATGATAAACTCATTATGGATCTGGTTCAGGTTGGTTTCAAAGGTTTCCCACTCGTGTTTGTTGACCGAATTGATTTTTACCACTTTCCTGATTTCATTCTTCAACTTAGAAATATCATCTTCTGATTCCAGTAAATGCTGGATGTTCTCAATCATTTCGCTCTGCTTTGCAATCGAAAGCGATTTACCCGCAACCTCGCTGGATTTCGTTTGGATCTCGAGTTCAAGGATATGCTTTTCATACTCCTGCACGTTGAGCTCGTTTTCGGCTTTGAGTTCTAACTCCAGTATTTTCTGCTCATGTTTGAGTTCTTCTTCCTTAAGCTGTAACTTCTGCATATAGCGAAATTTATTCCAGCGGTAATACAAAAAGAAACTACCCGATATGATCAATATGTAAATCAATATCATCCACCACGAAAAATACCACGGATTGTCCACATCAAACCTAAAATCTTTTACCTTAATGTAATCTTTCCCGTTGAAGAAATAAAAAGTGACCAATTGGTTGCCACTGTGCAAATTATTCAACACCAGATTCCCCTTTATGACCCGCTGAAAATCGCCTGAACCATTCAGCTTGTAAAACAAATCCTGCCTGTTATAGCCATAATTCCCGGGAATGACGTTGATCTCGACCGATTGATTGTATTTGATGTCAGTATTATCGTTGATAAGATTACCCTGATAGAACGCTTCAATACGCACCACATCTGCGCGGTGCTCCGATTGGCCAAGTTCGTATGATATGAATCCGTCGTCAAGGTTCAGCAGTATTTTGTTGCCTGTCTTGTATGCTTTAGAGCTTTCAAAAATGAGCTTCCCTTCATAATATTTTTCAGGAATCAATTCCCATACAAATTCATTATTCACCTGAGAAATCACATACAGCAGACCCGCATTTACGACAATGAAATTCTCATCATCAATCGGGATGATGTCCGAAATGTTCCGAAAAGACTTATTGAAGATATTGTCCCTAACCAACTTTTCAGAGATGGCATTGAACGTATACCAAACTTTATTGATAAGGAACAAAATCTCGTTCTTATAAGTAAAAATCTTGACCCCAAAATCATTCGTAAGCCCGTTTTGCTGCGAAATATTTCCAATCTCAATGGTATTGAAATTGTCGTCATACCTGATCCTGTAAAGGCTCCTGTAATTGTCGGCAGCCCAAAGTTCATTGGGTTTATTCTGCGCAACATTCCTGATAGGTTTGGTCAATTTTGACAGGAATTTTGATTTTGAGAAATCATTGGCATCCGTATAGTAAGCAATTCCTGCATAATTCGGCTGAAAATATACATGATCATAGTCGCTTTTATAAAAACTCCATCCACCATTGACATTATTTACCTTTTTAAGGTTCTTTCCGTCAAATATAAATGTACCGTCATTGTGTCCGATAATGTATCGGTTGTCGATTTTATAAATATCCCAAACCTGCCCCTGTGAGTTTGGTATGGACTGTAATTTTTTATCCCTGTAAATAAAAACGCTGTGGTTGGTGACAAAGAGATACCCGTCATCAATTGTCGAAATTCCATAAACAGAACCCAGAATCCCGAGATTGTCGGAAAATACATTAATCGCCGAGTTGATCTCGACATGCGCAATACCATTGTCAAGTCCAAGCCATATGTCATTTTCCTTATCCACTAAAATGGAAAGCACCGCATTATTCCTCAGCGTATTTTCGCGGTTGAAATTTTTATAGGAGTTGTCTTTTAAATCGACAATATATAAGCCCTGAAGCCCGGTACCCACGGCAAGTGTACTGTCGTTTACGAATTTGGCCGTTACGATCACTTGTTGCTTCAGCTTGTCGTTCAGCGGATTGTCCCAAGGCACCAATCGCTCATTTTCAGTGACATACACGCCATTTGTTTTCGTAAAGACGTAAATCCGCCCGTTGGATTTTTCGATGTGGTGGATGACATTATTGTCTACTTGGGACCAATGTGCCTTTTTGGTGAAATGCGTACCATCCATCACGTAAATCCCTTGTCGCACAGAAGCTACATAAATCTGATTATCAACAATGTAACAATATGAAATCTGAAAAGGAAATCTGATTTTCCGGATTCCGGCCTGGTCATAAATAAAAATTTCATTGAACGACTGGAAATAAATCCGTCCATTCAGCTTGAAGATTTTCCATATTTCCTCATTATCGGAACCGCTGAACAAATCTTTGCCTGTAAGTGAAAAATATTTCATTTTCCCCTGAATCCTTTTCCAATAACCAAACTCCTTATAAGAACCTGTATATATTTTATCCCCATCTATAAAAACCGAACGGATCACCGTTTTGTTAGGAAGCGTATATTTTTCCCATTTCACGCCGTTATAGCGCAGGAAATAATGGTTGTTCGCAAAATATATCGCGTTATCATTCCCCTGGGCTACGTTCCAGTTCTGGTTGTCTCCCCCATATTCGGTCTTGGTAAAATTTTCGACAAACGGAAGCAGTTCCTGAGCATGGGCTGCAGCAAAAACGAAGGAAAAGGCAATAATTAAAATCCGCTTCACGAACAATATGATTTTTTCAAATATAAATACATTTCCGATAGCAAACCTTACTTAACAACAAATTCCGGCTGGATAAGGGCCGGAATTGTTAGATAATATATTAAGGATTATTCTTTTATCAACCGCTTGACGGCAACCTTATCGTCAGCAAAACGGATCTGGACAATATATACGCCTGACTGCAGTGAAGACAGGTCAATTTGTCCTCCTGAATTTCCTTTAAGGATTTCCTGCCCAAGGACATTACATAGTTTGACATCCTTTACCTGGGCATCTGATTGGATCGTTACATAATCGTTTGCAGGATTCGGATAGAGGGTAAAACTCGCTTCATTGATATCCGATGTTGACAAAGGTGTTGTCATATTTCCCTGAAGGTACACTGAAACCGGTATGTATCCCTGCTGGCCGACGAATTGCGCCGACGGAACAGTAATCTTGAAAGAATGTGCACCGGCTGCTAAATTTCCAAGCGGTATCCTCCTGATCGGAATGACGTCCCCAGGGCACCAGTTGCTGAAAGACTGCCATTCGGCCGGTGTTAGGGGCGTGGGACCGTAAATTCCGTTAGACTGGGTATTGTACATCCTGAAAGGCTCGCATGTGGGGCTACCCGGTTGGTAAATTAAAACCAGATTGTTATCCCGGTAAATAAAATGGTTCCTCCTGTTGTATTCTTCGCCACCTGAATTTGAGCCATGGTTAGAAGTAATCAGATAAAAACTGGCGTTATTGACTGCAGCCGGAAGATTAAAGTTAATGGTCCTTACCGTTTGCCCTATTACATCCGTCGCACCTGCGGCATAATTGTTGAGATCTTTCTTAAAATTCAGCGGCAATAAATAATTGTATCCGCTTTCTCCAATAGCATCGGTATCAGATACAAATTCCAATGTCCCGAAAAACACATCATTGCGGCCGGAACAGCCCGCAATCTCATTTTGTGCCGCATAAGGCACACCGAAGATTTCCAATTCCACCCAGATATCATATACTGCAGTAATGGATGGATCATTAAAAATCTTATATATGTTGGATACGTTAAAAGTATATGGCACCTCATTAGGCGTAGCATTTTTATTCATAAATGGGGTAATGAAACGCCCTAATTCAATGCGTTGCACATCGTTAGGATTATAAGTAGCCGCTCCTTTTGGCACAAAAGCCAGGTTGACATTACCAATACGGTCGTAATTATCACAGGACGCCTTTACAGTCACATTCATCGTAACTGATGGGCCAAATGAAGCCAGTTCATCTTCTGTAAGCATTTTAGCATATAAATCATTCCTGTGACGGATGACACCAGGAGGTGGCGTTGGTGCTGAAACTGTTGCGGCATAACCGTCGAAGAAAAGGATTTCGTCGAATACGGTCAGGTTGTAAATGGTAAGTGCCTTTTTAGCTGGAAAATGATGTACGGGTGTAGTCGATGCCTTGCTGTCAAAAGTATTCAGGAAAAGGCAGGCCATTAAAAAAAGTAATGTTCTTTTCATCGTTTAGTGTATTTGGATTAGTAGCGCCTAAAGATACTAATTAAATCCAATTTCACTAAAATGAAAATCCCGGCTAAACCGGGATTTTTTCTAACTCATAACCATTTACATAATCCTGCAAATGTTTGAACCGTTCTGTAAGTTTTCCGTTTTCAGTGATTTTCGCACGCTGGAGTATGCCGTCCTTGTCACCGTTGAAAAAGGCAGGCACTACGTGTTCCATAAACATTTCACCGAATCCTTCACTCGCATCCTTCGGCAATTCGCATGGAAGGTTGTCTACCGCCATTACTACAATGGCTGCCGGATGGAAAATATCCACTTCCTCGTGCTTTGACGGAAGGTAACCATAAAGCGGATCGGCAATAGTCGAAGCCTTAATCGTTGATGCAATCGGGCCATCCACATCGCAGGAAATATCGGCAATGACTTTAATTTTATTATCATGTGCCATCAGCATGCTGCGCGTAAGTATTACCGGCGCGTCATTGGCATAAAAATGTCCTGCAATGAAAATATCGGAAACTTTTGTAAATCTTTCAAAATCAGACACATAAGCTTCCGGATTGCTGTAGAAATCTCCTTTACTTGCAGTACTCCCGTCAGCGCGCCTGTTGTAATCCAACACATCGATTTGCGTATAAACAGGCCCGGCGAAATTTTTGGTCAGGTAATCCTCTATGGAAACCTGCTTGATTTTCATTGCATCAAGGATTTCCTTTGCCCCGCTGCCTACTTTCCCATGGCCCGTAAGCACAATCTTGATAGGTGGCAACACCAAACGCTTCAGCCTTTGCACGAGGTCTTCCTTATGCGCCAATGTTTCGGCTTTAGGCAAGCTGAACAGTTCAAATTTAATCCCAAAAGCGCGCATGCCGTTATAAGCCCCTACAATCCCTGCATAACGCCCAAAACCGATAAGCCTCTTGAAATGCTTGTCGACAATAGTCTCGTGGTCGTATAAATCGATTTTTTTTTCTAGAATGGCCTGAAGCAGTTTGCGGTTGTGCGGCTGTTTTTTGATCGTGTGTGAAAAAAAGAAGTACTTTTTACCGGGAATCAACGCATCAACAGGCACTTCCTTTACACCGAAAAGCACATCACAATCACTCATGTCTGTGCTGATTTCCAGGCCAAGGTCTGCATATTGCTGGTCTTTAAAGATTCTGATATCAGAACTTTCGACTTTGATTTCAGCTTCCGGATGTTGGGTTTTAAGGCGTACTAATTCCTCAGGGGTAAAGACTACCCTTCTGTCAGGCGGGTTTTTTCTTTCTTTTATAATTCCGAATTTCATAGCGCAATTTTAAAAATCAAATCATTATGTTTGATTTTTTATTAATTTATTTTAGAATATTCTGGCAATTAACAAAACGATTATTCTTGCAGAATATTTTCACTCTCTTTCAATATTTTGTTACAAATATAACATTTAAAACGGGAGGCAAAATCATTTTGAAAAAAAAATTATCCTGCAATTTTTTGACATTTAAGGGGTTAAATTTAACTGCCGGAAATTATACTAAGTATTGCTTAAAATTCGCTGCAGAAATGCCTCATTCTTTTATATTTGCTATCATAACATATACGTAAAAAATGAATTGGTTGCGCGCTTCTGTCTTATTTTCAATGCTGGGTTTTAGCCTGTTTTTCTGCTCCTGCAGGGAAAAGGATCCTGCCGCAAACCTGGCCGATTCGTACCGGAAAGACAATCCTTTTGACACGCAGATGCCAAAAATAAGCGCTGCCTATAAAGAAGCGAAAAGGCAGAAAGTAGAAGCATTCTTTAATAAAACCTGGGGCAACCGCATGAACGGCAGTTTCCTGGTGGCCAAGAACGGGCAGATCATTTATGAAAATTACCAGGGGTATTCAAGCATCGAAAAAAAGCTTGATATCACGGCGACAACCCCGATACACATTGCTTCAATGACAAAAGTGCTGACTGCAGCGCTCGTCCTTCGGTTGATTGACGCAGGAAAGCTTGACCTTGGACAGGATGTCAGTACCATACTTACCCCGTTCCCTTATCCTGATATCACCATTCAGGATTTGCTCGACCACCGCAGCGGATTGCCTAATTATGCTTATTTCTGTGATGAGAAAGGCGTTTGGGACCATTCCAAAACACTGACAAACCAGGATGTACTGAATTTGATGAACGAACACCACTTCCCGCAGCAATTCCCGAGCGGGCGACGCTTTGCGTATTGCAATACGAATTATGCCATGCTCGCCCTGGTTATTGAGAAAATTACCGGGATGACCTATCCTGAAGCGATGAAAAAAATGTTGTTTGAACCGTTGAAAATGAGCAATACGTTCGTTTTTGATATGAAAGACAAAGACAATGTGAGCCAGACTTACAAAGGCAATATGCGCCTGCGGTTTGACCATCTTGACGGCACCTATGGCGATAAAAATGTGTATTCTACCCCGCGTGACCTGCTGAAATTTGACATGGCTACGTATTCCCCGAATTTCCTGAGCGCAGGCCTTGTGGAAAAAGTGTATAAAGGTTATAGTTACGAACACAAAGGCACCCGCAATTACGGCCTCGGGATCAGGATGTATGAATGGCCGACAGGACAGAAAATGTATTATCATAATGGCTGGTGGCATGGCAATACCTCATCTTACATTAAGCTGAAGAAGGATACAGTGACCATCATCGCAATTTCGAACAAATACAGCAAATCGACTTACCAGGCCTGGAAACTGGCTCCGGCATTTGGGGATTACCCGGTGAAGGTGGACAAGGCGGACGGCGAGGAATAGTAATCAGTTGGAAGCAGAAACGTGATGCGTGGTAACTGCCGCGTGAGGGATGGAAGAGGCAGCCCGGAGCCTGGAAGGCGAGGACTACAGCGGACAGCCCGACCCGCAGGGGCACGCCCAAAAACAGTAAACGATCGGCAGTCGTCAGATTCGATATAAATTCGTAATTCGTAATTCTTAATTCATAATTATCAACTATATTTGCGCTCCTTATTGGGGTCGACTGGTTTTGACAGCAGGTCGAATTGAACGATAAGCATGCCGAGAATGGGGACAATTTCTCGTTAATCCAAAAGTCCCAACACTTTTACACGGCGAAAATAACTACGCTTTAGCTGCTTAATCCGAATTATAGTACGATGAGCCACGTCTCTGCAAGGCAGGGAAGCTGGATTCTCCTTGAAAGCCCTGGTCTGTGGCGTTCTTTAAAGGGGAACCGTAAAAATAGACCTAGGGATGTTGAAGCTTCGGCGCCATCCTGACAACTAAGAAGCTAAGCATCAGTCGGCTGTTCCTGGCCACAGCTGATGACGAAAATCCAATCAGGAAATAAGCATGTAGAAAGTCCTTTGGTTGCCTGTTTGGACCCGGGTTCGATTCCCGGCGACTCCACCTGACGGGACAAGATGATATTTTTATCGTTTTGTCCCGTTTTTATTTGTTGTAACTTATTGTTATTCAATAAAATAAGAAGGAGTAAATCGTTGATTCTCGGAGTTCGACATTTGTTTTCTGAAAATTCAATTTTTTCGGGGAATATCGAACTCAGCAACCTTTGTTTTCTGATAACATCAGCATTTTGGTAGGTTGAGCGAATATTGCTTAATAAATCAATCCCGTTAGCTATCATCTTTTTTAATTCGGAATTATTAGTCACATTGACTTTTATCGACTTATTCAAATCGTCAAGTTCATTTTGATATTGCATTTTCTTTTTACCATACTCTTCGGCAGAAATCACGTCGTCAACCAATAAATCCTGAAGTTTGTCTAAACGATGGAAAGTAGCTGAATTTTAGATTTTATAGCCTTAACATCAATTTGTAAAATTCAATAGACTTCAAAACTTTCCCAGAAATTCAATTACATAAAGTACCGATAGCCATTTTACTTTTACGAAAATCAGGCAGCGCTCGTGCCTTTGCATTTATTTATACGATAAAATGTAGCCTAATACGTCATAATTTTTCGCATTAATCGTGTAATATCGTTATTCTGCCTATTTAAATTATATAATACACTAAATAAAATGTTAAAGAGTGTCGATTTGTTACCTTTGTCAATTTAAAATAATCGCTCTATATTATTTACATGCCAAATAATGTCATTTTTTTACCTGAAGGCTTACAAATCATCAATTTCAATTGGCAATATATATACCTAAATGACATTGCATTAGCCCATGCCGGAAAAGTCCGGAAAGAACTTATTGGGGTCACGATGATGTGCGCTTTCCCAGGAATAGAGACCTTGCCTTTTTTTTCAATGCTGAAAGAAAGTATGGCAACACGAGAAGCGATACGATTTGAAAATCAATTTGTTTATGAAAATGGTGTTTCATGTTGGTTCGACCTTCGGGTACAACCTTGTGATGAAGGCATCAGTATCTACTCTTTAGATATAACTGAAAGAAAAGAACAGGAAAACAAACTGAAAAAAGCCAATGAGTTGTACGCATTGCTTACACATATCAGTCAGAAAATAGTAACTGTTAAGGATGAAGATGAACTTTTCAGGGATTGCTGCAGCCTTGCATTGCGATTTGGCGATTTTAAAATGGCATGGATTGGCCTGTTCGATACCGACCTGAAGGTCCTGACAATGGTAGATCAAAGTGGCATCCCGGAGGAAGAACTGGCACTATTTCATGAAGCACTTAAAAAACCAAACGACCAACTTGCCTACATTGTGAAGTCAGGAAAATATTATATTTCAACCGATATTCAAAACGACACAGAGCTTCAGCCATGGCGACTATACGCCCGGAAACACTCCATCACCTCCTGTATTTTACTTCCGATAAGGAAGTCAGGGCAAATCATAGGGCTTTTCAGCCTTTACTCGGCAGAATCGCATTTGTCAGATGATGAAATCACATTACTTGAACAAATTACGACTGACATATCACAGGCGCTGGATATATTTGAACAGGTAAAAAAACAGCAGGAGACACAAAAATTATTATTGCAACACGAGCAGCAATTCAGGTATACACTGGACCACATGATCGAGGGAGCGCAAATTCATGATTTTGACTGGCGCTACACGTATGTCAATGATGCATTGGTTAAATACACTACTTATCAGAAAGAGGAATTGATAGGTTATACAATAATGGACAAATTTCCGGGCATAGAGCAGACACCGGTGTTTGCCACGTTGGAACGCTGTATGAGGGAACGTATTTCTGAGAAAATGGAAACCGAATTTATTTTTCCCGATGGTTCGACAGGCAATTTCGAATTAAGTATCCAACCCGTTCCGGAGGGCCTCTTTATCCTATCATGGGATACAGGGAAACAATTAAAGGCAAAAGAAAAACTTACAAAGGCCAACAGGCTGTATGCATTTACCAGCGCGATTAACCAGAATATCGTACAAATCAATAACGAGCAGGAACTGTTGGACAATATCTGTAGAAGCGCATACAATATTGGTGGATTTAAACTTGCCTGGATCAAACTGCTCGATGGTCAGTACATTAAAAGGGTAAGCACGGCCGGCACCGAGGAGGGTATGGCTTTTGCTGCCAGGTTCAGCCATCAGCACGTAGACGATCCGGTTCTTGCAGGTACTACCACTGAGATTGTCCTCCGTTCGGGGAAGTATACCATCATCAATGATGTCATGAACAATGATGAAATGGCATTCTGGAAACCTTACATGCGCGAATGCGGAGTGCAATCATCCATTGCGCTTCCAATTAAGAAGTTCGGTGTAACTGTTGGGGTATTTGGATTGCAATCGGGCGTTATAGATTTTTTTGATAAAGAAGAAACCGCCTTATTACTGGAAGTAGCCGATGACATATCTTTTGCGCTTGAAAATTTTGAAAAAGCCAGACTCCATAAGGCCACTGAGGAACTTCTTGAGAAAAATGAAAGACTATTCCGGGCCCTTATAGAAAAAAGTGTCGACATCAAAACGCTGACAACCTCCGACGGTCAGATTATTTATGGTAGTCCGTCGCTGACCAAAATTATGGGCTACGGCATCGGAGAGTTACTTCACACCTCATTGTTAGACCTTATACATCCGGACGATCTTCGGGCATTTACAGATCGCAGGAACCGAATCATTGGCACTGCGGGTGCAACTTTTAATTTTCAACACCGCAAAAAGCATAAGGATGGGCGTTGGCTTTGGTTTGAAGGAAGTGTCACCAATATGCTAAACGAACCGGGAATTGGGGCAATGGTATCTAATTTCAGGGATATAACAGATAAAAAGTTATTGGAGCAGCAGCAGGAGTTCGACCGAAACAACCTGAACGCCCTGATTAACAACACGAATGACTTATTGTGGAGCATTGACAGGGATTATAAGTTGATCACTTCTAACCTGCCATTCGATGAGTTCGTTAAGAAGCTTTCAGGCAAAGCAGTCAAAAAAGGAATTGATGTGCTTAAAAACAGCGGCAACCGGAAGCAGTCGTTGAGATTTCGTAAATTTTATGAACGTGCCTTTTCCGGAGAACAGTTTACCACTCTTGAGCACAATACCCACCCGGAAGAGTTCTGGTCCGAAATTTCTTTCTGTCCCATCCGAAAAGGAAATGAGATTATTGGTGCCGCCTGCCATTCCAGAAATATCACTGAACGGATCAAAGCCGAGCATTTATTACGCCAAAGCGATATATTCAACCGCGGTATATTGGATTCTTTAAGTGCCCATATCGCTGTCGTCAATGCGTCCGGCCAAATCATTACTGTGAACGATTCCTGGAGACGCTTTGCCATAGAAAATAGTGATTCCGGATTGAAAAGCACCAGTGAGGGAAAAAACTATTTTGAGACATTCCGCAATGCATCAGAAAATGGTGATATGGATGCAGCCAACGTGCTTAAGCAGATTAAGGAAGTGATAAAGGGAACGCTAACAGACTTTTACTATGAATACCCATGCCACTCCGAAACTGAAGAACGATGGTTTTCAATGCTTGTCCGTAAGTTTGAGAGCGATGAAACGCTCATCGTGATCTCACATCAGGATATCACAAACCGTAAACTTATTGAAAGCCAATTGCTCCTCAATAATGAATCGCTTCAAAAGACCAACAACGAGCTGGATCGATTCGTATACAGTGTATCGCATGACCTACGCTCGCCACTGACGTCCGTATTGGGACTTACCGGCCTGATTGAGGCAGAAAGTAAGGAAGAAGATACGTTGCTGCATATCGGCATGATCAAAAACAGTATTACAAGGCTGGATAATTTCATCCGGAATATCCTTAGCTATTCCAGGAACAACCGCACTGAAGTACGAAGCGAAGAGATTCGCGTCAGTGAAACGGTCAATGAAATCGTAACCATGCTTTCAGGAGCAAAGGAGGCGGACGGCATACGGCTCGAAATTGATATTGTTGAGGACTTTACGTTTTATTCCGACAGCCAGCGTTTTACTACCATCCTGGAGAACCTGATTTCCAATGCCATCAAATACCATAAAAAAGAAATCCCGGATAGGTTTATAAAAATATCCGGCACTGTTGACGAACAAACCCTTCAACTGCAAATTGAGGACAACGGCATCGGTATTGCGAAAATACATCATGCCAAAATATTTGACATGTTCTTCCGTCTGGCCAACACCGGCAATGGTTCCGGAATCGGATTGTATATAGTAAGGGAAAGCATAGAGAAAATGAACGGTAGCATTGCAATTGATTCCGCGGAAGGCAGGGGTACCAAATTTACAATAACATTAAAAAATCTAAGTCATGAAATCCACTCCTGATGTTCCGTGTAAAAGTGTTATGGTTGTCGATGACAGCGATATCGACCGTTATATTGCAAAAAAAATCCTCGCGCAGCACGATCCGTTTTGCCCTGAGGTAATGTCTTATGAAAATCCGCTGGAGGCCCTAAGTTATCTTGGTTTGAATCAGGAGAATATTGAAGCACTGCCAAAATTCATTTTCCTTGATATCTATATGCCGGAAATGTCCGGTTTCGAATTCATGGAAGCGTACAGCCATTTTTCAGGCACGCTGAAAAATCATTGTTCGGTGTACATCGTGTCATCGACGATCGATCCGCATGATTTGGTACGTGCTAAAAAAGATGCGAATGTCGTGGAATTGCACGTAAAGCCTATAAACAGCCAATTCCTGTCAAAGCTTGCCGGATAAAAGATTATACCGATAATAGCATTACTTTATTATCTTATATAATATCAGAAAAAATACTTTGCCTTTAATCGATTGACTAATAAAAAACATCGAATGAATTTAATGCCTATCAACTCGATTATTGTAAGTAAAGATTCGGAAAGTATTGCCATGCTCAGGAATTTTGAAAAAGAAAATGCGATAATCCTGCAGATTACGGGTGTGGCAGACGGTGCTGATGAAGGCGTTGCGCTTACGTACCTGAAAAGACCGGATCTGATATTCCTGGACGGGAAAGTCGATACAACCCTTTTTTTTAATCAATTAGGCAGGAAAGAATTTAATATCCCGAAAGTCATCGTAATTTCGACGGATTACTATGATGCCGTAAAAGCATTTACATATAATGCCGTTGATTTTATACTGAAACCCGCCGGGTTCAATGTGATAATGATGGCGATGTACAAAGTAATCAAGCGCATCGAAATGGAACGCTCCTTACAAAACCAGAATGTTGAAAAAGTTTCCCGAAGCAGTGACAGCGCCAAAGGATTTGTAGCAGTATCATCACTTGACAAAATTGAATTGCTTCAGATGTCGGATATCCTGTTCTGCAAGTCTGACGGAAGATATACTGTGTTTCATCTTTCAGACGGCAGGAAAGTCACATCGAGCCGCAATCTTGGAGAGTATAGTAAAATCCTTGATGATAATTTCTTCTTCAGGGTACACAATTCTTACATCGTGAATCTTTTACATGTGAAGCAGATTGTAAAGAAAGATGGCTATTTTTGCGAATTTGCAGCTGGTTTAACCGTTCCGGTTGCGACACGAAGACAGGAAGAATTCCAGAAATTCATGAAACTATAGCAATCCTCCCATCAACTGACATGAACTACAAAAGCGTATAAAATGAAAACACCGTTTAAGCAAATTATGATTATTGATGATAATCCAGTGGATTTGTACATTGGATCGCGTATGATCATAAACAACCTGTTCGCCGAAAAAGTAAATGAATGCTCTTCTGCATCAGAAGCATTGCAGTTCCTGCAAAACAATCAGGATGATCCGGAAAAGCTGCCACAGGTGATTTTCGTCGACATATACATGCCGGAGATGTCGGGTTTTGATTTTATGGATCAATATGCAATGCTGCCTCCATCGCTTAAAAACCATTGCAGGGTGTACATACTTTCCTCTTCAATTGATGACACCGATATTGTCCGTTCGCAGGTCGATCCCAATACCGGTGTATTCCTGGTAAAGCCCATTACCAAGGAATTCCTGGACAGGATTGCTGACGGGACTTACTAAGTTTCATCCGTTCTCCCGGCATGCGATTTACTTCTGTCCCTTTTTATTTATCCGGTCAATTTTACAATGAAATGAACACAGACCAGTTCATTTTTAATCTCAGCCCGACCACCTAAAAGTACTTATACCTTATTTCACGCAGTTATACTCCGTAACGCGCGAATATTACTTTTACCCTTCTTTATTGTGAATTAAGGCAGACATTTACCCTAACCAATACAACGAATTGGTGCAGATAATTCTCACTTTAACGCTCCATATCATGAAAAAAATTACAAAAAAAGGTAACGGCCTGCTGTGTGTTGCATTTGTACTGTCCGCTTTTCTGTCTTCTTCAATAGCCACAGCGGCACAATCGGGAATAAAAGTATCGAACTCGGTTCACACTGCGAACCGATATGCACCAACACTGACAACAGATTCATTGAACAGCGTAAACGTAACGGATACTACTGAGGTTGAAAAACATCGCATCTGGCTTACACTTGAGGCGGACAATTTGGTAACTACCATTTTGGTAGGTTACGTTCCCGGTGCGACTTTAGGGGTAGATGCCGGTTACGATTGCGTAAATTTCTGGAACCCTGACAGCGCATTTTATTCCTTGATTTACGGAGATGCATACCTCATCCAGGGCCGTCCTCTGCCATTCACAACTGATGACGTAGTGCCGTTGGGCTTCAAAGCGTTGCAGGCAGGGAATCTTATCATTTCTGTTATTGATGCGGATGGCATATTTTCCGAAGGCCAGGAAATACTCTTAAGAGACAAACTTAACGGTACGACGAGCAGCATTAACAATACCCCTTACAATTTCACCAGCGATAGCGGGACTTTTAATGACCGTTTTGAAATCGTATACACCAATGCCAATCTGGCAATCAGCACATTTGGTATTGCCAAAGATGTAAGAGTCTATGCTAAAGAAGGCAAAGTATTTGTACAAAGTCCTGAGAACATCGATACAGTCAGGATATTCGATCTTCAGGGAAGATTGCTTTCAGAACGCAGTGATGTAAATGGTCCTTATTATCAAACAGAAGAGTTAGAGGCTGGCAGACAACTTTTGATTGTTCAGGTTGCAGACAAACAAGGTCATACTATCGTAAAGAAAATCATGAATTGATTACCCATTTTATCCGATTGCCATCTGAATTTGGTGGGTAGTAATGCGAGTTGCAGCAGATGGAAGTTGCACGTCATTGCTACCCGATGGCGCGGGTTGTAAAACTTAATTTAAAAAAACTGCATGCCGTGCTCCGGTAGAGTTTGTACGATTGTTCCGATTACAATGTGCGTTGATTCAATGTCAGGGCAGTACACAGCGAGCCGTTCATCCCATTCCTTCAGGCCGGCAGCCGTAAGCAGATTCCACACCGTCAGTCATCCCCTCCGTTTCCAAGGCTTTGGCGCTTATTTTTCTGATAACGGCATCAAGTTGTTGGGAGGCATCACTGATCAGTCTTAAAATTTTTTTATTTTCAGGGTCTGTAATATCTTCAAAATTGAATAATGCCGTTAATCCCATAATACTGGAAAGTGGCGCCCTGACCTCATGCGATTGCGACCATGCTATTTCCCTGAATTTCGCATTCTGCCTTTCAATCCTTTTAAGGTAAAGGTGTTGCGTGGTGATATCTCTCGAAAAGCAGCTGATTCCTATGATTTCATCATTAATATCGCATATAGGGTTAAAGCTGATTTCTTCAAATATTTCCTTCCCGTCGTAAAGATCTTCAACGACTATTTTATACGCTTCCCCTTCGAAGGCCCTTTTAAAATAGTCCTGCCACCTTAAAAAGCGCTCCTGATTGAAATCCGCTTCGTTTACAGTACCATCCGTTTTACCGGTAATCCATGCCAGGCGCTTCCAGAAAGCATCGTTGGCACTGATGATATTATTCTGGCGGTCGACAGACCAAATAATATCGGTGGTGTTATTGATAATAGCACGCAGGCTGCGCTCGTCATTCGCAATTTTTTGCTGGATTTTCTTCTGCTCTGTGATGTCCACAAAATAAACCGCGATGCCGTCCTTGGTAGGATAAACGTTCATAGATCCCCAAACGCCAAGAGGGGCATACAATTCTTCAAAATGTACACTGATTCTATGTGTCATGGCTCTTTCATACTCTTCGTAGAATTTCCCTTCCCGGGAATGGGGAAAAGAATCCCACAGGTCTTTACCGATTACTTCTTCGCGCCTGCGGCCAAGTACCTTTTCTGCAGTTTTGTTGAAATAGGTAATTTCCCAATTTCTGTTGAGCGCATAAAAACCGTCCGTGATACTTTCGAGGATATCGTGAATCTCGGCACTCTTTTCGGCAACTGCCATCTCGGTGCGTACTTTCTGGTCAATGTCGACTGCCAGGACTGATTTTGCATTCCTGCCGTTGAACTTCGTGCTGTGCGCATAGATATGCACATAAAATATATCGCCGTTTTTTCGGCAATGCTGCCACATACCAAAATCAAAGTAACTGTCAGGGACATTGACATTGGCTTTTATAAAAAATTCGATTGTATGTGATGGCCGTATCTGTGTTACTTTCAGAGAAAGGAACTCTTCCCTGCTATAGCCATATTGATGAAGGGTCGCATCATTAACCGCTAAAAAGTCATAGGTGCGGTCGTCATAGATATACATTGGCGCCGGACTTTCATTAAAGAGCCGTCCGTAATTTTTCATTTTCTGTCAGTTAAGGAATGGGGCGATTCGCTGTCTACAAAATTATCGTTTTTCGAAGTAGCAATGGCCTTTTTAAGGATTTTATTCTCACGGTATTTTCGCTGTTGTAATACATGGCAAAAAAATATCAGAACACCCAACTGCCGTGAACATGCATTTATCCGGCAATAAACAGACCATATTGGGATGACCAGCAAATTGTGACTGCAGCATTTATACAAAAGCCAAGGCCAGCAACTTTAAATCCTCCACCGGAAAGTTCGGTAATTGTATATTAGACTCCACAATTCTTACTTAATGTAAAAAAAAGCCCATAACCCTTAGTATTTATGGGCTTTTTATGCTTTTTGTCTCATAAAAATACCTAGTATCTTCTTTTATCCATGATATATTCAACTAAAGACGTCCTAATGAAGAATATTGCCCGGGATTTCGGTTATATTAAATAACGATTGATAATGTAACATTAATTTAATGTTCGGATAATATGAAACCGGTAACTAAACTGATGAATCGTAAACTAATCATCAGAACAATTAAAAATTAGTATTATGGAAAATTTATGGAAAAACAATAAGGACGGTAGTTTCACTTTAATCCGAAACGGCAACGAGGCCGGGGTCTATAATGATTCTAATTCCGGAAAATCCTGTACGGCAATAATCACGCTCAAAAACAGTCAATATAAAATAAACAGGAAAGGATTCTGGAAAACGGATATCTTACTGTGTGATGAGGCTGGTAAAGAAGTACTTTGGGTAAAGTCTTTAAACTGGTATGGCCGATCGTATACATTAACGTTTGACAATGAAACTTTCACACTTAAAATAGGAAACAATCCACTGTCAGAATGGTCCCTTTATAAAAATGATATACTGCAGCTGACTTATAGCTTAAAAAGCTTGAATGGAAAATCAGGTTTGGAAATCCGGGAAGATTTCGATAATCCGGTTTGGTTTCACTATCTTTTATGGTACCTTATTAAACCGGTTATTGTTGAAAATACGGGATCGGACGATGAGCTGATGTTATTATTGGTAGCGGCGGCTTCTTAAGCAACTCTTACAGATGACTCTTGAACAAAGTATAAAGACGTATTTTGGTGTAATTCATGCTGAAGAACTTACACAGATCAGCGTATTATTTCAACCGGAAAAGGTAAAAAAAGGAGATTATCTGCTACATACAGGCAAAGTATGTGACAGACTGTGTTTTATCCAATCAGGTATGTTGCGAATTTTCGTAAGCAACGAAGATAAAGAAGTAACGCAATGGATTTCTACTCCGGGATATTTTGTTACTGATCTGTCAAGCCTTCTGTTTAAGCAACCCGCACGTTGGACAATACAAGCGCTTACAGATTGCACTTTATATACTATAGACAGGGTTGACTATGATCGAATCGGAGATATCATTCCCAAATGGCACCAACTTGAAAAATTATTTATTGCAAAATGCTTTACAATACTGGAGGATCGCATTTTCATTCATCTTTCTATGTCGGCTGAAGAGCGATACGATTTCTTTTTTTCGAATAATAAAGACCTCTTTAATCAGGTGCCGTTACAGTACCTTGCGTCAATGTTGGGAATGACTCCGGAAACATTAAGCCGCATCCGAAGGAAAAGACTCAAGTCTTGATTTATATCAAGTGCCCATAAAATTCGTCGCCATACATTTGAATTATAATTTTAATTCAAATGAAATGAAGAATTTATTGAAATCAGAGGAGCTTGGGCTATTTGGACTTTGTATTTTTTTGTTCAGCAGATTGCCTTTATCATGGTGGTGGTTTGTCGGATTATTATTTCTGCCTGATATAGGAATGTTGGGCTACCTTATTTCTCGAAAGGTTGGTGCATTTACATATAATTTTTTCCATCATCGCCTGTTAGCATCAGTTATTGCAGTAATAGCGATTGCAAATGGTAATATATACTGGCAGCTTACCGCAATAGTACTTTTTGCACACATTTCGTTTGACAGGATATGGGGGTATGGATTAAAATATAATGATAGCTTCAATAACACGCATCTGGGCAATATTGGCAAGTCATAAACATACGGATTTCAATTTCAATCAGATATTAATTTGTAATTCATAATGTCCGGTATGAAATTTAATAAATGTTCAACCCTGGAA
Organism: Flavobacterium pallidum; assembly: GCF_003097535.1. Classification (NCBI taxonomy): domain Bacteria; kingdom Pseudomonadati; phylum Bacteroidota; class Flavobacteriia; order Flavobacteriales; family Flavobacteriaceae; genus Flavobacterium; species Flavobacterium pallidum. The sequence continues at coordinate 3,138,593 of NZ_CP029187.1, forward strand.
CAAAAACCGCTTTGCTAATTTTATGTAAATAAATTTAGAAAGATGAAAATTGCATTAATTACAGGTGTTACAAGAAGAGAAGGCTTAGGCTTCGAGACAGCAATGCAAATGGTGGATTTAGGCTACAATGTTATTATATCGGGACGCGATTTCACAAAAGTCCGTGTACTGGCCGGAGAATTAAACGCCAGCGGAATGGAATTGGATGTGACATCCGAAGAAAGCATTAAAGATGCCGCAAGTTATGTCCGGGAGAATTACGGAAAATTGGATGCATTAATCAACAACGCAGGTGGCTACTACGATGCCGGGGCTCAACCACTTGAAATTAATATCGAATTTGCAAAATCGGCTTTTGAAACAAATCTTTTTGGCGCACTGCGTGTGATCAAGGCATTTATGCCACTGCACGAGGAAAGTGGATCAGCAAGAATTGTGAATGTTTCCAGCGGTGCCGGTTCATTTTCAGATCCGATTTTCGGGTTGTCAAACAATCAAAGTATTGCGCCGGTTTACAGTATGACCAAATTAGCTTTAAATGGACTTACGGTAAAAATTGCAGGACAAATAAATCATTCCAAAATAAAAATAAACTCGGTCTGCCCCGGATTTGTTGCTACTTATCCAGGAACGGCAGAATGGGGTGCAAGACCTGTAAATGAAGGGGCTTCGGGGATAGTTTGGGCTGCAACATTGCCGGACGATGGGCCTACGGGAGGCTTTTTCAGGGATGGTAAGGTTTTACAATGGTAAATTAACTTTAAATTTCATGCAACGCGTCCTTTAAAGTATTAAAAAACTTAATCTGCGGATAAAACGGAGGCTCTTCATCGTGTACCATCGCCCCGACTACCCACAATTCACTTTGAGGGGTGAGTATATTGCTGTGAACTTCTGACACAAACTTCTTAAATGCATGTTTTGAAGGTGCTACGGTCGCGTAGGCTACATAAATAATTTCTTTAAATGCACTTTTAAAGCTTTCCAGGCTATTTATCGGAACACTCTCTCCCAAATAGATTGTCTTAAATCCCTGTGCAACGAGCTCATAATTAAGGTACAGTAACCCAAGTTCGTGAATTTCACCAACCGGAAGAAATAGAATATATACCTTATCACTTTTTGGCGCATTAGATAATAATGCATTCGTATTGTTCAATATTTTAAGCCTGATCAGATAACTGATGAAGTGCTCATGGGCAGGAGTGATTGTGCGTGTTTGCCATAAGACACCAATATCTTCTAAGAGCGGTATGAAATATTCGAAGAAAACCTGCCGGAATGACCGATGACTCAAAAGATGCTCATAAGTTTCCATGAACAAATGCTGATCAAACGTCATCATTGCCAATTTGAGACGATGGGATATGTGATTGCGATCATACTTTTCTGAATAGGACTGCCAAACCAACGAATCCATCTCATCGATACTCATCTTCGAAATCCGGGAAGGCTTAAAGCCATATTTCATAAGCAATACAACATTTAACAATTTTTGCAGGTTGGCAATGTCGTAAGCCCTTACATTTAAATCGCTTCGGATGGGTTCCAACAGGTTGTAGCGCCGTTCCCAAACCCTTATGGTGTGCGCTTTTATGCCGGAAAGGTTTTCCAAATCTCCTATTGCAAATACTGTTTTAATATTATTTCCATGCATATGTAATAAATATCAAATTGATAAGTAATGACCGATTTAAATATATAAACAAATACTAATTATGATTCCACACGTTCAGGAATTCCTGAGCATTTATTTTATTATGGTTCCTAAGCCTCCATTAAGCCCTATCACCTGCCCGGTCATCCATTTTGATTCTGCAAGTAAGAAAAGGGCCAAATCAGCAATGCCATCGGCAATGCCAATACGTTTCAAGGGATGACGCTCTGCGTTTGAAACCCTTTTGGCTTCGCTGTTGAGCAATGGTTCGGCAAGTGACGTATCTGTCAGTGACGGTGCAATGCAGTTTACCCTGATTTTTGGTGACAACTCCGCAGCCAGGGCGAGTGTTAACCCTTCAACCGCACCTTTCGACATCGACACACCTGTATGAAAAGGCATCCCCTTCCCTGCTGCTACAGAACTGAACAGCACAATCGCCGGATCATTGCCTTGTTGCAAATTACTCTTATAGGCTTTGATAACATTGAAAGCACCAATTGCATTGAGCCTAAGGGTCTTAACGTGCTGATTGGTTTTAAGATAATTGACCCGGGACAATATACCAATCCATCAATCGGCCCATTTATTTCAGGAAATGGATTATCGGACATGAAATCGTATTGGTAATGGGATATATTGCCATCCATTTGCCCGTTAAATCCGGTTCGGCTTAAGACAATTACTTCATTTCCCGCTGCAGCCAGCTTTTTGACAATCTCGAGGCCGACTCCTTTAGTACCGCCCGCTATTATATATTTTCTATTAGCCATATTGCGTAATTTTTTTTTCGCATTCGTTATAATATTTCGAAAAAGAGCTGTAAAAACCTGTAATTTCAGGGACAATCCAGTCACGGGAGTCAAACCGGACATTCCAGTGACGAAAAAGCGGATGTTCTTTAGCCACAAAATCGACATAAGGATATTTTTTGACCAAATCATTGAGCTCACCGCGATACAATTGAATGCCTTTTATACCTACAGCAATCGACAGTATAAATCTGACTAAATTCTCCCCTATCGGAAATTTTTTAAAATGACCTGGTTCCAGAACAAGTATCCTGTCAGCTTCAAAGTCTTCATGCCACAACGGATCCATGTTATAAAGTGTGTAAAGCAATACTGTGTTGTTTGTGATGACCGGGTCCATCGTTTCAGGAAAAATCGTTTCCAATTCAGGGATACAGATTTCGTGCAGCTTTTCCGGGATTTGAATCGTTTTTAATTCCTCATAAGGCATGTCAATAATAGTATCATGTTGAATTACATTGGTAAATAGGTTTATATTTTCCTGATTTGCATAATAGGCCTTACCCGTAATATTACCTGATACCCATTGCCAACTTCCAAAATTGCTGGCCACATCAGCGTCGAGTAGATGATAATAAAGCCATTGTCCGGGAATGCTAAAATGACATTGCCCGACAGAACAACACAAAGAAGCTACGTAAAGCCGCATGTGATTGTGCATACGACCTGTAAGGTAGAGATTGGAAATCGCTTCATCAACCGCTTCAATACCTGTCTTCCCATGCAATATGGCAAGCGGGATACCTTTTCGGGTAAATCCCTGGCAATCAATTTTAATTGCTTTTGTATGCAGTTCCTGATTATGTTGTTGTAAGCGTTGGAAGTAATCCCTCCATAGCAACTCCTGTATTAATTTTCTGCAGGATTGATAATCGTATCTTTCAAGCAACTGTTCGAAAACATATCTGGTTGATATAACGCCTCTCGAGATGTACGGTGACAATCCTGTTACAACCCCGTTTGTATAATTTCTGGTTTGAGAATAAAGTTCCGGATTGATGGCTTCAATCAGTTCAATAACCTTCCGCAAACCTGAATTGCCACTTGCCATACTTACATATCTTGTGTAAATTTACTAAATTGTCTAACCATTTTACAAAATGATTAGACAAAATTTAAAACTTGTTATACATTTGGCAAATATTTTTATAACTAATTTGCAGTTATATGATAGATACTTTACGTCAGCACATCATTAGCCGTTTGGGCAACGATATCGAAAACCTCGAAACGGTTTTGGAAACATTCAGGCATATTAAGGCTAAAAGGAATGAAGAGCTGCTAAGGCAGGGAGATGTATGCAGTGATGTTTATTTTGTGGCTTCCGGCTGCCTTCAGGTTTATACTTATGATAATGAAGGTAATGAAACAACCCGTGACATCATTATGGAAGATAACTGGTGTTCAGAATTATTAAGCTTTGGAAGTGGCAATCCCGCTACAGAAAATATAAGGGCAGTGGAGCATTCCGATTTATTTGCCATAGACAGACCGCATTTTCAGGCAATGATGCAAACCGTTCCTCAGTTCGATAAAGTCTATAAACAAATTCTTGAAGCGTCATATGCAAATTCAGTGTATCGCATCAACACATTTGTTGCACTCACATCACTCGAAAGGATAAAATGGCTTATGGAATACCGACCAATGCTAATGTCAAGGCTTTCCGGAAAGCTCATCGCATCTTATCTTGGGATTAATAAGGATGTTTTCAGCCGCTTGAAATCCAAATTATAATCATAGACTTTTGTCATCGTCCACAGAAATTTTATTGATGAATTTTGTTTAATCATTCACATTAAAATTTTTAAAAATGACCGAGTATTTATTATTATTTCGCAATGCCAGTGCTGAAAATGGCTATCTGGCAACAACCCAAAACATGGCGGAAGACATGCCCAGGTGGCAATCTTGGATTGGCAATATCGCCATGCAGGGTAAATTGGTACATACCGCTCCCATACAATATGAGGCTTCCGTAGTGAGCAACAATGGCATACATACCGGGCCTCATAAAGAAAATGACAACGTCCTGGTCTCCGGTTTTCTGATCTGCAAATCAGAGAATATGGAAGAGGTTCAGGAATGGAGTAAAACATGCCCTATTCTCAAATACCCGGAAAGTTCTGTTGAAATCCGCCCACTTATTCCATTTCCAACCAATTAAAATTACGGTTATGGACAAAATCTTAAACTCGGGAAGATATATCTTTCCATTATCTTTCCTATTGTATGTGGGTTTACATCTTGGAAAACCCGAAGCAGGTGCCGCATTTGTACCTGATTATATTCCGTTCCCTTACTTTTGGAATTACTTCACTTTAGTTTGCATACTGCTTTTTATCGTAAGCGCCGTAATTGGCAAATATGACAAACTTGCTTATGTTTTGATGGCATTGTATGTTATGCTGATGGCCTTTATTGTTCATCTTCCAAGAACCCTCGGTCATGAACTGGGAACAGCAAATATGATGGCCGGTTTGGAAAGGGAAAAAGAACTTGAAATGGTGAATTTTTTCAGGAACATCATGGTAACCGGCGCACTGCTGGCATTTGCAAAATACGTAGCCAAAGACAACAGGATAATTAACTAAACTTTAAAAAATTAATAAATGGAAAAATTAAGCGAAACAACGAATGCATTGAACTGGTTTGAAATCCCGGTTACAGATGTGCAAAGGGCAAAAAGCTTTTATGAAAAGTTATTTGAAATAAACATGCAACCCATTGAAATGATGGATATGGAAATGGTATTATTTCCCTCGAAGAACCCAAAATCTGGTGGCGCACTTGTTAAAAGTCCAAATCACAAACCGAGCACAGAAGGGTCAATTATTTATCTTAATGGAAACCCTGACCTGCAAATAGTGCTTGATCGTATAGAAACTGCCGGTGGAAAAGTAGCGATGCCCAAAACTAACATTAACCCAGACACGGGAAATATGGCGTTCTTTATTGATACAGAGGGCAATATGATTGGTTTGCACTCTGTGAAATAATATTATGACTTTCTTTTGATTATTTAGAATTAAGTCTATACTTTTATACTGTAATGAAAAACAATGGCCATAATATGATGATAACTGCCTGCCACACGATGTGTTGCATAGGAGATTCATTATATGAAATGGCAAAAAGATAAACTTTTTTTCTACATCGAAAATGTAAGCCTTTCATATTTGAAAGGCTTTTTTTGTTAGTACGCATTCAACAATTCATTATAATAACCACATAAATTAAATCAAAATGAAAAAAACCGTCCTCCTATTCGTCTTCTTTGCGTCACTTACTGCGAACGCACAAACTGGAAATTTTAAAAATAAAGCGTGGCTTGATGAACTGGTATCGATCATGCAGGGAACCTATTCTTCTGAAAAGCAAGCCGCTGTTGACACGAGTTACTTCAATATCTCATTGCGTATGGTCCCGATATGGAAAGATAAAGGTCATTATTTGTATGTGGAACAGGCGTTGAGCAAGCGACAGGATAAACCTTATCGCGTTAGAATATATAAAATTACGCAGCGTGGAGAAAATGAATTTGTAAGTGAAATTTACACTTTAAAAAATGAAAAAGACTGGATTGGAAAGTGGAATGACCCTGCAGCATTTCAAAAACTTACCGAAACTGAAATTGAATTAAAACCCGGGTGTGAAGTAATCTTAAAACGTATTGAGAAAAATAAATTTTCAGGCCAGACCGGAGACAAGACTTGCCCAAGTGAACTTCGCGGCGCCAGTTATGCCACTTCAAAAGTTACTGTATTACCAAATCAGATCATTTCATGGGATCAGGGATTTGACAAAGACGGCAAGCAGGTCTGGGGTGCTGAAAAAGCGGGGTATATTTTCGACAAGATATAATTGCCTAATACCCTATTCATAGCCAAATCGGTTACAAAAACTGATTTGGCTATTTTTTAAACATCTGCAATTTTTTTGATCATTCCTCCAAAAATAAAAAAATGAAAAGGCAGCATGCTGTACCAATATAGCCGCCCCCACAAACCCCGTGGCCTGAATGTCGCGACCTGATGCAGGACGTTATTTTCATCTATCGAAAACTCCAGCCACGCTTCACCCGGAAGCTTCATCTCAGCAAATAGCAATAGCCTTTTTCCTTTGCGGTCTGCTAAAAGTACCCTCCAGAAATCGAGTGAATCGCCTGCATGGATTTGCGTGGGGTGTGTCCGCCCGCGACGCAGTCCTACGCCACCGAAAGCTTTATCAAGATGACCGCGAACCTGCCACATCCAGTTACCGTAATACCATCCCTTCTCACCTCCTATGGAGAAGATATTATCCAGGGTCTTCTCAACATCAGCAACAGTAATTGATTTTTTATCTTTTACGCAGCCGAACACCGGCACCTGGATATATCCTTTTAAATCGTTATGTTTCCCGCTGCTGGACAGGCTGTCTTTCCAACTGGATATAACAAGGTTTTGCTCAATTTTGATAAAAGCAAGTTTAATCGCATCCACATAGGAAATTGGATGTATCCCCAGGATATGCTGCAAACGCTTGTCTTTCGCTACCACCTCCATTTTCATACTTTCAACCAGATTTGAAGCCAGTTTATATGACGTTGAAGTGACAAAATAAAGCCAGTATGAAGAAAGCTTTGGTGTCATTACAGGAACAGTGACGATCCAGAGCCTGATTTTCCGGGTTTTGGCGTAAAGCAAAAGCATTTCCCGATAGGTTAATATATTTGGACCAGCGACATCGAAAGAATCGTTATAGCATTCTTTATTAAGAAGTACGCCAATAAGATATTGCATTACATCACGGATAGCAATAGGCTGTGTTCTGGTCAATACCCATTTGGGCGTGATCATTACCGGAAGCTTCTCACAAAGGTCCCGGATGATTTCAAATGAAGAACTGCCGGAACCCACTATGATGCCGGCGCGCAACACCGTAAGCTTAAAATCTCCCTCATATAAAATGGCTTCAACATTACTGCGGGACTGCAGGTGTTTTGATAATACGGAGTCGTTTATAATCCCGCTAAGGAATACAACCTGGGTAATACCAATAACAGCGGCGTAGGCATTAAAATTCCTGGCTGAACGTGCTTCAAGATCATCAAAATTATCCATCGAAGCACTCATGGAATGTATCAGGTAATAGGCTGCATCAAATTTTGCGGGCAGGGTCTCAAAATCGGGTTCGTCGAGGAAATCATTTTCCCAAATACTGATTTTTGACAGCGTCACTTCATCAAGGCCCAGCCTGTCGGCATTACGGACACAACAAACAACTTCATGTCCGAGTTGCAGCAATTCCGGCAAAAGCCTTTTTCCTACATAACCATTGGCACCTGTGAGCAAAATCCGCATAACCTTCTAGTTCAATTTATTCGAAATTAAGCTAATGAATTCCTTCCGGGTCCTATCTTCCTCGAAAGCTCCATTGAAAGATGAAGTGGTCGTTACACTGTTTTGTTTCTGTATGCCCCGCATCTGCATGCACATGTGCTGGCATTCCATAACTACAGCGACACCATGAGGTTCCAGTGCAGTCTGGATACATTCTTTTATTTGATCCGTGAGCCGTTCCTGCACCTGAAACCTTCTCGCAAATGCTTCCACTATTCTTGGAATTTTGCTTAAGCCTACGATTTTGCCATTAGGAATGTAAGCAACGTGAACTTTACCGAAAAAAGGCAGCAGGTGATGCTCGCACATGGAGTACACCTCAATATTCTTAACAACCACCATTTGTTTATGATCTTCTTCGAAAAGGGCCGCCTTTAATATTTCCAGTGGATTTACATCATAACCCTGCGTGAGAAACTGGTAGGCTTTAGCTGCCCGTTCGGGTGTTTTTTGAAGCCCTTCCCTATTGATGTCTTCCCCTAAAATTTCAAGTACACTTTTTACATTTCCTGCTAATTCCTCCGTCGCTTTTTCATCGTATTGATCAACTTTTTTGTAACCGCTCATTTTTAAATTATTATTTTTGTTGAAGGTAAAACAAAATTATTAGAACAATTGTTAATTTTACAACTTACATTATAATTAATGAATACAATCGAAGCCAATTTTTCGGAAATACAAATTGACCGTATCATTGAAATGGCGTGGGAAGACCGAACACCTTTTGACGCCATAAAATATCAATTTGGTCTTAATGAAGCCGAAGTCAAAAAATTGATGAAGTCAAAATTGAAACTCAAAAGTTACATACTGTGGAGGCAACGGGTAGAAAACTGTTGCACAAAGCACACTTTGAAAAGACCTAACGGAATCGACAGATTTAAAAGCAGTGCACAAAGAAGCATATCACAAAACAAGATTTCTAAAAGACGGTAATTAGTGCGGATTCTCATTTCCGCCTATTGATTATATTTGATTGACTAAAAAAAAATACTCATGCTGTTTCAGTTTGGATTCTACAGTTCGCTACTATTAATCACATTTTCACAGGGAATACTATACAGTATTTTGCTTTTGCGAAAAGGTTCCAAATCAGGCGACAAATCCAACTATTGGTTAAGTGTATTCATCTTGGTTTGCAGTCTTTATATTGCGCCCTGGATGCTCGGATTTGCAGGCTGGTATGACAATCAGCCGTACCGCGATATACTTTTTTATGTGCCCTTTCAGCAATTGTATTTATTTGGTCCTTTAATTTATTTTTATACGCAAAGCCTGCTGAATCCAAATTTCCGGCTTACAAAAATGGCTTCATTGCATTTTCTGCCGGCTGTCATTTTTCTTTTATGGAATTTATGGATTTGGGTGTATGACTATTTTATTGTCAATTGTAATTATTTCTATGCTGACGGCACTGACAAGGATTTTGATGCCTGGTACCAGTATTCAGGGTTTGGCTCTATGGTATTGTACCTCGTGCTGAGCATCAGGTATTACAATATCTACAGGGTTTTAATTTTTCAGGTAACCAGTTTCGCCGAAAGCATACTTTTTGATTGGATAAAAAAATATCTTATCTCATTCCTGATATTGACATTGTTGCCCATCGCCTTTGATGTGCTGGCCTATTTTTTACCGGAAATAAGAACGTATGCAGGAAGTTGGTGGTACTTCCTTGCCTTCTCAGTGGTGATGTATTATATAGCGATAACAGCCTATGCCAATCCGGTCATTTCAAAAATACATTTCAGGCTGTCTCCATTTGATTCCGGACCGGTCGTATTGCTATCTGAAAGCAATGTCCGTGAATCGGAAAATATTATTGAAATTGAAGCGGATATAATTAAAAAGGAAATCACTCCTGACTTGAAAGAATGGATATTGAAGATGGAATTTCTGCTGAAAGAAGAGGAATTGTACAAGAATCCTGAGCTGACTTTATCAGATGTAGCCAAAAGGCTCTCTATAAATATTTCAATCACATCAAAAGTGGTTAATCAGGGATTCGGACTTAACTTCAATGACCTGATCAACCAATACCGGACCGAGGCTGTCGTGAAATGTCTTGAACAGGGCTTACATAAAAATACCACACTTCTCGGTATCGCATTCGATTGCGGCTTCAACTCAAAAGCCACTTTTAACAGGGCGTTTAAAAAACATACCGGAAAGTCTCCGAAGGATTATATTGCCGACTTATAAACTGAGAAATTTGTCTCAAATCATGATATGGGGCGATTGACAATTGTTGATGCTGCAATTTTGCATCATTAATAACGCTTATTCACATGATCATGAAAACAAAAATTACCGCAGCACTATGGAGTGTGTTGCTCTCCGTTGCAAGCTTTGCGCAGATTAACGGTTCAGGGAAAATCATTTCTAAAAATTATGATTTCAGGGACTTTGACAAAATCAACTTTAACGACCTGAATGGCAAAATCGATATTGAAGTTGGCAAGACTTGGTCTATACAAGTTGATATAGATGACAATCTCGAAAACCTGTTGGATGTGAGCAAAGACGAAAAAGAACATTTGCTCAAAATCAGTTTTTCAGGAAATCGCAACAACCAGCTTTACATTGAAAACACAAACATTAAAATCAAAATTACTATGCCTGAAGCTTCTGTCATTCGACAGGATGGTAATGCTGACATCAACATTCGCAATATTAAAGGTCGTTATTTTCGTATTGAAAATGTTTCCAATGGAAATGCAATTATATCGGGACAGGTAGACAAACTGGACGTGGTGCATACCGGAAATGGGAATATTGATGCTAAAAAACTGACGTCCAAAACAGCAATTGTAAACTCTGCCGGGAAATGGTGACGTTTCAGTTTGTGTGAGTGATCAAATAAGCGCGACAGGCTCAGGAAATGGAGATATTGTCAATATTGGAACTGCCGCTTTTCCAAAAAACGGGTATCGATCAGGGAACGGCAAATTCATTCACAGTAACACTAAAGGATAAATTAAAATGATCAGAATTTTATTCATACGGTTGACTAAACCCTTGCCGTTGCCTTATCTATGGCAACATATCTTATTGGCTATTCCCAGAATTGCCTGTGGCTATATGCTAACGTCAGACTTCGGCGCAGCCAAATTCGGAATGCCATGGTCCCCTGCTGAAAATAATCTCGGTTTATTTGAAACGGCATTTTGGTTTCCCAATGATGTTGCCGCGTTCGGAGGTATTTTTGCCACTTTCCCTGTGTTCTTTGCGTGGATGGGCGCGTTTAGTGAAGCTGTTGGAGGCCTTTTGTTGATTTTCGGCTTCCAAACCCGAATAGTGTCATTTTTGCTGATCTGCACGATGTACGTCGCAACATTTGTACAACATGGCGGCGAGGATCTCTGGAACAAGCTTCCCGGAATGGGATTCTTATGGGTAGTGCTGTTCACTGCCATCTTAGGTTCAGGAAAGATCGGCATCGATTATTTATTAACCTCCAAAACAATTGCAAATGAAAATCCTATTTAAAGTTACAATTGCTATAGTGTTTACAATTTTTATGTGCAGCTGCGTACAAAAAACTTACGATAAAACCGTACTGTATTGCCTTGATACAAGAGCAATCGATGATGTTCGCACCGTTGGTATAAGGGGCAATGACAAACCACTGAACTGGGAAAGTGATTTTCCGATGAAACTGGATACAAAAGACAACTTATACAAAGCTTATGTCACCACCAAAACGGGTTATCTGAATACTGAAATTAAATTTACGGTCAATGGTGAATTCGAATTAAAGGATGCCTCTAACAGAAAAGTCAGCCTCCATGAAAATGATACCGTGAAATATGTTGCGGTGTTCAACCAGCCAAAGTAAAGTATGCAATGCGTAGTTGCCGTAAACAAAACCAGCTGTTATTAATTTAGTAATTGTTGAAGGTCTGAATCATTTCTAATCGCCTAATTTTATACAAACGAAAGCACTTATGAAAGCGGTGAAAAAATCGGAACTTCCTTCAAAAATCTGCCTATGCTGCCAACGTCCGTTCTCATGGCGTAAGAAATGGGAAAAAGTCTGGGACGAAGTAAAGTATTGCAGTGACAGGTGCCGTAAATTAAAAAACACAAAAGAAGATGCCTCAAAAGCTTAGGCTGATACTCGGAGATCAATTGAATTATGAGCATTCCTGGTTCAGGTCTTTGGACGATTGCACAACCTACCTGATGATGGAAATTCGTTCTGAAACGGATTATACCACACATCATATTCAAAAAATTACAGCGTTTTTTTTCGCAATGAGAAACTTTGCAGATTGGTTGAAAACTGCCGGGCATAATGTGATTTACATTAAACTCGGTGATGCCGGAAATCAACAGACTTTTGAAGCCAATATCCTGAAAGTTATTGCAGAAAAAGAGATTTGCCACTTTGAATACCAGCTTCCTGACGAATATCGGATTGACATAGCGCTCAGAAATTTTTGCAAGTCCCTGGCCATAACTTCTGATTCCGCCGATACGGAACACTTTTATACTACCCGTGAAGAACTTGCTGACTTTTTCAAGGGGAAAACCCAATATGTAATGGAAACGTTCTACCGTGCGATGCGCAAAAAAAATAATATCCTGGTATTTGATAGTCAGCCTGTGGGTGGACAATGGAATTTCGACAGCGATAACAGGAAAAAGTTGCCTAAAGGCCATACTCCGCCAAAACCGTTGGTTTTTGATAAAGATGTTTCGGGTATAGTATCTGAAATACAGAAAAATGACATCTCCACGATGGGAACGGTAGACGCACATCATTTCATCTGGCCGACGACCAGGACGGAATCGCTTCAACTATTAAACTATTTTACAGAAAATTGTTTACCGCTGTTCGGGTCATTTCAGGACGCTATGGCTCCCGGAGAATGGTCGATTTACCATTCAAGGCTTTCTTTTTCAATGAATACGAAGATGATTTCTCCTTCTGAAGTTGTTGATGCCGCCATAACCGAATGGCAAAAACGACCTGATGAGATTGAACTCCACCAGTTAGAAGGTTTTGTAAGGCAGATACTGGGCTGGCGGGAGTACATGCGTGGCATCTACTGGATGAAAATGCCTGAATTTTCGCAACTGAATTACTTTAGCCATAGCAATAACTTACCGGAATGGTTCTGGACCGGCAAAACAAAAATGCATTGCCTTCGTGAAGCGATTACACAATCCCTCACTTATTCTTATGCCCACCATATACAACGCCTGATGATTACCGGGAATTTCGCACTACTTGCAGGGGTTGATCCGGATCAGGTTGACGACTGGTATCTGGGTATTTATATCGACGCCATAGAATGGGTTGAAATTACAAACACCAGAGGCATGAGCCAGTTTGCCGATGGTGGCATTATCGGGACGAAGCCCTATGTCAGTTCGGCGACATACATCGATAAAATGAGCCATTATTGTGGTACCTGTTTTTATGACAAGTCTAAAAGAACCGGCCCCGGCGCCTGTCCTTTCAACAGCCTGTATTGGAATTTTTATGACACCAATAAGGAAAAGCTTTCTAAAAACACAAGGGTAAGTATGGTTTATAAAATTTGGGATAAGATGAAACCACAGGAAAAAGTTGCTTTGATTGAGCAGGCCCAATACTATTTGAAAAATGTAAACTTATTATAAATGTTTCAAACATGGTTACGATTTTAACAAATGTAACTGCGTTGTTCCGCTTCATTTTAAACCAAGACTTAGTTATTGCCGTATTTTGATTTCCGGTACATTCATAAGAAAAAATAGAGGACTTTTTTAAGGCCTGCTTTATACTAATAATAACTCCAAATCGGCCACCCGAAAGTTCGATAATTGTATATTAAACTCCACAACCTTTACATCAAAGTAAAGTAAATGCCCGTAAATCTATGGATTTACGGGCATTTTTCATTTACAGCATATCGAAACGGACTAATAAATAACAATGTATTCGGGGTCAAATTCGGGGTCATTAAAATACCTCAAAAAATGACCCCGAATTCCTCGCGAGAGCTTGTACAGCAACGGGTTCAGAAAATGAACATCTTGTGGTTTTCTAAATCAGAATTTAAATTTAGTAACCACCAAAAGTCACCACACTATGGCAAACAAGATTTCAATTCTCTTTTACGTAAAGAGTGCAAAAGCATCTAAAAACGGCACAGTTCCAATTTACCTCAGAGTTACGATCGATGGAACGCGGATGGATTTTTCAACCGGAACGAACACCGAACCAGCAAAATGGTCATCCCAATCTGGCAGAATGAAAGGCAATTCAGTCGAAGCCTGTTCAATTAATACTCACCTTGAATCAATGAAAATCAAAGTGTACAGTATTGAAAGTGTTTTGCTTAAAACCGATAGAACAGTAACTCCTGAAATCTTCAAGAATAAATTTTTGGGAATTGAAGAACAGAAACGCACAATTATGCGAAAAGATACGGGAAAATTGTAAGACCTTCGTTCTAGATTTTCCTTGATCAAAAGCTGTCGATAACTGCGGTTTTACACACACGAACGCAGCGACTGCAGTAGGAATTGCTGCTCACTTTGTAAAATAAGCCGCCTTTTTCCATAACTTCGTTTCGTCCAGCCGAGAATACTCAGTTCCAAAAGCCGCAACTGACGTGACCCGAGCAAAGCGAACAGGCGCAGCAAGCCGCCGGACGTTGTGCGAAAGCTTTGAAGTACTAACAACACAAATATGGGCCATAAAAAAGTATGTTTAGATTGCCGTATTAGCTTAAATCGAGAATTTGATTCTGGATCAGATTTGAAATATCCATGCTCGGAATGTGGGAAGCCAATGTTACTTTTTCCACATAGATTCAAGCCGCCTAAAAAAGAAAATATCCAAGAATGGGAAGTAGTAAAATATCTAATTGAAAATGGCTTTAAATATCAGCATATCTATAAAAATGTAGAACTGAAAAATGGAGTAATGTGTTTTTCAGGATACGCAGATTATCCAACTAATATCAGAGACGCAAAAGAATTTGTGGAAAAATATATAGGACAAGCTCAAAAATAATTTAATTAAGCCTTCGCAAAACAGCGGTTTCACGCACACGAGCGCAGCGACTGCCGTAGAAATTGCTGCTTCTCTTGTAAAATGAACCGCCTTTTTCCATAATTTCGTCCTGTCCAGCCGAGAGTACTCAGTTCCAAATGCCCAGCTGAAACAAACCGAGCGCAGCGAACAGGCGCCGCAAGCCGCCGGACGTTATGTGATATTGCTGACCAACCTGAAAAAAATGACATTCAAACAAACAGATGTCCAAAAATTTGATTCGTCTGGGAACTTTATTTTAGCAGAAGAATACGTCCTTTCATATTTATATTCTGATGGCTGGACTGAACGTTTGCTAAGTATCGGCATTTTTATTGACATATATTATGCAAGCAAAATCGATTTGAACTATTATTTGAAATCAGAAAGATGTGAATCAGTAATTGAATCTGAAATTCCGCAAAAAATAAAAGATTTGATTATAAAATTAAGAGCTCAAGATATAGTTTTGAAGCAAAATTATGCAGATACTTTTATGGAAGATTCTAAAAGAGAACATTTTGTTATAAATCAAAATGGCAAATCACATAATTGTAGCATTGGAATTTTGACTAAGAAAATTGTAGCAGAAAACGAGTCGGAAAAATTACTTTTTCTATTACAAAAAGAATTAGAGAAATGGAGAGAAGAAATTTATTGCATTTGCAACATCAAATAACAGCGTTTTCACAGACCCAAGCGCAGATGCAAGATGAAGCAAGCAGCCCATTATCTGCCAGCAGCCGCTAATCCATTTATTTTTAGAATGAAATTATTCTCTTATTTACGAAAGAATTAACATTCGTTCGGTAAAGGTTCTTAAGTTTATAAGATAATTTTATTGGCTATGGAACAGCATACTAAAAAAGGATTTTTCTTCAAGCCGTTTGAAGCGCCACTGCTGTCGCCTTTCGACAAACTGTTTGGCATTTTTAAAGAGCTTATCCCCCATACTTCCGGTGATTTCGATGAGGCAATCGATTGGCTGCGGCAATTGGACGAGGAGTATAAACTTACTGACGCCGCATATACCATTGATGATTTTATTGAAGATTTAAAGAAAAAAGGATACATCCGCGAAGTGCTTAAAGACGATGGCACTTCAGGTACCGGTATTACTGCGAAGACGGAACGGGCGATCCGGCAACAGGCACTGGACCAGATTTTTGGCAACCTCAATAAATCCGGCAGGGGGAATCACAGCACGAAGTATTCCAGCAGCGGCGATGAACTGACCGGGGAGTTCAGGGCCTATGCCTTCGGGGATGCCTTAGACAGCATATCGGTAACCGAGAGCCTGCGCAACGCACAAATCAATAATGGCATGGATCAGTTTCAGCTCACTGAAAACGACCTGGTGGTCGAAGATGCGCAGTACAAAGCCCAGATGAGTACGATCCTGATGATCGACATCAGCCACAGTATGATCCTGTATGGCGAAGACCGGATTACCCCCGCCAAAAAAGTGGCCATGGCTTTGGCTGAGCTGATTACCACGCGCTACCCAAAAGACACCCTTGATATCCTGGTCTTTGGCAATGATGCGTGGCCGATTGCAATCAAAGATCTGCCGTACCTTAGAGTCGGGCCTTACCATACCAATACCGTAGCAGGTTTGCAATTGGCGATGGATATGCTGCGCAGGAAACGCAACACCAATAAGCAGATTTTTATGATTACTGATGGCAAACCCAGTTGTGTGCGCGAAAAAGACGGCACCTATTACATGAACAGCAATGGCCTCGACGAATACATCACAGAGCAATGCTACAATCAGGCGGCACAAGCCCGGAAGTTGCACATCCCGATTACCACTTTTATGATTGCCAGCGACCCGTACCTGCAGCAGTTTGTCAATAAGTTTACTGAAGCGAACCAGGGGAAGGCGTTCTACACCGGACTCAAAGGGCTCGGGGAAATGATCTTTGAGGATTATGAAACGAACCGGAAGAAGAAGATTAACTGATTATTGGAATATCACAATATCAAAAGAAAAATAAATATAAAAACTTAGCGAACCTTGCGTAAAAACTTAGCGCCCTTTGCGGTTCAATAAAAAAACCAGCGGTTAAAAAAATGAAAACAGAAAACGCCACCACACTCGGATCATTAAAACAATCAGGCTATACCTCCAAAAGCATCAAAGACGAACTGCGCGATAACCTTCGCCTCAGGATAAAATCAGGGCAGCCCGTATTTGAAGGCGTGTATGGTTTTGAAAATACGGTTATCCCTGAACTCGAGCGAGCCATCTTATCACGCCATAACATCAACTTATTGGGGCTAAGGGGTCAGGCGAAAACGAGACTGGCCCGTAAAATGATTGGATTGCTTGACGAATACATTCCCATAGTTGAAGGCTCTGAAATTAATGACGATCCTCTTGAACCCATTTCGCGCTTTGCCAAAGACCTCATCGCCGAAAAGGGTGATGCCACCCCCATTGCCTGGGTGCACCGCACTGACCGATTTTTTGAAAAACTGGCGACACCTGATGTCACGGTAGCCGATCTTATTGGGGACGTTGACCCCATTAAAGCTTCTAACCTGAAATTATCCTATGCTGATGACCGGGTGATTCATTTCGGTATGATTCCAAGAGCGAACCGTTGCATCTTTGTAATCAATGAATTGCCCGATCTGCAGGCGCGTATCCAGGTCGCGCTGTTTAATATCCTGCAGGAAGGCGATGTGCAGATCCGTGGATTTAAAATCAGGATGCCATTGGACATGCAATTTGTTTTCACTGCAAATCCTGAAGATTATACGAACCGCGGGAGCATTGTTACCCCTTTGAAAGACCGTATCGGTTCCCAAATCCTGACACATTATCCTGAAACGCTGGCGGTCGCCCGCAGCATTACGCAGCAGGAAGCCAGGCTCGATGCACAACAGGAAGGAGCCGTTTTGGTACCTGCCCTGGCTAAAGACTTATTGGAACAAATCAGTTTTGAAGCACGCGACAGCGAATATATTGATGCTAAAAGCGGCGTCAGTGCGCGTATGAGCATCACCGCCTATCAAAACCTGGTCAGTACCGCAGAACGCCGCGCGTTGCTGGCAGGAACCGACACCACAACGGTACGCCTGTCTGACTTTATGGGTATCATCCCGTCGATTACCGGAAAAGTGGAACTCGTGTACGAAGGCGAACAGGAAGGCGCTGCTGTAGTGGCGCAGCATCTGATAAGCGATGCTATCCATACGCTGTTCCCTGGTTATTTCCCTAAAATTGAAAAGCTCGAACGCGATGCCACTGCGAGTCCGTATGCTCCATTGCTGGAATGGTTTTTTACAGAAACGGGGTTCGAGCTACTCGACGATGCAACCGATGAAACCTACAAACAACAATTGGATGCCTTAGCGCCATTAGAAGCATTAGTTCAGAAATACCACCCAGACTGCCTGCCCGAAGAAAAGTATTTCTTCAAGGAATTTCTGCTCTGGGGGTTGGTGGAATATGATAAATTGAGCAAAGACAGGATTGCAGTGGGGTATCAGTTCAAGGATTTGTACAGTAATTATATTAATAAGCTATAAAACAATTTATAAGAAGCGGAAATGACCTTTCACACATAAATTCAGAATCAATGAGAAAGATACTATTGGTTATTTTTTATCTGACTATTAACTTCGCACAATCTCAAAATAAATTTGAATCATTCGTTATCAATGAAAAATTGGGTATCGTTGAAATTAGCACATTGTCTGAATATATAGCACCAACTTTCGACTCTTATAAAAAAATCAATATTAATAGTGACTTCATAACAATCAGACAAAATGACTCGTTAAGGATATTCGACAAGAAAAATGGAAATTGGAAAAAGTCAATTTATCTTAACTCCGATCTTTTAACCGCATACATAGACCAAAGAACGTATATACATATTATTGAAAATAATAAAAGTGTTTTATTAGATTCAGTTTTCAAGCCAGCAATTCATTTCCCAAAAGCATATTCACAAATTCAATATATAGAACGGAGCTTTTTCTATGCTCAAAATAATAATACTCTGGATATTTATAAACTCACCAAAAAAACATCCGTTTTAAAACATACTATAGACGCGAAATTTTATTCAACGGAAAAAAAACATAATGATGATGGCTCAACTACTGATTATATTATGTTTTATGGCGGTGATGCAACGTATCAATTTGATTTAGATTTTACTTTGATTAAAAAATTTGAGAAGAAAATAACTGAAGAATATGAGCTTAATTACTTACTAGACCCTTCCAATAAAATTTCGGTGTCGCCAGATGGTCCAAAAACTAAAGAAAAACATGTTGAATTTCTGGAAGAAAAAACTACAGACAAGATTATATATACTGTAATCGATAGTAGTTTTAAAATTGCCATGAATTTAGATTTTGTATTAAAGAAATTCGGGGAAAACGAATTTATTGTTTACAAGGTTTTTAGCACGGTCGATAAAGATGGCCGGAAGATAACGTCAATGGGAGCCAAAGACAGTTACAGATTTAAAATTCAGTTCAAAGAATTAAAAGCTTTGCTGCCAATTAAATACCAAAATGAAATTGGATTGGAAGTGCTACAAAAATAAAGAATTAAAATGCACTTCCTGCACCAGCGGTTTCACGCATAGGAGCGCCGAAGGAATTGCTGCTTTCGGTGTAAAATAAACCTCATTTTTTTATAACTTCGTTTTAGCTGCGCTCCGTTCGGCCTTCGGCTTCGGGTGTCCAGCCAGGTCCCGAAATTCCGGGGCAGTTGCAAATGCCACAACGTGTGAGCCTGGTGCAGCAAACTGCCGGACTTTATGTACCATATTATGAAAAACGAACGTCTGACATTACGACCAAAACTTGGAAAAACGATTCTATTGCTAATTGCAAGCCTGGCTTTTAGTATAGGCGGTTTTTTCATGATAAATGAAAAGTCAGGTTTAGGATGGTTTGGAATTGTATTTTTTGGGCTATGTTCCTTAGTATTTATTATACAAATGGTTCCAGGTTCAACAGAATTAACTTTGTCAGGCGAGGGTTTTGAAATGACAAGTTTGTTCCGTAAAAATTTGATAAAATGGAAAGATGTAAAGACATTCGAGGTTGGTAATATACTCCGAAATAAGACTGTTATGTTTGATTATGTTGATCAACATAATGAGTACAATACAGGTAAATCCGTAGCGAAAAGATTATCTGGGAGTCATGCCGCGCTTCCGACAACTTATGGACTTAAGGCCGATGAATTATTAGACATTATGAATACGTGGAAAAATAAATACGGTGCATAACAGCATTCTCTCCGAAAATATGAAAAAAGAAAAATTAAAAAAACTGCCTCATTTCATTTCAGGTGGTATGATATTGTTACACAGTGTAGAGCGGTTTGAAATGAACCATAATTCATACCTGATATTTCTTTTTGCAGGAATCGTATTCATGAGTGTTGCAGTGCTGCATAAAAAGATTTCCAAAAAATTTCCTTTGGTCGACATTACATTTTACGCACTGGAAGGTATTTTGTCATTTGTTATCGCCTTCGAGTATTGGGAGGCAGGAAAGACGGGTTTACCCATTCCCTACATCATTGCTGGACTCTTCCAAATGTTTGCGATTTATAAATTTGCTTTAAGGGCAAAAAAAAGTGTCATTTAAAAAATTCAAACTACAGCAAACGGCGTTTCAATAACCCCAAATAATGGTCAGACGAGCGCGTCAGTCAGGAACTGCCTCCCCACCCTGCCTCTTTAAAATAACCTCCCGTAAACGTTGCTCATACGAATCGCCCCAATTGCCAATAGCTGCAATAACAGGGATAAGTGTCTTCCCAAAATCCGTTAGGCTATATTCTACTTTAGGTGGCACAACCGCATAAATAACCTTGCTAATCAGTTCGTGGTCTTCCAGCTCCTTCAATTGAATGGTCAATACCCTTCTTGATGCATCCGGGATCTTACGCTGCAATTCGCTCGGGCGTTTATGCCCCTGCTCGATAAACCATAACAGGCGGATTTTCCATTTGCCATAAAGCACTTCACCAACCAGGTCAAGGCCGCAATTCAGGTTTAAGGGGATTTTTCTTTCATACATACTACAAAGTTAAATCAATGTTGCAATTCGCGCAATAGGGGAAAAATTTCTCCCTATGCAATTCGATATTCCCTTATTGCCAGGAATTTATATACTTCACAACTTTGTACAAAAATAATACACAATGGAACAAACATTTAATTTCAACAATGAGTTATCGGGCAAAATCGCCCTGGTAACAGGAGGTACAAAAGGAGCCGGAAGGGCAATTGCAGAAAGGCTGCTTCAGGCAGGCGCAACAGTGGTAATTACCGCACGCAACGCACCCGGGCATGAAAACAGCAACATGCATTTTATTCCCGCCGATCTCAGTAAGCCCGAAGGCACGCAAAATGTAATCAGTGAAGTGTTATCCACTTACGGCAGGCTTGACATCCTGGTAAACAACCTGGGTTCGTCAACAACGCCAGCTGGCGGCTGTAAAGCATTATCTGATGATGATTGGGAATCCACCCTACAGGCCAACCTGCTCGCTCCGGTTCGGCTTGATCGAGGATTTTTACCGCAGATGATAGACCGTAAAGACGGAGTCATCATCCACATCGCGTCCATTCAGGGCAAGCTCCCGCTGTACGATTCTACGCTGCCTTATGCCGCCGCCAAAGCAGCACTGAGAAATTACAGCAAAAGCTTATCGAATGAAGTGACTCCTAAAGGAGTCCGCGTCCTGACGGTGTCCCCGGGATGGATCAATACCACCGCATCAACAGAATGGCTGGCAGAGATTGCACGAAATGCCAACAGTACCATCGAGGAAGCAAAAAAAGGGGTCATGGATGCCTTGGGCGGAATACCGTACGGCAGGCCTGCCCAACCTGAAGAAGTAGCGGAATTAGTGGGATTCCTCGTCTCGCCAAGAGCCAATTACCTCTCCGGGACCGAGTATGTAATCGATGGCGGCACCGTACCAACAATCTAATAACCTTTAAAATAATATTATGGATTTACCGCAAGTAATAGCCGACCTGGTCAACGCACAGAACAGCTTCGACAGTGTCGCTTATGCCAATTGTTTCTCTGAAACCGCAGTCGTGTCCGATGAAGGCAAAACACATAGCGGACGCCGCGAAATCGAAAGATGGATCGCTGAGGCAAACGAAAGATACAAATCAGTGATGAAACCCCTCGAATATACCGGGAATGGTAGTTTAGCTATTCTATCCGCCGAGGTTTCCGGTACATTTCCGGGAAGCCCCCTGGTCCTAAAATTCCATTTTGAGATCGTAGACGGGAAAATCAAATCTTTAAGTGTGACAGACTAAAATCTAAAAAGAGCGCCTGAAAATCAGGCGCTCTTTCTTTAAATATGAATTATTAATTAAAGGATATGGAAAGAATAATCTCAGCATTATAAATTAATAGTGATCAAGTAAAAATAATGCGCTGCGAAAAATGTAGCTTACACAATCCTGCAATTTGATTATATAATTTTAAAAACCATTGGTAATAAATTGGCAGTAAAACAGTATACTTCAAATTACATAAAACATCCCCGTTATGCTATAAAGTAAAGTATTGTGACAATCCGAAATTTGTAAAAAAGTTTGACGATGAAAACAATTATACTTACTAAGGTTCTGCCCGCTGCGTTCAATGGCGTGCATTACATTTCCACACTTGTCAGGGTGTATTACAGCTAATAGTTAAGCGCAAAAACCGGCAATGAACAAATCATTATTGATGTGTCCGTCACAAATTAATTGGCCAGGGTATTTCCGGCACACATTTTATAGAATTTGTTTTGCTTTGTTTAGTGGCACGAAAGTGCCGTTTTTTTTGCATTACATAATTTAAAAATGAGAATGTATCACGGAAATATCACATGGCTCGTTTTATATGTATCGCCTATCCTGAATAGGTAAATCATAAATCGGCTAGCGCTCCAGCCCATGCCCACAATGATAACAAAACAGTGCATCATCCCTATGATGATCCGCGCTGCAATTGGGGCACACTTGTGTGTTAGTGTCAGCTTCCCCTTTCTTTGACATGAATTCGGCTGTTACCAGCCCTGTAGGTACAGCAATAATGCCGTATCCAAGGATCATAATGACCATTGAAACAAACTGTCCAAAAGGAGTTTGTGGCGTGATGTCGCCAAAGCCAACGGTAGTAAGCGTCACAATGGTCCAATATACCGCTACCGGAATGCTTGTAAAGCCACTTTCAGCCCCTTCAATAATGTACATTACCGTACCAAGGATAATGCACAATACAACCACACTGAAAAGGAAGACGATGATCTTCATCCTCGATTTCTTCAATGCATCTGTCAACTGGTTTGAAGCGCCCACAAACTGTCCCAACTTTAGTATCCGGAAAATACGAAGCAGCCTTACCGCGCGTATTGAAACAAGGAAATGCAGGCCGGGAAATATCAGGTCGATGTACGCAGGAAGTGTGGCAAGCAAGTCCAGGATGCCCTGTACGCTTAGGATGTATTTCAAAGGCCTTTTTACTGCAATAATCCTGCCCAGGTATTCCAAAGTGAAGAATATGGTAATTACCCATTCGGTGATTTCAAGTGCAGTACCATAACGCGCCTGTATGGATACCACGCTTTCGAGCATTACCGCAGCGATGCTTATCAGGATCAGGAAAATCAGGATCAGGTCAAAGAGCTTGCCGGCAAAAGTATCGGCTTCATAAATGATTTCGTGGAACCGCTTACGGGCGTTATTTGTAATATTTTCTTCCAAGGCCTAGGGTGTTTGGTCATTAAATTTACGAAAAAAACCAAGATAGCGCGTATTTATAATCCGTGCCTAATATTAAACCTACCCATGATGGCTTTTCCACGAACGCTGTAATAATCAATAAGGATTTAAATTGGGCAATGAGGCTCCATAGGGAAATAAACAATGTAACTGTTTTAATCTCTATGCAATGGGATTTACGATGTAGGCCGGTGCGATCTGGATTTTCCGTGACTGTCTATGAAAAAATTCTCTCGTGTGCCTAAAAAGTTTAACCAGTCAATATGAATGACATGATTTATAATTTCCCGCATATCTCCGTAGTTAGGAACTTTCTGTAAATATAGGTCAGCCTTCAGTTTAAAGCATGTATTTACGATAATGTCGCTATTGGAAGTAGATATCATTACAACCGGTAAATTTTTGAATTTAAAATCGCGCCTGATTTCCTGAAGCAATTCCGCACCGTTCATTTCAGGCATATTAATATCCGTAAATACAATAACTGAAGTGTGATCCAAAGAATGTAGTGCTTCTAGTAACGCACTCGCCTTATCGAAGGTTATGGTCTTCCCTCCTAACGAGGTAACAATTTCCTCAAAAATACTTCTGTCATCCGGGTCATCGTCCACGTATAGGATAAGCTTTGTTGTTTTCAAATTATTTTATTTTACTTCGGTTAAGCTGGATATCAAAGTTGATAAACCGGACTAAAATACGATTTTAAACGACACTGGTTATACTAAACTTTCTAATGAAAAATAATATGGCGCGGATTTATAATTCGTGCCCAGCAGATATAAAAAAACCGATGGTGCGGAATTGCATCCCTTGTCCGCGGTGCGTAACAAAGCATCACCACCATGTCTCAATGGTCCTGGCAAATGTCCTTAAAAATCCCTCGAAATGAACATCTTCACAAAACTATTCAAACAACAAATCGAAAACTACTGCAAATTTTACGACTATTTACAAAAAAGAATAATTCATGTTCGAAAGACTTTACAACTCATAGCGACTTGTTTCGGCGGCCGCAAGCTCTGTTCAACCACACAAGCCACAACGGACGGAGCGAAGCTAATTGCTGCATACTTTGTAAAATAAACCACCTTTTTCCATAATTTCGTTCCTGCTGATAGTACTATGGCGATCAATAAAAGCAACAAAACAAAATCGGGATTAAAATGAAAAATGCAGATGAAAAAAATCCGCATCTGGGAGCACCATTTACACAGACATACTTTCATGGAACAAAAGCGAACCTGAAAATTGGCGATTTTATAGGAACTGGCTTTACCTCAAATTATGAAAACAGGAAATTAAGGCACGTATACGTAACATCCACATTAAACACCGCGTCATTAGGTGCCGAGTTGGCTACAGGCGATGCTCCCCCACGGATATATGTAGTTGAACCCACCGGCGAAATAGAAGACGACCCAAACGTAACAGATAAAAAATTTCCCGGCAATCCCACAATGTCTTACCGTTCTGAACATCCATTTAAAGTAATCGGGGAAGTGATTCTTTGGCAAGGCCGCAGCTCCGGAGAGATAAAGGCCATCAGGGACGGACTCGAGAAATTGAGGCAACTGGGTAAAAATATCATCCTGGACTAAGCATTGAGTTGAAGACAGAATATCATCAATCCTTTACAAATCTCCCGTTCCAATCCCCAAAATTACTTTGGATCATTATGATATAAGTTCCCTTGATTAATGAACTGACATCAATGGATAGATTTGATGATGAAATCTTTTTTTGATTATCCATCAACACGGTTTGCCCAAGCAGATTAATAATCTTCATTTTATTTATGGTGACATCTATATTCTTTGGAAGCCCAATCATCAGGTCGCTTTCCGCAGGATTAGGATACATTGTAATATTATGCTTTAAGGTAGTCTGCTGGTTTACACCCAGGCAATTTACCGATAGGGCAATTGGCATTGTTAGTGTTGCGCCGCATTCATTGCTCATGAAACAGGTATAGTTACCTGCATCTCCCACAGTTACATTATTGAGGCTTAGGATGCCCGAATTTTGCCCTGCAACAGCAGCACCGTCTTTCATCCACTGATAGCTCGTGGCATTGGTGTTCTGGATATTATACGTAAAGTTTTCTCCCGCACAGGCGTCAAATGTATTCACCGAAATTTCCTGGTAAGAGGGTTTACGGCAGATTTCGATAAGGTTCGAATTATTGATTGCATTGGTCAGGTCTCCTGTAAGAATTGGAATCGAAATACTGTTCGTATCATCATTCCAGCGGAATAAAGCGGCGTTTGGCATCGTGCCCATAAATTGTCCATTACTCGTCTTTAATAAAGAACTGGGATATCTGACAATATTGCCACTGCCAGCACTGAAATATTGCTTAACCTGAATCGTACCGGTAGTTGTTGCATATTCATATAGTGTACCTCGAAAATAGGTAGGGTTAGTATTGGGATTGCCGGGAGCTCTGCCACCTTCCTGGCACACGCCATAAAGCATTCCATTACCTCCATTGATCAGGGAAGTTGGCGTTCCGCCAATGGTTAATCCGTCAAAATCAACTTTCTTCGTGTAAGTATTGGTGCTGATGTTATATTCAAATAACACACCCGCTGCATTATAAGGCTCACCAAATTGATAGGTGTGGATCCCGCCATAAAGCGTTAAACCATTAAGGATACCGGGACTGGATTCTACCAGGCCTGATGGATAATTTCCTTCAAGGGATGCATTGCAGTCCTGCTCATGCACCACACTGAGCGTATTGGTGGTCATGTCAAATTTTATAATACAGCCATTCCACAGCGGTGTCGTTCCATTGATACAAAATCCATAACCTGCCGTACTGTAGAGATTCCCGTCATTGGCTTTGATAAATTCCGAAGTAATGGTGAGTAAGTTCAACGGCAATCTGTTGTAGAAAGTAGTCGTTTCAGTAGCAATATCATATTGATACATGATGTTCTGCGTAGCGCCGTACAATTTGCCCTGAATTGGCTCTATGACCCCAATGTAGGGAGTTGCCGGGTTATAATTTACATCCCCAATTTGAAAGTCATGCACTACCCTGTATTTATCCAGTACCGGGTCATACTCAAATAAAACACCTGCGGTGGCAGCGGACCCCTCCACTACAGAATTACCGCCGCTGAGCGTAGTCCCATACAATTTACCATTGCTCGCCAGGAACAACTTTCCCTTCGGCCTGTATCCTTGGATGGAGTCAAACTCATGTATAATCACAGCATTTTCACCATTAATATCATATTTGGTGATATTCCCGAAATAACCCTGCCCATATTCCTCACCAGTATTCACGCCCCATAATTCTTTTTGGGCATGGCAGGTCAAGAACGGGAAGAGTAAAAATAATTTTAGCAGCGTAATTTTTCTCATATTGTAATTTTTTAAGTTTTCTGCATTACTAAGTTTGTTTATGAAAGATTTTATCTGCCTGAATTAAAATAACCCCTCCTAAGAGGGGCTAAATGTGCTGTGCATGCTTATTCTTTAACGATTTTCCCGTCCAATATCAATGTTCCGGCAGCGTCCAGAATTTTGTAAATATAAATCCCTTTAGGAAACTTATCAATAGCAACTGATGAAGAAAGTTCTTTACTGCCTTCCATTTGTTTTCCATTCGTATCAAAAAAAGTGATCTGATAGTCCTGTAGGTTATCACCTTCAAACTTTACGGTAGACCTTACTGGGTTGGAAACTAATTTTATAGCCTGCGTTGCATTTCTCATGGTAATTGGAGGCGCGCATACTTCATGTAGAAAGCAGGTACGTGCCTGCGCAGGCCCAAATCCTGGAATGCTTATGGCATTAGTGCAATTCGGACAGGAATAATACTTTGCCGATGTGGTGCCATTCGATATGATTACGCCAAATGCCACAATTCTGTTAGCGGGTCCTTGCGCGTTCCCGTCGCATTTTTCCCAGAACTGAGGAGCAAATCCATATTCACTAGACAATGAACCATTAGAATATCGCCAGAACCACTGGTACGTTAAGCCAGGAGCGTTCAATCCGGAGCCGTTGATGAAAAATTGGTTAAACGTCCCTGAAAAAGGATCCGGACCAACACCCACAACCGGGTCATATCCGAAACAGGTAAACTTTGGTAACATGGTACCCGGATTGACGCCAGTGCCGCTAAAAGTACATTCATTACATCCATTCTCATTAAAATATGTAAGATTGACCGTAAATGGACCGGCGGCCAGGACCTGGATACTCACGGTATTGGCTGTATCGGAGCCCGTGATTCTGACATTACCCACTGTAGTATTGTCGCTTGACAGCGGATTACCGTTAATGTCCCAGTCGTAGCACTCTGCACATTGTGCTACGGCGCTTGTGGTGTATGTCACCGTAGTTCCTACATTTACAGTAGAAAGCCCATTAATACACGATTGAGAATAGCCGATCATGCTGAAAAAACATAAGGCCGCAAAAGTTATTTTTTTCATAATAAATTGAATTTGTTTTGCCTACTATCGTATGGTTCCTGTTCGGCTAATTTCCCCCTTAATGCGTCCTGCAGTGACACTTGCGAAATTAGCGGTATAAAAAATGCCGGCACGCTTCAATTTTCACACCAATTGTTAATTTTTACTTGAAGCAGGGATGATTTGAAACACTTTTGGGAAATTTTAAATAAGGTATGCATTAGAAAAAAATTACATAACTGAAGGATTATAAAACAGGTTCGATAAAGGTGGCAGCGTAAAACGTTGCAGGCAAAATTAGACCTTAGATAAGTCCCGCCTCTCTTGCCTTCGCCACGATTTCTTCGTCACCGCCGCTATCGATCCCAAAGTAAATCCTGATCTGGGCTTTACGCCTGCTAATAGCACTTCTGGACAGACCCAGGGTTTTGGTAATCGATTTCATACTAATCCCCTGCCCAAGCATCGTGATGATTTGCTGGTCGCAGCGGTCCAGATATCCGTTTCGTGAATTCATTTCCTTCATTGCGGATTTCACAGTGTTACTGTAAAATATCTCCCCTTCGTAAATACGCGAAAATACGTCAATAAGCTGTTCAACAGTAAAGTCGCTTTTTACCAGTAGGCCTTCAGGATGATAATCTTTGATCATATTGAAAAGTGTAAAAGCTTCTGCATGAGTGGTCATTATGAGCAATTTGCTGTGGGGAAGATGGTTTCTCACCAATCTTGCAAGATCTTCCCCTGACATGATATTTTTTTCCTTGTACGGAGGCAGGCTCCTGTCAAGGAATATCATATCAAAATCCTCTGTTTCTGACTGCACGATAATTTCATATGCCGATTGACAATCGTATGCCTCCGTTACCATAAAGTCGAACTTAGGCTCGCTGCAGGATAAAATAGTTTTATAGGCATGGATCTGTGAAGGGTGGTCATCGATCATTAAAATTTTCATAGGTAAATTTTGGATAAGGTATTTGTGTGGGCCACCGCAGGAGCCTGATTACTATTTTTAAACCGGTAGCCCTGAAGGGTAATCGTAATACAAATTTCGCGATAACGATCCACACTATCATATGATGGATTGAGGAAGTGCTGAACCGACATTTTCATTCTTCATGCAAACACGGATTCAGCCACACCAGAATCTATCAATTGTTCAGACTCATAAATTTTGACGACTTACAATATTAAATAATTGCTTTTAAACAATGAGTATGATATCCCCACTTTTAAAGTAGTTTATCAATTACATAGCTTAAGCCTCTGAATAAATAATTCAAATCTAAAAAAGGCTTCTTTCAAAATCCTGTGGTTTATATATGAAAAAAGCTGATTAATAATGATGAGTCTTTAGATAGCTGTTTCTAAAAACGAATAATATCACATTGCTGCACGTTTCACAGTTCCTGTTTTCGTTTTTGTTTTTTATATTCGCAAACAACAACCGATTTATAATCCAACACCTCACGGTGACACGCAAACACCAAACACCTCTTCCCTACCGTAACAATGACTCCGAACACACTACTCTATTGCGGCGCGATAATCCTGATAGTTTATTTATTGGTCAAACAATTGCTGAAACAGTATAACGAAAGTAAGATTAACCGGCAAATCAATTCAAAACCTGTTTATTCACCGCCTGGTCCTGAAGAACAGGCAGCGCAGCGCGAAGCCTTGCAAAGGGCAATCAGGGATGAGCGCGACAACTATTATAACATTCTGTTCGCCGGCCAGGACTTCATCAATAAAAATACAACGGCTTTAGACCGGTTTATCATCAATGGTGAGATGAACCATAATGATCTATACAAACTGGCACAGTTAAACAGGATCAAAGTCGAAATGGGTAAAGGCTGGAATGAACTGGTATTACAATTAATGAGAGAGCTCGATCAGGCGGGTTGGAATCGCGAAGTGTCGTCAATAAAGGAGAAGTTTGGCGAACTGCGCTTTTATGCTTCAACGGACCACGAGGACATACTGGATAAATATACCGCTAAGTCCAAAACCATTTGTGAAATTTGCGGACGCCCCGGCAAATTTTTTACTGCAAACTCCTGGGATTATACAAGATGCGATGAGCACCGCCGGACATAATTTTTCTTCACACATGTGTTTTGCTGGGATTGCATTTAAAAGATGATATCGCTCACCATTCGATTAGCCAAAAATACTATCTTGCAAACCGCTAAAGCTACCCGTTGTGAAGTATTGTAAAATGGTATTGTTAGTGCTTTTTGCTGTTGTAATCAGCTGTAAGAAGCCATCTGTGCAGGGCGCCGTTTCACCGGCTCTCCGCGACAGTCTGGAACGCTTCCTTGCCGTCGCTTACGATGACAATCTGAAAAAAGAACTGCGTTTTACCAACAATATGCGGGCATTATCGATAGTTTCTAAAATGCCCAACGACTCCATGGCGCGCGTGTATTATTTCAAAATCGCGAACAGGTTCTGGAACATGGATGCCGAGCCATACTATGACAGCATCAACAGAATAATTTTGAAAAAGGCTCTCATGGCGCATGATGACCATGCCTTGGCAAAAGTCTATGATTACATGAGCGACAGCTTTAACCACAAGGGGATACAGGACAGCGCATACTATTATTTCTACAAATCGGAGCGAACATACACCCGTCTGAAAGACACCACCAATATGGCTATTGCGATCCTGGGCAAGGCGGTAAACCAATACAAGGCTTATGATTTCATCGGTACACAGAAAAACGTATACAAAGCAATTAGATTAATCGGCAACCCAAAAGAAGCACAGGATAAAGTCACATTGATTGCCGGTTACAACCTGTTAGGCTGCATCAACGACGACCTTTCCAATTACAATAGATCGATTGATTATTACAAACGTTGCGAGGCCATCGGTAAAACTTTAAAGGACACCGCAAGGTACCACTACCACGCTTTCTTTACAAATAATATTGGCTGCGCTTACCAGAATGCGGAAGACAATCCAAAAGCAAAGCCTTACTTCGCAGAGGCGCTGAAGGATTCATTGCTCTTCGTGGAAATGCCGGTCACGTATACACAGATATTGAACAACTACGCTTATGCGAAGTTAAGGACAGGTGATAAAGCAGGGCTGCCGGATCTTATGGAGAAAGCTGCACATCTGGCGGACAGCCTCAAATTATGGACCACATACAGCAGCGCCATGCTAAGCCTTTCAGAGTACCACCATGCCGGCGGGGACGTAATAAAGTCGCGCCATTTTGCAAAAGAGGCGTATACCGTTGCAAGGAACAATAAGGCGTTTCGGGAAATATTCGCATCTTTAAAACTATTGGCCAGGTTTGACCGGCCAAATGCCCACAACTATCTCAGCACTTTCATTCACATTAAAGACAGCCTGCAGCTGCTCGAGCGAAGGAACCCCGATAAATTTGCCAGAATCGAATATCAGGTAGACCAGTTTAAGCAAAAGGAACAACGCATCCTGGCCGACCGTGATAAGGCCAATCGTAAATTATCATTGCTGGTCGTGTTCATGGTGTTTCTGCTGCTCATTGCCGCAATATGCTATCTGGTGATCACACAACGGTCAAAAAACAGGTCGCTTCTGCATATACAGGAACAGCAACGGGCCAATGACGAGATTTATAAGCTTATGGCCGACCAGCAACAAAAGGTCGAGGAAGGCAAGCAATTGGAAAAGCGCCGCATATCCCATGAGTTGCATGACGGGGTAATGGGGCGCCTGTCAGCCATTCGCCTCAATCTATCCGTACTGACCAGGAAACCAGACGAAAACACGATCCCGGAATGCAGGACATACATCGATGAAATACAGGATGTGGAAAAGGAAATCAGGATTATAGCATACGACCTTGAAAAAAACCTTGTGTCAGGTACCGTAAACTTTGAAAAAGTGGTCAGGAACCTGTTCTCTGCCATTGAAGGCCATTCAGATGTTGTAATTTCGTTCGTGACTGACGGAAATATTGATTGGGAATCAATACACAATAATACTAAGATGGAAATTTACAGGATACTACAGGAAGCGTTAAATAATATTGACAAATCTTCGCAGGCAAAAACAGTTGAAGTCGGAATGCAAAAGCATGGCAATGAAGTAGTAATCAGCGTTAGCGATGATGGCTTAGGATTCGACAGCAAGTCTGTAAAACATGGTATCGGACTGAAAAGCATGGCATCCCGGGCAAAGGCCATAAACGGAAAGTTGGACGTTACTTCAAAACCGGGATCGGGCACCACGGTCAAACTTAACTTTAAAATTTAAGGTATATGAAAATCCTGATGATTGACGATCATCCCTCGCAACTCCATGCCTATAAGATGATATTGTCCTTAAATGAACAGAATCTTGCTATTGAAACCACAGAAGTTTATACTTGCGAGGCAGCTTATCCCTTAATTGTTAACGCCAGCCCCAATACGTTTTCATTTGTATTCCTTGACAGGAGCATGCCTGCCTATAAGGAAAAAAACATCAATTCCGGCGAGGATTTGGCAGCCATCATAAGATTATATCATCCGGGCACTAAGCTCGTGATGCTCACTTCACATGCAGAGTCATTCATTATCTATAACATCGTCAGGAACATTAACCCTGATGGACTTCTTGTCAAAAGTGATTTCGGTACCGATGAATTGCTTGATGCATTCACGGCAATACTAAACGGGAGCAGGTATCACAGCCAAACGGTAAGATCCTGCATGGACGAACTGCTTTTAAAAGAAGATTACCTCGATAGCTACGACAGGGAAATTGTGACGCTGTTAGGAGAAGGCGCGAAAATGAAAACCATGATGCAGCGGCTGAATTTGTCACGCAGTGCAATAGACAAACGTAAAGCCCAGATAAAAATCTACCTCGAAATTGAAAAAGGAGATGATGAAGCTATAGTACGCAAAGCCCGGGAAGCAGGATTAATTTAAAGGCACCGGGATGTCCGGATGATTCACGACTTTGAGTCTGAAACTATGAGCGTTTTAAAGGCAGGTCATCTATGTGGATATAATTGTTGCGCAGCGCATAGATCAAAACGCCGATAAAGTTTTTTGAACCTGTTTTCTCCATGATACTTTGGCGATGCGTTTCGATAGTGCTGTGTGCGACATTAAGTTTCCTCGCAATTTCAGTGCTGGTCATTTCATGCCCGATTAGCCTGATTACCTCAATCTCCCTTTTCGTAAATGTTGTTTCCCTGCCGGCAGGCTTTTGAGCCGCAATTTGTTCAGGATGATGATACCCCTTATTAAGCAGCAACAAATGCTCCAGTTCGGCAGGCACTGCACTTTCGGAAAAAAGTGTAGATATGGCTGCTTTAAGCTCAATAAGTATGATGCCCGGAGTAATAATACCGGTAGCACCCGCGGCAAAAAGGTTGGCCGCACTATCTATGGTGAAGGCATGATCGATAACGAGCAGTTTGGATGATGGTAAATTTCTTTTAACCATTTCACATACCGTCAAAGGAGATAACTCAGTATGATGAAGGTCCAGAACCACCACGTCTACCTGGCGCCCACGTAACTTATTCATAAGAAGCACATCCGGAGGTGCATCGACTACAGCCTGCATTTTTCCAAATAGGTTGATGGCAAGAAGTAAGCTCTTCCTGTGCAGCATCGAATCACCAATTATCCCGACTTTAATCATCATATTTTTAGTGCCTATTCAGCCAGCTAGAATTAATCTTCCATCAAATATGTAGGCAAATTTATTTGTATGCCAATTCGTGGCATTACACACTTTGTGTACATATTGTTAAAGTTTCTTCATGAAGCTTCGCGGCACCGTCATCCATATTCAAAAAACATAAGGTTTTATTGAGTTACAATTTTGATAATATTCTTCATCAATGATCGTCATGTAAACGGTAAGCTCTGTGCTGCAGGACGCAACATGCATCCTTGCCTTGAACCCGCTGAGCTGGTAAAACTATTTTTCCCATCAAGGAGACGAGTCGTTAAAAATCATGGTAAACCACTATTTTTTTCCCCCGGGTTTAGTCATAGTTTTGTCCGGTTCGTCGTGATATAGCGGTCTGTATAGTGATTGTAATAGCATAAAATTGAAAATTACGCACCGCGGCACACTTTGATCGTTTGTTCAACAATTCAAAATTTATAATATGAAGAAAATTTTATTTACGGTGGGGCTGATAGCTTTATCGATGACTACCCAGGCGCAATTAGGAGGATTAATTAAAAAAGCTAAAAAGAAAGCTGAATCAGCCGTTGAAAACGCTGCAACGGGTGACAAAGATGTTGTAAAAAGCACGAAAGAAACCGTCAATGGCGCATCATCTGCAAATGTAACCATGGGTGGCCGCAATGGAACATTACAATTGTTCACTGAAGAAGTTTTAGATTTTCCACAGTACAGGAATCACATCGGCGAAGTTTGCTTTTCACACCAGGATTTTGACAGGACCATCCCAGAAACTGCATACATTAAGTCTTTTAAACTAGGCGAAAAAGTGGCAGCCAGGTCCTGGTCAGCGCATTCAGTCGCTAA
Source organism: Flavobacterium pallidum (assembly GCF_003097535.1). Classification (NCBI taxonomy): domain Bacteria; kingdom Pseudomonadati; phylum Bacteroidota; class Flavobacteriia; order Flavobacteriales; family Flavobacteriaceae; genus Flavobacterium; species Flavobacterium pallidum. Next base: position 3,173,194 of record NZ_CP029187.1, read on the forward strand.
CAGTATCATGCTCCAGCTTGAAGAGTACGGCATGAGCGTCAGTGATATAAACAAAGGAAGGAATGAGATTGGTGAAGGTGCTGCCGTATATGTTGTGATGTATCTTGACGGAAAACTTTTCATGTTTACAGGAAACGAGCCAGGCACTGACTTTGAAACAAACACAAAGATTCCGTCAGACAGGTTTGAGTTAAATGACGGCACATCGAAAGAGTTCTTCGGTGAATACCTGATGCAGGACCTTGCAAAAAGAACGGACCTTCTGACTTCAGGTACGCACAAGCTGAAATTCGAAGTAATGCCGCGATTGGTCAGCGTGCAATCCGGTTCTGATATACAATTTAAGCCGCTGGCTGTCGGGGAAATAGATCTGGTGGTACCTGAAGTCATTCCCACAGCCGAGAATTGCTTTCCCTACAAAGCGATATCCGATCCCGCACTGGAAGCTGAAGTACTCAAGCTGATGAAAAGCCGAAACCCAAATGCGATTAAAGTTATCATCAACACCACTATTAAAATTGAACGCATGGACAATGGCACCATCCTCAATAAAAATTTTATCGCAGCAATTGTAAGTAAAACTTCAGAAAAAGTGTGGTATGATGTCTACCGTTTCGACAAGTTGTATGATGGAACACAATATGGTGAAGTCGTGATTAGCAGTAACAGCGACAATTTTACATATCCCCGGGATTGGAGGATTAATAAGGAATGTTTAAAATTTTTAAAGTAAAAAACTGATTACAGGAAACGCCGGAACTCCGGCGTTTTTAATTAAATTTATTCCGCTTCTTTCGCTAAATTACATAACTTCAGGAACTCCGGGCGTCCAAAATTCAGGATTAGTGAACTTTCATTGTGGCAGTATATGCTGTTGGAACACTCTATTATTTCATCGCTCCGGATATCCTGTAATAATTTCAAAGAATGCTGTAAGTAACATGCGACTGTTTAGTTTGATATTTGGACTGCATTAAGCAAATATCCTAACAACGTTAAGCATGAAAATTTTAAAGACCCAGGTTTTACGGGGGCCAAATGTCTGGAGCAATTACAGGAACAGGTTGATACAGGTCCGGCTCGACCTGGAAGAAATGGAGGAATTCCCAACGGATAAGATTAAGGGATTTTGCAGCCGGCTGAAGTCTTTATTACCCAGTATGATTGAACACGAATGTTCCGAAGGCAAACGTGGCGGATTCTTTGAACGTGTTGAGCGCGGCACATGGCTCGGGCACGTTATGGAACATATTGCTCTTGAAATACAATCAATGGCGGGAATGGAAACGGGCTATGGGCGCACCCGAAGCACCAGTACCAAAGGTATTTACAACCTGGTCTTTACATATGAGGTTGAAGAAGCAGGGTTATATGCGGCACAGGCTGCATTTCGTATCATAAATGCCCTTTGCGATAACGAAACTTATGATTTGAAGGACGATATTACACAATTGAAATTTCTTAAACGCCGCTACGGCCTTGGCCCAAGCACGCTATCCATCGTGAAGGAAGCCGAAAAAAGGGGCATACCCTGGACCAGGTTGGGCAAAAACTCAAAAATACAACTGGGTTATGGCGTGAATCAAAAGCAGTTTCAGGCCACAATAACATGCAATACCGCAAATACCGCAGTAAATATCGCGGGTGACAAAGATGCTACTAAAAAACTATTGGCCAAAGCGATGGTCCCTGTAGCTGCAGGTGACGTATGTCAAACCATCGAAGGCTTAAATGATATCATTGACAGTATTGGATTCCCGATTGTGATTAAACCGCTTAACGGTAATCATGGTAAAGGTGCCACTATTGGTATAAATAATCCTGACGCTGCAATTGACGCATTTGCAGAAGCAAAAGTGTTTGGACGATATGTTGTCGTCGAGAAATTTGTTTCGGGATCTGATTTCAGGCTGCTGGTCATTGATGGTAAATTCGTTGCAGCTTCCAAACGCGTTCCGGCGCATGTCATCGGCGATGGAAAGTCGGATATATCCGATTTGATTGATCGGGTTAACAGCCAGCCCAACCGTGGAGAAGGACATGAAGCGGCACTAACAAAGATAACATGCGACCATGATACCGATAACCAGCTTCAAAAATATGGGTACACGCTACAGAGCATTCCGGCTGCAAATGAAATTATTTACCTCAAATCGACGGCAAATATCAGTACAGGAGGCACCGCAGAAGATGTGACCGATGAAATACATCCAGAAAATATATTCACAGCCGAACGCATTGCTAAGATTGTCGGACTTGATGTTTGTGGAATTGACATCATGGCCGCTAACATCACCGAGCCTTTGCGTAAAACCCAGGGTGTGGTGCTTGAGGTCAATGCAGCTCCGGGTTTCAGGATGCATCTCGAACCTTCCATCGGCAAACCACGCAACGTTGCAAAGGCTGTTGTAGATATGCTTTACCCTCCCGGGTCAGTAAGTACGGTGCCGTTATTTGCAGTGACAGGAACAAATGGTAAAACCACCACGACCAGGCTATTGGCACATATAGCAAAAACCGCAGGATACTGTCCGGGCTATACCACTACCGATGGCATTTATATCGGAGATTACAGGATACAGGAAGGTGATACTACGGGTCCGGTCAGTGGAAGTCTCATACTGTCAGATCCTACAATAGATTTTGCAGTTCTTGAAACAGCGCGTGGCGGATTGTTGCGTGGTGGGCTTTGCTTTGAACAATGTGATGTCGGGATCATTACTAATATACAGGAGGACCACCTGGGGCTAAACGATATTGAAGACCTGCGTGACCTCGCAAATGTAAAAGCTGTTGTTGCACGTAGTGTTAAGACCGATGGATGGGCAGTGTTGAATGCCGAGGATGAAAACTGTGTACGGATTGCAAACCAGATTGATTGCAATGTAGCCTTCTTCGCGTTTGATGAAGACCTTCCATTGATACAGCGCCGGATAAAAAGAGGTAGGCCTGTAGCAGTTCTTTCAGGAAATGATATAACCATTATCAAAGGCAGTGACAGGATTATCCTTGATTCGGTTTTCAATATTCCTCTTACTGAAAATGGACATTGCCGTTTTATGATTTCAAATGTCATGGCCGCAGCACTTGCTGCTTATTGTTATGGTTTGACTATTGAATTGATACGAGAAGCGCTGCATAGCTTCACTCCTGATTATGAAACCACCCCCGGCAGGATGAACCTGTTCGACATGGGTACTTACAAAGTACTGGTAGATTATGCACATAACCCGCACGGTTTAATGGCAATGAAAGATTATCTGTCTCATGTTGATGCTTCACGGAAAATAGGGATCATTGCAGGTATAGGTGACCGGCGTGAAGAAGATACTATTACCCTGGCTAAAATAGCAGCAGGTATGTTCGACCATATTATCGTACGTCAGGAACACAGCCTGCGGGGAAAGACGGTTGACGAAATCAATGCATTGGTAGTCAAAGGAATCCAATCTGCAGGAACCAAAACCACCTATGACCTTATACCCAATGAACCTGAAGCAATTGCATTTGCAATAAGAATGGCAGCACCAGGAGACTTGATAGTTGCCTTAAGCGATGGGCACCGAGAAGTGGTCGATATCATCCTTGAAGAGCAGGAATATATTAAATCAACCGCTGATCGACAATTACTTTATCCCGTGTAGTAGTTACGTTAATCCTACAATCTTACACAGCAATCTTATAAATTTTCCTTAGAAGTTCCGTTTAGTTTTGAAACTCATAATAAACCAACAAAACTATGGAAAATCTGCAGGATGAAAAACAGCGCGACCTGACGATAAATAAATCCGACGGGACCAACAAGTATCTGACTACCAATCAGGGCGTCAGTATCAATGATGACAATAATTCGCTGAAAGCAGGCGAACGCGGCCCTTCCCTACTTGAAGACTTTATCCTAAGGGAAAAAATCACGCATTTTGATCATGAGCGCATTCCGGAGCGGATAGTGCATGCCCGTGGCTCCGGCGCGCACGGTTTTTTTGAAGTGACAAATCCAATACCGCAATTCACCAAGGCTGGCTTTTTAAGCGAAACAGGAATTAAGACACCTGTGTTTACCAGATTTTCTACAGTAGCCGGTTCCCGCGGCTCAACGGACCTTGCAAGGGATGTACGCGGGTTCTCAGTAAAATTTTACACGCAGGAGGGTGTCTATGATTTGGTTGGCAATAATGTGCCGGTATTCTTTATACAGGACGCGATGAAATTCCCGGATTTGGTGCACGCCGTAAAGCCTGAACCGCATAACGAAATGCCCCAGGCAGCTTCTGCCCATGATACATTTTGGGATTTTATCTCATTGATGCCTGAATCCATGCACATGATCATGTGGGTGATGTCGGACCGCGCGATTCCAAGAAGCTATAGGATGATGGAAGGTTTCGGGGTACATACCTTCAGGTTAATCAATGATATCGGGGAAGCGACTTTTGTGAAATTTCACTGGAAGCCAAAGTTGGGTACGCATGCCGTTTTATGGGATGAGGCACAGAAAATATCCGGTAAGAATCCCGATTTCCACCGCGAGGATTTATGGGAGGCAATTGAAATGGGCAATTTCCCTGAATGGGAATTGGGCGTACAATTGATTCCGGTTGCAGACGAGAACAAATATGAATTTGACCTGTTGGATCCAACTAAACTGGTTCCGGAAGAATTGGTTCCCGTAACCATCGTAGGAAGGATGGTATTGAACAGGAATCCCGATAACTTCTTTGCCGAAACAGAACAGATTGCCTTTCATCCGGGGCATGTGGTTCCCGGAATCGACTTTTCAAACGATCCACTGCTTCAGGGACGCTTATTTTCCTATACCGATACGCAATTGTCAAGGCTGGGCAGCCCAAATTTTCATGAAATCCCAATTAACCGAAGCGTGGCACCGGTTCATAATAACCAGCGTGACGGGCAAATGCGGCAGGAAATCAACGTGGGCCGCGTGAGCTACCATCCAAATTCACTGGGTGGTGGCTGCCCATACCAGGCAGCTGTCGCACAGGGAGGTTTTTCCAGTTTTGAGGAACGCATCGACGCACACAAGATCAGGCAGCGCAGCGACAGCTTCTCGGATCATTTCAGTCAGGCAAAACTATTTTTCAACAGCCAGACCGATACCGAAAAAAGCCACATCGTGAAGGCACTTCGTTTTGAACTTGGTAAGGTAGAAACCATGGCCATCCGTGTCAGGATGCTCGGATTGCTGTCCCAGGTCGACCAGCAGCTGGCAGCAAAAGTTGCGGAAGGATTAGGGATGTCGGTTCCTCCGAAACCGGAAATGCCCATGAATCATGGCGTTTCACCTGAACAGGAAGCAACAGCATCTCAGGAGCCTAAGGCCGTTGAACAATCCGTTAGGGCATCAGATGCACTGACAATGCTCAGGAATCCGACCAATACACCAACTATCGCATCCCGGAAAGTAGCCATCATCTGCAATGACGGCGTTTCTGAATCCAGCGTAATGAATATGAAAAGCGCCTTGATCAAACAGGATGCCAAAGGCCTTGTGGTAGCACCTCATCTTGGCACTATTGTTACAGACACTGATGGTGCCATTGCTGTCGACTTCAGCTTCCTTACAGCATCCTCCGTACTGTTCGACGCGGTTTACATTGCAGATGGGCAAGGGCTAAATGAGCTGTCAGAAAATGAAGATGTACAGGAATTCCTCAACGATGCCTATAAGCACTGCAAGGTCATCGGGGCTGATGGTGAAGCGGTGGCACTTGTCAGTTCTGCTCCGTTCGCAGCCAAAATTACCAATGAGGATAATGGCCTTGTATTCAGCAGTGAACCCGGTTCGGCAGCATTTACGCAGGAATTTACGGCAGCGATGGCACAACACCGCTTCTGGGACAGGGAAGAAAATTTATTCAACTAATACACAAACATATGAAAACTTCAACAAAAAATAATGAGGCGAAAACACTCTCAAAAAAATCCGGTATAGTCGTAACGCCTGCTGCTGATGCCGCTACTGAATTAAGGGATTTCTTTATCGACAGCCTTAAAGATATATATTGGGCTGAAAATGCACTTGCGGGAGCACTACCGAAAATGGCGGCAAATGCCACTTCGGGTGCACTTGCGAGTACTATTATGGAACACCTGGCCATTACCGAAATACAGGTGGCAAGGCTTGAAAGGGTTTTTGAACTTATTGGTAAAAAAGCAGAAGGAAAGAAATGTGAAGCGATGGCAGGGCTGCTTAAGGAAGGCGACAGCATTTTGGAAGAAACCGCACCTGGCGCAGTTCGCGATGCTGGCATTATAGCGGCTTCGCAGAAGATTGAGCACTATGAGATCGCTACTTACGGTACGCTTTGCGCCTTCGCCAAAACCTTGGGCGAGAACGATTCAGCAAAACTATTAGCCCAGACACTTGCGGAAGAAAAAGAAGCTGACTGCCTGCTTAATGATTTGGCGTTAGCACTAGTCAATATTGTAGCTGCAGGATAGTTCATTTGAGACATACTTTTTTTATCTTTTATCGATTCCTAATAAATAAATCCAAATCCTAATACTGAAAGTTCGATAAGTGTAAATTGAACTCCATAAACTGAAAAAGCCCGTAAATCCAATATTTACGGGCTTTTGCATAAGTTTAAGAGATTACTGTTTCACAATTTTTATAGTCCTGACCGTTCCATCAGAAGTAATCTTGATAATATAACCGCCATTTGAAAGGCCCGAAAAATCAATAGTCGTGTTAGTAAGATTTGGCTTGCTTTCCAGTACTTTTTGTCCAAGCAGATTCACAACAGTAATATTGTTTATGATATTTGAATTGGAAAGATGGAGGATATCCTTTACGGGATTCGGATACCAGCTCAATACGTCATTTTCTGTTCCGGGAACAGCTAATGTAGGGCTGATGTTAATATTATCTACAAAAAGCTGCGACTGGTTCGGTTCAGAATAAGCGCGGAAACCAAAGTAATAATCCCCGCTTGCAGGAGGCGTGAATGTCACTATATTCGTAGCAGCCATACCGGAATTAATCTCGGGATGATCTGCAAGTTCATTGACCATGCTTGCTGCATCCGGACTGGTGCCGTACAATACCTGCATGCTTTCGGCATAGTTATCGCTGCTGTTGTTTCCATATTTATACGAAATCTCATATTCAATTCCTTCTGTCAACTGTACTCCCTGTGTAAAGAAGTAAGAATTTGCGTAAGCTGAATTGCCCTGGTATCGTATCACATAACCGTCAAAACCATAACCTGAATCTCCCCAGGTAGTATCCCAACCATTACCGCTGATGGTTTGCGCTGTAAAACATTCCGGAAGATTTGGCAAGCTGACGGACTCAAAATCTTCCGTATACGGTGCGCTCGTAGATAAACAATCCGTGCGGAAAGTCACTGGCCCGATCCATGCCCCGAAGCCGTCAGGACCTCCGCAAACCGAACGTACCCAGACATTATAAAATGTATTATCTTCCAAACCTGAAATCTGGTATGAAGTCTCAGTTATCAATCCGCTTGGCGTCAATGTTGATGGGTCACTCACTGAAACGCCGCCGTAAGTTACCTGCCAGTTTGATTCTCCGTTGCCCTCCCAGGTGATGGTTGCGCCATCTGCATTGGTACCGTTGATGTCTAAACTTGTAACATCAGGACAGGATGGCAATACTTCCCATCGTACATTATCTATAAATGTGGAATTGTAATTGCCTGCAATATTCCTGAAAGCGATATAGGAATCACTACCTGAATAGTTTGTAAAATCGATAACATATTCGTTATAGCCATTGTTGCCAAGCGTTAAAGTCTGGAAGGCTGTATAAGTCGCCTGGCTGTTATTTCCATTCATGGTACCGATCTCAAAAGGGGTATCATTGTTATAAGACAAAGCATAAAACTTCAATCTGTGCGTGCCTGCACCAAGATTATTCAGGTAAGGCGAAACCAACATCACCCAGTCCGTCGGAGCTGAACTATTCGCATGGATCTCAATGGCATTACTACCAAAAGCCATGTCATGGTTTACCGTGCGTACAGCAGCATATTGTCCTAATGTAGGGCCGGCAAGCACCGCCGACCAGCAATCAGGAAGCCCATCGATAGGAGCACCTTCAAATCCTTCACTGAAATTGCCTACCGGAAGACAGGCTGTCCTAAATGATACAGGGCCTATCCATGCACCATTGCCCAGCGCTCCGCCACAAACGGAACGTACCCACACTTTGTAAGGTGTATTTGGCATCAGGCCCGAAAGCACTGTTTCTGAATTTCCGGCAGGAGCCGGGCTGATTGGCGTAAGCACATTTGGATCAGTAACATCCGCCGTGCCATACACCACGTCCCATTGTGTTTCTCCGGCATTGGCATCCCAGTTTACAGCTGCAGCATCAGCAGTCGCGTTCACGGTAATGCTTGATACATCAGCACATAACGGGGTTTGTTCCCAACGGATATCATCCAGATAAATACTGACGTATTGCCCTGATACATGCCTGAAGCCTATGTAATTGTCTGTGCCTGCGTAGTCAGAGAAATCCACTACAAATTCAGCATAGGACGGTGTGAGATTTATGGTTTGGTAATCATTAAAGTTTCCACCGGTTGCCGCACTGTCCAAAGTTCCAACTATCATTGACGTAGGTACATTTGATTTCGCATAAAATTTTACGCGATGTGTACCGGTCGCCACGGTATTAAGGCTCGGCGATACAAGGATAATTTTTGAATCACTAATCCCGTCATTGTCAGACAGCGATACCGCATTGCTGCCACCCGATGCATTGTTTGTGACAACCTGTACCCTGCTGTTGAACATTCCGTTGCCGGCCACTATTGCCGACCAACATTCCGGCAGTGCTCCAAACGCAGTGCTTTCAAAACCTTCGTTTAAGATACTCACGGCATCGCAGGCAGTAGTGAATGTAACGGGATTCATCCAGGCACCATTGCCATCGGCACCGCCGCAAACGGAGCGTACCCACACTTTATAGGCGGTATTTGGCTGCAATCCTGTGATGGTTGCTTCAGGCGAAGTAGGCGCAGGCGATACAGGAGTCAATAAAGCTGGATCATTCAAAGTATCAGAATATACTACATCCCACTGTGTTTCACTATCCCCCGGCTCCCATGCCACGGTAGCAGCGGTTTGTGCTATCGCTGTCATTTCTATATGTCCCAGATCCGGGCACAGCGGAGCCAGTTCCCATCGGATATCATCTACAAATACGGGATTGTATGTGCTTGTATTGGCATGACGGAAGGCAATATGGGTATCTGTCCCGGCATAATCCATAAAGTTTACGGTATGCTCAGTGTAATTGGCATTGGCATTGATGGTCTCGATAAGGTTGAAAGTCCCATCGGAAGTTGTGGTATTAATAGTACCCACCTCAATCGTTACATTACCGTACCCTCTTGTGTAGAATTTCAGCCTGTGGTCACCCGTACCGACAGTCGACAGATCCGGAGAGATCAATAAGATATTGGCGGCGGATGCAGAATTCCCATTGGCAAGCTGTACGGCATTGGGCGCAGAATTTGAAAGGCCATCTATTCCTATATAAGCATCGGTAGCGGCATCCACTTTTAGTGCTGTCCAGCAGGCCGGCAATTCATTATCGGTAATCCCATCGAAATTTTCACTAAATTCGGCAACAGGGCTACAGGCAGCATTGAAATCATACGGACCACGCCACGGGCTGAATTCCGATCCGCAATCTGCCTTTACATAAAACTGATAACGGTTTCCTGCCTCAAGGTCGCTGACTGCATATTGAGGGTTATCAACAACAGAAATCCCTGAATTGGATGATTCCGGTGCCGGAGTTCCTTTTGGCAAAACCATCACCTCCCATGCAGTTTCCGTACCTCCCGGTATCCAGTTAAACGATGCATTGGTTTGCGAAACGCCGCTTATCTGGATATTGGTTGGGAACGGACAGGTGAGTACTGCCGTCACATAAGCTTCAAGGCACCATTCCAGCGTGGCGCAGGCCTCGTCTTCAGCGTAATGAACCCTCGCCGAAGTATTCGGAATTCCAGAAACGGTCAACGGGGACGGCCCGTTCGCCAAAACTTCGTTATTCACATCCGTAACGGTAATGTATTTGGTTACCGATGTACCGTTTGAGGACAGGCTGAAAATATAGTCATTCCCTACGGTTAAATTGGATACTGTCGAAAAATTCCCGGTGTATATGCAACTATTAATTTGCTGTGGATCACCGGAATTGACTGAAACGATAGTCTCAGTAGGATAAGGTACGGTATTGATGCATTGCGCCTTCATACCTGCCGACCAAAAAGCCAGCATCATAAATAAGATTGTAATTTTTTTCATAACAGGTTTTTAAATAGTTTTCCAAAAATAGACGGATTTAAAATCGATTAATTTTATTTTTTAAAAGCTTTGTTTGATTTAAAACAAAACCCGGGAGAAATGCTGTTTTGTCAAACCTTTTTTAAAAAAAATAACAAAATTGCAGTAAGGAGTGTAATTGCTGATCGTGATTACCTGCATTATCAGAACTTCAATTACGCTTAAGCTCATCATAGGCCGTCTTAAACATATTATCGTTTTGAAATTTTATTGTTGCTGATGCTTTTTTGCGCGGCCGACCTGAACCTGTTGATGTCCTCGCTGCGTTTCTTCAGGTGTTTTTGACTGACACCACTATTGACTCTTTTTCGCCAAAGGTTAAAACTACTGCGTTTCAATTGGTTGCGCATCAATGCGATCACATCCGCCTCCGCAGCACCAAACTGTATTTTTATCGCTTCAAAAGGTGTCCTGTCTTCCCAGGCCATTTCGATGATCCGATCGATACTTTCATCGGTTAAATCTAATCTTGCCATGGCCCGAATTTTTCGTTGATGGCTTTGGTCCTGAACTCGAAAATTTGCTGCAGCTGTTTTTTTATCAATACACTGTTTGCTATTCGCCCGATAAATCCGAACGGCGGAATGTAGCTGACGATGTCTGTCATCAATACGCCGCCTGCAATCGCTTCAATTTTATGCTGGTGGTGCCAGAGTTTGTAGGGCCCGGCACGTTGCTCATCGACAAAATACTCACACTCCTTCATGTGGGTGATTTCCGTGACCCACTGCAACGGAATTCCAAGCAGTGGTTTTACGATGTACCGGATAATCATGCCCTGGTAGATTTTCCCCTGGCCTGTACCACCGATTATTTTAAATCCCATATGCGGCGGCGTGATTTCCTTAAGGTTTTCCGGATTTGATATAAATGCCCAGATGGTGTCTAATGCTACTGGTATTTTTTGCTGTTGCGTAAATTGATAAATTGCCATTCTTATATTTTTATTGTGCTGATGCCTCCATCAACATTGAAAACCTGTCCCGTGATCCAACCACTTTTGTCGCTCAGCAAATAGGCTGCCATGTGAGCAATGTCTTCAGGCGTGCCAATTTTCTTCAATGGATGCCGTTGGGCGTTGGCTTCAATTTTTTCAGGCGTATTGAGCAATCCCGCTGCCAACGGCGTATTGGTGATTGATGGCGCGATGCAGTTGATCCTTATGGTTGGGGCCAGCTCTGCCGACAGCGCTTTGGTCAATCCTTCTACCGCGCCTTTATTGGTGCTTACGATACTGTGGAAATTAAACCCGGTTTTCACAGCGACCGTGCTGAACAAAACGATGCTTGGCGCGTTGCTTTTCTTTAGCCTTGACAAGCAGGACTGGATGCACCGGACCGCGCCCAACACCTGTAGGTTGTAATCCTCAAGGAAGTCTTCGTCCTTTGCCCTGGAAAAGGGCTTCAGGTTTATGGCGCCCGGGCAATATACCAGGCCGTCTAAAACCTCAGGAAGGAAGGAATAATCGTTATTGCCGTCCAGTACATCCAGGTGATGCAATGTGAGGTTGTGATGACCGGAAATACTGCCGTTTTTAAAGAATGTCCCATAAATCCTATGGTCTTCAGCTAACAGTCCGCTTAGTGTTTTTCCGATTCCGGAGGAACTTCCGACAATGAGTATGTTTTTCATTTTATACAATATGTGATCAATTATTGAAGCTGTTTACGAAGTTACGAATAGTATTCAATATTGTTTAACTGAATTTAAAAATAGATGAACAAATAAAAATATATTATCTGCAATGACGTGTGCAAGCTGTATTATAAATAGGCATAAAGCTGTTTTAGTAAGTTTTTTAATAAATATACCAATTGGTATTTATTAATATTTTTTTAATATATTTGCCAAAAGACTTCCGTTTCATGGCATTATCAAAAGCAGAACGCACCCGGCAATTTATCATTGAAAAAACAGCACCTGTCTTCAATTCGAAAGGCTATTCCGGCACGTCAATAAATGATATTACAGCAGTTACTGGCCTCACAAAAGGCAGCATTTACGGTAATTTTGAAAATAAAGATGATGTAGCATTAGCCGTTTTCGATTACAATTTCGGCAAGATCGTTTCATACCTGAGGCAGAAGATCGAAGCGAAGGATTCCGTCATCGATAAGCTACTGGTCTACCCCGAAGTGTATCGGAATTTCCTTGATATCCCTTTCCTCGAAGCGGGCTGTCCTGTACTCAATACCGCTACCGAAGCTGACGATACACATCCTTTATTGCGCAGGAAAGTGGTAGCCGCCCTACAGCTTTGGAAAACAGCTGTAGAAAATCATTTAACCAAGGGGATAGATTCTAAAGAAATCAAGGCTGACACCAACATTACTGAATTTACCGCCGTATTGATGTGCCTCATTGAAGGCGCGGTAATGCAATCGAAAGCCTATGGTACGCCGGCTATGCTTCACCATACGATGAACTACCTCGAGCGTATTATCAGGAATTTAAAAGCCTGATTTTTTTTAAATAAAAAAATACCGATTGGTATAATACATTCAAAATGTAACATTCTAAATACTTTCTCTTATGAAAAACATTACCAAAATTATCTTATCCTGTCTGAGTGCAACAGCATTACAGGCACAAACCGCAAAAATCATCACCGGATTCCATCATGTTGAAAGCGTAGCTGCTTCCGATGGTTTCCTTTTTGCAGCAGACATTGGTCCGGTACTTGAACCGCTCACCAAAGACGGCGATGGCAAAATCATCAAAATGGACCGAAACGGAAATATCCTTGACAGGGATTTTGCAAAAGAAACCCTGAACGCGCCGAAAGGACTCGCCATTTACAAAAACATTTTATACGCCGCCGACATCGACAGGATTGTGGCCTTCGATATCAGTTCCGGGGAGAAATTATACGAAATAGATTTGAGTAAAGACTCTGGTTTCCTGAACGATATCGCCATTTGGAATGAAGAAACGCTGTTCGTTTCGGCGACAGATAAAAGCAAGTTGTTCCAGGTAAACCTTACCACAAAAACTTATGAAGAATTCAAAACTTCAGCTCCAATACCCGGTATTAATGGATTATTCTGCCGGAAAAATGCCAACAGATTGTATGCAAATGGTTTCGGGACCGACAACCAGCCAAATGGCATCGTAGGTTATATCAATCTGAAAGACCATTCATTTACCCTAATCAATATGCCAAAAGGCTATTATGATGGCATTGCAGTGAAAAATGGCACTGTATTTACAAGTGATTGGGTCGCCTTTGAAAACAAAGGGGTTGTGCGTGAAACTTTGGCACACGGTACAAACAAGGCTTCACTCACCACCAAAACGCTGCGCATCCCGGGCCCTGCCGACTTTATCATTTCCGCCAACGAAATGATTGTACCGGCCATGCTCACCGGAGAGATTTTTATTTTCAATATCAACTAAACCAAATACCATATATCATGGAAAAAAATCCTTCTTCAAAATACAAAATCCGCTTCAACGATTGTGATCTTTTCGGGCACCTCAACAATTCCCGTTACCTGGATTACCTCATCAATGCAAGGGAAGATCACCTGCTCGAACATTATGCATTTGACCTTACAACCTGGTACAAAAAAGGGGTCGGCTGGGTTGTCGGCAGCCATGAGATTGCATATGCAAGTCCTGCGGTATACAATGAGATCGTCACGATACAATCCGCATTATTGCATGCCGACAGCCATTTCCTGCATGTCGAAACCGTCATGATGAATACTGAATGTAGCCAATTAAAGGCAATCATGCGCACCAGGCTCATCCCTATCGATACAAAAACAGGCAAAAAGGAGATGCATTCTGCTGAATTCATGAGCTGGGTAAAAACCCTGGAAAACCATACTATTCCAAACGACATTAGCCTGCAGCAGCGCGTCGCCGAACTCCGGATGGCACTAAAAAGCGGCGCTGTGAGGACGTTTTGAAATTTTACAATTTGTAAAAGGAAACCGCTTTTTCCGTAACTTCGCTTTTGCCTTAATATATTGACCGCAACATATTTTGGCACACTTAAACGCCGAAAAATTAACTTTACGCCAAATGAACTGGAATGCAAAACCCATACTGCACAAAGGCACAGCGCGCATTGCAGTGTCTTTTGAAAGACGAAATGAAGCCTTACTTACCATCGTTACCGCTACTCCGGACGCGTTGTGGAGCCAGTCGAAAAAAACCTGGCACCTGCCGGATACGGCTGAAAACCGCAATCGTTTCGGGCTGACTGAAGCGACAGGAAAATCGGTTCTTGCGTTGATAGCACCTCAAAGTCAACGGGTGCTTGAGCGTTTTGTAGAGCAGCTCAGGCTTATGGGCTACAGCCATCATACTATTCGTAAATACCGTGCAGATTTTGGAGATTTCCTGTATTGGATTAAAGCTACACCGCCACAGGAATGTGATGCAGAAAAGGTACGTTCCTATTTCGTGCATTGCCTGATTGAAAAACGGCAAAGCGAAGCGTTGATTCACAGTCGAATGAATGCACTGAAATTTTATTATGTAAGCATGCTGCACCGTGAGCGGTTTTTTATTGACATTCCAAGGCCCAAGAAACCCCACAAGCTGCCAAAAGTGATCCCGGTGGAAATCATCAAAAAACTTTTTGAGCAGACCATAAATTTAAAGCACAATACAATCTTAAAACTCTGTTATGGCATGGGACTGCGTGTCTCAGAAGTGGCCGGCCTCGCAATCCCGGACATTGATAGCCGCAACATGCAGGTTTTGGTCGAACATGGAAAGGGCAAAAAAGAGCGTTATGTGAACCTGCCGGAAAGTATTTTAGGCCAGTTGCGTGATTATTATAAAGAATATCGCCCCAAGCATTATTTATTCGAAGGAGCAGATGGCGGGCAGTATTCGATCCGGACAATACAGCACATTTTTAGGGAATCAATGAAAAAGACCGGTTACAACCGAAAGGTTGGAATCCACAGCCTGCGGCACAGCTTTGCGACCCATTTGCTGGAACAGGGAACGGATATACGGTTTATACAAGAACTTTTAGGGCATAATAATATCAAGACCACGTTATTATATACCGAAGTGAGCGACAACAGCATCCGTAAAATCATAAGTCCGTTAGACAAGCTTTAATAAAAACGTTATATTTGGACACCGGATACACTTGAGATATCATTTTATGCAATGCGTATTTGTATATATCAGCAACAAAAATGGGATTTTTTAGATTTTGGTTGCGTGTATTTGGTAGTTAGCTGTGATTTCAATGCGAACGAACGTAATTTGTAAGAATAATTTAATATATTTGTAGGAGTATTTAAAATCTAAACTACATGACTACCTACATTCCTTATAATTTCAATACAAAAGAAAATGTGACAAGACTTAATTTCGATGCAAAGATTACCAATGTTATTGCAGATATAAAAAAAGAGTATGAGCTGACGGACGAAAATATAAAACTTGCCAGACACACATCTAATTACAAAAATCCGGTTGAAAAACAAATTTTTGAAGGCGACTTAATTGTGTACGCAATAAAGCAAAATGGTAAATTACTTTCATCCTTGAATTGTTTTATAAGTAATTCCAACGATTACATGGAGATAAACAGTTATCAATAAGAAACCACAGCTAACAGCGGTTTCACGCAATTGCTGCTTCTCTTGTAAAATGAACCAACTTTTTCCATAACTTCGTTTTGTCCAGCCGAGAGTACTCAGTTCCAGAAGCCGCAACTGACGTGAAGCCGCCGGACGTTATATGCCATAGGCCCAGTTTGCGGTGATGAAAACCTTTAAATTTTTCTACTTGCAATTCTTTTTTATAATTAATGTAATAATTTATAAATAGTCAATCTCTTTCCTTATAATATTTTTTTCCGACCTTTATAGAGTTAACTTTTAAACTTTGGTTATGAGAATTTTTATGCCAATTATAATGACACTGATTTTCGTGTGTTATGTACTTTACTTAGCTTTCATTAGAAAAGAATTTAAAAGTAAGTTGAAAACTGAGGTTTTGCCTGGAGCATTTTTCATTTTGGTTTGGGGTTTGTGCTATTTTGCATTTTTTATATAATTTGGTATTAAATAAAATCCATCTACGGCATATAACAGCGGTTTCACGCAATTGCTGCTTCTCTTGTAAAATGAACGACCTTTTTCCATAACTTCGTTCCGTCCAGCCGAAAATACTCAGCTTCGAAAGCCGCAACTGACGTGAAGCCGCCGGACGTTATGCGCCAGTTTTCGGCGCACGAAAACGTTACGTGTAATATAAACTTAAATGTAGTTTCATCTTAAAATCTTTTAAATCCATTATTCCTAGAATAGCACGTTAATGAAGACTAAAACATTTAATACTCTTACTTCAATTTCAATGGTGTTAACTTCTACTGTACTTGTAATTGAAGTCGTGAAGTTTATAAGTAACGGTTTTTATTTAGACCCTGGGATTTTCATATTAATGCTATTAGCTTTAATGCCAATTGCGTCTAAATTTTACCATCAAAAAAAATCAATTAAACTAAATAACCTCCAATATAAGGCACTCTTTTCAGTAAATTCAATCCTAATATTATTGATGATTTGGAAGATTGTTTTAACCTTTACAAAATAAACTAAAGTCAATAAAACCGGCACATAACAGCGGTTTCACGCAATTGCTGTTCACGTTGTAAAATGAACCACCTTTTTCCATAACTTCGTTCTGTCCAGCCGAGAGTACTCAGCTTCGAAAGCCGCAACTGACGTGAAGCCGCCGGACGTTATATGTGGGTCGCTCCGCTCGCCTAATGAACGTTTCTCGTATGTTGAAAAGTTCGGCTTGTGTTTGAGTAAATTTGACTTTTCTCCTATTTTTTCACGGCTCAACTTTGTGGTTACGTTGTGTTAGTGTCGCCGGAAAATTCGTCATTTTTGTTTACGTTTCTTGTCGCCGAGAGTTCTCTGCGAGACTTAATCGGAACTTAATTGTTTGTCAAAATGTTTGTGTTGAATTGCGATGAGAAAACTGTGCGTGTTTAACTTCAATTTTTCAAAAAACATAACGGAGCAGAATTACTTTGTGGCTACTTTGCGTGATTTTGCTGATGTGTCACGACCCATATAACACCGGTTTCACGCAATTGCTACTTGCCTTGTAAAATGAATCACCTTTTTCCATAACTTCGTTCTGTCCAGCCGAGAGTACTCAGTTCCAAAAGCCGCAACTGACGTGAAGCCGCCGGACGTTACAGGCCATAGCTCCGCGCCTCTGAAAGAACGATTTCCCTAAATTGAACAGTTCGGCTTGTGTTTGAGTAAATTTGACTTCTCTTCTATTTTTCACGGAGCAGCTTTGTGGTTACGTTGTGTTAGTGTCGCCTGGAAAATTGTCGTTTTATTTTCGCATCTCTTCGCCTAGAGTTCTCCGCTGGACGCAATCAGGCGCAATAGCTGTCGAAAGTCTTTATCAATCTTCTTTGCTCGAAATGTATCCAAAATCTGTTGCGTTGAATTGCGATAACTTAAATTTTAAGAAACTTAAAGACTAAAGCAGAATTTCTTTGTGGTTACTTTGTGTGATTTTGCAACTGTGTCGCGACGGCCTGTAACAGCGGTTTCACGCAATTGCTACTTACCTTGTAAAATGAACGACCTTTTTCCATAACTTCGTTCTGTCCAGCCGAGAATACTCAGTTCCAAAAGCCGCAACTGACGTGAAGCCGCCGGACGTTATATGCCATTGACGGCGCGCGTAGAAAATCTTGCGTAAATTTGGAAATTTCAAAAAAAGTAATAACTTTGTGGTTACAAAAAATAATGCTATGGATATTTCTGTAATACCAATTGGAAACTCAAAAGGAATTCGTTTATCGAAAACTTTACTTGAAAAATATAATATCACAGATAAAGTTGAACTTATTCTGGAGAAAGGTTACATCATTTTAAAACCTAAATCTGAACCGCGAACTGGTTGGGAAAAAGCTTTTAAAAAAATGCACGAAAATGGCGATGACAACTTGCTAATCCATGACGCTTTCGAAGACGAAAATCTTGAAGAATGGATTTAAGGCAATATCAAATCGTTTTAGTAAATCTTGATCCAACAATCGGAAGTGAAATGAAGAAAACACGTCCGTGCGTTATCATTTCTCCGAATGAAATGAATAAATATCTCAATACAATTGTTATCGCTCCTATGACAAGCAGTTCAAAACCTTATCCAACCAGGGTCGAGGTGAATCATGATAAGAAAACTGGCTGGATTGTGCTTGATCAAATTCGAACTGTTGACAGGCGAAGAATTATCAAAGTGCTGGGCAATTTATCTGAAAAAGAATTCGAAAAAGTGAAGGAAGTTTTGCGAGAGACATTTGTAGATTAAATTTCAACGGCATATAACAGCGGTTTCACGCAATTGCTACTTTCCTTGTAAAATGAACCACCTTTTTCCATAAATTCGTTCTGTCCAGCCGAGAGTACTCAGCTTCGAAAGCCGCAACTGACGTGAAGCCGCCGGACGTTAGGCGATATTTATAAAAACGACATCAAACATAGAGAATAATGGCACTTCAAGATGAAATCGAATTAAAAGCAAAACAAATACATACTGACGGATATTCATTGTCTATCGGAGAATTAATGTCTTTATATAGAGATAGAGAAATTGATATACATCCTGAATTTCAGAGATTTTTTCGATGGTCACCAAATCAAAAAACTAAATTAATTGAATCAATTCTGTTAGGCATTCCTATTCCTCCAATATTTGTTTCTCAAAGAGAAGATGGAGTTTGGGATGTTATTGATGGCCTACAGCGTTTATCTACCATTTTAGAGTTTTCTGGTTTGCTTCGAGATAGCGAAGGTAATATCAAAGCAGCAAGCAAGCTTAATGGCACAGATTACTTGCCATCTTTGGAGGGAAAATATTGGCAAAAAGACGATGATTTGCCTAATTCATTTGACCAAACTCAAAGACTCATCATTAAGAGATCAAAATTGGGTGTTCAAATTATTAAAAAGGAAAGTGACAAAGACACAAAATTTGAACTTTTTCAAAGATTAAATACTGGCGGCACAGCATTAACAGAACAAGAAATCAGAAACTGCATTTTGGTAATGATCAATAAAGATTTTTACACTTGGCTATCTGAATTAAGCCAAAGTCCAAATTTCCAATCTGTATTGCCTATTTCTGACCGAGCAGTTGAAGAACAATATGATGTTGAATTAGCTTTAAGATATTTTGTTTACAAGTCGATTACACTTGAAGAAGTAAATTCCACTAAAGATATTGGTAAACTTTTAACGGACAAAATGGTGGAATTCGCATCGGATGAAAATTTTGATTACGAAGGAGAAAAAGCGAATTTTGATAAGGTATTTGAATTATTGAATTCGGCACTCGGAGAAGATGCTTTTAGAAAATGGGAACCACAAAAAAATAAGTTCACTGGTGCATTTTCAATTTCATTATTTGAAGTAATCGTCACTGGTTTTGGTAAAAATAGCGAACTATATAATAATACAGCTGAAAGCCAAGCTGAATTGGCGGAAAAAATAAAATCCATAAGTTTGAATCAGGTATTTATCGACAATTCCGGTAATGGTAAAAGAGCGTCAACCAGATTGCCTCACTTTTTGCCTTTAGGAACTCAGATTTTTGGGAATGAAAATTAGAACTGTAGAGGAATTACAAAATCGTTTAGATGATGATTTTGCTTGGAGACGAAAAGAACTTACAAATATTTACACAAATGTCAGTTCTTCGAAACCAAAGCAAATGAATACCAACATTCGAATTGGTGTTGTGATGCTTTATGCGCATTGGGAGGGATTTATCAAAAATGCTGCAGAAACATATCTAATCTTTGTTTCTAGTAAGAAACTAACATATAATCAATTATCAAATAATTTCATTGCACTCTCATTAAAAGCTAAATTATCTGTTTTTCAAGAAACGAATAAAAATACACTTCATACTCAGTTGGTAGATTTTCTACTTGGAAATTTGGATATCCGAGCTCAAGTTCCTACGGAAAATGTGATCAAGACACAATCAAATCTCAATTCAAATATTTTAAAAGAGATACTTTCAATTATAGGTGTTAGTTACGATCAATTCGAATTGAAAGAAAAATTTATTGATACTCAATTATTAAATATTCGTAATTCTGTAGCCCATGGACAAAACCCAGATATGGATGAAATTGAGTTTTCTGAACTTTACACTGAGATTACATCGTTGATGAATTCAATAAAAACTGAGATTGCGAATAATGCAACACTTTTAAATTACAAAAAAGTAAACATCGCCTAACAGCGGTTTCACGCAATTGCTACTTTTCTTGTAAAATGAACTTCTTTTTTCCATAACTTCGTTTTGTCCAGCCGAGAGTACTCAGTTCCAAAAGCCGCAACTGACGTGAAGCCGCCGGACGTTAGCTGCTAGCTTTTGAGAATCCCGCAAATATTGAATTTATGAAGTTAATTATAACGTTTTTTTGTTTCTTATTTCCTTTATTATTGTTTAGTCAAACACTGTCAATTGATGCTCACAAAAAGTTTGCTGACAGTATTGTGAATCATATCGAAGAAGAAAGAATAGATGGTGTTATTAGATATTCTCATGGAAGAAAAGACGGGAAACAAATCAGAGAGCTTATGACAAATACTCTCATTCTAAAAAACCTAAATAAAACGATAAGAATATGCTATCGTGAGCGACATCCTGAAACCGATGAAGAATTAAATATCTATTTCTTAGATGATAAACTTATTTATGCTGAAAAGGTAACATGGCGAAAAAAGAAATTTTTTAAGCAGATTTTCTATTATGAAAATGAATCTCTGATACATTCTGAAAATTCGAAAGAAGCAGGTTTAGATAGTATAGATGTTTTAATTGAAGCTCGAAGTCTATTTAAGCAAGCCAGCAGCTAACAGCGGTTTCACGCAATTGCTGCTTCCTTTGTGAAATGAGACATCTTTTTCCATAACTTCGTTCTGTCCAGCCGAGAGTACTCAGCTTCGAAAGCCGCAACTGACGTGAAGCCGCCGGACGTTACCTGCAAGCGCTACAAAAATCGCGTAAAATCAAATTATGGAGATAGGAAAACAATTTAATAGTTTGGGGTTTGAAGATTATTTTTTTTATATCGATAATTATAAAAAATATTCTGACTTTAATACTTTGGGATTATATCGTTCACTTTCAGAAAATGAAAAACTTAATCTCGAACAGAAAATTTCCATTAGAGATTATGCAAACAAAATATTTGAAAAGACATTTAATTTTTTGCAAGTAAAAGATCCCTGGACGTACATAAAGGTACAAACTCTAGGATTAGAACTAACACATGGTGACAAGGAAGAAATGTGGCGTAAAATATTTATAAATCAGGAAAAAATATTGCGCGAAAAAAGAATAAAACACAAAAATTTCGGAGAATATTCAAAGCATAACTGTGGTTACGAAACATGTCCTATGAATGGCATAATGATTAAGCAAGGCTCATTTATGGCCGAGTACGAAATGTGTATTGGAAATATCAATAGATATGTACAAAAACAAAAGTCTGAAACAAGAAAATCAGAAAGAAAAAGCGAAAGCCAAATTATTAATAACGAATTGGATTTAGAATAATGCGCCAGCAGGTAACAGCGGTTTCACGCAATTGCTACTTACCGTGTACAATGAACTTCTTTTTTCCATAACTTCGTTCTGTCCACGCCGAGAGTACTCGGTTCCAAATGCCGCAACTGACGTGAAGCCGCCGGACGTTATGTGTGATTTTTGAAAAACCTTGTCCGAAATTTGGAAAGTTACCAAAATTTGGTAATTTTACAGAAATGAAAAGTCATGGGAAAGAATACTTCAATATCACTCGGAAATCACTTCGAACATTTCGTTGAAAACACAATTGCGCATGGCAGATTCAAAAATGCAAGCGAAGTTGTTCGCGCCGGACTGCGCCTTTTGGAAGATGAAGAAAATCGAGTTGTAATGCTTCGAAATTCAATTGAGGAAGGAATTAAAAGTGGAAGAGCAGAAAACTTTGATTCTCAAAAATTTCTTGCTCAATTGAAAGCCAGCAAAAAAGCGAATGGCTAAATTTCATCTTTTATATAGAGCTGTTGATGATCTTGCGGATATTTGGGATTATACTTATGATGAATGGTCAGAAAGACAAGCTGACAAATATTATCAATTGCTTCTCGATAGTTGCCAAGAAATAGCTGAGAATCCAAATATCGGAAAATCGTACAATCAAATTGTGAATAATCTGTTTGGCTATAAATCTGGCGAACATTTAATTTTCTATCTTGTAGTTGACGTACAGGAAATTGAAGTGGTTAGAATATTACACGGTAGTATGGATTTAAAGAAAAAGTTTCAATAATTAAAACCACACATAACAGCGGTTTCACGCAATTGCTACTCACTTTGTAAAATGAACGACCTTTTTCCATAACTTCGTCTTGTCCAGCCGAGAATACTCAGTTCCAAAAGCCGCAACTGACGTGAAGCCGCCGGACGTTAGCAGCAAATCTTAAACAACCGGACGTAAATGAACCCAATATTTGAACACAAACCTGAAACTGGAATTGGATATTGTAAAGAAGATTTTTTAAATAATTTTTTACATATATGTGAAAAGCATAAAAACCAAAAGAGAGCCAAGTCATTTGCTTTGATTCTATACGATTTTCATAATAAAGCATTAAGAAATCTTATCAAGGATTTTGGAGCGTTTATAAAACTTGACAGGCTTTCCGGAAAAGATATTTCTGTATTTTATCTCGATTCTGAAAATCAGAGTTCAATTGCTACCTTTAATTATATATTCTCTAATGCTTTTGAAGTTGATGAAAATACAAAAAAGCCTTTCGTCATTTTCTTCAACGTAAAAGACGATGATGTCAAAGATGTAAATATTATTGAACTTGAACAATCAAATTTACTTTTAGCTTTTCAAGAACTACATAGCACTTTTGAGAACTATCTTATGTGTTTAAACGATAAAAATGCTGAATCAATGAAACCGAAATTCTTAAAAATTGTTTCTAAAGTCGGTAGTATTTCACTCGACAAATTAATGGGAATTTTATTGGAAGTAGGTGCAAAAAAATTAGGGATAGACATATAGATCTGCTGCTAACAGCGGTTTCACGCAATTGCTACTTCTCTTGTAAAATGAACCACCTTTTTCCATAACTTCGTTTTGTCCAGCCGAGAGTACTCAGTTCCAAATCCCGCAACTGACGTGAAGCCGCCGGACGTTAGCTGCAATCATAAAAACTACACCTAATATGACCGATAACCAATTTAATCATAAAGACCGTAACATTTTCACTAAAAACGCTGTAAAAATTGCTTTAATTATAAGTGTTTTTAGCTTAGCAATTTTATTTGCAACGGCTATTTTATTTACGTACAACTTTGGAGGTTTGACATTTAAAGTCGACGACAAGATTTTTGACTCTTTTGGTAGTTTCGTCGGTGGTATACTTGGACCTTTATTGTCTTTAGTCGCGACTTTACTTTTTTACAGAGCAATGATAATGCAAAAAGAAGAACTTACTTTACAGAGAAACAGTATCGACATGCAACGTAAAGAAGCTGAACGCCAAACGCAAGAAATGGCAGAAACAAGAAAACAATTTGAAACCACGAGGTTAACTGACATTCTTTATAAGCAAGTTGAAAGGTTTTATTCAAACATTGACAATCTTGAATATGAACATAACGCTTTAATATTGACAGGAGAAAAAGCCCACAATTATATTGTTATAGGGTTTTCCCAAATAAGTTTACAAGCTCGCAATAAAACGGTGACGAAAGAATCAGCTGAAAGGATATTAGAATATTTTGGCACTTTTGGACTAAGTTTATGGATATATTCTATTAATGCTTTTACTATATGCCAAACCTTCTATTCTGTAGTAGAAAATTCAAAACTATCTCCAGACGAGAAGAATGAAATAATGTCTTTATTTTATCTTTCGATCGGAACCGTCAAAACTACTCTTTTTAATAGGGTTGAAGAAACTGTGAATGGGTTAGAAGCAGCAGAAATTGACTTAAGTAAGACCCTAGCACATTCAACTAAAGATATTTGTCATGATATTATTGAACTGCGAGCCCGTCGGTACGAATAATCATGACTGCAGCTAACAGCGGTTTCACGCAATTGCTACTTACTTTGTAAAATGAACGACCTTTTTCCATAACTTCGTTTTGTCCAGCCGAGAGTACTCAGCTCCGAAAGCCGCAACTGACGTGAAGCCGCCGGACGTTATGGGCAATTTCAACCAAAATGAACGCATCAACGCTAAATATAGTTCTGAAAGACGAATCTAAAATTCAGTTATTGAAAACTGAAATTAATGCTGAAATATCAGCATATGAAAAGCTCATGCAAAAAACTGGCTCGTCAATAAATTTATATTTTAACGAAGACGAATCAACCTTTCTAAATACTCAAGGCCTTTCAAACTTGATTAATCAAACTTTAAATGGCTCTTTAAATAATGTAGAATTAGCTTACATATGCGACTGTTTAACTTTAGCCGAAAACTCAGAATTCGAAAATGATTTAGCAAAAGAAATAGTTTTCGAAATTGCAGATCCAGAAATAAACGGAGGTTATAAATCTATTGAAGAATTAAAAATACTAGCCAAATCGCTTCAAATAAAATAAAAGAAACTGCCCATAACAGCGGTTTCACGCAATTGCTGCTTTCTTTGTAAAATGAACGACCTTTTTGGCAATGATATACATGTGTAACCAATACTAAGATTTGAAAAGAAACGGCATCCCACTTCTGATTTCCTTATCAAAATCATACATTTGGTCTTCTTCTTCAAACGGAATAGAATAAATCGTTTCGTATTCCGATTCTGTGGTTGTAAAGATAGGTTCTTCACCTCCTTGTATATGCATAATAGTTAAATGGACACCTAAATGAAACGCCTCGAATTCGTGTGGAACTGTTAATTGATAGTTATGCATGATTATTGATAATTAAAGCCAATCGGCAGGGACTTCATTTAGAAAAGCCTTTTTCTTATCCTCCTCACCGTCTTTAAGTATGAAATTAAAAATAGTGCTGTTTTCAGTCACTTTTGGATTCACATACTCAATCCCATGTTTAATAGCAAGATTCTTTAAGTTTTCAATATAATGTTCTTTCCCGTCAGGAATATTTACCGTTGCTGTAAGTGGCATATTAGATTTTGTTTAAGTACATATCAAATGTAATTAAAAACCCCGACTTTCATCGGGGTTTGCTTTTTCTATAAGTTTTCGGTATTTTTGTAAAAAAAGCAATCCTGAAAACTCACTTACGCCTAATGGGAGACCGCTAATGCAACGGCTGAATTTTCAGGTTCACGACACATATTTTGATGTCGTTATTGCGGGGATATTATAAAAGGGGCATTTACGCCCCTTTTTTATATTAGTGAGGTGGAACAAATAAACTTAGTTGTATCGGAATTCTCCCATATTTTTCAGCCATTTTTCGCCTTAACTCCTCCATGGTAGTACATGCCGACGCCATACCAACTAACTGCCAAATATGCTCTAATAATTTCTTTAATCCATATTGCTCAGTTAGCCATCTATGGTAACTTATTCCTGATTTAGTAGGTGTTGGAACGTTTTTGTTCAGCCACTCATAAACATCTTTGTCAAGGTAGCTGTAAACTAATTCATTAACGAGTTTTCCCCAATATTTAGGTCGTTGTTGTAAACTTCCTTTCCAATTTGTTAAACGTCCAAATTCTACCCAAAGCTGGTCAGGAAATGTTTTTTCCCATTTGCGAAGTTCCTCTGCTAAAAACAAGTTCAATTTAAACTGTAACGCATCTATAGGTCGGTCATATTGATATCCTGTAGCCTCATCAACTAACGCTATGATACCTGTTTTTGCACACGCTCTTAAAAATGAATTTGCTCTTTCTGCGATTTCTTTTTGGCGGTCAGTTAACTTAACCATACCGTCTTTTTTATCAGATTCCTGCAGGGCAGTAGAATACGCAATACAAATATCCATAAATCGCTCTACAGGCACGCCAATAGCGGTTTTAGCAAATGATGCTGCTCCTGTATCGAAGTTCAAAAGCGCGGGAATTTGCCCATTTTCTGCAGGTATCAAATCTTCGGGTAAATATGATCGTATTGACTTAACCTTGATGTATTCAGCGAGCTGACCTCCTTCGACACCTGTCAGAGCTACAACGACACCTTTTAGACTAAAAATGCGTTCCCCACTTTCTAATACGTAACATGGTATCTCTTCGTTACCCAAAGTTAACGCCCCAAAGTGAGACGCTTTTTGTGTTTCTAATTCGTTTTTATCATTGATAATTTGAATCGTTGTATCAAAATCTGTTGAAGAGAGACTAATTCCTTTTTCAGAAGCAATTTGAAGTAGATTAGCACGCCACTTTATAGGAATAACCCCTGTCTTAGCCCAATAAGCTACAGTACTTTGACCTTTCCCTATTAATTCAGCAACATTGACCTGTCCGCCAAATTTCGCAATTATTTTTTGAGCTGTATTCATTACGTATACATTTAATTTGCTACAAATATCAAAAAAAATATTTAAGTGTATCAAAAAAACTGATATTTTTTTTAAAAAATTTGTTATTGTAATTTTATCCATGTATATTTACATCATCAAATAAAAGCAATATGAAAACCGCTAAAGATTTAAGAGATTTCGACAGTTTATTCCAATTACTTGACTACTTCACTACAGAAGAAAAATGTGAACAGCATTTAGCGGTTATCCGTTGGAATGGTGAGCCTACTTGTGCTTACTGCGAATCAACAAAGGTTTCTAAATTAGGTGGTAAAACTAACCGTTACAAATGTTACGGATGCAAAAAACAGTTTGGCGTGAAAGTGGGAACTATCTTCCACGATTCAAAAGTATCTTTGCGTAAATGGTTTGTTGCTATCTACTTAATCACTACAAACAAAAAAGGAATTTCCTCACACCAATTAGCTCGTCATATCCAAGTTACTCAGAAATCAGCTTGGTTTATTTTGCAACGTGTTAGAGAGGTTTACAACGATAAGCCGGAAGTATTCACATCTACAGTTGAAATTGACGAAACTTTCATCGGAGGTGCTAACGCTAACCGTCACGAAAGCAAAAAAGTAAAGGGCGGTCACGGTGGCGCAAAGCATACACCTGTTTTGGGTATTATTGAAAGAGGTGGGAAAGTTTACGCCTTGCCTGTAGCAAACAGAAAAGCAAAAACCATCATCCCGATTATGGTTGACCAAGTGGCTGAGGGCGCAACCGTTTACACAGACGAGTTTAAGTCTTATGCTTCTTTGAATAACAGATATGAGCATGATTTCGTTTGCCACAGGGCAAAAGAATACGTTAGCGGAAACGTTCACACTAACGGAATTGAAAACTTTTGGTCTCACCTGTCCCGTACCATCTTTGGGACTTATCACCACGTTACACCAAAGTATTTAGGACGATATGTTAACGAACAGGCTTTCCGCCATAACAACAGGGATTTGTCAGAGGGAAGCAAATTTGATGTAGCTTTGGCGAACGGAGTTAATGTAAGAATATCACATAAACAACTTACGAATGGCTAAAAAGAAAGAGGTAAAAATACCACGTCCTAAAGAAGATGTACGGATTGAAGCGGATAAACCCAAATTCAATGCCGTACTTTCTGCTATTGTAAAAAAGAAGCCGAACAATGGTGATGAAAGCACTAAGTAAACTGTACACGGCTGTACTGGATAACAAGGTTGTGGCGTTCGGCACGAACCTGAAAGACTTCGTTACTGAAATGCAGTCGTTAGAGCCTCAAAAAACACGGAACTATCAATACTACTTCCGAGCGTTCCAAAAGGAAAAGATAATTGAATTAAAGGCAGTAGATAAGGTTTATTTTCTGCAAGAAGTATATAACAGAGAGTAATAATTTTGCTATTTTTGCTAAATGGGAGATATAATAGAAACAACTTCTTTTGAAGACTTTAAAAATGAAAACGGCGTTACTTATTGGTGGGCATCCGACCTAATGGTAATGCTTGGTTATAAAGATTTGAAATCATTTCAAAAAGTATTAGACCGAGCCACAAAAGCTTTTGTTTCACTTAACATTTCGCATTACGACAATATAATTTGTGTAAGCAGGGATATTGACGGTAAAGATTGCCAAGACTTTAAACTCACTCGTTTTGCTTGCTACTTGGCTGTAATGAATGGTGACCCCAAGAAAGAAGAGGTTGCGAAAGCGCAGGCATATTTTGCTGAGCAGACAAGAAAGTTTGAGGTTTTTATAGGAAACAATCAGCAAATGGAACGCATGCTTATACGTGACGAGTTGGCTGATGGAAACAAATCATTGGCATCCGTCGCTAAACATGCAGGAGTTACGGATTACGCAATTTTCCAAAACGCAGGGTATTTGGGAATGTACAATATGGAATCATGGAAGCTTGAGAAATCTCGGAAAGTAGAAAAAGGTAAGCTAATGGATTATATGGGACGTACTGAACTGGCGGCTAATCTATTTAGGGTTACACAAACCGAAGAAAGAATAAAAAATAAAAATATCACGGGTCAGAAAAACCTAGAATCAACCCACTTTGAGGTCGGGAAGGAAGTTAGACAAATCATCATTAAAAACGTAGGTAAGCGACCTGAAAACCTTCCTTTAGAAAAGAAGTTAGGTGACGTGAAAAAAGAACTTAAGGACGGACATAAAAAGATGCTTAAAATTGACGCTCCTAAAAAGAAAAAACCATAATTATATTAAACGGATCGACGTAGCACACGCCCATAAGGGTTAAAATTAAGATGCAGAAATAACAATCCGTTTCCATTCGCAAGCTGTTAACAGATTTGGAGCAAAATGCCGCTACAAATTATTAAACAGTATGCCTGACCGCTTCGCTGATTACGTGTGAAGCAAAACCACTTAACGGGTTATCAGTTACCCTCTTTTTTCAACCGTAAAATGGAGGCGTGGAAAATTCGTAGATTTGTGGTTACACATGTATATCATTGCCACCTTTTTCCATAACTTCGTTTTGTCCAGCCGAGAATACTCAGTTCCAAATGCCGCAACTGACGTGAAGCCACCGGACGTTACAGGCCATTGCTCCGCGCCTCTGAAAGAACGATTTCCCTAAATTGAACAGTTCGGTTTGTGTTTGAGTAAATTTGACTTCTCCCCTATTTTTCACGGAGCAGTTTTGTGGTTACGTTGTGTTAGTGTCGCCTGGAAAATTGTCGTTTTATTTTCGCATCTCCTCGCCGAGAATTCTCTGCGGGACGCAATCAAGTGCAATAGCTGTGGAAAATCTTTGTCGATCTTCTTTTGCGTTGAAAATGTATCAAAAATCTGTTGCGTTGAATTGCGCGAACTTAACTTTGAGAAATTTTAAAGCCTAATTTAGAATTTCTTTCTGGTTACTTTGTGTGATTTTGCAACTGTGTCGCAACGGCCTGTAACAGCGGTTTCACGCAATTGCTACTTCTCTTGTAAAATTTAACCGCTTTTTCCATAACTTCGTTCTGTCCAGCCGAGAATACTCAGTTCCAAATGCCGCAACTGACGTGAAGCCGCCGGACGTTATATGTGGGTCGCTCCGCTCGCCGAATGAACGTTTCTCGTATGTTGAAAAGTTCGGCTTGTGTTTGAGTAAATTTGACTTTTCTCCTATTTTTTCACGGCTCAACTTTGTGGTTACGTTGTGTTAGTGTCGCCGGAAAATTCGTCATTTTTGTTTACGTTTCTTGTCGCCGAGAGTTCTCTGCGAGACTTAATCGGAACTTAATTGTTTGTCAAAATGTTTGTGTTGAATTGCGATGAGAAAACTGTGCGTGTTTAACTTTCAATTTTTCAAAAAACATAACGGAGCAGAATTACTTTGTGGCTACTTTGCGTGATTTTGCTGATGTGTCACGACCCATATAACAGCGGTTTCACGCAATTGCTACTTTCATTGTAAAATGAACCACCTTTTTCCATAACTTCGTTCTGTCAAGCCGAGAGTACTCAGCTTCGAAAGCCGCAACTGACGTGAAGCCGCCGGACGTTATGTGACATTTCAACCTCCAACGATATGAAAAATCTGGTAGCCATGGTTTTCTACATTTTATTTATAACAAATAATTGTCTATCGCAGGCTAGGAAAAGTAATGTGCAAAAAATAAATATAGACACTTCTAAAATTGCTGTTCTTAAAACTGAAAAATATCGCGGATTCCAAAAATTTAAATCAGCAGGTTTAGACAATTCCGAAATTTTGCTTGCAGAAAAATTATTGGCCAAAAGCGTACATAAATATAATGAAGGAAATAATTGGAGCACAATCAATCTAAAAAAATATAATAGACAATATGTTGCAGCAATAAATCAAAAAGGAGAGAAAATAATATATATAAATTGTTACTGTGAGCCTAATGCAATTAATTGGAAAGAAGAACTTTCAGAAGTTGATGATGGAGGAAACTGCTTTTTCTCACTAATGATTAATCTTAGCCTTCAACTCACTGAAGAATTAGATGTGAATGGACCATAGAAACGTCACATAACAGCGGTTTCACGCAATTGCTGCTCACTTTGTAAAATGAACAACCTTTTTCCATAACTTCGTTCTGTCCAGCCGAGAATACTCAGTTCCAGAAGCCGCAACTGACGTGAAGCCGCCGGACGTTACATGTGGTCGCTCCGCTCTCCGAATGAACGTATGTCGTTTGTTGAGAAGTCCGGCTTGTGTTTGAGTAAATTTTACCTCTCTCGCTATTTTTCACGGCTCAACTTTGTGGCTACGTTGTGTTAGAGTAGCCGGGAAAATTGTCATTCTTGTTTGCGATTCTTGTTGCCGAGAGTTCTCTGCGAGACTTAATCGGGACTTAAGTATTGCGCAAAAGGCGTGCGTTGAAATCTAACTTAGAAAAAGTGCGTGTGAACTGGAGAATTTAAAAAATGTAATGGAGTGGAGTTTCTCTGTGGTTATTTTGTGTGATTTTGCGAATGTGTCGCGACCCATGTAACAGCGGTTTCACGCAATTGCTACTTCCCTGGTAAAAGGTAACACCTTTTTCCATAACTTCGTTCAGTCCAGCCGAGAGTACTCAGTTCCAAAAGCCGCAACTGACGTGGAGCCGCCGGACGTTATAGGCAACCGATGAACCAAGATGTACCGACATTCCATACAAAAAAAAAATAATAAATTTTAAGTTTTTTAGCTTTAGATTGGAAAATATTTAATATTATTTTGAAACAAATAGAAAATATTCAATAATTAGTCTATCTTCGCTCACTTATTAATATAATATTTTTATGAACGAAGGAACAATTAAGTTTTTTAATGAAGCAAAAGGCTTCGGATTTATCACTCCAAATGGTGGAGGCAACGATGTGTTCGTACATGTAACTGGTCTTAATGGATCAGTACGTGAAAACGATGCGGTAACTTATTCCGTAGAAAACGGACAAAAAGGACCAACAGCAGTTAATGTAAACGTTATCTAAGATATATTTTACTTGTACCAATTAAGCCAGTCTTTATGAGATTGGCTTTTTTTGTTAAATAAATTCGGCAGCCTATAACAGCGGTTTCACGCAATTGCTGCTCACTTTGTAAAATGAACCTCCTTTTTCCATAACTTCGTTTTGTCCACGCCGAGAATACTCAGTTCCAAAAGCCGCAACTGACGTGAAGCCGCCGGACGTTATGTGTAATTGCAAAATGTGAGCCGATTAATTAAAGCGTAAATTCATTATGATTAATCATTTTTTCGAAAAGCATCTTTTTCTGAAACTAGAAACGCCGACTATCATTTAAACTGTCTTGATAGTTCAATATACTTAGATTTTGTAGATTGCGAAGATGAATGCATAAAACTAATCAGAATCTCATTTGATGGTTACGGATGTTGCGATTTAGGTGAAGCTGCAATTGCACTTTCTAAAAACGAGTCAGGAATTTTTAAAAGAGAATTTTTAAATAATTTTCAAGACCATAAATCCTTTGAAGAAATTATTAGAAAAGCCATTTCAATAAATCAGTCTAAGATATGGAAAGATGCGTTACAAGAATATGAGTTGTATAAAAGCAACTACACATAACAGCGGTTTCACGCAATTGCTACTTCCCTTGTAAAATGAAACATCTTTTTCCATAACTTCGTTCTGTCCAGCCGAGAGTACTCAGTTCCAAAAGCCGCAACTGACGTGAAGCCGCCGGACGTTATGTGTGGTCGCTCCGTGCGCCGAATGAACGTATCTCGTATGTTGAGAAGTTCGGCTTGTGTTTGAGTAAAGTTGACTTCTCCCCTATTTTTCATGGTGCATCTTTGTGGTTACGTTGTGTTAGAGTCGCCGGAAATTTTGTCTGTCTATTTTCGCATCCCCTGCCGAGAGTTCTCTGCTGGACGCAATCAGGCGAAATAGCTGCGGATGTGCTTTGTCGATCTTCTTTGCGTTGAAAGCGCAACGAAAATCCGTTGCGTTGAATTTTGCCAGCTTAACTTTTGAGAAGTTTAAAAGTTAAAGCAGAATTTCTTTGTTGTTACGTTGTGTGATTTGCGAGTGTGTCGCGCCCCACATAACAGCGGTTTCACGCAATTGCTGCTTCCCTTGTAAAATGAACCACCTTTTTCCATAACTTCGTTTTGTCCAGCCGAGAGTACTCAGTTCCAAAAGCCGCAACTGACGTGAAGCCGCCGGACGTTATGCGACAGCTAGCTTTGCTGCGCTCCGCGCGGGTTTTGCGTGATCGGCTTGTGACTTCAGAAACTAAAAATAATTTTTTTTAGCCGCCGCATAACAGCGGTTTCACGCAATTGCTGCTTCCCATGTAAAATGAACGACCTTTTTCCATAACTTCGTTCTGTCCAGCCGAGAATACTCAGCTTCGAAAGCCGCAACTGACGTGAAGCCGCCGGACGTTAGCTGTGATTTTGGCGTGACAACTAAACAATTACGCCCTGCCATGTCAGCAACGAAAATCCTTTTAAAAATAATCCGTATATTTGCTTTGTGCAAAACAGTATTAAAAATGACTTACGAAATATCTTTTCAGGAAAGAGCGAAATTAGGTTTGGAGCAATTATCCAAGCAATCGCCAGTTACCTTGACAATGGCTCGCCAGCAAGCAAAGAAATTGCAGACTCAAAGTACTTCAAAAAACAAGAAGCAGAGAAGTTAGAATCTTACATCGCTGAAAACAATCTTTGGAAAGAAGTTGACTTTTCACAATACGTCAGTGAAGGCGCCGAACAGAAAGTTTATCTTAAGGATTCAGAGCATGTAATCAAACTTAATGATGCCATTTATTATACTTGCTGGAAAGACTATTTTCTAAATTTATTGCTCCACAATTATTTTTTTCCCGACACAGCTTATAATTTAATTGGATTTACAAAATCTGAAAATGTCATTTATGCTGTTGTCGAGCAATCTTATGTTGCAATCACCGGTCCAACAGACTTAAACACTGTCAGGAAATTCCTGGAGCAAAATGGTTTTCAAAATAATCGCAACAATGATTATTACAATCCCGATTTGGGAATAATCATTGAAGATCTTCATGATGAAAATGTATTGACGCGAAATGAAATTCTTTATTTTATTGACACAGTATTTTTCGTTACAGACGAGTTTCTGAGCTAAAATTAAAACCACAGCTAACAGCGGTTTCACGCAATTGCTGCTCACTTTGTAAAATGAACCGCCTTTTTCCATAACTTCGTTTTGTCCGCCGAGAATACTCAGTTCCAAAAGCCGCAACTGACGTGAAGCCGCCGGACGTTATGCGATAGTTTATCACGATACTATGAAATTTGGAGATAAGAAAATTTATGGATCTATCGATGGAGTTGATGTAAATCTGCGTAAAATAATTTCGGCTATAAATAACGAGGTTTCAAAAATGGTTCTTAAACAAGAAATGGACTATCCTCTATTTTCCTTGCGAGCCATAGCAAATTATACAGGTGTACTTTTTGATCGCTTGATTTCACATCAGAATTTTCCAATTGATTACATTGCTATTTTGTCTAGGAATCTTTTTGAATGCTATTTACTCACAGCTTATATTATTATTGATCCTTCCAAAGGCGAAGAATTTATTAGTCAAAAAGCATACGAAGAACTAGAAATTAATGAAGGCTTCTTGTCTATAGCTACTGCAAATACATCTGAAACAGTTATAAAATCTATCCGAGACAGAATGGAGTATATTAAAAAGATCATGAAAAAGCATGGACTTACTCCATCAAAAAATTGGAATGTTAATTACCTCGCAAAACAAACAAATAACGAACTTGAATACAAGGCTTTTTTCAAACTATATTCAAAATATGTTCATCCTTCTTCGTGGATAATGAATAGTGATAAACATGAATATGACAACCCTGTTTTTAAAAACATTTTCATATTACAAGGACAACACTACGCAAGTTGTATAACAAAACTAATTTCTAATTACTTAGATAATAAAACCATCGCATAACAGCGGTTTCACGCAATTGCTGCTTCCTTTGTAAAATGAACCGCCTTTTTCCATAACTTCGTTCTGTCCAGCCGAGAGTGCTCAGCTTCGAAAGCCGCAACTGACGTGAAGCCGCCGGACGTTATGGGCAATTTCAACCAAAATGAACGCATCAACGCTAAATAAAGTTCTGAAAGACGAATCTAAAATTCAGTTATTGAAAACTGAAATTAATGCTGAAGTATCAGCATATGAAAAGCTCATGCAAAAAACTGGCTCGTCAATAAATTTATATTTTAACGAAGACGAATCAACCTTTCTAAATACTCAAGGCCTTTCAAACTTGATTAATCAAACTTTAAATGGCTCTTTAAATAATGTAGAATTAGCTTACATATGCGACTGTTTAACTTTAGCCGAAAACTCAGAATTCGAAAATGATTTAGCAAAAGAAATAGTTTTCGAAATTGCAGATCCAGAAATAATCGGAGGTTATAAATCTATTGAAGAATTAAAAATACTAGCCAAATCGCTTCAAATAAAATAAAAGAAACTGCCCATAACAGCGGTTTCACGCAATTGCTACTTTCTTTGCAAAATGAACGACCTTTTTCCATAACTTCGTTTTGTCCACGCCGAGAGTACTCAGCTTCGAAAGCCGCAACTGACGTGAAGCCGCCGGACGTTATCTGCTATTTTAACCAAACCTGGAAGAACAATGAACATTAAAGATGCGAAACAACTGATTATAGATAATTATAAGCAAGTAAAATTCCTTGCTGGTTACACTACAGATATTCAGGACAAACCATATAAAGCAAATAATCTTATTCAATTACGCGAAGCGTTAATTAATTTAGAAAATGTCGAAATGATCAGTTCAGAAATATCTGAATTAAAAGATTCTGCATTATTTAGTTCTAATAAAGATGAAGTATATTTTAACTCTTCGGATAGAAATTTAATTGATCGAAATGTACAAAGAATAAATATCGGGCTTGAATTTTTATTAAATTATGAAAACCGAACTAGTTTAAGTGGCGTAGGTCTTGATATTAAATTACCCGAAATTCAAAACTTTGATGACTTATCTAAAGTATCATTAGATTTTAAAAAAGCAATTGAATTGCCAATCCTTGACATTGGAAATGGAAGTTATGTTAAAATTGAGTCAGCAGAGTCCGGTTCAATTTGGCTTAAAATAGGTGTTGGGACAATTATGGCAGTAAATTTGATTGCCGCTATTTGTTGGGCAGCAGCTGTTATCCGGAAAAAGAAAGCAGAGGCTAAGATATTTGAAGAGCACGCTCGAACATTAGAACTTAAAAACGATGCTTTAGGCGAAATTGTAAATGCACAAAACCAACAATTAAAAAATATTATTGAGTCTGAAGCGAAATCAATTCAAGAAAATAACTATGATTCGAATGATCCAGAAGTTTTAGCAAGATTAAAGTTATCAATTGCCACTGTATCTGATCTAATTGACAGAGGAACACAAATATTACCCGCTTCTGATAATAAAGATGTTATAAAGATGTTCCCTGATTATTCAAATCTCAATCTCATCGAATCCAAAACCAAAAAATTAATGGAATGAAAACAGCAGATAACAGCGGTTTCACGCAATTGCTGCTTCCCTTGTAAAATGGATGACCTTTTTCCATAACTTCGTTCAGTCCAGCCGAGAGTACTCAGTTTCGAAAGCCGCAACTGACGTGAAGCCGCCGGACGTTAGCTGCCATTTTTGAACGAATCTACTTACGATAACAAAAATTTTGTAACTTTGAGAAAAAGTAAAGCCATGGAAATAATTCAAAAATATGATATTCAAGTTGAAGAATGGATTTTAGAAGATTTCAGAAAGTTCGAAGGTGAAAATCAAGAAAATTTATTTCATGAATTCGGCATTTCTCCGCAAGATCCTAATGACCCGAATTGTTGTTATTTTAATGTTGGTATCCAAAAAATAATTGACAACTCCAAAAATGGCAGAGTGTTTTCTGCAAAAGCTACAACTACATTTAAAGTAAAAAATAACAACCAAATTCCGTCAGTAGAATTTTGTTTTGATATTCTTGATAGCGGAACTTTTGAATTTGCAAAATTCTTTAATAGTCGAAAACAGAACACATACGTTTTTGATAAAAAAATACCAATTCCGCAAATTGAAGATTTTCGAAAAGAACTTGAAAATGTAATTTTATATTGGGATCGAAATATCAAAAACACGGGACTAAATTAAAACGGCAGCTAACAGCGGTTTCACGCAATTGCTACTTCCCTTGTAAAATGAACCGCCTTTTTCCATAACTTCGTTCTGTCCAGCCGAGAGTACTCAGTTCCAAAAGCCGCAACTGACGTGAAGCCGCCGGACGTTGTGTGCAAGTTTTGACCAAACCTGAAATCAATGACGTACAATTGGAATGATATTAAATGGATATTTGAACCTGATGGTGCATTGCGTGACATATATGTTACGAACATTAACGTTGATGACTGGAAAAATCTTATAGATTTTTTAAATAATGAATTTGTCATCAGGTTTGGGATTACACAGCATAATTTTCAATTAAATAAAATCGATAAAAATTATGCTTTACAATACCTTACCTCCAGGACAGACCAAATGGAATCCAAAACAATTTCAATTATACTTGATGGATATTCTAATTAATTGTCATTTATTTTCTAATTCGGAAATTGAATTTGATATAGATCCAACCGAAATTAAATCCGAAACAGAACTCAATAAAATCATAGCTTTTATGAAATCAATCAGCAAGCAACTAAGAAAGCAAATATTTCTAACTGGTGAAAATGATCAAGAATTTCCATTGATAACTATTGATGAAACATCGAATGTTGCTCATTTCCTGACAAAGGCAGAAGCAGTAAAAAAATGGAAGTCGTAAAATTAAACCTGCACACAACAGCGGTTTCACGCAATTGCTACTTCTCTTGTAAAATGAACCGCCTTTTTCCATAACTTCGTTCTGTCCAGCCGAGAGTACTCAGTTTCGAAAGCCGCAACTGACGTGAAGCCGCCGGACGTTGTGTGCAAGTTTTGACCAAACCCGAAACCAATGACGTACAATTGGAATGATATTAAATGGATATTTGAACCTGATGGTGCATTGCGTGACATATATGTTACGAACATTAACGTTGATGACTGGAAAAATCTTATAGATTTTTTAAATAATGAATTTGTCATCAGGTTTGGGATTACACAGCATAATTTTCAATTAAATAAAATCGATAAAAATTATGCTTTACAATACCTTACTTCCAGGACAGACCAAATGGAATCCAAAACAATTTCAATTATACTTGATGATATTCTAATTAATTGTCATTTATTTTCTAATTCGGAAATTGAATTTGATATAGATCCAACCGAAATTAAATCCGAAACAGAACTCAATAAAATCATAGCTTTTATGAAATCAATCAGCAAGCAACTAAGAAAGCAAATATTTCTAACTGGTGAAAATGATCAAGAATTTCCATTGATAACTATTGATGAAACATCGAATGTTGCTCATTTCCTGACAAAGGCAGAAGCAGTAAAAAAATGGAAGTCGTAAAATTAAACCTGCACACAACAGCGGTTTCACGCAATTGCTACTTCTCTTGTAAAATGAACCGCCTTTTTCCATAACTTCGTTCTGTCCAGCCGAGAGTACTCAGTCCCAAAAGCCGCAACTGACGTGAAGCCGCCGGACGTTAGCAGACATTTTGTTAGTCACGAGAGCGATTTGCGTAACATATTTTGACATGAAAATTATTAAAAAAGCAAAGCCCATATTTCTTAAAATATTTAGGGTTAATTCTCCAAAAGAAGAACTCAATAAATTTGCAGAGATTAGACGAAATATTTTGATAAAAAAAATGCGTTCAAATTCGATTGCAATCGTAACCAATCAAATTGATATATACACAGGTTGTACAAAAATGGCTTACTTTATCTCAGCAATTGAAAGAATTTATTATCTCGAAAATATTGATCTCGAAGTTTTTGAAGTGTTCATTAGCGCTTTTAATAAATATCCAATTTGGGATGAAAGAAATTACTATAATAAAGAATATCTAGCTAAACTTGACGTGGAACTAAATTCTATTCATGATCAATACAAACAATCAATACTAGAAAAATGTAATGAAATTATTGAGAAATTTGAGTACATTAAAAACGTCTGCTAACAGCGGTTTCACGCAATTGCTGCTTCCTTTGTAAAGTGAACCACCTTTTTCCATAACTTCGTTCTGTCCAGCCGAGAGTACTCAGTTCCAAAAGCCGCAACTGACGTGAAGCCGCCGGACGTTATATGCCATTTTAAAACAACACTGCATGAAAAGACTACTTTTTATATTTTTCATTTTAACACTTTTTTCTTCTTGTAACAATAACAAATCAAAAAAGAAATCGTCACAAGAAGAGCTGGAAGAAAAGCATCATATGGAAATCCATAAGGAATTGGATAAAGTAGATACAGAATATAAGAAGTTTGAAGACCTACTGAAATGGTTATATAAGCAATCTGAAGTTGAGCCTAAATTAGTACATTTAAAAATTGATAGTTTAATTATGGCTGCGAAAAAAGAGCGAGATCCAATTAAATCTCAGATTTCAAAAAACGTAATTAGTCAATTATTTTACTTCAAAGCTGAAATTGATTATAGACAGGGAAAATATCAAGAGTCAATAGAAAATATTTATAAGTCAAATTTTCAATTTAAACACATTCACTCAGATGATGCTACTGCTTTAGCAGCGAACTATATAAAACTGAAAAAAAATGAAATGGCAAAATCATTCATAGATAGTATTGGAAAAGGGTTTTACATATATGATTACGCCTTAGGTAATTATTACGAAAGCGTTGGAAATAAAAATGCTGCCTTAAAAATATATTATGAAATAAAAACAAATAAAAGACGTCACCAACATTACTTTTACTATCAACCAGTCTTAAATCGTATTATAGACATAGAAAAGCACAATCATCTAATAAACGAAATCCATTTTCCAACTGGATATCCTGACTTTGACATAACTATAGATAACGATAATGAATTGAGAACCAAAATTCTAAACTATATGGATACTTTTCCTGAAGTAAAAGGATATTCAGTATTTATATATCAAGGTCCATTAATTGACGAAACAGACTATTATTGGATTAGGGTTGGTAAAGGAGATAATTTTGAAGATGATGATTTTGCTAAGTACAATTTTGCAGTTTATTCCAAACCATTTGAAGTAAAGTTTTTTGAGCCAATAACAAAAAAAATGTATAGCCTTTCAGAATGGAGAAAAAAGAAAAACGGCATATAACAGCGGTTTCACGCAATTGCTCCTATCTTTGTAAAATGAAATATCTTTTTCCATAACTTCGTTCTGTCCAGCCGAGAATACTCAGTTCCAAAAGCCGCAACTGACGTGAAGCCGCCGGACGTTGTGCGCAATTTTAACGCAGCGACCTTAAAATGAAAGATATACAAAAATTATTAGTGCCAAAAGCTTTTAAATTTGATACTGGTTTAGTTACCAAATCAAATCCTGAAATATATAATGTAAGTTACGATTTATGGACTTTGACAATAACTTTGGGGTTTGATGATGTCAATGGTCCTGTATATGTAATTTTCAAAAATGTAATTGGCTTTAGAGTATTAGATGAAGGTGATTTATTAGAGTTTTGGAACGATGATGTAAGAGTTCCTGGATGGATTTGGAAAATTGAAAGTGGCGGTTGGTTTGAACTTGAAAAATTACGTACTGGCTTTTTAACACAGCATCATAAAGAAAGTCATGATGAATTTTTAGTTTCTGGAATGAATGATTGTGTAAGCATTATTGCTGAATCTGAACCGGTCATTCTCAGGTCAGAATAAAAACTGCGCACAACAGCGGTTTCACGCAATTGCTGCTTCCCTTGTAAAATGTAACCGCTTTTTCCATAACTTCGTTCTGTCCACGCCGAGAATACTCAGTTCCAAATGCCGCAACTGACGTGAAGCCGCCGGACGTTAGCAGCAACACTTATCGCACTGGAACTAAATTTGTAAGAAAATTAACCGTATTAATTTTTTACTTATCTTTGTATCAATAATTTAAAAATCTATATAAATGCAAAAAATCATCAATTCAGATAAAGGCAATTTTGTTATCGGTTACTGTGATAATCTTGAAGAGTTAGAAATGTATCAATCCAACTATTTGACTGAAGCTTTCCGAATAGAATTTAAACCAAACTGTATTATGACCGAGGAAATGGTCAAAGATTATACATCAAACTTTGTTAACTTTTTGAAAACTGAAGTTTTAGAATTAGCAAAAATACATTCCGATTTTTATGACCATTTTGAGATTTCGTTTGCGAACGAATTCACTGGATTTTCATTAGGTAGAAAAGAAAATTATTCTGAATTGATTGTCTCTATTTCTTCAATGAATGTCTTTACTAAAATTAAAGAAGTTAGCGTAAATTAGTGCTGCTGCTAACAGCGGTTCCACGCAATTGCTGCGTCCTTTGTAAAATGTAATCGCTTTTTCCACAACTTCGTTTCGTCCAGCCGAGAGTACTCAGCTCCGAAAGCCGCAACTGACGTGGAGCCGCCGGACGTTACAGGCAATAGCTCCGCGCGTCCGAAGGAACGATTTCCCTAAACTGAAAGGTTCGGCTTGGGTAAAAAAGAATTAGCCTCTCGCCTATTTTCCTTGAAATAAACTTTCTTGATTTCCTTTGTCGTCGTAACCGGAAATATTGTTATTTTATTTTTCGCATCTCCTCGCCGAGAATTCTCTGCTAAACGCAATCAGGGGCAATCGCTGCGGATATTCTTGGCCGATTTTCTTTGCGCTCAAAGTGCAACTAAAACTTGTTGCGTTGAATTGCAAATACTTAACTTTCAAGAATATTAAAAACTAAATTGGAATTTCTTTGTGGTTACTTTATGTGATTTTGCAACTGTGTCACTACAGCCTGTAACAGCGGTTTCACGCAATTGCTACTCACTTTGTAAAATGAACGACCTTTTTCCATAACTTCGTCTTGTCCAGCCGAGAGTACTCAGTTCCAAAAGCCGCAACTGACGTGAAGCCGCCGGACGTTACAGGCCATAGCTCCGCGCCTCTGAAAGAACGATTTCCCTAAATTGAACAGTTCGGCTTGTGTTTGAGTAAATTTGACTTCTCCCCTATTTTTCACGGAGCAGCTTTGTGGTTACATTGTGTTAGTGTCACCTGGAAAATTGTCGTTTTATTTTCGCATCTCTTCGCCGAGAGTTCTCTGCTGGACGCCATCAGGCGAAATAGCTGTGGAAAGTCTTTGTCGATCTTCTTTGCGTTGAAAATGTATCCAAAATCTGTTGTGTTGAATTGCGCGAACTTAACTTTTGAGAAATTTTAAAACCTAATTCAGAATTTCCTTGTGGTTACTTTGTGTGATTTTGCAACTGTGTCGCGACGGCCTGTAAC
Source organism: Flavobacterium pallidum (assembly GCF_003097535.1). NCBI lineage: Bacteria > Pseudomonadati > Bacteroidota > Flavobacteriia > Flavobacteriales > Flavobacteriaceae > Flavobacterium > Flavobacterium pallidum. The sequence continues at coordinate 3,215,469 of NZ_CP029187.1, forward strand.
AGCGGTTTCACGCAATTGCTACTTACCTTGTAAAATGAACGACCTTTTTCCATAACTTCGTTCTGTCCAGCCGAGAATACTCAGTTCCAAAAGCCGCAACTGACGTGAAGCCGCCGGACGTTAGCAGAAAGCGCTTGACGCGCGAAACAGAAAACATGAATCAATATCCAAAAGTTAATCGAATAGACGAAATCGGAAATTATCCTGCGCTTGTTCCAGCTGGTGGAGGATATGTATGGGATGAAGTATTAGAGTATAGGGTTTGGTGTCATTCGGAAAATGGTGCCGAGGATTTTTATGACGGTGACGATTACTATTATTCTTTTGCAACTTTTGAAGAAGCTGAGCAATTTTCTCAATCTACAAATGGAGCAGAATCTCCCATTGCTTTGATTTTGCAAAAAGAATATATTGAAGAATCAGAGCCTGGTAAATATCTGCATATAAAAGAAGAAAGAATTACAGAATGGCCAGTTGAATTTTTAAGTCGCCCTCAACGAAACCAAAATACAATTACAAATTTTTTAAATGCTGATCCTTTTAGTAATCGCTTAGACATATTGAGAGGAAAAGTTTAAAATTGCGCCATCTGCTAACAGCGGTTTCACGCAATTGCTGCGTCCCTTGTAAAATGAACCATCTTTTTCCATAACTTCGTTCTGTCCAGCCGAGAATACTCAGTTCCAGAAGCCGCAACTGACGTGAAGCCGCCGGACGTTATAGGCAATTACACGGTAAACCTGAACGAATGTTGTTAATTCAAATTTTATCATGATTAGAAGAGATGATTTTAAACGACTCAGATTCGATGTTGAAACTGCTATAAACGAAGCATTCGAATTTGCTAAAAGTCACGAAAAAAATGAAAATGATTACATTCTATTTTTATCACGCTCTTACTACGACAAGTCAAACTCAACAGCCGTTCCCTGGCAATTCGATCGTTCAATCGACGAATTACATGATCGACATCGAGTCGATTTTTTGCTTTACTATTTGAATCAACAATACAATTTTCAAACCGAAAATTCTGCTGATTCAAAATTTTCTTTGACAATTGAGTTTATGATTTATTGTCAAATTTGGGAATCATCCCATAACTTATTTAATTTTAAAAAGCTTGCGGATTTGTGTAGCTCTAAAAATTACAATTGGAATATTGAAATCGGTAAAAATCCTAGAGCCAAATTTATTAAGGAAAATATTTTAGATAGTTTTCAAAACAATAGCCTGAAAATATTTGACCTAATGAATAAAACATATCATTCACAATTACGAAATGCATTTTCTCATTCTCTATTTAATTTTGGAATTAATGGGCACAATTTATATTTGGAGAATTTTGATGGTAAAAATGCTAATATCGAGTTCTTGAGTTTTGACGATTGGACTATTCGCTTTTTAACTTCTACGCTAATTCAAAATTTCTATCATAATAAGTTTTCTGCTGAAATTGAATCTTTAGAAGATGGAAAAGAATATAAAGTCACAATGGAATATAATAATGATAAAGAAGTTGGATTTATTTCTTATGACAAAAATCTGAAGAGGTTCAATGGGCGCATCCAGTAACTGCCTATAACAGCGGTTTCACGCAATTGCTGCTTCCCTTGTAAAATGAACCACCTTTTTCCATAACTTCGTTCTGTCCAGCCGAGAGTACTCAGTTCCAAATGCCGCAACTGACGTGAAGCCGCCGGACGTTAGCTGTTATGTTACCCTAACCGTCGTCAAAATGAAAGATAAATTAAAGCGCTTAAAAGATTTGATAATCGAAGAAGATAGAATTCCTTTCTTCTGGATTTGGTCAAGTTTTTCGGTATTAAGCCTCGTCATAGGATTACTTTCACCTTTTTTCATCTTGAATGAAAATCAAGTTCTATATTTATTTTCTTCAGCATCACAAGTAATCGCGGCAATTTATGGATTGATAATAACTGGCTATATCTTTTTACGAAACGAACTTGATCGTAAAGCAGATAAAGATGACTCGTTTGAAGAAATTGTAGAGTTACTAAAATCTGAATATTTTGGTTCAATAATTAATATTAGTGTTACTACAATTTTTGGAATTTCAGCATGCTTTTTAGTAATAGTAGATGAGATTCAAAATAATTTTATATTAACCATTTTGATAAATATTTCTGTCGCTACAATTATAACAGTTTTGTTATTAGTAATTTTTTTCGTCATTAAAATTTTGAACCCAAATAGTCTAAAAATTGCAAGTAATCGCTTAAGAAATTTCACCGCTAATGATAGTTCCAATGAGCGTGGAAGCTTGGAAAATTTCCTTACATCTTATAATGAGATTGAATATATACTAGAAAAATACGGAACCGCTTTTTCTAAAAATGATAATTCAGATTTTCAATATCAAAATAGGAGAAAAATTGCGAAAACAAAGTTAGTATACATTTTATTCAACGAAGAAAAAATAACCAGCTCTTTAAAGGATAATCTTATCAAATTAATAACTTTGAGAAATGGCTTAATACATGGAACAAATCTATTTGTGTCAACAAATGATGTCCTATTCTCGCAAATAGTATTAGAAGATTTAAAATCGGCGTTAGGTATTTTATAAACACAACAGCTAACAGCGGTTTCACGCAATTGCTACTTCCGTTGTAAAATGAACCACCTTTTTCCATAACTTCGTTTTGTCTCGCCGAGAGTACTCAGTTCCAAAAGCCGCAACTGACGTGAAGCCGCCGGACGTTACCTGCAAGCTTACCGCAGCCCGTAAATAAAGACTTTCATTAAAAACATATCCAAATGAGTAATCTTATAAAATCATTTCAATTCGAATCCGAGGGAGTTATTTTGACTATAAATATTAGGAAAGAAGTTTACAAGAATTCTTTGAAAATGATTATAGATGGAGATGTCATTTCTAATAATCCAGATTTAGTTAAAGGCTATTCTACAAACTTTTCATCGAAAGATATCTCGGTAAAATATTTAGATAACTCTATATTGTGGATAAGTTCTAACGAATGGAAAGGGTTACGCTGGGAAAAATATTCAAATGAAACTAAATACTCAATTTTCAATAGCGTGAAAGAGATGAAAGAATCTTATATCGCTCAAAGAGAATATGTAGATTTAATTTGTAGCTATTTTTATGATTGCATAAAAAATTACAAGAAACTAAAATTGCTTTATGAAACTCAAATTGACGAAATTATTTCAGAAGATGAATTTAATTAAAGCCTGCAGGTAACAACGGTTTCACGCAATTGCTACTTCCTTGTAATATGAACCACCTTTTTCCATAACTTCGTTCTGTCCAGCCGAGAGTAGTCAGTTCCAAAAGCCGCAACTGACGTGAAGCCGCCGGACGTTATGGGCAAGTTCGCAGCCAACCGGAAAAAAACCTCAGTAAATGAAACATAAAATCTTTCAGTTTTTTGAAAAGAGAATGCTCATGGTCATTCTATTATTCATTATTTGTTTAAGTTATTTTACCTTAAGACGAATGCTCGGAATTAACAGAACAGTTAATTGGGCATGGGATTTGACAAACGCTGGATTTGCTCTAACCTATCTAACCTGCTTTATTTTTCTGATTGGTTATGGTATTCTTGCAATACTAAAACATTCAACACAAAAATATTTGTCAATACTTCATTCTGCAATAATTCTATTATCATTTTTGATCGATGATTTTTACAATTTTCAAATTATTGCCCCTTTAGCTTTACTTTCGTTCATCATTTTTATTATCAATATTTATTGGGCAATTAAAAATCGTAAAAGGAAAACATATTGAACCTGCCCATAACAGCGGTTTCACGCAATTGCTACTTCATTTGTAAAATGAACGACCTTTTTCCATAACTTCGTTTTGTCCAGCCGAGAGTACTCAGTGCCAAAAGCCGCAACTGACGTGAAGCCGCCGGACGTTACCAGCAATGATGAACGAAATGACCACATATTTTGAAATTTCTGCAAACGGAAGTTATATCAGAATTGAGATAATTGAATACAGTTATCAATCTTCAGAAACATATTGGGATGGAAATTGGGTAAACTCCAATGTTTCGGTAAAAGCCGGCGCATTTTCTGGAAGCTTTAACGCTTGCCTAATGACTATAGATTTTGAAAATTTTAAAAATGAGTTGGTAAAACTGTACGAAAAATTAAATGGAATTGCAGTTTTTCAGACAATTGAAAGTCAGGTTGGAATCAAAATTATTGGCGATGGAATTGGTAATCTTAATGCCGAATGTATTGTGCTTGATAATGCAGGCTATGGAAATATATTAGAATTTGAAATAAATTTTGATCAATCACACATACCTAAGATATTAAATCAATTAGACAAAATTACTGTTGAATTTCCAATTGTCGGAAAAACAAAATAATATCACTGCTGGTAACAGCGGTTTCACGCAATTGCTGCTTTCCTTGTAAAAGGTAACACCTTTTTCCATAACTTCGTTCTGTCCAGCCGAGAGTACTCAGCTTCGAAAGCCGCAACTGACGTGAAGCCGCCGGACGTTACAGGCCATAGCTCCGCGCCTCTGAAAGAACGATTTCCCTAAATTGAACAGTTCGGCTTGTGTTTGAGTAAATTTGACTTCTCCCCTATTTTTCACGGAGCATCTTTGTGGTTACGTTGTGTTAGTGTCGCCTGGAAATTTTGTCGTTTTATTTTCGCATCTGTTCGCCGAGAGTTCTCTGTTGGACGCGATCAGACGAAATAGCTGTGGAAAGTCTTTGTCGATCTTCTTTGTATTTAAAATGTATTCAAAATCTTTTGCGTTGAATTATGCGAACTTAACTCTTGAGAAATTTTAAAACCTAATTCAGAATTTCTTTGTGGTTACTTTGTGTGATTTTGCAACTGTGTCGCGACGGCCTGTAACAGCGGTTTCACGCAATTGCTACTTTCCTTGTAAAATGAGCCACCTTTTTCCATAACTTCGTCTTTTCCAGCCGAGAATACTCAGTTCCAAATGCCGCAACTGACGTGAAGCCGCCGGACGTTAGCGGTCATTGCAAAGTGACATCGACCATAAGAAACAGACATAATTAAAATTATAAAAAGTACATGACCAAAAGTAAACTAATAGAAATGAATAACGTTGGTGTAGTTGTAGAAAACCTTGACAATGCAATTACATTTTTCACAGAAATTGGACTTACACTTGAAGGAAGAATGATGGTTGAAGGTGAATGGGCAGGACAAGTAACTGGACTGGGAAATCAATCCGTAGAAGTTGCTATGATGGTAACACCAGACGGACATAGCCGACTTGAACTTTCAAAATTTTTAAGTCCTAAGACCATTTCGGATCATAGGACAGCGCCAGTTAATTCTCTGGGCTATCTCCGAGTTATGTTCAGAGTTGACAACCTTGACGAATTATTAATCCGACTTGAAAAACAAGGGTTTGAAATCGTTGGAGAAGTAGTAAACTATGAAAACATTTATAAACTTTGTTACATTCGTGGAACAGAAGGACTTCTTGTTGGTTTAGCTGAGCAACTTAATAATAAAACTGTAACAGATGTTTTGGAGGACAATGAGTAAGCACAAGCAACGAACCGCTAACAGCGGTTTCACGCAATTGCTACTTTCTTTGTAAAATGAACCCCCTTTTTCCATAACTTCGTTCTGTCCAGCCGAGAGTACTCAGCTTCGAAAGCCGCAACTGACGTGAAGCCGCCGGACGTTACCTGCAAGCGCTACAAAAATCGCGTAAAATCAAATTATGGAAATAGGAAAACAATTTAATAGTTTTAGTTTTGAAGATTATTTTTTTTATATCGATAATTATAAAAAATATTCTGACTTTAATACTTTGGGATTATATCGTTCACTTTCAGAAAATGAAAAACTTAATCTCGAACAGAAAATTTCCATTAGAGATTATGCAAACAAAATATTTGAAAAGACATTTATTTTTTTGCAAGTAAAAGATCCCTGGACGTACATAAAGGTACAAACTCTAGGATTAGAACTAACAAATGGTGACAAGGAAGAAATGTGGCGCAAAATATTTATAAATCAGGAAAAAATATTGCGCGAAAAAAGAATAAAACACAAGAATTTCGGAGAATATTCAAAGCATAATTGTGGTTACGAAACATGTCCCATGAATGGCATTATGATTAAACAAGGCTCATTTATGGCCGAGTACGAAATGTGTATTGGAAACATCAATAGATACGTACAAAAACAAAAGTCTGAAACAAGAAAATCAGAAAGAAAAAGCGAAAGCCAAATTATTAATAACGAATTGGATTTGGAATAATGCGCCAGCAGGTAACAGCGGTTCCACGCAATTGCTGCTCACTTTGTAAAATGAACCGCCTTTTTCCATAACTTCGTCTTATCCAGCCGAGAGTACTCAGCTCCGAAAGCCGCAACTGACGTGGAGCCGCAGGACGTTAGCCGTAACCAGTCCAAAATCGCGTATAACCAAATGAGAAAATTTTTATTTATTCTAGCTTTATCGAGCTTATCTTGCAATAAAGAAGTAAAAAATACGGAATCTGAAAATGGAGTAATTTCTGAAAATGATTTATATAGTGTTATCAACTCATTACAAAATTGTGCCCCGAAAGGCACAATTTATTATTCTGAAAATGGTACACCATATGATAAAAACTTCATCGAAACGTATAAACTGGATTCAATATTCAGCACTGAAGATGTGGACTTTTTCAGAAAACAAATGAAAAAAGCTACCGATTTTAAGTTAAATATACGAAAGACTAAATGCGACAGAATAATAACCAAGCACAACATAAACAAAATGCGTTTAGAAAGTAAAACTGACGAAATTTTTTGGGAAAAAATTCGGATGCAATATGGACCGTTAACATGTTTATCTTACATAAAACTTCCGATATTCTCAAAGGACAAAAATTATGTGATTTTTTCCAGCAACTATTCAACTGGTCCGCATTCGTTAGGTGGATCTATAGAAATATATAAGAAAATAAATAATAAATGGAAACGCTTTCATTCATTATCGGGATGGGTGAGCTAATTTGGCTACGGCTAACAGCGGTTTCACGCAATTGCTACCTTCCTTGTAAAATATAAACGCTTTCCATAACTTCGTTCTGTCCACGCCGAGAATACTCAGTTCCAAAAGCCGCAACTGACGTGAAGCCGCCGGACGTTATAGGCAAGCGCTAACCGACCGTAGAAAAAAAAACACTATGCAAATTAACGTAACTGGAGAGTATAATGAAAAATTAAAGATTCGCTTTTCACAAGGAATTTGGAAGAATACTTTGTATACTTTATTTGAAAATTCTACAGCCGTGAAAGTTGCATTTCCAAATGATCCTGGCTTATTTAGACTGTCAATACACTATGATTCGGAAAATTTCTATGTAGAAAATTTGCTATATATTTCTAACCCAAACTTAGATGTTCTCAGCTTTCACTTTTATAAAGAAAATGTCCGTGTTTTCTGCAAAATAGAATCTAAGTTAGTCGTTGAATTGAATAAAGAAATATTACTTAATCCACTTTCGGAAAACTTTAAAGAATTAAAGGGCATTATTGAAAACTTTGATGCCGACAATTGCGCCAGCCTATAACAGCGGTTTCACGCAATTGCTACTTCTCGTGTAAAATGAACTTCTTTTTTCCATAACTTCGTCATGTCCACGCCGAGAGTACTCAGTTCCAAATGCCGCAACTGACGTGAAGCCGCCGGACGTTATGGGCAAATTGTAAACCGAACAAAATGAAAACATCGTTAATAATTACACTTTTTTTCAGTTGCTTTTTAGTAAAAGCACAAAGTGTAACTGTCGGAGGCAGAATTTTTGAAGCAGATAAATCTAGAGCTTGTAATCCAGATCGAATCTTTGTAGTTTCGGTGACACCTGCCAAATTCGATAACTCTAACGGCGAATTAGTGCAGCGATTAAATGCATCAATACCATTCGATAAATCGATTTCTGGTGAAGTAAGATTATTGTTTACAATAAATTGTGAAGCAGAAGCTTATGGCTTTCAAACTATAAAAGGTATTTCTGAGGAGATAGATAATCAGATAATTGAGAGTCTTGAAAAAATGCAAAGTTGGATTGCTGGGATTCAAAACGGAAAACCTATAGACACAATGTATAGTTTGATCCTCTCAATTAAAAAAGGAAAATTCAAGTCTAAGTAGAACAACTGCCCATAACAGCGGTTTCACGCAATTGCTACTTTTCTTGTAAAATGAACCACCTTTTTCCATAACTTCGTTCTGTCCCGCCGAGAGTACTCAGTTTCAAATGCCGCAACTGACGTGAAGCCGCCGGACGTTAGCAGTAATACTAAAAAATATTTCAGTAATGAATATCTTTCGAATCACATTGATTATTGTCTTAACGACAATTTCATTTCAAAATGTAAATGCACAAGCCTCTTATTCAGTTGTTCTTGCTTTTCAACTTTTAGACGAAAACGGTGAAAGGGTTGACTTTGAAACATTTTGCAAAGAGTACGAAATAGCAAATACTTTCGGTAATAACATTAAAGTGTGCGATGAAACTGCCAACCAATCATTTGTCACTTTTGATAAAAAAACAAATTATTTTGTACTCGAAATACACACTATCGGCCCTCGTTTCTCGTTTGCATTATATCACAATAACAAAGTAATGACCATTTTTATCCCTTTTACTGCCCAAGGTACGCAAAACGCTTTACGATTTTTACAATTCGATGAAGGTGATTACGTAGTTGACTTGATTAGAACAAAGGAAACCATAAAATTCGATCGTTATGTGGCACCGATTCAAGTCGTTAAAGAAAATAATTGGATCAAGCAACGACACAAGTTTCTTATGAGTGAATATAAAGGCCAAGAGGATATTTACAGGAATAAATTGAAAGGAAACTAAAGTACTACTGCTAACAGCGGTTTCACGCAATTACTCATCCCGTTGTAAAATGAACCGCCTTTTCCATAACCTCGTTCTGTCCAGCCGAGAGTACTCAGCTCCAAAAGCCGCAACTGACGTGAAGCCGCCGGACGTTATCACTCATTTAGGCGTACAGTACTCAAAATCAAGCTTTATCACAAATAATCATATTATTGTAACTAAAATTGTTGAAAACTATTAATAGATAAAAACTATAGTTTATATATTATTAATAGATTTGCGTAATCGATAAACAAAAAAATTATGAAATTCAAGAAAGCGAAATCAATTGGAGAAGTCTCAGACAGAGAAATGTTGAACTTTATATTTGCAAATCAACTCTATATTTTACGCACATTAGACTTCGTAGAAAGGAGTTTGACTAACAGCGACGTCCCCGAATATCCGGAAACAGTGAAACAAATGGTTAACAATATTGATTCATCATTATCAAACATAAATGAATACTTGCAATTAAGCGATTATGACAAGGGAGAATTAAACTTATAATTTAAACGAGTGATAACAGCGGTTTCACGCAATTGCTGCTTCCCTTGTAAAATGAACAATCTTTTTCCATAACTTCGTTCTGTCCAGCCGAGAGTACTCAGCTTCGAAAGCCGCAACTGACGTGAAGCCGCCGGACGTTACCAGCAATTTAAATACGACCAACCATGAAAACCTTGATTATTACCGCGATTTTCTTTCTATTATCCGTTTCCGATCTGTCTGCACAAGCAGAAAATAAAGCTTTTGCGCTTTGCTCAGAAAAAATAAATTATTCTGTTGATGATATGCAATTAAAGCAGAAATTCGGACAGAGTCTATTAACTCCAAATTCAAATCCAAATTTTGGAGGCGGAATTACAGAACTTAAAAAATACTTTTCTGAAAACACACTTAATAACTCAAAAGCTAAGGGCATCGTATTCAGGGTTCACGTTGGATTTATAGTTAATTGTTCCGGAAAAGCCGGAAGTTTTGAACTTGTGAATAATGGAAAAGGTGACTTAAAGATTTTAGCCGACGAAGTTTTAAATATTGTTGCTAAAATGCCACAAAAATGGGAAGCGGCAATGGTTGATGGAAAATCGATAGATAGTTACCAAATTCTATCGTTTACTATACTTGATGGAGATTTATCAAAAGTAAGTTATCGATAAACCATAAACTGCTGGTAACAGCGGTTTCACGCAATTGCTGCTTCCCGTGTAAAATGAACCACCTTTTTCCATAACTTCGTTCTGTCCAGCCGAGAGTACTCAGTTCCAAAAGCCGCAACTGACGTGAAGCCGCCGGACGTTAGCTGAAATTTAATGACGAGAAGAACTAAAAGAAAAGCGTTAGCTCATATAATTGAGAAGAAATCATTAGCGATTATTGAAGCCATTTTACCTGTTTTTTGGACTATCCGAGAATATAAGCCAGATTACGGTATAGATATCATCCTCGAGTTATTTGAAGAAAAACCAGGTAAAACGAAGCCGGTATACGATACGCTCGGTGAACATATATATATTCAAGTCAAGGGAGCAGAAAACCTCAAACCATCAAAGATAAAAGTTCATTTAAGAAATAATGTTGAGAACGGGCCTTTACAAGAATCTGAAAAATTTAAAGAAATAGAAGTTTTTAAATTTTCAATTGATACAGTTGAATTAAATACTGTCCAACGAATGGGTTCTGCTTTTCCCGTTTTGTTATTTTTGGTCGAGACAAATACCGGCAGAGTTTTTTTTGTTTGTTTAAACGACTATATAGACAAAATTTTACTTCCTGAAGCAACAGAATATTCTGGCAAAAAAACTAAAACCATTTTTATCCCAGCGGTAAATGAAATCACTAACGACAAAGACTCTCTTTTACCTTTGTATCTATATGCGAAACGCCCGAAGTATCATGCTTTCTTTTCTAAAGTAGCTTATCAATATCGGGAACTATATTATTGTGACGGCTACGAGCTAACAGAACGCGCAAAACACTTTGCAAAACTACTTTTATATAATGATGTGTGGGATCAAAGATATAATTGGGCAACCCTTAGTGAGTATTATAAAGAACTGCAGAATGTTGCGGAATTTGGATGTACTATCGACTTTAGTAAAACTGGTGACTCACTCGATAATATTGAAAAGGCTTGGGATAGAAATGGTGATGAAAACTATGTTTACACCGAGTTTGAGATGCGCAGATCAATGGCGATTTCTTCGCTTTGGCATCAACTATCAACTATTAACAACGTTTTTGAATCTATGAGTAGAGAATGGTTTTTACCGACATTTATGTTCAGTTAGATAAACTTCAGCTAACAGCGGTTTCACGCAATTGCTGCTTCGCTTGTGAAATGAACGACCTTTTTCCATAACTTCGTTCAGTCTCGCCGAGAATACTCAGTTCCAAATGCCGCAACTGACGTGAAGCCGCCGGACGTTAGCAGCCATTTTAAACCCAGCGATAATGAAAATTCCTAATGTAAATATCTTTTTAACTTTCTTATTTATTGGTTTTCATTATTGTTTCTCACAATCATGCGGAATTAAAAATTTAAACCATTCCGAAAAAATTGAACTTACAAATTTTTACGAAAGCTTTAAAGCATCAATAATTTCAAGTGACAAATCATCACTTTCGAAGTTAATACAATTTCCATTTAATTGCGATTATTGTGAAAACTCACGAAAGCCATATGTCAAAGTTTCACGCAAAAAATTTGATGTAGACTATTTCAATATATTTTATGATCAAAAACTAATTGAGGCCTTAAATGAAGGTGAAAATTTTGAAAATGTTATAGTGTTTAATGAAGATAATTCGGGAATATGTCATATCGAACTTAGATATGTTTCCAGAGAATCTTCAGCACAATCTGAAGGACAACAACATTTCTTTAGCATTGAGAAAATAAAAAATAAATATTATATCACATCCGCTTGGACAGTACCATAAAACGGCTGCTAACAGCGGTTTCACGCAATTGCTGCTCACTTTGTAAAATGAACGACCTTTTTCCATAACTTCGTTTTGTCCGGCCGAGAGTACTCAGTTCCAAAAGCCGCAACTGACGTGAAGCCGCCGGACGTTATGCACAAGTTTTGAAAAACCGGACGTATGGAAGAATATTCAGTCGCAGACGCTATGCGAAAATATGAAAGTGATGAAATTCAAAATTGTCTCAGGATAATTGATGAAAATGTTGGATATAAATTACTCCCCGAAGACAAACAAATATTTGATTTGTTTCATGAATTCGTTACGAATCCACAACCCAAATTTATTACTGATTGGAGAAGCGACGAAAAAAAGGAGAGATGGTATCACAAATTTATTAATAGGTTTTTAGATGACACTCAAAACGCGCTTATATGCGTTCAGTATCATCATGATAAACTATTGCAAATTGAAAAAACAATACTCGAACAGGTTGAGCAACATAATTATAGAAAAGTGCTTGATCCAAATACGGTTTTAGGAATAAGTAATACTTTAGTATGGGATTTTGAATATCAAGCATTTGTACTTGCGTATAGAAGAACTTTAGATTATTTTACTAGAGGAGTTTGCTGCTACTTCACAAATGACTTTCATTCATTTCGCAAAATTGGCGACTTTTTACAAAAACAAAACCGTCCCGTTTTTACTAAACCGCTAATCGATATATTTGAGAAAAACATAGCTAACTTTGATTTTGTTATGTCCGAAGGCGAACGAAAATCAATACGTGATCGAATTACACACTATGAATACACCAAAGTCGGAGTCATAAATTTAACTTCTGATGGATTAATACTGATCGGCGGTGCTGAAGATTTAGGTTTAGAAGGGAATAATTTGAAATTATCAGAAGTAATTGAGCAAAGAACACACCATATAAAATCCTTTTTACGTGATTTTATTACAGCGTACATAAATGCTATAAAAAACGAGGAAATTCAAAGTAAAAATTAAACCTGTGCATAACAGCGGTTTCAGGCAATTGCTGCTCACTTTGTAAAATTAACCACCTTTTTCCATAACTTCGTTCTGTCCAGCCGAGAGTACTCAGTTCCAAAAGCCGCAACTGACGTGAAGCCGCCGGACGTTATGTGTGATTTTTGAAAAACTTTGTCCGAAATTTGGAAAGTTACCAAAATTTGGTAATTTTACAGAAATGAAAAGTTATGGGAAAGAATACTTCAATATCACTCGGAAATCACTTCGAACATTTCGTTGAAAACACAATTGCGCATGGCAGATTCAAAAATGCAAGCGAAGTTGTTCGCGCCGGACTGCGCCTTTTGGAAGATGAAGAAAATCGAGTTGTAATGCTTCGAAATTCAATTGAGGAAGGAATTAAAAGTGGAAGAGCAGAAAACTTTGATTCTCAAAAATTTCTTGCTCAATTGAAAGCCAGCAAAAAAGCGAATGGCTAAATTTCATCTTTTATATAGAGCTGTTGATGATCTTGCGGATATTTGGGATTATACTTATGATGAATGGTCAGAAAGACAAGCTGACAAATATTATCAATTGCTTCTCGATAGTTGCCAAGAAATAGCTGAGAATCCAAATATCGGAAAATCGTACAATCAAATTGTGAATAATCTGTTTGGCTATAAATCTGGCGAACATTTAATTTTCTATCTTGTAGTTGACGCACAGGAAATTGAAGTGGTTAGAATATTACACGGTAGTATGGATTTAAAGAAAAAGTTTCAATAATTAAAACCACACATAACAGCGGTTTCACGCAATTGCTACTCACGTTGTAAAATGAACCACCTTTTTCCATAACTTCGTTCGGTCCAGCCAAGAGTACTCAGTTCCAAATGCCGCAACTGACGTGAAGCCGCCGGACGTTATGCGAGATTTTTGACAATCAAACTCATGAAGAAACTTATATACTTGCTAATCATTTTTTCTCTCACGAGTTGTGAAACAGAATATTTCGCAACTGTCCTTAATCACTCTGGAAAAAATGTAATTCTTAAAATATATTACAACTCTGATACGATTTCTAAATTTCCTAATGGTAAATCTAATTTAAAAACAGAATTGGCACAGAGTGATTTGACAATAAAGTTTGATTCAATAAATTATATCGCTGAAATAGAACTTAAACCAAACGAACAATTTGATGTTGACTTTGGATTTCGCCATAAACCGAACTTTCATTCTATCCAAAAAATGAAGATCATTAAAAGCGATACAACGACGTTAGAATATGATATTCTTAGAAAGACATTTTATTCAAACGATTTAAATTTGGTCATAAATTAAAACCTCGCATAACAGCGGTTTCACGCAATTGCTGCTTGCTTTGTAAAATGAACCGCCTTTTTCCATAACTTCGTTCTGTCTAGCCGAGAGTACTCAGTTCCAAAAGCCGCAACTGACGTGAAGCCGCCGGACGTTGTGCGCAATGCCGCGAAAAACCTGACGTAAATGAACTTTTCTGAAAATAAGCACTTATCACTAAAATCGGGAAACGAAAAATTCAATTTTGAAAAACAAAATCTTGATTTTTCTTTACTCGACTTTTGGCGTTGGAGCGTCTCTGATATTTTAAGCAATGCAACCCGGGGAATTTTAGCTGAATTTATAGTTGCTAAAGCTTTGGATGCTGACATCGCAAAAATTAGAAATGAATGGGATGCGTACGATTTAATTACGCCGAACGGTGTCAAAGTTGAAGTAAAATCCAGTGCTTATCTCCAGACCTGGGAACAAGCTAGATATTCAGAAATAAACTTTAGCATTCGTGCTGCAAAACCTTGGGATTGGTCAATCGATAAAAGATCAGAAATTGCAACGAGAAGTGCAGATGTTTATGTATTTAGCTTGCTCAATCATAAAGATAAAGCTACTGTTGATCCGCTAAATCTTGATCAATGGGAATTTTATGTTTTGTCAACAACTGATTTGAACAATTATCAAAGAAGTCAATATTCAATAACTTTGAATTCCCTCAAAAAACTTACTCGAACTTTGCAATTCAATGATATAAAAAATGAAGTCAATTTAAAATCTGGCGTCTAATTGGCACAGCGCACAACCGCGGTTTCACGCAATTGCTACTTTTCTTGTAAAATGTAATGCCTTTTTCCATAACTTCGTCTTGTCTCGCCGAGAGTACTCAGCTTCGAAAGCCGCAACTGACGTGAAGCCGCCGGACGTTGTGCGACATAGTGCCCAAACTGCGTGATAAAAAACAAATAAAATGAAATACTTTTTTCTCATATTTCTTTTTTCGAGCTTTATATGTAAAGCACAAACTTTTGAATTGATAAATCAACTGGAAAAGACAAATCAAGATTGCTTGGATAAAGGAATTGATATGTTGGCTTGTTCAAAAAACCATTACAAAATTCTAGACAGTTTAATGAATTCTGCCTACGAAAACTTAAAGCGGCAAGTCAAAGACATTAACCGTAAAGACTTAGATTACACGCAAAAAAGTTGGTTAAAAAAGCGCACTAAGCTTTTTGCTAATGCATATCTTGAAACGAAAAAAGAAGGGTTTGAAGAAGGAAGAAAAGATTTTGAAATGGCTTATATTGACAAAAAGAGTCAAATTATCATCACATATCTAAGACTAATGGTAAAATCAACTAAGTAACTACGTCGCACAACAGCGGTTTCACGCAATTGCTGCTTCCCTTGTAAAATGAACCACCTTTTTCCATAACTTCGTTCTGTCCAGCCGAGAATACTCAGTTCCAAAAGCCGCAACTGACGTGAAGCCGCCGGACGTTATGCGAAACCTTTGACAAACTTCCGTAATAATGAAACTAACTAAAAGCTTATTTTTTATTTTGATTTTGTTTATCACAGTTTCTTGTTTTGAGAAGAATTCAAATGAGGCGAACGAAGTTTTCGAATTGTGGTCAGGAAATTTGCCAAATGATATTGAAGTCAGAAATGGAAAATATTGGCGTTCATCTCATTTCACATATGAATATATCGTCTATTTGGATTTTCAAGCAACTGAAAATTGGATTGAGAAATTCAAAAAGCAAAATAGCTTAGAAATACAAAAATCCAAAACTGTAAATTTGCCAAGCGATGCGCCAATATGGTTTTTGCCAAAACCAGGATTCACATTTTATTGTCCAAAAGGTTTTAATTAAGGATCTATGTATTTTTTCAATGAACAAACCAACGAAGTTTTACTTTATGAGATTCAATTATAAGGCATCGCATAACAGCGGTTTCACGCAATTGCTCCTTTCCTTGTAAAATAAACCACCTTTTTCCATAACTTCGTTCTGTCCAGCCGAGAGTACTCAGCTCCGAAAGCCGCAACTGACGTGAAGCCGCCGGACGTTAGCAGAAATGCCTGAAAACGCGCCGAGAATCAATTAACAACATTTGCACATTTGTATGTTGATAACTAAGGTTTTCATTTGATTTACCATTTCATATATTTGAATTCTTGCAAACACTTAATTATCTATTTTATGACATATTCTTTCAAAGAAACAGAAATCAACTTTTTTATAAGCCATGAAAAAGATGTAATAGCAAATGCATCTGAAATGGCAATTTCGTTTAATAAAAAACCTAATGACTTTTTAAAACTAAAAGAAACGGAAAACTTTATTCAATTGCTTTTAGATAAATTGAATTCAGAAAATGAAATTGTCAGTTATAAACATTCTGACATAGTTTATTCCAAAGATGGCTCTACATACATGCATCGCAAACTTGCAATTAAATTTGCTTTTTGGCTTGATGACGAATTTGAAATTTGGTTCTTTGAAATCGTTGATGATATTCTCTTTGGAAATTATAAAAAGCATTGGGATGCACACGTTATTCAAAAATCTTCGCAATTCAAAATGCAAGAATTAAAAAAGAAATTACTACTTAAATCACCTACGAAAGAAGATGTTCATGCATATTTTAAAGCTGAAAAAGAATTTGTTAATGCTAGGATGGCAAAATTACGAGCAATAAAAGATCAATATAGCTTTGACCTTGATTTCGGTGAATAGAAAAGTTGGCACTTCTGCTAACAGCGGTTTCACGCAATTGCTGCTTCTCTTGTAAAATGTAACTGCTTTTTCCATAACTTCGTTCTGTCCAGCCGAGAGTACTCAGTTCCAAAAGCCGCAACTGACGTGAAGCCGCCGGACGTTACAAGCAATGCTAACAAAAATCGCGTAATTGGGATGCAAAAAACCGCAACTTTACTTGATCGAACTAAGGCTTCAACAATTGATATTTTGTTATTGATTTTAGCAGGCGCTTTTGCAACTCTTGCACTTAGCTATTTTGAGAATGTCCCAATTGGGGTGAGACAATCAATATTCATAGCATTGGTACTTTACGAACCAGTTTTTATAATTTTTGGAGGTACCGTTGGTGATCGATTAATGAATATTAGAGTGCGTAAAAGCGCAAACGAATCTAAAAATATAAACATTTTACAATCTTTAATTCGCTTTATTTTTAAGCTAACATTCGGTTGGTTTTCGTACATTTCAATATTCAAAAATCCTAGGAAAAGAACCCTTCATGATTTAATCTCAATGACATCAGTAGTAACAATTAAGCACAGCTTGTAACAGCGGTTTCACGCAATTGCTGCTTCCCTTGTAAAATGAACGACCTTTTTCCATAACTTCGTTTTGTCCAGCCGAGAATACTCAGTTCCAAATGCCGCAACTGACGTGAAGCCGCCGGACGTTATAGGCAAGCGCACTGAAACGCACAAAATGCTTTAAAGAAGTTTTAACTAAATTTTGAAAATTATGGATTCATTCGAGCAGTTTTTGAAATATAATTATTTTGAGACCAAAGATTTGTGCTTACATTTTTTGACTTTGGTAACAGCGGTTCTTGTTTTTTCATTAAACTTTGCAGAAAAAGTATTTAACTTTAAAGAAGCTTCCGGAAAAAGACGGTCAATTATAATTTCAGGATGGTGTTCTTTCATTTTCTCTATAATATTTTGCGGAGTTGGATTGGCTCTGAATAGTAGAGCTGGTGGTTATGCATTATCAAAGGAATTAAATCAGCTAAATTGTTATTCATTCTGGGCTTATATATTTATTTCCCTCTCAGGTTGCTTATTTATATTGGGGCTAATATTGACAATGGTTTCAGCTATAACAACAAGAGATGTCACTTTTAAACCTGAGAATTAATAGCCTGCCTATAACAGCGGTTTCACGCAATTGCTGCTCCTCTTGTAAAATGAACCACCTTTTTTCATAACTTCGTTTTGTCCGCGCCGAGAATACTCAGTTCCAAAAGCCGCAACTGACGTGAAGCCGCCGGACGTTAGCTACAATTTTAATGAAGATTATGACTTACACGGAAATTTCGAGAATCGTCAAACAAAACTATTTGTCTAAACTTGAAAATTTTAAAATTGAAAAATTTGAAGATTTAGAAAAATTGCATAATGAGTTAATAAACATAAGAACTGATTTGCATTTTCAATATGGGTTTGACGTTCAGCCGCATTACCGTGGAGAACAATTATATGGACGCGATATTTTGCCTGGAATCTTTCGTCCTCCATTTTCTAATGATGTTATTTTAGAAAATGCGAGAGCTATTGAAACAAATGGCGTGAATATATTCAAAGAAAGAGTTATCAAAAAATACGGCGAAAAGATGCTTTTTAACCTTACTGCCGATACAGAACATTCTGAAAATTGGAATCTGTTATTTCAAGCCCAACATGCTGGAGTAAAAACTAATCTAATCGATTTATCAACATCGGTACATCATTCTGCATTTTTTGCTTGTGAACCTTCTGACAAACACGATGAAAAAGATGCTCAGCTATGGTGCTTACTCGTTCCATCGGAATTCATTTATGGGTATAGTACAAAGTATGACAAACCATGTTATACAATTCTAAACCCATTTGATTTGCAGGAATCATTTATATGTAATGTCCCTACTTTTATGGATAACATTGATGAGAGAACTTATCAATTTAGATTATTTAGGCAGCATGGAAGACTTTTCACTTCTTCTAATAAAGATTTAAATATTCCTTTAAATAAAAAAGAGTTCTGGGAAAACATGATAATTCGAGTAAAAATTTCTCCTGAGATTAAAAAAGTCATTTTTAAACAACTCACAGATTCCGGAATAAGTCATAATAAACTAATACTAGAAGATGATGAAGAAGCTGAAAATTTTATCCAATTGATTAATGAAGACATGAGAAAACTGTAGCTAACAGCGGTTCCCCGCAATTGCTACCTTCCGTGTAAAATGAAACCGCTTTTTCCATAACTTCGTTTTCTCCGCGCCGAGAATACTCAGTTCCAGATGTCGCAACTGACGCGGAGCCGCCGGACGTTGTGTGCAATTGTAAAAAACCGTGCCAAATTGAACGAATCCATATATTACGTTGATAAAGATATTCTCGATTTAATCGAAATAAACTTTGAATTCGTGGAAGCAAAATCTTGGTATAAACTTTATCAAAACAAAACTGATAAAAGTTTTTGGCGACTTGATATCTGGGACAAATATCAAACACAGTTTTTCTTAAAATTGGAGACAATATTTGACTGGGAAAACTTTGATGCGCGTGAATTAGAAATTAATTTATTGAAAAAGACACGTGGAGTTACTGAAGAAAAATGTAAATGGCAAAACTGTCAGAACAAAGCTTTAAATAATTTAGTTTTTTGCGAGAAACATGCTTACAAAGAAATGGGAATACGAAAGTAAAAACAACAACTGCACACAACAGCGGTTTCACGCAATTGCTGCTTCTCGTGTAAAATGTAACCGCTTTTTCCATAACTTCGTTCAGTCCAGCCGAGAATACTCAGTTCCAAAAGCCGCAACTGACGTGAAGCCGCCGGACGTTAGCAGTAATACTAAAAAATATTTCAGTAATGAATATCTTTCGAATCACATTGATTATTGTCTTAACGACAATTTCATTTCAAAATGTAAATGCACAAGCCTCTTATTCAGTTGTTCTTGCTTTTCAACTTTTAGACGAAAACGGTGAAAGGGTTGACTTTGAAACATTTTGCAAAGAGTACGAAATAGCAAATACTTTCGGTAATAACATTAAAGTGTGCGATGAAACTGCCAACCAATCATTTGTCACTTTTGATAAAAAAACAAATTATTTTGTACTCGAAATACACACTATCGGCCCTCGTTTCTCGTTTGCATTATATCACAATAACAAAGTAATGACCATTTTTATCCCTTTTACTGCCCAAGGTACGCAAAACGCTTTACGATTTTTACAATTCGATGAAGGTGATTACGTAGTTGACTTGATTAGAACAAAGGAAACCATAAAATTCGATCGTTATGTGGCACCGATTCAAGTCGTTAAAGAAAATAATTGGATCAAGCAACGACACAAGTTTCTTATGAGTGAATATAAAGGCCAAGAGGATATTTACAGGAATAAATTGAAAGGAAACTAAAGTACTACTGCTAACAGCGGTTTCACGCAATTACTCATCCCGTTGTAAAATGAACCGCCTTTTCCATAACCTCGTTCTGTCCAGCCGAGAGTACTCAGTTCCAAAAGCCGCAACTGACGTGAAGCCGCCGGACGTTGTGCGACATAGTGCCCAAACTGCGTGATAAAAAACAAATAAAATGAAATACTTTTTTCTCATATTTCTTTTTTCGAGCTTTATATGTAAAGCACAAACTTTTGAATTGATAAATCAACTGGAAAAGACAAATCAAGATTGCTTGGATAAAGGAATTGATATGTTGGCTTGTTCAAAAAACCATTACAAAATTCTAGACAGTTTAATGAATTCTGCTTATAAAAACTTAAAGCGGCAAGTCAAAGACATTAACCGTAAAGACTTAGATTATACACAAAAAAGTTGGTTAAAAAAGCACACTAAGCTTTTTGCTAATGCATATATTGAAACGAAAAAAGAAGGGTTTGAAGAAGGAACAAAAGATTTTGAAATGGCTTATACTGACAAAAAGAGTCAAATTATCATCACATATCTAAGACTAATGGTAAAATCAACTAAGTAACTACGTCGCACAACAGCGGTTTCACGCAATTGCTGCTTCCCTTGTAAAATGAACCACCTTTTTCCATAACTTCGTTCTGTCCAGCCGAGAGTACTCAGCTTCGAAATCCGCAACTGACGTGAAGCCGCCGGACGTTACATGTGGTCGCTCCGCTCTCCGAATGAACGTATGTCGTTTGTTGAGAAGTCCGGCTTGTGTTTGAGTAAATTTTACCTCTCTCACTATTTTTCACGGCTCAACTTTGTGGCTACGTTGTGTTAGAGTAGCCGGGAAAATTGTCATTCTTGTTTGCGATTCTTGTTGCCGAGAGTTCTCTGCGAGACTTAATCGGGACTTAAGTATTGCGCAAAAGGCGTGCGTTGAAATCTAACTTAGAAAAAGTGCGTGTGAACTGGAGAATTTAAAAAATGTAATGGAGTGGAGTTTCTCTGTGGTTATTTTGTGTGATTTTGCGAATGTGTCGCGACCCATGTAACAGCGGTTTCACGCAATTGCTACTTCCCTGGTAAAAGGTAACACCTTTTTCCATAACTTCGTTCAGTCCAGCCGAGAGTACTCGGTTCCAAAGCCGCAACTGACGTGAAGCCGCCGGACGTTGTGTGCAAGTTTTGACCAAACCTGAAATCAATGACGTATAATTGGAATGATATTAAATGGATATTTGAACCTGATGGAGCATTGCGTGACATATATATTACGAACGTTAATGTTGATGACTGGAAAAATCTTATAGATCTTTTAAATAACGAATTTGTCATCAGGTTTGGGGTTACACAGCATAATTTTCAATTAAATAAAATCGATAAAAATTATGCTTTACAATACCTTACTTCCAGGACAGACCAAATGGAAAGCAAAACAATTTCAATTATACTTGATGATATTGTAATTAATTGTCATTTATTTTCTGATTCGGAAATTGAATTTGATATAGATCCAACCGAAATTAAATCTGAAACAGAACTCAATAAGATCATAGCATTTATGAAATCGATCAGCAAGCAGCTAAGAAAGCCAATATTTCTAACTGGTGAAAATGATCAAGAATTTCCATTGATAACTATTGATGAAGTATCGAATGTTGCGCATTTTTTGACAAAGGCTGAAGCAGTAAAAAAATGGAAGACGTAAAATTAAACCTGCACACAACAGCGGCTTCACGCAATTGCTGCTACCCTTGTAAAATGAATCTCCTTTTTCCATAACTTCGTTCTGTCCAGCCGAGAGTACTCAGTTTCGAAAGCCGCAACTGACGTGAAGCCGCCGGACGTTAACTGCCATTTAATGACAAACTATGGGGAATGTAATCTTTAATAAAATTCTTGAAGAAAAGATTGAATTCTTCAAATTCGCTTTTCAACAAACTTCTAAAGATATTTTTTTTGATGAAGATTCAAAGAAATTAATTCATCCTGGAGAATTTGGTACTTACCGAGAAGCAATCTGTAAAGATTTTCTAAGATTTTTTATTCCAATGCGACTTGATATTAGCACTGGTTTTTTAATAGTCGACTCTGGAAATGTTAGTAAACAGTGTGATTTAATAGTTTATGATCGCAATAACACACCATTAATAGAGAACGCTGAAAGGCAACGTTTCTTTCCGGTTGAAACGGTTTGCGCGATTGGAGAAATAAAATCAGATTTAAGTAAAAATAACTTTAAAGAGGCATTAAATAAGTTAGCTCGAAATAAACGTATCAAAGAAGGTATGTCACACCCCACGGTTTTAAAAAGAGACCATCCTGGAAAATTTACTCCAAATGTATATCCTTATGATAATATTTTCTCTTTTCTGATTTGTAATAAATTAGATTTTAAATTGGATAACATCTGTGACGAAATTGACTCATTATATGAAGATGATATATTGCAAAACCAAAAGCATAACTTAATCCTAAGCATTAACGACGGAGTTCTGCTTTACAGAGATGATAATGATAAAAGTATGATGTATTCGCACATGGGTCTGAAACCATTAAAAAATTCATTTATAACGCCCGATAAAAACGTCAATTGTCATTTTTTCTATGCCTGTTCTTATATATTCATGGGAACAACATCCGCTAGTATTTATTATCCAGAAATAAGTGATTATATAGGAGATAGTTTTAGTGGCGGTTTACAATTTAACCAAACAAAATAAACGGCAGTTAACAGCGGTTTCACGCAATTGCTGCTTCCCATGTAAAATGAACCACCTTTTTCCATAACTTCGTTCTGTCCACGCCGAGAATACTCAGTTCCAAAAGCAGCAACTGACGTGAAGCCGCCGGACGTTACCTGCAATATTACAAGACGTTATGACCACACAAGAAGAAATTGAAAAAGTACATGGGCAAGGAACTCATGTTGTTATTTTAGGAGCTGGAGCATCTTATGCTTCAACACTATTTACCCCCGAAAAAAATGGTAAACGGCTTCCTTTAATGAAAAATATAATCGATGTAGTTGGTCTAAATTATGTCATAAACACACTTCCTAAAGAATATATTTCATTAAAAGAAGATTTTGAGTCTTTATATAGTAAGTTGTCAAATTCGGCAGAATTCGCACACGAAAAATACTTGATTGAAGAAGGAATATATAATTATTTTAAAGAGCTTGAATTACCCGATGAACCAACAATTTACGATTATTTGGTTTTAGCTTTGAGACGTAATAAAGATGTTATTGCAACTTTCAACTGGGATCCATTTCTATATAAAGCATATTTGAGAAACGGCGAATTTGTGAAAAGTCCTGGAATTCTTTTCCTCCATGGATGTGTTTCAATCGGCTATGATAAAATAGATGGATCATCTGGTCCGGCTGGTTGGACATCAAAAAAAACTCTACGAGATTTCGAACCAACCGAATTACTTTACCCCGTTGAAAAAAAAGATTATAATAGTGATCCTTACATCAAAGGTCAATGGGATGCACTTTCTGAAGAATTAAAAATTGCAGAGAGAGTAACAGTATTCGGATATTCGGCACCAGTAAGTGATGTTGAAGCAATTGAACTATTACAAAAAGCTTGGGGAAATGTTAAACAAAGAGCAATGTAAGAATTCGAACTCATTGATATACGTGAGGAAGATGAAGTTAAAAAATCTTGGAATACATTTATACATTCACATCATTATCATTATAGTAAAGATTATTTCGATTCATCATTAGCTTTACATCCCCGAAGAAGTGTAGAAAGTTATAGGCATTGGGCATTACCATTAACTCCAAACGACATGTTTCAGGATTGCAACAAAATTCCAAACAACTTCAAAACGTTAGAAGAACTTTGGAAATGGCACGAACCGTTAATTGAAGCTGAAAAAAAATTTTATGGTGAATAAGTAGATACTGCAGGTAACAGCGGTTTCACGCAATTGCTGCTTCCCTTGTAAAATGAACCACCTTTTTCCATAACTTCGTTTTGTCCAGCCGAGAGTACTCAGCTTCGAAAGCCGCAACTGACGTGAAGCCGCCGGACGTTAACTGCAACCAGCATGCGTGAACTTAAGCATCTTGACATCAACAAAAGTATCGAAGCAAAAAAACTAATTTTCTCGGAAAGTTGGTTTGACAAATTTGATAGAGTTTTTATATACTTCATACATGGCGTTTTGTCTATTTGTCCTTTTTTGATATATTTCGATCCTTACAAATCCAAAACTACTGGACTCGAGTATTACCTTATTTTTATACTTAGTGTCTTTGGAATTTACTCGATTTATAAAAAAGCAACCGAGAAAAACTTGACAGAAATAGTTGGATCGGCGGACATAACATATAATAAAGAGTTATTGATGAAATATTGTGCCAAAAGAGGTTTTGACCTTTACCGTGATTCTAAAAAGCTGATAATTTACAATTCCAACCATACTTTTGGATTCGGTTCTGACAATAATACGAGTAGAATCATATTTTTTGATAAAGATAAATTATTGGTAACCGTGATAAAAGATGGTTTCAGAGCAAATCCACCCATTTTATTTTCGGATACTCTTTTTAAACGAGAAATTAAAAACCTTTTCAAAATCACTGGCAGCAGTTAACAGCGGTTTCACGCAATTGCTACTTCCCTTGTAAAATAAACGACCTTTTTCCATAACTTCGTCCTGTCCAGCCGAGAGTACTCAGTTCCAAAAGCCGCAACTGACGTGAAGCCGCCGGACGTTATGCACAATTATATATGACGAAATTCCTAATCATCCCGTTTTTTTTAACTTGCATAAGCTATTCTCAACGAATAAGTTACACGCTGTATTTAAATGACCAGTGTGAAAATGAGATAAAACTTGCTGAAATTTATTGGCTTGAAAAAGATTCAGTTACATACCATTCTTTTTCAGGGGAACCTATTACAGTGCCTCAATTTGGCATTTACAAACTAATTGCTCCAGAATTAGATGAAGAATTCGAAATAAATGTTAAAGAAAACACAAACTCTGATACTTTAAATTTACCTTCAATTAAATCATTTGTTCATCAATTAAATGGCTCTTTCAAAAAAGGAATAAGTGAGTCGGCGATGCGTGAATTAAGATTAAAAATGTCAGCGCAATATTTTGAGTGCGGTATTACTTGTAACGGAAATAAAGTCAGCAAATATTCAAACGGGAAAATTCGCTTTATTGGAACATTTGAAAACGGTTTCCCTATTGGAGAATTTAAAACGTATTATCAAAATGGAAATATTAAAGAAGTTAGTTTTTACGAAGCAGATGCTTTAATAAAATCTCTAAAACTATACGACCTCAATGGAAATTTAATCCAGCAATAACTGTGCATAACAGCGGTTTCACGCAATTGCTGCTTTCCTTGTAAAATGAACTTCTTTTTTCCATAACTTCGTTTAGTCTCGCCGAGAATACTCAGTTCCAAATGCCGCAACTGACGTGAAGCCGCCGGACGTTAACGGCAACCGTGAACCAAAATCCCGCAAAAACAATATGGATATTGAAGATAAAATAGTTTTTCAAATTTTCGATTCTGGTAATTTTATTAGTCTAGAACCAATCAGCTATAATCACTACAATTCTGAAATGGATTGGGATAAGAACTGGATTAAAACAAAAGTAGATATTAAAGCTGGGAATTTCTTTGGCAATTACATTGCAGAATTTATGACTGTAGATTTCGTAAACTTTGAAAATCAGTTTACAGCTTTATATGAAAATCTAAATGGCGTAGCTAACTTTAATGACTTAGAAGGTTACGTAGATTTAGAAATAGTTGGAGATGGAATTGGACACTTTGAAGTTTCGATATCAGCTAGTGACAAACCTGGTTATAAAAGTTCAAGTTTAGAATTTTCTCTTGATTTTGATCAAACACAAATACGAGAAATGGCATTTCAGCTTAAAAAAATAATAAACAAATTTCCTAAAATCGGGAATCTTAGTTGAAATAACGGCAGCCGTTAACAGCGGTTTCACGCAATTGCTGCTTCCCTTGTAAAATGAATCACCTTTTTCCATAACTTCGTTTTGTCCAGCCGAGAATACTCAGTTCCAGAAGCCGCAACTGACGTGAAGCCGCCGGACGTTATGGGCAATAACTAAAAAACGTATAAACTTAACTATATGGCTATTATTAAAATTGACGGGAAACCGTTGGAAAAGCTTATTGAAGTAATTAGTATTGGTATAGGAAAATTATATCGACCCAAAGAGATTAGAAAAATTGCAGATGCAGAAGCTTACAAAATCGAAGTGATAGAAAAAGCTATAGCAAAATCAAAGGTCAATTCGCTTGAAATTGATTTTGAATATAAACAAAAAATTGACAGCAGAATTTACCATATTGAAGCTAAACGACAATTAAATATTGAAAACATTACATACAAAGTTGCAGAACAACTTCAAAATGAAACACACGTATCTGAGGAAAATTTAGATGATGATTGGATAAGTAGATTTTTTGATACAGTACAAGATATTTCGAACGACGATATGCAAATTCTATGGAGCAGAATTCTTTATGGAGAGATTAAGCGACCAAAATCATTTTCACTACGAACTTTGGAGTTTTTAAAAAACCTATCTCAAGACGACGCCAAATTATTAAAAAAAATTTCAAAATTTTGTTTATCAGCTTCTAATGATAATAATTTTATCCTTTATAATCCATGTCATCAATTATACACGGACAAATGGGATTTTACATACCGGGAATTCTTATATTTGACCGAGTTAGGAATTCTTAGCCCACACGAGGCTTCTTATATTATTGCAGATAAAGTCATGGGTAGTGAAATTGGATTCGGACATGGAAATAAGGCTATAATTTTTAAGTCAGAAATTGATGGTCTCTATTTTGGAATTAATGCAACTCCGTTTACAAAATTAGGAAACGAACTTTTGAGACTTATTGAAAAAGAGGTAACAGAGGATTATTTACATGAATTTATAAGGATTGCTTTAAAAAATAAACAAAATGTGACTGTTACCCTTGGAATTGAAGTTGGAGAAGATAATGGTGAGAAATTATATGACAATTTTCAACCCTTCAAATTATAAATAGTTGTTACTGCCCATAACAGCGGTTTCACGCAATTGCTACTTCCCTTGTAAAATGAAACATTTTTTTCCATAACTTCGTTTTGTCCAGCCGAGAATACTCAGTTCCAAAAGCCGCAACTGACGTGAAGCCGCCGGACGTTACAGGCAATAGCTCCGCGCGTCCGAAGGAACGATTTCCCTAAACTGAAAGGTTCGGCTTGGGTAAAAAAGAATTAGTCTCTCGCCTATTTTCCTTGAAATAAACTTTCTTGATTTCCTTTGTCGTCGTAACCGGAAATATTGTTATTTTATTTTTCGCATCTCCTCGCCGAGAATTCTCTGCTAAACGCAATCAGGGGCAATCGCTGCGGATATTCTTGGCCGATTTTCTTTGCGTTCAAAGTGCAACCAAAACTTGTTGCGTTGAATTGCAAATACTTAACTTTCAAGAATATTAAAAACTGAATCAGAATTTCTTTGTGGCAACTTTGTGTGATTTTGCAACTGTGTCGCTACAGCCTGTAACAGCGGTTTCACGCAATTGCTGCGACCTTTGTAAAATGAACCACCTTTTTTCATAACTTCGTTTTGTCCAGCCGAGAGTACTCAGTTCCAAATGCCGCAACTGACGTGAAGCCGCCGGACGTTATGCACAATAGCTTTGCGACCGCACATGAATGAAAAATTTGAGTTAATTCGTAAAAATTTGCCGATTATTATAATCGTACCTGCACTATTAGGTGGATATTGGCAACTGTCACAAATTATTAAAATAGCTCCTATTTTTCTTCGTTTCTTTTCAGTATCGCAAATGGTTGCAGATGGACTACTTTTTGGAGTTGTTATAATGTTGGCAATAATTATACCTTATCTCATAGCAAATTATATTTGGAAATTTATTGGCAAGTTATCTTTATATTGGATTTATTTTACCAGTTTGTTACTAAATTTAATAATGCTGTTTTGCTTAATTTATAATCAGTTTATATCAAATAAATTCGTCGTCTATATCGTAATATTTTCAGGTATAGTTTTTTCATTCAACTTTTTAGATTTGAACAGGAAAAAAGAACCAATTGAAAGCGATGGAAAGTATGGCAAGATGTTTGGAAAATTTACAATTGCTGTTACTTTACCTTTTCTGCTTTCCTCTTGTCAGCAACTCTTGTGGGAATTCAATAAATCATCCAATAAAATTAGAAATTTCGACATCATTGAGAAAAAAGCCCAAAAAACCGATGCACGAGCGAAAATCGTTTATTTCAATGATAAATACATATTTATAGATATTGATAGTTTATCTACTGTAAAAAAATATCTTATCCAAGACTCGGACGAATTAACAAAAATCGACGAATAGTTGCTACTGTGCATAACAGCGGTTTCACGCAATTGCTACTTTCCTTGTAAAATGAACTTCTTTTTTCCATAACTTCGTTTGGTCCAGCCGAGAATACTCAGTTCCAAATGCCGCAACTGACGTGAAGCCGCCGGACGTTAGCAGACATTTTGTTAGTCACGAGAGCGATTTGCGTAACATATTTTGACATGAAAATTATTAAAAAAGCAAAGCCCATATTTCTTAAAATATTTAGGGTTAATTCTCCAAAAGAAGAACTCAATAAATTTGCAGAGATTAGACGAAATATTTTGATAAAAAAAATGCGTTCAAATTCGATTGCAATCGTAACCAATCAAATTGATATATACACAGGTTGTACAAAAATGGCTTACTTTATCTCAGCAATTGAAAGAATTTATTATCTCGAAAATATTGATCTCGAAGTTTTTGAAGTGTTCATTAGCGCTTTTAATAAATATCCAATTTGGGATGAAAGAAATTACTATAATAAAGAATATCTAGCTAAACTTGACGTGGAACTAAATTCTATTCATGATCAATACAAACAATCAATACTAGAAAAATGTAATGAAATTATTGAGAAATTTGAGTACATTAAAAACGTCTGCTAACAGCGGTTTCACGCAATTGCTGCTTCCTTTGTAAAGTGAACCACCTTTTTCCATAACTTCGTTCTGTCCAGCCGAGAGTACTCAGTTCCAAAAGCCGCAACTGACGTGAAGCCGCCGGACGTTAGCAACAATTTTAGCATGACGAAATCTAGAATAATATCGTATATATCAGTTGGTATTCTTTTAATAAGTTGTTCTGCAAGAAAAGTAGATTTATCTTTCATGCCGAAATCTTTAATCGAATTCTATTTCCCACAACTAAGTGCTGACTTTGTGAAAAAACAAGAAGATTGTATTTCACAAAAAAGATTTCCATGCGATTTTCCTGAACCAAACGATTCTTTGAACGACTTTGTCAATACTTGGTACTCTAAACATCTGAAAAGTTTGAAGGAACCAATAATTTATAATTCAACGCAAAACTCTACTGAAACAGTTCGGTTTACTCATTTAGGCACTTGGAGTAATCCAAGATTTTACAGAATTGAGAAAAGTCCATCAGGCCTTAGAGGTTACTATGGGAAAACAAATGGACTTGGTGGCTACGATGCTGGAAAAAGAATTGAGTACAAGGAAAAAATTTTACCTGACGAAAATTGGAATCAAATTTTAAACCAAATTAAAATTGCAAATTTTTGGAACATTCAAACTCAAGATCCAAATATGATATTGGATGGCGAAGAATGGATTTTGGAAATTTTAATTGATGGAAGATATCATGTTGTAAGCAGAAATAGCCCAGGAAATTACGGCGGAGAAGAATACGCAAAATTGTGCAATCTGGTGATGACCTTAGTGAAAAAATAAAAACTGTTGCTAACAGCGGTTTCACGCAATTGCTGCTTTTCGTGTAAAATGAACCATCTTTTTCCATAACTTCGTTTTGTCCAGCCGAGAGTACTCAGCTTCGAAAGCCGCAAGTGACGTGAAGCCGCCGGACGTTACAGGCCATAGCTCCGCGCCTCTGAAGGATGGATTTCCCTAAATTGAACAGTTCGGCTTGTGTTTGAGTAAATTTGACTTCTCCCCTATTTTTCACGGAGCATCTTTGTGGTTACGTTGTGTTAGTGTCGCCTGGAAAATTGTCGTTTTATTTTCGCATCTCTTCGCCGAGAGTTCTCTGCTGGACGCAATCAGGCGCAATAGCTGTCGAAAGTCTTTATCAATCTTCTTTGCTCGAAAAGTATCCAAAATCTATTGCGTTGAATTGCGATAACTTAAATTTTAAGAAACTTAAAGACTAAAGCAGAATTTCTTTGTGGTTACTTTGTGTGATTTTGCAACTGTGTCGCGACGGCCTGTAACAGCGGTTTCACGCAATTGCTACTTCTCATGTAAAATGAACCGCCTTTTTCCATAACTTCGTCCTGTCCGGCCGAGAATACTCAGTTCCAAAAGCCGCAACTGACGTGAAGCCGCCGGACGTTGTGCGAAATGCTACTGCCGATTCGAGATTTCGAGAAACCTAACGCAAACATAAATTATGGAAAAAATAAGATACTATAACAATAATACTGGTCCAATCAAAGAGGCAGAAGTTTTAGCTTTTAAAAAAGCAATTCAGCTTTGCGATGAATTAGAAAACATAAATGAAGTGGTCCTTTTAATTCATACGAAAAACAATACTGGATATCTTGAGCGAATATTTGAAACTCGAAATCTAAATCCTTATTTTAAGGGTATTAAACTTAATCCAAACTATCCAATTTTTAAAATCGAAACAGTAAAAACTTTTTCCGATCAATGGCAAAAAAGTATAATTCTAATATCTTTCGGGCTACGTTCAGAAGAAATTTCTAAATACGAAGAATTCGAAAGTGTAAAGGCAATAATTGCCCACCAATGGATTGAACCAGATGTTCAAAATTGGGCAAAAACTTGGGGTGCGATTAATATTGAAACGAATTCTCCATCTGAAAAAATGCCGTTTCCTGATAAAGTTGTTCAGGAAGCTTTGAACGATTTATCTGATTCTATTAATATGGTTACTGGAATTACTCATCCTTCTGACAATGAACAATGCAAAACTTATCTTCGAGCTTTGCACAAATATGGATATGAGTTAAATGCCACTAAGATATTTTCATATTTGACCGCGGCACGCGGATGGGAATCGGACAATGCTAATGATGTGATTAAGTTAATAAACAAGCTTAACTCTGGAGGATATTTTATGGGAGGAGAAAAAACTGGATTGCAAAATTATATTAAAGATTGGAAATCACGAAAATAAGCACTTCGCACAACAGCGGTTTCACGCAATTGCTGCTTTCTTTGTAAAATAAACGAGCTTTTTCCATAACTTCGTTCTGTCCAGCCGAGAGTACTCAGTTCCAAAAGCCGCAACTGACGTGAAGCCGCCGGACGTTGTGCGACATAGTGCCCAAACTGCGTGATAAAAAACAAATAAAATGAAATACTTTTTTCTCATATTTCTTTGTTCGAGCTTTATATGTAAAGCACAAACTTTTGAATTGATAAATCAACTAGAAAAGACAAATCAAGATTGCTTGGATAAAGGAATTGATATGTTGGCTTGTTCAAAAAACCATTACAAAATTCTAGACAGTTTAATGAATTCTGCTTATGAAAACTTAAAGCGGCAAGTCAAAGACAATAACCGTAAAGACTTAGATTACACACAAAAAAGTTGGTTAAAAAAGCGCACTAAGCTTTTTGCTAATGCATATGTTGAAACGAAAAAAGAAGGGTTTGAAGAAGGAACAAAAGATTTTGAAATGACTTATATTGACAAAAAGAGTCAAATTATCATCACATATCTAAGACTAATGGTAAAATCAACTAAGTAACTACGTCGCACAACAGCGTTTTCACGCAATTGCTGCTTCCCTTGTAAAATGAAACACCTTTTTCCATAACTTCGTTCTGTCCAGCCGAGAGTACTCAGTTCCAAATGCCGCAACTGACGTGAAGCCGCCGGACGTTATGCGACAGTTTGTGACGACCGAACTAAAATCAACTTAAATATATGAATTGGCTAATATCTGCAAACTCCTCAATGTTCGATCATGTAAGCGTCTTTGAGCATTTTGGATTTATTGATTGGAAGCAAGGCAATGGGAAATATCAAATAAATGATATTGTATATATTTATTGTACAATTCCAGCCAAAAAGATTCAGTATAAATGCGTTGTCGAAAAAATCAATTTGGCATCTTCAGAAATACAACACAACGAAACATATTGGATTGATAAATCTGAATATCAAAAAGCACTTGAAGGAAAATACATGAAACTCACTTTAATTGAACAAATCTATAGTTCAAAAATGAGTTTGGAGAATTTGATTCTAAATGGTTTGAAAGCAGCGCCCCAAGGTTCAAAAAAACTGTATGGAAATCTTCTTAAATACATTGAAAGTAATTTCAGCGATTCAAATCAAAATGATGTATTTCCAGACATGGTTAACGAAGATTCAAATGCATATGAAGGAATCAAGAAATCTGTTGTCGTCAATAAATACGAACGAAGTTCAATCGCACGAAGTAAATGTATTGAACATCATGGAACTTTATGTAAAGTGTGTAACTTGGACTTTTCAAAAATGTATGGTGATTTAGGAAAAGGTTTTATACATGTTCACCACATTATTCCAATTCACAAAATCGGCAAAGAATATAAAGTAAATTATGTTGAAGACTTGATTCCAGTTTGTCCAAATTGTCATGCAATGCTTCATCGAAAACTAAACGGTAACGAAATCTCAGTCCAGGAATTGAAAAAATTAGTACAAAGATAAACCGTCGCATAACAGCGGTTTCACGCAATTGCTACTTTCCGTGTAAAATGAAACATCTTTTTCCATAACTTCGTCCTGTCCACGCCGAGAGTACTCAGTTCCAAATGCCGCAACTGACGTGAAGCCGCCGGACGTTAGCGGTCATTGCAAAGTGACATCGACCATAAGAAACAGACATAATTAAAATTATAAAAAGTACATGACCAAAAGTAAACTAATAGAAATGAATAACGTTGGTGTAGTTGTAGAAAACCTTGACAATGCAATTACATTTTTCACAGAAATTGGACTTACACTTGAAGGAAGAATGATGGTTGAAGGTGAATGGGCAGGACAAGTAACTGGACTTGGAAATCAATCCGTAGAAGTTGCTATGATGGTAACACCAGACGGACATAGCCGACTTGAACTTTCAAAATTTTTAAGTCCTAAGACCATTTCGGATCATAGGACAGCGCCAGTTAATTCTCTGGGCTATCTCCGAGTTATGTTCAGGGTTGATAACCTTGACGAATTATTAATCCGACTTGAAAAACAAGGGTTTGAAATCGTTGGAGAAGTAGTAAACTATGAAACCATTTATAAACTTTGTTACATTCGTGGAACAGAAGGACTTCTTGTTGGTTTAGCTGAGCAACTTAACAATAAAACTGTGACAGATGTTTTGGAAAACAATGAGTGAGCACAAACAACGAACCGCTAACAGCGGTTTCACGCAATTGCTACTTTCTTTGTAAAATGAACCACCTTTTTCCATAACTTCGTTCTGTCCAGCCGAGAATACTCAGCTTCGAAAGCCGCAACTGACGTGAAGCCGCCGGACGTTATGGGCAATTGTAAACCGAACAAAATGAAAACATCGTTAATAATTACACTTTTTTTCAGTTGCTTTTTAGTAAAAGCACAAAGTGTAACTGTCGGAGGCAGAATTTTTGAAGCAGATAAATCTAGAGCTTGTAATCCAGATCGAATCTTTGTAGTTTCGGTGACACCTGCCAAATTCGATAACTCTAACGGCGAATTAGTGCAGCGATTAAATGCATCAATACCATTCGATAAATCGATTTCTGGTGAAGTAAGATTATTGTTTACAATAAATTGTGAAGCAGAAGCTTATGGCTTTCAAACTATAAAAGGTATTTCTGAGGAGATAGATAATCAGATAATTGAGAGTCTTGAAAAAATGCAAAGTTGGATTGCTGGGATTCAAAACGGAAAACCTATAGACACAATGTATAGTTTGATCCTCTCAATTAAAAAAGGAAAATTCAAGTCTAAGTAGAACAACTGCCCATAACAGCGGTTTCACGCAATTGCTACTTTTCTTGTAAAATGAACCACCTTTTTCCATAACTTCGTTCTGTCCCGCCGAGAGTACTCAGTTTCAAATGCCGCAACTGACGTGAAGCCGCCGGACGTTACATGTGGTCGCTCCGCTCTCCGAATGAAGGCATGTCGTTTGTTGAGAAGTCCGGCTTGTGTTTGAGTAAATTTTACCTCTCTCACTATTTTTCACGGCTCAACTTTGTGGCTACGTTGTGTTAGAGTAGACGGGGAAATTGTCATTCTTGTTTGCGATTCTTGTTGCCGAGAGTTCTCTGCGAGACTTAATCGGGACTTAAGTATTGCGCAAAATGCATGCGTTGAAATCTTAACGTAGAAAACGTGCGTGTAAATTGGAGAATTTAAAAAACGTAATGGAGTGGAGTTTCTCTGTGGTTACTTTGTGTGATTTTGCGAATGTGTCGCGACCCATGTAACAGCGGTTTCACGCAATTGCTACTCACTTTGTAAAATGAACGACCTTTTTCCATAACTTCGTTCTGTCCAGCCGAGACTACTCAGTTCCAAAAGCCGCAACTGACGTGAAGCCACCGGATGTTAGCAGCAATTTTTAAACTAACCGTTATGCGTAATTACATTTTCGTTTTATTATTCGTTATAAATTTCGGATGTAACAAAAAGGAAATAAAAGAAGAAATTACTTTTTCCGGAATTGATAGCTGCTCAACCGAAGATATTAATTTGGCGAAGAGTGATATTGCGAAAGGTAAGCGCATTTACTTTCTTGGTGTACGACAATTCGAATCGATTGAAAATGTCCTTAGCGTGCAGAAGTACTTAAAAACCACAAAAAATATAGATGTTGATTTTTGGACGGCGAGTTGTATTCCTTCAATTGGAAAAGATAAATGTTATGAGCTTTATATGAATTCTGATTTTGAACAAAAAATGGGTAAAGCAATAATTGACACAATAAAAGTAGCATTGACTAGAAAACATCTAAAATATTTTGAGCTACATTAAAACTGCTGCTAACAGCGGTTTCACGCAATTGCTGCTTTCGTTGTAAAATGAACTTCTTTTTTCCATAACTTCGTGTTGTCCACGCCGAGAGTACTCAGTTCCAAAAGCCGCAACTGACGTGAAGCCGCCGGACGTTACAAGCAATGCTAACAAAAATCGCGTAATTGGGATGCAAAAAACCGCAACTTTACTTGATCGAACTAAGGCTTCAACAATTGATATTTTGTTATTGATTTTAGCAGGCGCTTTTACAACTCTTGCACTTAGCTATTTTGAGAATGTCCCAATTGGGGTGAGACAATCAATATTCATAGCATTGGTACTTTACGAACCAGTTTTTATAATTTTTGGAGGTACCGTTGGTGATCGATTAATGAATATTAGAGTGCGTAAAAGCGCAAACGAATCTAAAAATATAAACATTTTACAATCTTTAATTCGCTTTATTTTTAAGCTAACATTCGGTTGGTTTTCGTACATTTCAATATTCAAAAATCCTAGGAAAAGAACCCTTCATGATTTAATCTCAATGACATCAGTAGTAACAATTAAGCACAGCTTGTAACAGCGGTTTCACGCAATTGCTGCTTCCCTTGTAAAATGAACGACCTTTTTCCATAACTTCGTTTTGTCCAGCCGAGAATACTCAGCTTCGAAAGCCGTAACTGACGTGAAGCCGCCGGACGTTATGAGAAATGCTGCCACGGCGCGAAGAGGACGCTCACCTTATCATTCAAATTGGTATCTTTGGGCGTGGAAAAAAATCTTTACATAATTGCTGGTTGCAACGGAGCTGGAAAAACTACTGCTTCCTTTACAATTTTGCCTGAAATCCTGGATTGTAAGGAATTTGTGAACGCAGATGAAATTGCCAAAGGGCTCTCCCCTTTTCAGCCTGAAAAAGTTTCTTTTGAATCGGGCAGAATTATGCTTCGCAGGATTAACGAACTTTTGGAAGCAAATGAAAATTTCGCTTTTGAAACCACTTTAGCAACCAAAAGTTACAGGTCAAAAATCCTTGAAGCCAAAGCCAAAAATTACAATGTCACTTTGCTTTTCTTTTGGCTGCAAAATTCTGAATTGGCAATTGAGCGTGTAAAAACAAGAGTTGCTGAAGGCGGACATAACATCGAAACCGACGTTATTAATCGACGATACCTTGCCGGAATCAAAAATTTGTTCGACATTTATATTTCAATTGTTGATGAAGTTTTGATTTTTGACAATTCAGAAGGAAAACATGATCTGATTGCTGAAAAGATTTTTGATGCAGAAATCAATATTTTGAACGAAAAAAAGTTTGATAAACTTAAAAGCTATTACAAATGAAAACTCATAAGCGAACAACAAACCAAGCGAAAATTGTAGCAGGAATGGACAAAGTCTATGAAAAACTTATTGAGTTCAAAAAGAGAATGAATAGTGACCTTGTTATTTTAAAAGATAATAAAATCACGCGGGTTAAACCTTAGCACTTCTCATAACAGCGGTTTCACGCAATTGCTCATCCCGTTGTAAAATGAACCGCCTTTTCCCTAACTTCGTTCTGTACAGCCAAGAGTACTCAGTTCGAAATGCCGCAACTGACGTGAAGCCGCCGGACGTTAGCAGAGATTATACCAAACATACGTAAATGAAACTTAGAATATTATTTTTTTTGTTCATAATTATTATTGCTGGCTGTGGAAGAAAGACGATAGAAAAAAAAGATCTCTGTCAATTTGAATTACAACGTGTAAAAAAATATAACTATAAAATTTATAGGATATGCATTAACTCTGATTTTGCTTTTACAGAAGAAATTTTTAAAACATTAATTTTCAAAAATGGAGAAAAATTTGATGCAAATGGCGGATATGAGTTGAATGGCAATATCGGAGAATGGATATCTGAAGATACATTGACTATATATCGATTTGATAATAAATTTGAACAACCACAAGATACAATCGCTAAGATAAGTTTTGAAAAATATGGTAATTTAAACTTTAAAATATTTAATTATGGAGCAATTAATTCCAGTAGCTTAAATGAATATACCTTCGAGTCTTTCGAATTGAGAAATAATAAACTACATCTTCACGGCATAAAGAGAATTGCAGGTCCGGAAATGGATACTAACATATTCTTAAACTTGGGAAATTTGAAAATTCAAACCAAATCTGACACAATAACAAAATTGTCTTATGATAGAATTGAAACTTCAATGGATTTTACATATCATAATCCTGACGGTTCATTTACGGATAATCTTCCAGAAATTAAAATTCTGACGACAGATTTTTATCCCAAAAAGAAGACAAAATTATCATCAAAAAATAATTTAGATAGAATTTTTATAGATATCAAATAATCTCTGCTAACAGCGGTTTCAAGCAATTCCTCCTACCCGTGTAAAATGAACCACCTTCTTCCATAACTTCGTTTTCCAGCTGACTCCCTACGCTTAGGGGCAGCTTCGAAAGCAGAAATAATTTACCTTAGCTAAAAAAACCATGAAAAAGATCCTGATCCTACTGTTGATTGCGTTATATCCAAAAATAAATTATGCCCAAACTGATAATATCGCAGAGAAAATCCAGGGACAATGGATTTTTGAAAAAACCAGGTCAGTGGAACAATTGCCTGACGCTACTTCCGGGAATCGTGAAACGGTGCCAGACGGGAAGATAACGGTATATTTCAAAGCTGACAACACCGGGAATTTTAATTTCCCCGATAAGGACTCTGAAAAATTCACCTGAGCCATCAATCGGAACCGCATTATAATCACTTATTCCGGTGAGAATCCCTTATGCAAACCCTTCAATAGTGATTTTAAGGCCATCATCCGGGACAGGAAAGGCAGTCAGAAAATGGAGCTTATAAAAAGCAGCTTAACGATTTCACTTACACGTTAAGATGCTATTGATGCAAACCCAGATTATTTACGTGGTACAGGATATTGCCTCCTGATATTGCGAATCAGTTCTTCAAGCCCATTCAGTTTCAGCTCATATACCAATTGCATTTGCTGTCCCAACTCCCCTTTCGGAAAACCTTTTTGTTGGTACCAAACGACATAATATTCAGGCAGATCAATCAGGAATCGTCCTTCGTATTTTCCGAACGGCATTTTGGCATGCGCCAGCTTGATGAGTTGTTGCTGATTTTGATCCACTGCAGAATGAAACTGACTACCGTTTATTTCCAGTGAAAAGTCACTTCCTTTTCAATATCCGGATGAAGGCTCAGGAAAACAGGGCAAGTCATAGCCGCGCGCTCTAAAATAACCTTGCTCTTATCTGTAGTACTGACAGACATATTCAGCACTACAACTATTTTTGAAATCTTCCTGGGCTCCGGCTGCATGATTTTTGTCACTTCAACGGTCGATCCGGCCAGATCCAGTTCCAAATCTTTGGATTTGATGGCCATTATCGATACCATGCAGCTTCCCAAAGCGTTGGCCACCATATCAGTTGGCGAAAAAGCTTCGCCTTTTCCATGATTGTCTGTAGGGGCATCCGTGATAATTTCGCTGCCTGATTGCAGGTGAATCGAAGAAGTACGCAAATCGCCGAGGTAAGTTACTTTTGATGTCATTGTCGTTTAATTTGCTTCTTTAACAGATAAATCGGTATCGTAGTAAAGGATGTAAAAACCTTTGTTCATGTAAGTTCCTGAGGGCAATTTCTCATAATCGAAACGGTTTTCAACCTGCTCACTTGAAGTGGTTTCTACCGTTTCCATAAACGGTTTTTCCTGCGAAAGCCTGAGCATCGCATCAAAAACCACATCGAAACCTCGTGTAGCGTACTGATTCGGGAATATTTTGTTTTTATCTTTATAATCCTTTTCGAAAACCACCGCTTCAGCACTGTCATTGTCTTTTGTCAAGGAAGGATAAAGCAAATGAAGTTGTGCTAATTTTGCCAATGGCACTTCCTCGAAATCAAACGTATCATTTTTCTCAAGGATGACCAGTTGCAGCTGATAATCCGCCATCATCGGAATCAGTACATTCAGCGTATTGAGTATCAAACCTGTTTTTTCGGAATCAAGTATCACGTAATTCATTTTGCCTTTTACAAAATCCTTTGCGAGAATCTCCGCTGTGAACAATCCTTTTTCATTGAGGCTGACCAGTTTCACATCTTTATGGTTCTGGGCAAAAAACTGTTTCGCTGACAATCTTTTCGGATCCACAATCGCCATGATGTTCGCATTTTTTGTCCGCAGGAAATCCAGCATTTCATTTTTTATCAGTTCTGAAGAAGGCATCGATTGCATGAGGTTTGGGAACTCCCTGCTGGTTTCCTTTGATAAAGGCGAAATCACAGCAACGCCTTTCTTCTGTAGCAATTCAGCCGCTTTTTCAACATTTGCCTGGTAAAATGGCCCGATGACCACATCAGCATCGGCAATATTATTCTGGGAAATCAATGTCGCTACTGAAGACGAATTTTTAGTTTCCTGTGAGTCATAAATTTTGATGTCGATATTCAGGTTTAGCGCTTTCGCAGAATCCACTGCCATCAAGGCACCCGAATAAAAGTCAAGCGTCATGTTCAGGAATTTGTCTTTTTTAAGGCGCGCCGAAGTCGAATTAACCGTATCGCCCTCAATTTTTGAAATGTTGAAAGGAAGCAGTAG
Source organism: Flavobacterium pallidum (assembly GCF_003097535.1). NCBI lineage: Bacteria > Pseudomonadati > Bacteroidota > Flavobacteriia > Flavobacteriales > Flavobacteriaceae > Flavobacterium > Flavobacterium pallidum. The sequence continues at coordinate 3,255,498 of NZ_CP029187.1, forward strand.
CACCAATTGCTTCTTATGGTCCGTGTTCAGCGTTTTTGAAAGTCCGGAAACCGACTTGGTCACTGTTTCATTCACTTTAACCGAAGTTGGGTATTTGATTGTCATTCCTTCCTTTACGCCCTCTTTGAGTTCAGGATTCAATTTGATAAGTTCCTCCTGCGCCATCCCGAATTTCCTGCCAAGGCTATATAAAGTCTCCTTAGGCTTTACCTGGTAATCAACAAATTCCGGCTTCTTAATTTCCGGTTTGATGCTGACGCTCCTGTCTTCTTCAACAGCCACTTCCTGAACGGTATTATTGGTATCAGCATATACTTTCAACCTGAAACCAATTTGCAGGCTGTTTTTAATTTCAGGATTATCAATGTCGAGTTGTGCGACTGTAGTGTTGTATTGCCTGGCAATGGAATATTTGGTTTCACCAGCAACGACAGTATGGTAAACAGGCTCACGCTTCTTATCTGATTTTTTGTCTTTCTTTGTTTCTTTCAAAACAACTTTCACGTCGGATTTCGTAGGGATGTTGATGATCTGCCCTACCTTGAGGCTGTCTTTAGTAAGTCCGGGATTGGCTTTCAGGATTTCCTCCTCTGAAACACCATAAGTTCTTGACAAACCGTAAAGCGTTTCTTTGGCAGCCACCGTATGTGTTTTAACTGTAGTGATACTGGTGACTGCAGTTTTCGAATGGGTTTTCGGCCCACCCGGAATCAACAATACCATATCAGGCTTAAGGCCGTTCTGCGAATCGGGGTTTAACCGGTAGATTTCAGCTGGGGTGATTTTATATTTTTCAGCGATCTGCGTGACCGTTTCACCTTTGGCTACTTTATGCTTAATGATTTTATCCTGCGCAAATGCAGCACACGAAACCATAAAATAAGCCGCTAAAATTACCAATAATTGTCTCATTCTTTTTGTTTTAAGATTACATCCGACAGCATTATTCCCACTCGATCGTTGCCGGTGGTTTAGAACTGATGTCATATACTACGCGGTTTACGCCTTTTACTTTATTGATGATGTCATTAGAGACTTTCATCAGGAAGTCGTATGGCAGGTGTACCCAGTCTGCGGTCATTCCATCAGTCGATTCTACTGCGCGGAGTGCCACTACTTTTTCATAAGTACGTTCATCACCCATCACGCCTACGCTATTCACAGGAAGCAAAATCGCGCCTGCCTGCCAGACTTTATCATACAATCCCCAGGATTTCAATCCGTCGATGAAAACGGCGTCAACGTCCTGTAATATACGGACTTTTTCCGGAGTGATATCACCTAAAATCCTTATTGATAAACCAGGCCCCGGAAACGGGTGGCGTCCTAATAATGCTGCGTCAATTCCCAATGTTGCCCCTACCCTTCGTACCTCATCCTTGAAAAGCATGCGGAGCGGCTCGACTATCTTCAATTTCATATAATCTGGCAATCCGCCTACGTTATGGTGTGATTTGATGGTTGCAGATGGTCCTTTTACCGAAACAGATTCAATCACATCAGGGTAAATTGTACCCTGTGCAAGCCACTTTACATCTTCAATCTGGTGTGCCTCATCGTCAAAAACCTCTATGAACACACGCCCGATGGCTTTCCTTTTCAATTCAGGTTCTTCAATTCCTGCCAATGCGTCGAGGAAACGCTTTGAAGCGTCGACCCCTTTTACATTAAGGCCCATGTCTTTATATTGGTCCAGTACGCTTTCAAATTCATTTTTACGAAGCAAACCATTATTGACGAAAATACAATACAGGTTTTTACCAATGGCCTTATGGAGCAATACTGCCGCAACGGTAGAATCGACACCGCCTGAAAGTCCCAGTACGACTTTATCATCGCCTACTTTCTGTTTCAGTTCGGCGACAATTTCTTCCACGAAAGCATTCGGCGTGAAATTCTGAGGCACGTGTGCAATGTTTACAAGGAAATTTTCGAGCATCGTTTTACCGTCTGTCGAATGGTATACTTCAGGGTGGAACTGGATGGCATAGGTCGTTTCGCCTTCAATCCTGTATGCGGCATTTTCTACGTCATGGGTGCTGGCCAGCCTGATCCCATTTGTGGGGAGTTTTTTAATCGTATCGCTGTGGCTCATCCACACCTGGGAATTTTCGCTTACGCCTTTAAAAAAAGCATCATCGGATTTGATAAAACTCAGATTCGCACGACCGTATTCACGCGTGTCCGACGGCGCTACTTCGCCTCCGCAGAAATGGGAAAGGTATTGCGCACCGTAACAAACGGCCAACAACGGCATTTTTCCGCGAATCTGTGACAAGTCAGGATGTGGCGCGTCTTCAGCACGGACCGAAAACGGGCTGCCTGAAAGGATTACGGCTTTATAGGTTGATAAATCTGAAGGAAAATGGTTGTAAGGGAAAATTTCGCAGAAGATATTTAACTCGCGAACCCTTCTCGCAATTAGTTGTGTGTATTGCGATCCGAAATCTAAAATGAGTACGTTGTGTTGCATGTGCAAAAGTAACCTTATATTCGGAAACAGGAAAACGTATTTTATTTTTTACGGAAAAAGTTATTCACGCCTTCAATCCCAATTAAAGCGATTGATACATCCCGCCAATAAAGCGATTATACAGCATGTTATAGCTTCAGTAATTTTTCTATTTTCACGTAACCTATGTGCAATTCATCTGTAGCTGTGGCATCAGTTTCCGTCAGTTTAAGCGAATATTGCGTTCTGAAAACTTCCGGCAGCATATCTTCTACCTTATAAATATCATCTACATCAATCCCGAATTTATCATCAATATGGGATTCGGCCCCCTTAAAACCAAAATGTTTGTAAAACGCCGTTTGCTTTGATTTTTTTGAGGCTTCCGCCAAAGTTCCCGCAACCGCCAATACTTTATAATGGTATTCTTCAAATTCATTTTCGCGATAACCGCCAAGGTTGATGAAGAAAAGATTTTTCTCATCTTTTGTTTGCTGCTTTTGAACAACTGTAATGGCATATCCGTCAGTATAACGCACTTCACGCCACGCGTCAATATGGATTTTCCCCAACGCCTCAGGCCAGAAATCCTTCATGTGCGGCACGAGTTCCTTTAAAGAATCCCCGATCCCGAAAAAAATATCATGCTGTTCCGTAAACCTTCCCGGCGGCGTGGCACCGAGCATCACCATAAATAATTTCATTGATCTGCTTTTCACAAAAATAAGCGATTCATTTCATTAAATTATTCTTAAAACTTTTCTTTGAGGAAACTTTTTGGAATACATTTAACCAAAATTATCAATCTTAATTCAAGAAACTATGAAACGATTATTCTTAATGCTGACTGTCATTGCAACAGCGGCAATGTTCCACGGATGTCAGGGTGATGACGGCGCTCCCGGTCCTGAGGGTCCTGCGGGTCCGAACAGCCTCGTATTTGAAATCCTGCAGCAGGATTTTGTAAACAGCGCTGACGGCTATAGGATTTATGGCACTTTTGCAAATGAAATCGGCGGCAACCTTTTTGACGCTGAAACGATATTGATTTATCGCCTTTCAGGCACTATTGATGCCCAAACGCCAATCTGGCAATTGATTCCGCGTACCATTTACCTCGACACTGGCGAGGAAGTTGATTATGACTACGATTTCAGTCTTGAAGATTTTGCCATTTACTGCAGGGGAACAAACCTCAGCGCATCACCGGAATTCTTAAATGACCAAACCTTCAGGGTGGTGATAATTCCCGGTACTTTCACAAACCGCAACGCCGCAAAAACTGTAGATTACAATGATTATAACGCTGTAATCAAGGCATATGGAATTGATGACAGCCATGTCGGGGTGGTTAAGCCGCAAAGAAAATCTTAAATTAAAAGAGGCCTCCATCGGGCCTCTTTTTTTTTTAATTCACCAGCTTATAAGTTTTGCTTTTTTTACGGGTGTAAGTATTGTCCTCATTTCCGAAATATTTATAGCTCATCAATCGCGCCATCAGGTAACTCACCGTGGATTCGGCACCCTGGTTTAAGTTCACATTTTTCTCTTCCAGCCCGTCAAAGCAGCCACCCGTACAAGGATTGTAAATCACCTGTTCTAAATGGTTGTTGCCAAGGAACCAGTTGAAAGCCATCTCCATTTTCTTCAGATATTCAGGTTCCTTAAATATATCATGGAATTTACGCAGCGTGATAATCGTATAAGCTACATCAATCGGTTGTTCACCAAACGCATTGTTCTCGCTGCCCTTTTGCTGCCAGGTTTTATTGCATATCACTTTTATGGCTGAATCGGTAAATGTTTTCGAAATCAGGAAGTCGAATGATTCTTTTGCAATATCACGATAATCGCGGTTGCCCGTCAATGTGTAGGCACAAAGCAAGGCTTCCGGCAAAACGCTGTTGGCATAGGTCAGGTAGCTTTCAAACCACTTCCAGTCTGCAGATGATTCATGCCTGTACATTTGCACAAGGCGGTTTGCAAACAATTCCGTTAAATCGATTGAACGCGTACTGTCGATACTCCTGTTGTAATAATACAATCCCTTTATGATAAAAGCCATGGCGCGTGGCGAATGGATTTCAGGAACATGACGGAAGGTGCGTTCGATAATTTCTTCTGCTTTAGCGACAATATCATCGGGAAGGATGTTGGCAAGCGAAACCACATAGCCCAAAGCCCAGATTGCACGACCTGTTGAGTCTTCAAGATTCACCTCGCTGTTCTGCGCTGTAAAATTATTATTGTAATCGACATAGTTGATAAAATGCTCACCGCTCCTCTCGCAATAGGCAATAAAATCAAGGTAAATCCTGATGTATTTCAAATCGTCCTCATCGTGCGTCATTTTGTAATGCTGGCACATCGCAATCATGGCGCGGGCGTTGTCATCGATCGTATAGCCTGAATTGATGTCCGGCGTATTGATTTTACTGAATTGGAGAATCCCGAAATCAGTGGTCATTTTTTTAATGTGGTCGAGGTTGAAATCCGGATTGCGATAATGCAGTTCCAGTTTATTGTCTGATATCTTCTGCAGGAATTTCGCATGTGCCACAGCCGAATTTTCCCAGGCTGTCCCGGTAATCTTATGCAAACCGTTTAATATGATTTCCTGGCGCAGCCTGACGTCGAACAGCAGTCTGTTTACCGCTTCTGTAAGTTGTTCCGAATTTCCGAAGTCGAACAAGATGCCGCTTCCTTCAGAGAGTACTTCTTTCGCATGCGGAATCGGTGTTGAAATCACCGGACAGCCACAGCTCAGCGCATACGAAAAAGTTCCGCTCACAGCCTGGTTCGGGTCATTGGACGTAAAGATATAAATATCGGTGAGTTGTAAATACTCGAGCAATTCATTTAAAGGCAGGTATTTATTGATGAATTTCACATGTTTGTGCAGATTAAGATCCGTAATCTTCTGCTGCAGCATTTCCCGGTACACTTCGCCTTCGCGTAATGCTACGGTAGGGTGTGTTTTACCGATGATGAGGAATAAAACTTCAGGTGAAGTCTTGACAATATTTGGCAAAGCTTCTAACGTCGTTTCGATATTTTTCCCCGAACTCAACAACCCGAAAGTGGAAAGGATTTTTTTGCCCTGCAAACCATATTTTTCCTTGAGTATTTTTTTATCAAGGTGCGGTACCAGGTGTGTTCCGTGCGGGATAATGGAGATTTTCGCTTCATCGACAACATAGTCCCTGCGCAGGATTTCCGAAGCGCCGTTCGTCATCACGATGATTCCGTCCACGGTGTCAAGGATGTGCTGCACATTTTTCTTGAAAACTTCATCAGGCCTTGGCAAAACCGTATGGAATACAGTGACCAAAGGCTTGTTCAGTTTTGAAATGAAGGCGTTGAAGTGTTCCACGCTATGCGCAAAAAAACCAAATTCATGCTGCAGCAACACAATTTTGATATTATCATCCGCATTGATTTTTTCAGCCAGATCCTGATACGATTGCTGCTCTGAAGTATTCAGGATGTATTTTACGTCTTCTCCGTAAGAATGCTGTTCATCATTGGTTTCCAAAGCACAAATCTGGATATTGAAAGAATACACGAATTGCTGTTTCAATGCCTTAATCAAATCCTCCGAATAGGTTGCAATACCGCACTGCCTCGGCGGAAATGAAGTAATGAAGAGCACTTCAGGAATTTTCTCCGGTTCGGAGTTATCTTTGTTTTCAAATGAAAAATCTTTGGGCATAAACGACAGGAAGTTTGTGCTTCCAATTTTGCTGTTGTGGCTGTTGCGGGTTTCCATAGCTGTTTGTTTTAGTTTTTTGTAGTTTCAGCGGATTTTTTATTGGCAAGCAATTCCGAAAGCAACTCCGAAAGGCTTACTGAAGCGCAGCCAATCCTTTCATCGGCAGCACCATAATAGATGTATAATGTATCGTCAATCAATGCTGTTCCGGTCGGGAAAACAACATTGTTGATATAGCCTTTAAGTTCCCATTCTTCTTCCGGCTCGAACAGCGCATAAGGCAGCCTTGCAATTTCCTTTCCGGGATTTTCGAGATCGAGCAAGGCCGCGCAGGCAGTATACATATAACCTGTAATCACGTCATGTACGCCGTGGTATATGATGAGCCAGCCGTGTTCGGTTTCAATCGGCGGACAACCGTTCCCGATGTAGCTGAGCTCGTGGTTGTATTTCGGGTCAAGGACAATATGATCTTCTAAATTAGTGAGGTAATCCTGCCAGAAATCGGCATCAAGTTCTTCAATTTCCTTGATCTTCGCGATTTGTATGCCGGGTTTGATACGGTGCAGGAAAAATAACTTGCCGTGCACTTTCCTTGGGAAGAAAATCACATTTTTATCCCAGATGTAATTGTCTCCCATATTGAGCCTGAAATATTTAACATTCAGGTCATCACTGTGGGTAAGCCATTCACGGAAGGTATCACCCTCAACGCGCGGCACTACAATGCCTTTTTTGTCAAATTTAAACCTGTCTTCAGATGTGGCCACGGCGCCGAAAGCATTAATGCCGTCATAGGCACAGTAAGAGAGGTAATAAGTCCCCTCTATATTTACAATCCTTGGGTCTTCCACGCCATGCTTCTCATAATCAAACTCAGAAACCACAATCGGTTTATCGTAGCGTTCCACAACGGTCAAAGGATCTTTCGCATCAAACCTGCAATAGCCGATGGTAGACCGGTTCCCTTTTGCGACAGCGCGGTATAGCATATGGATTTGTCCGTCTTCGTAAATCACTGCTGGATTGAGCACCCCTTCGATTTCAAAATCCAAATCCCTTTTTTCAAGTACGATTCCGTGTTTTGTAACTGCTACCATAATCTTTAAAATTTCAGTTTTGTAAAAATATTTATTCGTTTTCTGAATTTCTTACGACATAATTTTAAAAGCTTATAGAATTCAAAACAGCAATAAAAAAGCCTCCGTTTCCGAAGGCTTCTATAATAGATAATGAATGAGTATTTTCTAACTCGGACTCACTTTTCCAATCCAATCTGCGGCACGGTCTCTTGCCACATTGGTAAACTCCTCACCGCGGTCTGCGGCGTGCTTGATTTCCTTTTGGGCTTTGCGCTGCAGGCTGTGGAGTTTGCTTTTGAAACTATCCGCAAGATTATCGGTTTTGTCAATTAGCTTCTGTTTTTTAGACTTGTTCTTTTTGGCTAATAAAAGCCCGGCAATGGCTAGGACTGCAACTCCCGCAGCAACTCCTAAAATTACTTTTTTATTGTACATGGTTATTGATTTGAATTAATAATGACATAAATTTAGCCAACACGATTTTAAACACAAAGCCGTTTAAAGAGGTTTAACGAAAGTTTATGAGGTTACTGTCTTTAAGCAAAAACTATGATTGAAATTCTATAAGATCCATATTTTTTATACTAATTTTATGCACGCTGAAACACTGAATCCTGTTAATATGTAGCTGATGGCAAAGAATGCAAAAAAACGTTCAGGAACTTTAAAGATTCCAAATTCGATCCTGTTGGCAGGTAAATTTTTGTCGTTCATTTCATTAAAGTTTGCGATGCGTTTTGCCGCACGGCTTTTCACTACCCCGATTCGCCACCGCCTTCCGAAACGCGAAATACAGATGGATGCCCAAAGCAGGCAACAGCGGATTGCCATTCCAAAAATCAGCAGGGAAATCAATATCTATGAATACGGCGAAGGCGATAAGAAAATCCTGCTCGTACATGGCTGGTCCGGCCGCGGTACGCAATTGGTGAAAATTGCCGATGCGCTGCTCGCTGAAGGTTACTCCATTATCAGTTTCGATGCTCCGGCACACGGAAAATCTTCAGGAAAAACCACCTTAATGCCCGAATTCATAGAAAGTATTCTTGAAATTGAAAAAATCCATGGTCCGTTTGAAGCGGCTGTCGGGCACTCGCTTGGCGGTATGTCTTTGCTTAATGCGATGCGTAAAGGCTTTTATGTGAAAAAACTTGTGACCATCGGCAGTGGCGACATCATCAAGGACATAATGGATGATTTTATCAGGGCACTTCGGTTGCAACCTGAGATCAGTGAGATGATGCGGATTTTTTTCGAACGCCGCGAAGGGGAAACTATGGAAAGTTATTCTTCGTATATTGCAGCAGGAAAAATTGACATTCCTGTCCTGGTGATTCATGATAATGATGACGCTGACGTTCCTGTCAAATGTGGGATTCATATCCATAAACACCTGAAAAACGGATCGCTGAAGATTACGAAAGGACTCGGTCACAGGAAAATCCTTGGCGATAAGGAAGTCATTAACGATATTGCAGAATTTATTCAACATTAAATTAAAGTCTTTATGAAAAAGTATCTTTTTTTATGCGTCGGCCTTTTCGGGATGGCTGCCATGAATGCCCAGGAAAAAACCACTGATGTTGCTGCGGCCACCGTCAAAACTGATGCCGAGTGGAAAAAACAGCTTACTCCTGAACAATATGAAGTCCTTCGTAACAAAGGGACAGAAAAAGCCTTTACCGGAAAATATGTAACCACTACAGATAAAGGGACATATGTATGCGCTGCGTGCAGCAATCCGTTGTTTGACTCGGAATCAAAATTCAAGTCCGATGCCGGCTGGCCAACTTTCGACAGGCCAATTAAGGATGCCGTTACATTCGTAGCCGATGACAGTACCGGAACAATTCGTACTGAAGTGGTATGTTCCCGTTGCGATGGGCATCTTGGCCATGTTACAAAAGATGCCAGTGCAGGTACTTCAGGAGCCCGTTATACTGTAAGTTCTGTGGCTTTGAAATTCGTTGCAGCTAAATAATCGCGATCACTATGAAATATCCTGTTGAAAAACCGGAATCCGAATGGAAAGCACAGCTGGGGCCTGAGCGCTATAAGATACTGCGTGAAAAAGGCACCGAATTTCCGCACAGCGGACAATACAACCTGCATTTTGAAAACGGGACTTATTGTTGTGGCGCGTGCGGAGAACCGCTTTTTGAAAGCAATGCCAAATTCGACGCGCACTGCGGCTGGCCTTCGTTTGATGAATCCATTCCGGGGAAAGTAGAATATGTCAATGATCGTTCGCTTGGGATGATGCGAACTGAAATTATCTGTGCCAATTGCGGAAGCCATCTCGGGCATGTTTTTGATGACGGCCCGACAGAAACCGGCCAACGTTATTGCGTGAATTCGCTTTCGATAGATTTCACCAAAAATAACCCATAAAAAAAGCCAGCGTAATTGCTGGCTTTTCGGTTTACTTATATCTTATTTTGAAGGTTTCAGTACATAACTGACGCTGACATTCGCCATAATCTCGATCTCTCCCGTGGCAAGGGTTTGATTTCCGCCATCGGCCATTTCCATTTTTGCCATGGCCATTTGGTTGTACATCGGTCTTGGGTAATCAACCTGTGAGTTGTCAATTACTGTAAAAGCTTCGCCCAGGCTCTGTCCTAACGCCATTACATAATCCTGAGCCTTGTCGCGGGCACTTTTAATAGCAGCTTTTCTGGCTTCAGATTTATACATTTCCAATTTGGAAGTCTTAAACTCAATTCCTGAAATATTATTTACGCCCATATCTACAAGGCCTTCCATCAAGGCATCGTATCTTGAAAGATCCTTCAGTAAGATATTGATGGTTTGCGTTGCCTGATAATTGTGTTTCTTTTTCTCATAATCGTAATTGTCGTAAAGGCTTACCCGCTGTGTCTGGTAATCTTCTTTTGCGATGTTCATCTTTTGGATGAATTTTAATACGCCGTCGACTTTGGCATCATTTTCCTTTTTCACTTCCGCAGATTTTACACCGGTCGAAACCACAGAGACTGAAATACTCGCCTGATCTGGCATTACCTTGATTTTCCCTTCGCCATTGACCGTCAGTAGCGGGATTTGGCGTTCCTGTGCCTGCGCAAATGTGGCAAACAGCATGGCAAATAATAAAAGCGTCTTTTTCATAGTAATTAATTTAAGGTTTATTTATAAAGATTCATGTAATTAAATTTTGCCCATTTTAGCCATTGCAAACAATATAACCAACGGTATCGCAAGATATAATATTATCAATGGCCGCTCTGAAAATAACAACGGATTACCCGCCAGCGTTATTAAAAATCCTCCCGCAGCACCGCCAAAGTGCGCCGTATGACCGATATTATCCTTTTTGGCTTTCATGCCATAAATGGAAAACAGCAGGTAAATCAACCCAAAAAGATAAGCCGGAATGAAATTTATCCGCATCATCGGCTCAAATAATATCGCGGAATACATCACGCCCGTTACCGCGCCTGAGGCCCCAACGGCCCTGTAACTGTAATCGTCTTTATGAAAGAACACTGTGAGCAGGCTCCCGCAAATCAGGCTGACAAAATACACCAGAAGGAATCCAAAGGTACCATTATAAGCAAATACAATCGGCGCAAAAAGGTATAAGGTAAGCATATTCAAACCCAGGTGCATAAAATCGACATGCAGGAAAGCTGAAGAAAACAAACGGTATTGTTGCCCTGCCCGGATGCTCCCGATGTGGAATTCATATTTTCGAAAGAAGGCCATATCTTCAAAAGCCTTAAAACTCATCATAGCGTTGGCAGCCATCAGGACATACAAATAAGTCAGATTCATTAAGCAGGGTTTGATTACAAAATTAAGAAAATGAATGTTAAGGCTTTGTAAAATAAAATAAATACAAAGATTAAAAGTATATTTGCATAAAAAATTGCCATGCAGCTTTTAGCTTATGTATTGACATACCCATTCTTATGGTGTATTTCAATGTTACCTTTTCGCGCATTATATATATTTTCCGACATCATCTGTTTTTTCGTTTACCGTGTTTTTGGGTACAGGAAACAGACTGTCCGTAAAAATCTTGCTATTGCCCTACCCCATTTGTCCGAGCAGCAAAGAAGGGATGTGGAGCGGAAATTTTTCACGCACATGTGCGATATGTTCCTCGAAATGATTAAAACGATGAACATCACAGACAAGCAAATCAAGGAAAGGTTCGTTTTCACCAATGAGGAAGTCATCCATGAATATGAGCGCAAAGGAAAAAGCGTCGCTTTATTGTGCGCCCATTACGCCAGTTGGGAATGGCTTGTTGTTATGGCAAAATACACGACTTTCAGGAGTATTGCCATTTACAAAAAAATCGGCAACAAATATTTTGACAGCCTGGTGCGCAGGATCCGTTCAAGGCTTAATGCAGAATTGGTCGAGTCTAAAAAATCCATTGAGCTGATCCAATATAATAACCAACAAGGCATCAAGGCTTTTTACGGATTCGCCAGCGACCAGTCGCCACAACTTTCGAAAGCAAAGTACTGGGACCAGTTCATGGGGCTTGAAGTACCGGTACACACAGGCGCTGAAATGCTTGCCAAAAAATTGGATCTGAATGTGCTTTTCTGTAAAGTAGAAAAAGTAAAAAGAGGCTATTACAAGGCGACTTTAATGCCTTTGGTCGATAATCCGAAAGTCGTTCCTGATTATGAAATCACGAGCATTTACCTGCGCGAAGTAGAGAAACAAATCCTTGAGGCCCCTGAATATTATTTCTGGACGCACAACCGCTGGAAACATTCAGGAAAGAAGAAAGCTACTGATAAAACCATCGGTGTACCATCTCTTTAATGGCAGGCCTGGCATCTTTGTGCGAAAACTCATTCGTATTGGCATCGTATTGATAGTCTGAAGCCCATTTCTTGTGGTTTTCTGCTAATGACAATACGCTTTGGCAAACAAACGCGATTTCCGCATTCGTCGTCGTCGGATGGATTGACATCCTGACCCATCCCGGCTTTTCTATCAGATCACCCGAATCGATTTTGCACGTCAGCGCATGCGACATTTCCTGTCCTACATTGAGCAAATAATGCCCGTAAGTCCCGGCACAACTGCATCCGCCGCGGGTCTGGATACCAAAACGGTCATTGAGTATCTTCACCGCAAGGTTGAAATGCAGGTCTTCTATATAAAATGAAATCACGCCAAGCCTGTCGTGGTGTTGCCCGGCCAGGATTTTAATGTTATCTGCTTTTGCCAGTTCTGAAAAAACATAATCGACGATTTCGTGCTCTCGTTTAAGAATATTTTCCACCCCCATTTCTTCCTTAAGCCTCACCGCTAGTGCCGTCCTGATGGCCTGCAGGAAACCGGGTGTACCGCCATCCTCTCGGTCTTCAATATTGTCAACATACTTGTGCTCTCCCCAGGGATTGGTCCAGCTTACGGTACCTCCGCCAGGATTATCCGGAATCATATTATGGTAAAGCTTTTTATTAAAAACCAAAACGCCGGTTGTCCCGGGACCTCCCAAAAATTTATGCGGAGAGAAAAATATCGCATCAAGGTAAGCTTCAGGATCTTCAGGATGCATGTCGATTTTCACGTAAGGACCTGAGCAGGCAAAATCCACGAAACAAAGCCCGTTTTCGCGGTGCATCAGTTTCGCGACTTCATGGTAAGGTGTCTTGATGCCCGTAACGTTCGAGCACGAAGTCACAGAAGCGATTTTCAGCGAACGCTCCTTATATCTACCAAGCAGGTTTTTAAAATTATCAAGGCAGAAAAGGCCTTTTTCACAGGCTGGCACCACGACAACTTCGGCAATAGTCTCGAGCCATGATGTCTGGTTCGAATGGTGCTCCATATGCGAAATGAACACTACCGGCCTGTCGTTTTTGGGGATATCGGAAGTGTAGGGTTTCAGGCTTTCCGGGACTTTTAATCCCAAGATACGCTGAAATTTATTCACAACGCCGGTCATTCCCGTGCCGTCATTGATCAGTACATCATCCGGCCCGGCATTTACGTGCTTTTTGATTATTTTCCTGGCTTCATGATAGGCCAACGTCATCGCGGTGCCTGAAACGGTGGTTTCGGTATGGGTGTTGGCTACGAATGGCCCGAAATCAGACATCATTTGTTCTTCGATCGGGCGGTAAAGCCTTCCGCTGGCGGTCCAGTCGGTGTAAATGATCTTTTTTCTGCCGAAAGGCGACTCGAATTCCTGGTCAATACCAATGATATTGTTGCGGAACTTTTGAAAATAACGTTCTAAACTCGTATCGATGCTTTTTTCTGCAGAAATCATTTCAGGAAAATTTAGGCTGTAAATATATGGCTTTTTGAGGATTTGGCGAAAAAGCACGCTGTTATTGGCTATAACTAAAAATAAAGTATGATTTCGTTATAATAATTATTTGATTACCTTTCTGAAGTAAAATTTAAACGCCGCGGTTGCATGGACACCGATTTATTTTTTAGCAAAATCAATTCATACCACGTCATTTCAAAAGAAGCCGAGCTGGCCTGGAGCGGCCATTTACATCAAAAGGTATATCTGAAAAACAGCCATTTTATACAGATTGGGCAAGTCCCGAGGAAAATCGGGTTTGTGGTTAAAGGTTTACTCGCACAGCATTATTTCACCGAAAATGGCGATACCGTGATTAAATATTTTTTTCCTGAACAGCGTTTCGCAGCCTCTGTGGGCGCTATGCTGACTCAGAGCGAAAGCCAGTTCGATATACTAGCGCTGGAAAAGGCCACCATCATCGAGTATGAAGCAGCCGCTTTCCAGAAACTCGTTTCTGAATTTCCGGATATCGCATTATTCTATATCAGATATATGGAGCGCCATTGGATCATTGAAAAAGAGCCGCTGGAAATTACGCTAAGGGCTGACACCGCTGCCAAACGATATGAAGACTTCCTTAAAAAATACCCTGATCTACCAAAAAGGCTGAAGAAACATCATATCGCTTCGTATCTCGGCATTACACCAACACAATTGAGCCGGATTTTCCTGGCCAATAAGTAACTGATGTCACGAAAGTCGGGAAGTCGGGAATATTTTAAGACAATGTTTTTTATCATTCTGACTTTCCTCAACATATGTAAATGTTTTCCATGAATTCCAGTTGCAACTTTGCGTCATTATTAATCACAAAATAAATTCAAAATGGCAACAAAAATTTTTATCAACCTTCCGGTAAAAGATCTTGAAAAATCAATGGCGTTCTTCAATGGACTCGGATTTAGCTTCAACCCTCAGTTCACTGATGAAAAAGCAGCGAGCATGGTGATTTCAGACAGTATCTATGTGATGCTGCTGAGAGAAGATTATTTCAGTACCTTTACTAAAAAACCTGTCAGCGATGCCACAAAATCAACCGAAGTACTTATTGCGCTCGACGCAGCTTCCCGTGAAGAAGTGCGTGAACTGGTTGAAAAGGCAGTGTCGCTTGGCGGTACAACTTATGACGACCCGAAAGACCATGGCTGGATGTACCAGCACAGCTTCGCAGATCCTGACGGGCACCAATGGGAACTCGCTTACATGGATTTCTCGCAATTGCCAAACCAGTAACCTAAAACCATCTATATGAAAAGTAAAATTCTGTTCGTTCTCTCGCTGCTTTTCGGCCTGATGTTCATCAATGCCGGACTTAACAAATTCTTCAATTACATGCCGATGCCCAAAGACATGCCGGCAGATCTGATGAAGGAAATGGGCGCTTTCATGCAAATCAAATGGCTGATGCCGCTCGTGGGCATGGCTGAAATCCTTGGCGGGTTATTGATCATTTTCCCGAAAACACGCGCTTTGGGTGCACTGATTATTTTTCCGGTCATGGTCGGGATCATGCTCGTAAATACCGTTACCAGTATGGACGGATTCCCGATTGCAGGCGTCTTATTCGCGATACTGTTGTGGATCATTTATGAAAACAGGGCAAAATATAAGCCTTTGGTAGCGTAATCGAATCATATTTTAAGAGAAGCGGAATGATGTTCCGCTTTTTTTATGTCCCGGTTTTGCCCTGAATCTGTATTTTTTCGCTTATTTTGGCACTTCAAATTCCATACCATGCAACCCATACATGCCAATGGCTACGATATCTTTTTCGCAAATGACGGTTACGAGGCGCTAAATCAGTTCCTTGCCGGAAATACCTATTCGAAAATCTTCATCCTTACAGATACCAATGCGAATGAATTTTGCGTGCCCCTTTTCCTCTCACAGCTGGCAACGGAAACCGCGATTGAAATCATCGAAATCGAACCGGGCGAAATCCACAAAAATATTGAAACCTGCACCGGTGTATGGCATGCGCTCACAGACCTGGGCGCGGACAGGAAAAGCATCATCATCAACGTTGGCGGTGGCGTGGTGACTGACCTGGGCGGATTCGTCGCGGCAACCTTCAAGCGCGGCATCGATTTCATACATGTACCGACCACCTTACTGGCGATGGTCGACGCGGCAGTTGGAGGCAAAAATGGCATCGATCTGGGGAACCTCAAAAACCAGGTGGGTATCATCAGCACACCTAAAATGATAATATTCGACACTGGATTTCTTTCTTCGCTTCCGCAGATGGAAATGCGCTCGGGATTGGCAGAAATGCTCAAACACGGACTCATCGCAGACAAATCCTACTGGCAGAAATTCCTAAATTTGGAAGCCATTGATTTTGCAGACTTCGACGAACTGATTTACACTTCCGTAGAAATCAAAAACAACATCGTAACACAGGACCCGACCGAAAAAGGCATCCGAAAAGCATTGAATTTCGGGCATACTTTAGGCCACGCCATCGAAAGCCATTTTTTGGAAAGTGACGATAAAAATACTTTGCTTCACGGCGAAGCGATCGCTGTGGGAATGGTATTGGAATCCTATATTTCGTGGCAGAAAAAATACATTTCCGAATCGGAATATGCGGAAATAAAATCAATGATCCTGGGCCTATACGGCATCATTCCATTTTCTGAAACTGACATAGATGCCGTAGTGAAATTGCTGATCCATGATAAGAAAAATGAATTCGGCAAAGTACAATTTGCACTGCTTGCCGGAATCGGGAACGCAAAAATCGATCAGGAAGCTGATAATGAATTGATTATAAAAGCTTTTGCAGACTATAAATCTTAATATTTTTTTAATTAAAACGGTTGCATTTGGGAAATTTTATTTTTTACATTTGCGCTGATGAATAAACGACAAACAAACAGTAATGGCTTTACCGCCCAAACAGTGAATGTCGCCTGTGTTTTCAGGCCGAAATCACCGGTTGATGCAAAAAGTGCTTTGTTTTTTGACGTGTTCCAGTATCTTCAGGAAAAACTTCAGATTATTTACGCGAACATACGGGTTTGAATTGCAGGTGAAAATTAGCAGTAATTTTTTAACCTAAATTCTTGATAAATAAATGAATACAAAATATTTCGACCTCATCAACCAAACTTATTATTTCCCGCAGGATGAATTTACGCTGAGCAAAGACAATCAACTGCAGTTCCACAACATAGACCTGATGAAACTCGTGGAACAATATGGGACACCATTGAAATTTACCTACCTCCCGCAGATTTCCAACAACATCAAACGGGCCAAGAACTGGTTCCGTAATGCGATGGAAAAAAACAAATACGATGCAAAGTATTACTATTGCTATTGTACCAAGAGCTCACACTTCGAATATGTGATGAACGAGGCGTTCAAGAACAACATCCATATTGAAACTTCGTCTGCTTTTGATATTAACATTGTAGAAAAACTGCTTGAAAGCGGAAAAATCAACAAAAGCACTTTTATCATCTGCAACGGTTTCAAACGCGACCAATACATTGAAAACATTACACGTATCATCAACAACGGGCACAAAAACTGCATTCCGATTATTGATAATTACGAAGAGCTTGACCTGCTTCAGGCCGATATCAAAGGAAAGTTCAAGATCGGAATCCGTATTGCTGCTGAAGAGGAACCTAAATTCGAATTTTATACTTCGCGATTGGGGATCGGATACAAGAATATTGTCGCTTTTTACCGCAAGCAAATCCAGGAAAACCCAAACCTGGAACTCAAAATGCTGCACTTTTTCATCAATACCGGAATCAATGATACCGCGTATTACTGGAACGAATTGGTAAAATGTATTAAAGTATACATCGCCCTGAAACGCGAGTGCCCCACACTGGACAGCCTGAACATTGGCGGCGGATTCCCTATCAAAAATTCATTGGCTTTCGAATACGATTACCAATACATGATTGACGAAATCCTGAATCAGATCAAGATTGCCTGTGATGAGGAAGAGGTAGAAGTACCGCATATCTTTACCGAATTCGGTTCATTCACCGTGGGCGAAAGTGCCGGTGCGATTTACCAGGTGTTATACCAAAAACAACAAAACGACAGGGAGCAATGGAATATGATCGATTCCTCATTCATCACGACATTGCCGGATACCTGGGCCATCAACAAACGCTTTATCATGCTGGCTATCAACCGCTGGAATGACACTTATGAACGCGTCCTTTTAGGCGGAATGACCTGCGACAGCGACGATTATTACAACTCGGAGCAGAACATGAACGCCATTTACCTTCCGAAATACAACAAGGAAAAGCCCTTATACATTGGCTTTTTCAACACGGGAGCATACCAGGAAACCATCGGTGGTTATGGCGGATTGCACCACTGCCTGATTCCGCAGCCAAGGCACATTCTCATTGACCGGGATGCCAACGGCATTGTCGCCAGCGAAATTTTTTCAGAACAGCAAACCGCCGAAGATGTGCTTGACATTTTAGGATATAATAAGAAATAGTTAACGCTATCGGTTTGCAGGTTTAAGAAAAAAATATTTTCTTTGAAGGTATAAGTATATTACAAACAGGATTGCAGGACTGCGATCTAACTAAAACAAATACAATATAATGAGCAAAGGACCAATCAGCCAGTTTATCGAAAAACACTACCTGCACTTCAACGCCGCAGCTTTGGTGGATGCAGCAAAGGGATATGAAAAGCAACTGGCGGACGGCGCAAAAATGATGGTGACGCTTGCCGGTGCGATGAGTACCGCCGAATTGGGAAAGAGTTTCGCAGAAATTATCCGTAAGGACAAAGTACAGATCATTTCCTGTACCGGAGCCAACCTCGAGGAAGATATCATGAACCTCGTGGCACATTCGCATTACGAAAGGGTTCCGCATTACAGGGACCTGACACCACAAGAAGAGTGGGATTTGCTGGAGCGCGGGCTAAACCGTGTGACAGATACCTGCATCCCTGAGCACGAAGCGTTCAGGAGGCTTCAAAAGCACATCCATAAAATCTGGAAAGATGCTGATGATAATGGGGAAAGGTATTTTCCGCATGAATTTATGTACAAAATGCTGCTTTCCGGAGTCCTTGAAGAATATTATGAAATCGACCTGAAGGACAGCTGGATGTACGCTGCTGCAGAAAAGAACCTGCCGATCATCGTGCCGGGTTGGGAAGACAGTACTATGGGTAATATTTTCGCGTCTTATGTCATCAAAGGGGAATTGAAGGCATCGACGATGAAATCTGGGATCGAATACATGACTTACCTTGCACAATGGTACACGGACAACAGCAAGAACGGTGTGGGCTTCTTCCAGATCGGAGGAGGAATTGCCGGGGATTTCCCGATTTGCGTGGTGCCGATGCTGTACCAGGACATGGAGATGCATGATGTCCCTTTCTGGAGTTATTTCTGCCAGATTTCAGATTCGACCACCAGTTACGGTTCTTATTCCGGTGCCGTCCCGAATGAGAAGATCACCTGGGGAAAACTGGACATTACTACCCCTAAATTTATTATTGAATCGGATGCTACGATTGTCGCTCCGTTAATTTTTGCTTACCTACTAGATTTATAACAAACAAACTATGAAAAGAGTAATTGTTGATTACGCCAAATTAACCAACGAAATTTTAAACCTGTTAGTGGAAAAATTCCCTGACGGATATGATGATTCGCATATCATTCGATTCAAGAATGCGAAAGGCGAATTAATTGAAGCAGTTGAAGTGAGGACTGAAGATACTATTTACCTGGTGAAAGTCAGTACCAAACTCGCCACCAGGCTTGAAAATTTTGATGAAGATGATATTGACGATGTAGTGGAACCAATCGACACCATTAAAGGCATTGACATTGATGACGAAGACGAAGCGGCTTCAGATGATGATGACGAAGACGAAAACCTGGACAAACCCGATTTAGATCCCGATGATGACGACGATGACGATAGCGACAGGGAAGATATTCCTGATGAGGATGACGAAGACGAAGAAGATTAATAAAAAGGAGCTGAGGCTCCTTTTTTAATTATGAATTTACGAAATATCAATTATGATCTCATCCTTCCCTCCTTTCATCAATAAATCCACTAAAGTCCTGATTTTGGGCACCATGCCCGGCGCGACATCCCTGGCGAAGCAGGAATATTATGCCTATAAGCAAAATCATTTCTGGCGTATATTTTTTACGTATTTCAACCAATTACCAGTACCTGACCTCTTTGGGGAAAGGATAAAATTGCTTCAGCAAAATAATATAGGCGTATGGGATGTTTTACAGCATTGTGAACGTGAGGGCAGCCTCGATACCAACATCCGAAACCACCAGGTGAATGATTTTGTAAGCTTGTTTGCGGCATTCCCAAACATCAGGCACTTATTATTCAACGGTAAGGAAAGTCATAAATATTTCATGAAACATATCGGTACCATCGACGGCATACGATTTCATGTCATGCCGTCAACAAGCCCCGCCAATACAATGTCTTTTGATAAGAAATTTGAAATCTGGTCTGAAACGCTTACAAATACCGCTCTTTAAAGATCCTTTGGTGGTGTTTCATATGCCCTATAATAATAAATCCAATGGCACGCACTGAAACTTCCACTTCTGAAGCGGTCCCCATACTTTTAAGCTGATTTTCAGAAAAACTCTTAAAAAGGGCCAGCGTAGCATGGCGCACCACCGACAATTCACTCAGCAGGTCCTGTATCGAACGATCTCCGGCATGCGCAGCATCTACATAACTGTTTTCCTCAAAACCCGGCAGTGGTGTTTTATCCTGTCGTGCAAAACGTAGCGCACGGTAGCTGAAAACACGTTCTGCATCTGTTAAATGCAGGATAATATCCTTGATGGTCCATTTTCCTTCCGCATACCGATAATCGAATTTATCCATTGGGATGTCCTGTACAAAGCGGATAAAATCATGCAGGCTGATTTCCAGTTCCTCTGTAAGGTGGACGTCATCAAGCGCATTGATGTAAGTCGTATAATACGAAGCATATTCGTTTACGGGTAAAGTGGATGACCTCATACATATCTGGTTTGAAATTTGAAATTCATAATTCGTAATTCATAATTCATTAAGCCGAGTTCCTGCTCGCGTTGGTATTGCCGAATAGCGATCGTGTGACCATTTTTTCATACACTGAAAGCAAGGTTTCATCAGGCTGGCTTTCCGATTGCAGTTCCTTAATCCGCAGCAAAGCATATTGTTGTATCGTAAGCAATGGCCTTACAATCAATTCGCGGGTTTCAATCGACGCTTTGCCGTCGGGATAATTTTCCATCAATTGGCTGTGCCCGGCAATTTTAAGCAGCATGTCTTTGGTAAGCAAAAATTCCTCGTAAATAATTGTCCAGAAATCACCAAACTCCGCATCGTCCTTCATATAAGCCGTCAGCGGAAAAAAACTTTTCGCGAGCGACATCATGCTGTTTTCCAACAGCGTTTTCACAAACAAGGAATTGTCGTAAAGCTGCTGTACCTGATTCCATTTCCCAACGGTTTCGAAATGCTTCAAAGCGGTGCCCACACCAAAAAATCCCGGAACATTTTGCTTTAACTGGCTCCACGAACCAACAAAAGGAATGGCGCGCAATGCTGAAAAATCCAGTTGCTCCGACTTGCCTCTTTTCGCCGGGCGGCTGCCGATATTGGCTTTTGCGAAATACTTTAACGTGCTCACCTGCTCAAGGTACGGGATGAATTTGGGATGTTTTTTAAATTCCGAATATTTTTCGAAACCAATTTCCGACAATTCGTCGAGTATATTTTTATCGGATTCAGAAAGCAGGTTTTCATCTTTGTTGAAAATTTTGTTCGTGACACCAGCCGTCAGCAGGTTTTCGAGGTTATAGCGGCACGAGTCCGCAATCCCGAAATTAGAGCTGATGGTCTGTCCCTGGATCGTAATCTGGATTTCCCTGTTTTCAATTTCAGGACCGAGCGATGCGTAAAATTTGTGCGTCTTTCCCCCCCCTCGTGCCGGTGGCCCGCCGCGTCCGTCAAAAAAAATCACTTTGATCCCGTATTGCCTCGACACTTCAGTTATTGCTTCTTTGGCTTTATAAATGCTCCAATTCGCCATCAGGTAGCCGCCGTCTTTGGTCCCGTCAGAAAAGCCAAGCATCACAGTCTGGGTGTTGTTGCGCTGCCGCAGATGCCGTGAATACGTTTCGTTGGTGTATAATTGTTCCATCACGGATCTTGCGTTGCGCAGGTCTTCGATCACCTCAAACAACGGCACGATATCAACCGATGGATTTTCCCAGCCACACAAACGGAAAAGTGAAAACGCCTGCATCACGTCAAGAGCGCTTTCGTTGTTGCTGATGATATAACGGTTGCTGCCTTTCTCGCCATTGCGCTGTTGAATGGTTTTCATGGCATAAACCGATTCCAGTGTAGATTTTGTGATGTCTTTATATTGCTCAGGGTCTGCGCCGGATTTGATGCCCTTCAGCCATGCTATTTTCTGAGTGTCATCTGCGGAAGCGTAACCGACATCAAGGTATTCACCCTGCTTTGAAATGTCGTCAAAAACCGCATCGTGAATCTTGCTGTTCTGGCGGATATCGAGCGATGCAAAATGAAACCCGAACAGGTTCACACGGCAAATCAGCAGTTCCAGGTCATCAAGATACAGCGATTGGTGTTTGTCGATAATGATGTATTTAATGGCATTCAGTTTTTGTTTAAATGCCTCCAAAGTGATGAAAACCGTATCGTCGGTACAATAAATGGAATCATAAAGTTTTAGTTCAATTTCAGTAATTAAAACATCTACTTCATAGAACGTTAGCTTCCTTTTTAAACTTCTTATCTCATTGTAATAGCACCTGAAAAGCGATGTCCGCAAACGGTTCGCTACCTTCAGTGTAATATCAGTCGTTACATATGGATTTCCATCACGGTCACCACCCGGCCAGAATCCGAAATTGATTATCGGATTGTCATTTTCATCATGCTTAAAAATGTTCTTATGGATGTATTCGACCATTTCGCCGGCAGTGTAATAGAACACATTTTCAAGGTACCAGACCAGGCTTACCGCTTCATCATAAGGCGTTGGCTTTTCCTTTTTAATGAAAGGCGTTTTCCCAAGCTGGGATAGCAATTGCTTGATGCGGATCAGGTCATTCTCACGGATGGCCTGCGTCAAATCTGTAATGATCCCCAACACCGGACCCGGGTAAAACTGCGTCGGATGCGCCGTCAATACTGCCCGCACATTGAAAGTCTTCAGGAAATCCTTCAATTCACCGAGTTTGTCCTTAGCTTCTGCCTTTTCATTGATATCCCGCAGCGAGCCACGCCCTTCCATATTATTTACGATCGGAAAAGCTGCATCTTCAATGGCATCGAAAAGCACGATCTGCCGTTCGATGTACTGGATAAAACGAAACATCAGGTCGATTTGCTCTTTTTCGCTTTTCTGTTCAAGGAACTTTTGGAAGAATTGCTCCACAATCTGTTTCGGATTCAATTCCTGCTTAAAACCATTCTCGCAGATTTCAGCAAATAAAGGCAACAATACGCCCGTATTATCAATCGCATCAAAGGGAAGCGTAATAAAAACACTATTGTAAATATGGTATTTCGAAAGGACATTTTCGTTGAAACGTTCGATTTTCGGAGGCGTATACATGGCTGGCAAATTTTGGTTTAAGATAATAAAAAAAACCCCGTGGTTACTGCCCGGGGTTCAAATATTTTATATGGAAGATCATTACATATTTTTGAAAATCGTATGCATCAGGCGTTTTTTATCGTTGATGCTTTCTTCAAGTGAAATCATGGTTTCGGTCCTGTAAACCCCCTCGATATCGTCAATCATGAAGATGACATCTTTAGCGTGCTTCGTGTCTTTAGCCCTGATCTTACAGAAAATATTGAATTTTCCAGTGGTTACGTGTGCCACAGTTACGAAAGGAATATCATTGATACGCTCCAAAACGAATTTGGTTTGTGATGTATTGTTCAAAAACACACCCACATAAGCGATGAATGAATACCCTAATTTCTCATAATCCAGTGTCAATGAAGACCCCATGATAATGCCGGCATCTTCCATCTTTTTAACCCTGACATGCACCGTTCCGGCAGAGATCAGTAGTTTCTTTGCGATATCCGTAAAAGGAACCCTTGTATTGTCGATCAGCATGTCCAGTATCTGGTGATCTACCTCATCTAAGCGAAATTTACTCATTTTGTTGCTTGTTTAATGTTTATATTGGTTGACAACAAAAGAAAATCAGCAAGCCTCTATTTTAAGGAACTTCCATTTACAAAACCAACACCGTCGAGGAAAAAATCTGCCTTCTGATCCAGCTGCGGCAAATGTCCGTGAATATCGGAATATTTTGCACCGCCTCCATCAAATTCTGAATGACCGAAAAAATCATCCAAATTGCCAATTTTCACAACAAAAGCGTTAAAATTAATGGTTTTATCTACTAATTCTTCTTTATATTGTGCCGCAAAATTGGTGATTATATCTGAACTATCATAATTTATTTTGATGTTTTTATAAACAAAATCGAAAAAATTTGGATTATTTTGCGGAATAATCAGGTAATAATCAATTTCGTTATTAACTATAACGTTTTCGTGAATTGACTTCAATCCTGACAATAATGCAAAAAAGACATACTTCCTTGTGATTTCGCGCTCATAATCGCCCTGAAAGTGCCCAGCCTCAAAAAGAATGGTAGGCGTGCCCAGGAATTGAAAAGTATCTCCTACACAATTGATATTAAAGCCATCATCAAAACGCCCTACCTGCCCGGGAATGAATTCCTGCAGGGTTTTATCCATTGCATTGATGACTTTTATCGCCTTCAACCGCACCTCGTTATGGTCGCGTGCCGCATTGAACGATGGCGCAAGAAAGGACACCGTAGCGGGTTTACCGGTATCTGCAACACCAAAAATCGTACGCTGGTCGTGCATATTATAACAATAATCAGGACGGAAAGTATCGTAAACCTTGCGCAAAATGACGCTTTCAGGCTGTGACTGATCCTGAGCATCACGGTTCAAATCAACGTCATTTGCATTTACACGGGTATAAGCTTCCGCGCCATCGGGATTTAATATCGGGATAAACTGAAAGGTATATTCTGAAAGTATTTTTTGCTGCATCGCCGACTTTTCAGATAGGAAATTAAAGAAATCAAACAGCGCTTTTGTACACGTACTTTCATTGCCGTGCATTTGCGACCAGGCCAGGATTTTTGTTTTTCCATGACCAATCCTGTAGCCATAAATATTTTTTTCAGATACTGATTGTCCTAAAATTTCAACGCTTCCGGAAGCAGATAAAGTTTCCAGAATCGGTTCAATATGGTCGTTACAGATATACCGCCCGTGTAGTTTCTCCTGCTTTGAATCCGCAAATATTTTTTCGTAATCCATATTCTTTTTTTGCTTTGGTAAATGTAAACATCTTTGGTTTTACAATTGTAAATTAACCGTAAACTTTGAAAAGTTTATTATTGTAAACAATATAAACACATAAGGCCTTACAAAAAACAACACATTTACATGCGTACATATAATAATTTAAAAATCAATATTTTAATTGATTCTATATAAACTTAAAATACAGTAGTATTTTCCTGTTTCAAATAATTTACAATTGTAATTTTCAATGGTATGATGCTTTTATTTACATTTGTAACATCAATATTTTTACAATGCTCAATACCGACGATTTTATCAAAAGGCTGGAACTGCTCATGAAGCATTATGAGTTAAGCGCGTCTTCTTTTGCAGATAAGATCGGGGTGCAGCGATCCGGGATTTCACACCTGCTTTCAGGAAGGAATAAGCCGAGCCTGGATTTCATTTTAAAACTGGGCGAAGAATTTCCCGACGTAAATTTATACTGGCTCCTGAAGGGTTCCGGGGCATTCCTTTCCGGAGATGAAAATACCCCTGCAGCAACCGGTGAAAAAAATATGGCTGAGGAAAAAATCCCATCCCCTTCCCTGCCCATTTCCCAAACCGGTGATATCGACAAGATCATCATACTGTATCGCGACGGGAGTTTCATGGATTACAGGCCCAAAAGCGATAAATAAGAAAACCCCGGCTTTTGGGAAGCCAGGGTTTTCAAAACCAATAAAACAAACACAAAATCTTTTTCGGCGTAGGCGCCTATACTATTTCTTTTTTTCGGAGCAAAAAGGGTGCTTTCGCAAAACCTTATAGTTCCATTTACGAAATAAAAAAAGGTTTGGTTTTGCATGGGTAAAATTATTTTTCATAACCGAAGCCATTCTCAGGAAATTTTCCTGTGACCCCTTCGAAATGCCGGAGCAAAATGGCAACATCTGCATCTTCATTTCCCGTCGGATAAAACGGCTTGCCGAGTGCAACTTCCTTCCTGCCGTAATCAAAAGCGATTGGAATGATGGGGACATCCGCTTTTAAGGCAATGTAATAAAACCCGGATTTAAGCGTAATGACGGCTTTACGGGTACCTTCGGGCGCAATAGCCATCCGGAATACTTTTCGTTCCGCAAAAAGCCCTGCAACGGCATCTACGGTATTGCGTCCGCCGCTGCGGTCGAGTGGTGCGCCACCCATCCATCGGAAATAGCCATTCAGAGGAAATTGGAACAACTCCTTTTTCCCCACCCAGTGCATCTCCAGCCCTATAATGCCGCGTGCAAACAACCCGATAAAGAAATCCATCCACGACGTGTGCGGCACGATCATCAGTACGCTCTTCCGGATGCCGGGATCCATCATTCCTGTGATACGCCAGCCCATCAGCCGGAAAAAGATGACTTTGTAGATCAGGCGTTTCATACCTTAATTTTTTTGGTAAAAATAAGATTATTCGTTTATTTTTGAGAAAAATACAAAACATGGTCAGGCGTTTGCTCAGTTATATTATTCCCGTAAATGTTGCCAGCAGGAAATCCGAGTGGAGCAAAAACCTCGAAATCACCTGGAACAACGGAGAGCTGGTCATGGATTCCAAAAACACCAATTATTCCTACGGCAGCCTGCAGCGCATCCTCAGGAAAGGGCTCCAGGCGATCGGCTTTGACGAAATCCAGGCTATGGAACACATCCTCGTGCTGGGTGTGGCCGGAGGAAGCGTCATTAAAACCATCACCGACGAGATCGGTTTTAAGGGAAAGATTACCGGGGTGGACATTGACGCAGGGGTGATTGCACTGGCCAATGAATATTTCGGGCTGGATGCCATACCAAACCTGGAAATCGTGATTGACGATGCGTTTGAATTTGTATTGAAGACCAAAGACCGCTACGACCTGATCATTATCGACATTTTCCAGGATACCGCCATGCCGAATTTCCTTTTCGAATCGTTCTTTTCAAAAAGGATTCATTTCCTGCTCAGGGCAAAAGGGATTTTGCTGTTCAACACCATGCTGCTCAGCAAGCAGGACAATATCCGCAACGACGACTATGTCAGTGAACTGCAACAGCTGGGATTTGATACTGAAGTGATTCCGCGGGTGGAAGAACACAATGAGTTGATTGTAGCAAGGAAAGTTTGAAATGGATTTTCGGATTCTCAGATTTTCCGACTGTTAGATTTCTGAAAATCCGATAATCTGAAAATCCGATAATCACCTCTAAACCATCCCCCTCGCCTTCTCCAGATCTTCGGGCGTATCAATGCCAATGCCGGCATGTGTCGTTTCGACCATCCTGATACGTTTCCCGAATTCAAGGTACCGCAACTGCTCCAGCTTCTCAGAAGCTTCCAGCGATTGCATCGGAAGGCTGTAAAAATCGAGCAGCGCCTGTTTCCTGAAGGCATATATCCCGATGTGCCTGAAATAGCGCACACCCACATTAACTTCCCGCGGATACGGAATGACGGAACGTGAAAAATACAATGCAAACTGGTTATGGTCCACCACTACTTTCACGTTATTAGGGCTGTTGATGTCGTTTTCATCGGTAATCTGGCACATCAGTGAGGCCAGGTCGACCTGCCCGGCTGTATCATCCCTAAAAACCTGTATGAGTTTCGCCAAAGGTTCGGCATCAATGAAAGGCTCATCGCCCTGCACGTTGACAACCACGTCTACATCCATATTTTCGACCGCCTCGGCGATACGGTCACTGCCGGATTCGTGCTCCTTAATGCTCATAATGGCCTTGCCGCCGCTGGTCACGACCGCATCATAAATAATGACCGAATCGGTAACGACAAACACTTCATCGAACAGCCCGGTGTGCAGCGCGGCTTCATAAGTTCGTAAAATAACAGGCTTGCCTCCGAGGTCCTGCATCAGTTTGGCAGGAAAACGCGTCGAGGCATAGCGGGCGGGAATGACGGCGATGATTTTCATGAGGCTAAGATAGGGGAAAGTGGAAAAGTAGCAAAGTGGCAAAGTGGCAAAGTAGCAAAGTAGCAAAGTAGCAAAGTAGCAAAGTAGCAAAGTAGCAAAGTAGCAAAGTAGCAAAGTAGCAAAGTAGCAAAGTTCGGCGGTTGAAACAACTAAATAATAAAATTGGAAGGCATTTACAAAGTATTTATTAATAAACGTTCTTTTTTAAAAACAATAAATCGCAAAAAGACACTTTATAGTTAACTAAATGATAAACTTAAGCGCGTTTAGCTAATTATTTGTTAACGATAAATCGACTCAATAAAGCATTTTAATAGTTTTATTCTTATTAACAATTAAAACCATTACTTATGCCTTTTACAAACTTTGACAGCCGGCATTTTGCCGCAGCAGACAAAACCGCCGTGAACGCGGCGATGACAAGCCTTGAGGCCGCCTTAGCCAATAAGGTGGCGAACCTTGCCGCTTCCGAGCGCCTGCAGTACGGGAGTGTCAATGAGACCAACAAACTGATCATCAACAAGGTGAAGGATTACCGTGACAGCCAGCCCACGCTGAGCAGCCCCGATGTGGACTGGACGGAATTTGCCAATGACCACGATACCCGTGCGTTCCTGCAAGTCACCATCCAGCGCCTTGAAAGCCTCGTTGACGGACTCGGAGGCGCGAAGATCCTGCACGACTGGGACAATTACCAGGCCTCGCTGACTGATTACGATTATGCGAAGTACAAAGCGGCAACGCAGGCTGCGGGCTACAACACCAAGGTGTCGGAGTTGTCGCAGTTCTTCAACGGCGGGCCTTCCTCGTCGAAGAAAAACAGGAACGAAGGAGAAGGCAAGTCGGAAGAGTAGGCTTACTTTATTGTCACAGGCCCGGAACCCGTTTCCGGGTTTTTTTATGCCTTTTCCGAAACAAATAACCCCGTAGACTACGTAATATACCCCATTAACGTCGTGTCCTGCCGGATTAACGGGGTGCTATACTCCATGAATGGGGTAAAATGCTCCGTTTACCACGTTATCCACCGCCATGAATGGCATTGCCTGCCCCGTGAATGGGGTTCAAAGCTCCGTTCACGGGGCGTCGTACGCCATGAATGGCGTCCTGAACGTCATTAACGGGGCTATACAACGTGGTCAATGGGGTTGCCGACGCCATTAATGGGGCATTGAACGCCAATAATGGCGTGGTATAGCGTCATCAACGGGGTTTGGGACGTGGTTAATGGAGTATTGGACGTGGTAAGTGGCGTTGTGGGACGTGTGTAGGTTTGGAACGTTGTTTTTTATATATTAGCGGGAAATGAGCAAACTTAATTCTAAATTGACAACAATGAATTGGAAAGAAGCAAAATATATAGAGAATAATTTATATGAATTACCAGGACATTGGTTAAAAATAGAGTATTTTGAAGCCTTGAATATTCTTTTTCGAGTTGAAAATTTATTGCGAATGTTTGTATATATCATCTTAAAGAATGAGTATGGTGAAAAATGGAAAGATTTATCAGTAACTTCTGACGATGATGAAAATTCAACGATAGGCGCCATAGCAAAAAAACGACTTTCTCAGGATAAGGATTATGCATATTTAGGCTATGTTATCACCAGCCCTTTATTACATCTCACAAGTGGTGAATTAATCAGAATTATTGTATCCGATACATATTGGAAATATTTCAAAAAGTATTTTCCTGGTTCACGGGATATCATAAAAAATAAATTAGATGAGATTGGAAATGTGAGAAACTCTTTAGCTCATTTTAGGCCTTTAAAAAAAGGAGATATTGAACTGGTAAAGCAAAATGCAAATCACACTCTTTCAGTAATTGAACAAACAATTAAAGACTTTATGGACTGTCCAGATATTGTTCCGACTAATACTGATGAAGATTGGTACAAAGAGTTAACTTTGTTAAAACATCAGGAAATACAATTGAACTATAAACAAAGTAAAAATGAAGAATTTATAAAATTCTTAATTGATTTTGAGCCGCCAAAATTAAGTGAGGAGGATGGATTTTTGGGATATACTGTGAGAACTTTGAACCTTAAAACTGACAACCTATTACTAAATTATCCGAATTTAACAAAATATGTTATTTCTTGCACAGAAAGAATTCCCTATGGATATACAATTACACCAAAGAGCAATAAAATTATAAAGCAAATTACTTTGACAATTAGTAGAAACACTCTAAAAGGCAATTATGTAAAAATTAAATCTGAGCTTGAAAAAATTTTATTAGAGGTAACAAATGAAATTGATTTAATTAAGGAGGACAATTTAGCCAGGGGAAAATTAGTAGAAGTTGTACGGTGCCACTATGAAAAAGTTGAAAAATACCACTCCTTAAAATCTACATTATTTAGAACAGAATTAACTGAACAAACTCCTGTTGAATATTGGGGGAACTTAAACTATATTTCAAAAGATTTTACCACTGATACTGATAAGTATCCCTGGATGCCAGTCGATGTATCAGAGGACAAAAAGTCATTATTTTAACAAAGCCAGCTCATAACCCGGTTTCACACAATTCCAGTCCCTACATTTGGAACTGCTCTAAAGCCCAACTGAAGTGAAGCCGCCGGACGTTACCTGCAATGTTAAATTTGCTAAATCCAACTTTAACTTCATGAAATACCTAAAATTTGAAATCCCCGAAAGTCATCCTGAAAATGCTAAGCCAAAATTCCTGGAACAATTCTTTGGCAAGGTCGCGAGGAAAATATTTCCTGTTGCCAATCCGGATTTCGAAGGGAAAATTGCCGATGTAAAATTCTGGATGGTAGAATATGACGATGAAAATGGAGCTCCTGAAAGGGAAATTGGTTTAAACAGCCATCAGGAAGTCGTTTTAAAAATGCCTTACAAAGACAATTACGGATATTGGACCGACAATAATCTATTGTTTGACGATTTCAGGAAAAGCTTTTCCTGTATAGAGATTGACAGCGAATTATTCGAGCAGCAATGGCGCGGGTTCAATCCATGAAGCTACGACAACTGTAAACAAGTCACCATCATTACCAACTTTAATCTAACTTACCCAAACAAATGTTCAACCGAATTACCAAAATAGTCTTACTCATATCAGGAATTGTGTTCTTAATTTTTGTAGTCTATGCGGTGACGATTATAAATGCTTTTGGTGGGTTTGACAAAGATTACTCTGTAACGGATTTAAAAGAAAACTTCGAGGAAAACAAAGTTGAAATCTATGAGTTGAAAAGTTATTTTAATAAAATAGTCCCAAAAGGCCGGTTTGTGGAAATCGAATTTAAAGATGACAATACGCTGGCGAAATTTGGCATTTCAATTACAGGCACTGAAGGTAATTCATACAAAGAAGTCTTCTCAGAGTGGGATTTAGAGGCTTACACGCCCCGGATGGACAGTATCATAAAACCTTTAGGCTGGACGAGAGAAACCTTAAAAACCATCAAAAACAAATTGGACAATGCAAATTGCATTAAAATTGAAAGTGGTGAACCGGCCAAAATCGGTTTTCAACGCAGTGGCATGGGGTTGTATTCATTTAATGTTTTTGACAGGCCAATCTCCAGAGAATTAAAAGCAGCATACAATGATAGTTGCACCTATATCCTGGCAAACGACAAGTTAATTCTGGAGTATGGAGGTGGCGCAGTGGGCCCTCAATGTTTTTATAACATGAATTAGGAGGCTCTTCCGGCGCGAGCCAAGCGAATAGTCGAAGCAGTCCGCCTGAATCATCGTCAATTTTAATACTACCTGTTGTAACAAACTATTATTTTAAAGACTACTTAAAAAAAAAGTAAATATGGAAGCTGGCAGAAGACTTTGGCTGAAAAAAATCGGAATTGGCATGGCCGGTATCGGGCTTGCAAACTTTAATTCATTTGCCTCTCCCCTCGTATCAGAAAATTCAATGGATCGTTTTGAGACTGATGCTGAGTTCATTTTTTTACGCTCAAATGAAAATCCCTACGGCCCCTCTCCATTAGCACGAAAGGCATTTGCCGACAATGTGAATATCAGCAACCGATACCATTGGGATGTTGCGGAACAACTGATTGCAGACCTTGCAAAGAAAAATAGCGTTAAAGACGAAAACATATTATTAGGAGCCGGTTCTACCGAAATTTTAGATTTGGTGGCAAAATATGCATCACTGGACAAAGGACGCGAACCGAAGGTGACCGGTGCAAATTATGTCATTGCAGACCCAAGCTACGACTATTGGACGGTTACATTGGATAATTTAGGTTTAACGAAAAATAAAGTACCGCTTACAACCGATAAGAAAATTAATTTGCAAGCGATGCTGGAAACTGTAAACCAGGATACAAAACTGGTTTATATCTGTAATCCAAACAATCCAACAGGAACCATTTGTGAAAGGGAAGCATTGGCAGGATTTGTGACCAGGATTCCTCAAAATACCATTATATTGATTGACGAAGCTTATCTGGACTTTACTCAACAGCAATCGCTCAGTAATATGGTAAATGATCACAAAAATATTATTATCGCCAAAACATTTTCCAAAATATATGGGCTGGCCGGAGCAAGGATTGGCTACGCCATCGGGAACAAAGCAATAATTGATGATTTGGCAAATTTGCAGTCCAATACCAACAATAGCGTGAGTGTATTATCAAAACTTGCTGCTATAGCTTCGTTGAAAGATGACAAATTTGTTTCAGATTGCTACTTGCTGAATGAAAATGTAAGGCAATATACTATCAGTGAACTCAGAAAGTTAGATTGCGAGTGTATTTCTTCTAACACAAATTTCATCTATTTTTCACTCGCAAAATACCACAAGGACTATTTCAGGCAATTAGAAGACCACCATATTGAAGGTGGAAGAATATATGAAGAGCAGGGCAAATGGACAAGGATCACAATAGGTAAAATGGACGAAATGAAGGCGTTTATTAAAGCAATGCAATAAAAACTGCTATCGATACGCGCCGGACGCGATCGCTCCCTGCCCGGTTTTGTCCGCTTTTTTCCTATTTTCGTTTTCTCCTGGTGGAGAAATCTCAGTTTCCAAGCCGCGACAGCTTCTGACGCGGGAACGTTAGCCGTAATTTTGCAAACTATGCCAAAATCGAAATCCACAATCAATAAAATAATCCTGACTGCAATTTCTTCATTTGCAAGTTGCATCGTGTATTCCCAAATTAAAGATGTTGAAAAGGTAATTTCTGGAGATTACAGCAGTATTAAAAATAATAATATCAAAATAATCCGCTTAAAATCCGATAGTGGCGAAACAATTAACGAGGTACTTGTAAGCGCGGAAAAAGATGAATTGCTTGTCACGAATAACAATCATTCTTTTCTCTATAAACTAAATGAATTTGGAAATCCGCAATATATCATTATCGGACAAAATTGCTTTTCAATAAACTATTTTGATAAAAGTATGGCTAAAAGTATAACCAAAACCTCGATGGACGGTTATTCAATACAATCCACATGCTATCCTGATTCCAAAAATCTATTAACCGTATACAACAAATCATTAAAAATTTCGGAGAAAAATTCCTTATATGTAAAAAGCCATAATTATATTCACAATGCCATAAATCCCGAATTAAGTTACACGGAAAATATTGACAATTCTAAGATACTCAGAGACTATAAAAATGGAAATAAAGTTGTCCTCATCAATAATGATCAATTTCGCTCCATTGATTCTACCTACCTAAACAACAATAAATATTACAGATATTATCATTTCAAAGAAAATGATAAAGACAGCATTGTTAATGAGAAAGACTCTGTTTTTACGCAAGTAATGAAAAACGGAAAAATTACTTATGAAAATTCGTATTTCGAATCGGATATCATATTCGAAAAAAAATATAGCGATGGCATCTTGATTTCTGATACAGAATATTTTTACAGGCCTTATTTTGAAAATAAAATCGACGCTATTCCTAATGGAATTGTTTTATGGGAAGTAAAGACAACCTTAAAAGACAAAAGATCCGAAAGTGAATTTCCTTTAAAAAAGTATTATAAATTAAAGAATGGGAAATTAATTGAAAACCCAAAAAATAAATTAGTCCATGTACAAGCCTGCGGCGTACCTCAGCGGGAAAATAAGCGCTATTATCGTTTTCAAACTTATAATATATCATCTGTTTCTATAGTATTTGATAAAAAATCTCTGGAAACTATTCAAAGATCAATAAACATCGATAGTGAAAATGAATTAAATTATTGTCGATATGATTTTCAACAGGGCAAGTGCATTTTCCAAATTGGTGAAAAATTCAGAGTAACAAATAGAATAATTACGTTTACTTTAGGCCAAATACAATCAAAAAATTACAAAATTGAAATTATAAAGGACGATAATACAGTTTATCCCTATAAACTAAATGATTTTATTAATTTAATCGGTCCAATTGTTGATATCATAAGCATCGAAGAGGAATAGATAAAACTGATTAACGCCAGTTTAACTCATCAGAGCAACAACGAACAAAGCGACACTAATTGCTGCTTCCGCGTAAAAGGTAAACGCTTTTTCCATAAATTCGTTCTGTGCAGCCGGGTCCCGTCGCTTTTGGTCAGCTTCAAAAGCCGCAACCTCTCAAAACCTCCAAACAACCGATACCATGACATTAAAACTACTCCTTCTTACCTTCCTCACATCCCTATCCGCCACCGCACAAACGGAAGGCTCCATAATCGTATGCAATCCCAAAAACAAAGTGGAACTCAAGACCTTCATGGATACCTATGAGCAATCTGAAACGATATTCAGGACGCTCCACACGACGAAAAAATTACATGCAAATACCTACCTGGCAAGCAGTGACAAGAAGCTGGAGTGTTTTTTCAATATTTATGCGACCGCGTCGGGGTCAGAAATCTATAAATTTTATGACAGCATCATTCCGCAGCCCAATGAAATACTGTTCCTGTTTGAAAACGACGATCCTACAGGCGAGTTTTCAGACCAGTCGATCTTCTTTAAATTCGGTAAGGACATCGTTAGCGCCCTGAAGAACAAAACGCTGAGTGAGGACAAAATCATCGGCTTCCTGAAATGCACCGTTTTTCCTGACGCACCCTTTTTTACAATCGCCAAGGTCAGGCAGGGCTTCAGGAATGGTGTGGAAAAGGCTGGAAATTAGGCTCGATAAAGATACATCCCACCATGAGCAGCAGCGGCAGCGAACAATAAAATAAACCCGATACCGTTTCTTTACAATCATAAACCAACCCTACCAAAATGAAAAAATATTACATTACCCTACCCATCCTAGTTGCAAGCCTTTTCTTCAGCATCAGCAGCCATGCCCAAAACACCGTTAAGGATAAAGTTGTCGGCTGTTGGAAAATCGATGCCGTAATTGCTGCCGACAGCGGCCAAAAAATGGACATCCCGGACAGCCAAAGCAGTCTGGTATGCCTTAAGAAAGACGGCAGGTTTACCACCACCACCTCAGGCCGTACCGTTGAAGGTGATTATAAGGTTTCTGAAGATGGGAAAACCATGACCCAGAAGATGGATGGCGGAATGGAGGAAGAAGGAGCGATTGCAGTTACTGATGCCGCACTCGAAATCAAAACCCCCGAGGTCATCATTAAACTGGTAAGGGTTAAGGAATAAATCAATCCGCCGGTTTTAAACATTATTTTTCGTACAGGCATTTTTTGCTTAATTTTAAATTGAACTTTATATCATAAGACTCCTCATGCAACGAATTTTCACTTTCTTTATCCTATTCCTTAGTTGTTGCCTCGCATCGGCACAGGATGTAAACAGCATCAACCTTTGCGAGCAGACCATTACCTTCGCTGACGGCATCAAGGTCAATCCTGAATTCCAATCCATCTCCGCCGACAATTTCCTGCTGTCATGGATGTATATCGAGAACCACCCCGGAGAAAAAGCAAACGTCCGCCTAAATGAAAATGGGGAAATCATTTACCGTTCCGGGAACAAACTGACTGAAATCATCAAGAGTGGTTTTGACATCGAAAAGCGGCAACAGGACCAGGTCAGTTTTAAAGACATCACGGTTATCGTATTGGGCAAACCGCTTGCTGGCAACAGCGTAACGATAAAGAGGGACAATGAATTGATTTGTTACCTGATCGCCGCCGGAAATATCTGCGGCCGCGATATGCTCTTCCAGGCAAGGCTTGGAAAAGAGCCTGTATCGAATGATGTACTTCCGGAAGCGCTGAAAAAAGTAATCACACTTGGCAAGGAATGATTGCCGAAATCCATAAATTACTGGTGAAGATCATTATATAAGAAAGGAACTATCCATTCATGTTGCATTATCGCTGCCAGGCATTTACTTCATCAGGATTTTTCGCCTGCCTACGATTTTCTTATCCGCATCCATCAATTGCAAGGAATACATCCCTGATGCAAAAGCACTCACGCTGACACTCGGAGTATATTTACCGGCATAAATTTCCTTCCCTTCCATACTGATAATCGAAATCCAGTACACGCCTGTATCAGGCTCGATGTGAATTAAATTGCCAGCCGGGATGGGATAAACCACTGCTTTAGAGGCATCGGGATTTTGAATCCCTAAAGCATTATTCTTCAACTCAATAATCCTGTCGTCGGCAGCAACCGGTGTGCCTGCATAATCCCTATTTGACGTACAGAGGAACACGCGCCCATCCGGTATTACAAGCACATCGCGTAGCCTGCCATAAGTATTTGTAAGGTAAATATTCTGCTGTGTGATTTGTGTGCCGTCCTCACTGAGCTTGAGTTGTATCAGCTGCTTATTTTTCAGAACCGCTACCAACAGCGAATTGTCCCATTCCGGAATGGCCGTATTCTGGTACAAATCGATTCCGGCCGGCGCAATGGATGGCGACCAGGTTTTAATGGGTTCCTTGACGTTGTTGGCGTTGCAGAACGTGATTTCGGCTGCAGTATTGCACACGCCTTCCACAGTAGGCCATCCATAGTTCCTACCTGCTTCAATGATATTGATTTCATCGTTATTGGCGGTTCCATGCTCTGAACTGTACAACATGCCGTTGCCATAACACATGCCCTGTGGATTCCTGTGACCAAGCGTCCATAGATAACTTCCCGCTGTCGGGTTGTCATCCGGAATGCTGCCGTCGAGGTTCATACGTAGTACTTTACCGTTTATGGAGCTGGTATTTTGTGCCACAGCCGGTGTGCTGTAAGTATCCCCGAGGCAAATGAATAATTTATCACCCAATATCACCATACGCGACCCATTGTGCGAAACACCTGCAGGAATATTGCCGAGGATGATTGTGGGGTTGATCAGCGTATTGTTCAGTGCATCATATTCATACCTTACGATTTTCGATGTGGTATTCGTATAAGCATAATGCACGTACAAATAGTGTGTATTATTGAAGTCCGGATCCATTACAATCGAATGCAGCCCCACACTGAACCCGAATAACGCTACGTCGCCAATCGTAAATACCTGCTCGATTTGAAAAGTATCGGGGTTCATCCGCTTGATGTTTCCGCTAAGCTCTGTAAACCAGATCCAGCCATCTGCGCCATAAGCCATGTCCCAGGGCACATTTAAGCCGCTGGCCACAACAGTATGCTGCAAGATGGTGCTACCGAGATTGATCTGCGACCGACTTTCAGCAGCTATAAAAAAAGCGGTCAGGGTAATGAATGTGGTAATTTTTCTCATGCTTTCCGTGTTTTAGGTTGATGGATTCAACATATAAAAACATTGGCAATCCGATTGGCTCCCCCGAAAATACCGGCAACCAATCGGAACAACCAAATAAAGATAAAGCAATTTATTATAGAACAACTTAAAAGTGTTCCACCCTACTTTTCGTTAAAATCCCTTACTTAAGCGTAAGTACTAAAAGTCCGGCAATAATCAGGCCGCCTCCTACTGCAATCTTCCACGTAAACTGTTCGTTCAACAGGAAAAGCGACAACAAAATCGTGATGATGATGCTGCCTTTATCGATCAGGGCTACCTGTGCCACATCGCCTAATTTTACGGCACGGAAATAAAAGACCCACGACAATCCGGCTGTAATTCCCGAAGCGGACAGTATCAGGATGTCATTAGTCGAGAGATTCTTAAAATCCTTTGCCGACTGAAAAAAGAATGCATTGATGGCCACGATGATCACGACTGAGATTGTCCTGACCGCCAATCCGGTATCACTGCTGACATTCTTCAGCCCCATTTTCGCAATAACCGATGTAAGCCCGGCAAAAAACATTGAAATAAGCGCAAGGACGATCCAGTTTTTCATTTGGAAAAATTTAAGGTGTCGGATAAATTTATGAATTTATTCGACACCCTGGATTTTCAGACTCCTTAAGAATTCTTAGATTTTGCCTGTAACGCAACTTGAAATTGAAAACCGGACATTATTTCACTACCAGCTTCTTAACCGTCGACTTTCCTTCCGAAGTCACTTTGGCAACATACACACCCGCAGGCAAATCAATGTTTACCGCATTGTATTCGCTAAATACAGATTTCAAAACCTTCGCGCCGGTCATGCTGTACACTTCAATATCTCCGGCCGCAACCCCTGAAACTGTCAGTTTATCATGGGCGGGATTCGGGTATAAACCCACTTTAACATCTAAATTATCGCTGGTCGATAAAGCGGCGAACCAGGTTTCGCCTGCATGACTGCCCCAGATGTATTCGGCTAAAAGCGGATAGTCAATAAATGGATTTCTGTTCTTTTGCCAGTTGTACACCACATTATTGCGGTTCATTTCATAATCATCGGAGGCATCTGCCATATTCCATGTAAGCAATGTTGCCAAATCACCAATATAACCGTCAGGATCGTTTGCCGGATCGCCGTTCACGACATTCAGTCCGTTGTAGCGCACGCACATGTAGAAAATCGCGCGTGCCACATCGCCATGCCAGCTGCCTGCGCTGCCTGCCGGTCCGTTATAATCTACACCGTAATTGCGCTCGCTCCTCAGGGAATTCTCCGGACTGTCTTCAGCACGGATGTGGTGCCCATCGGCATGGCCGGCCATGATATCGTCGGCATTTGTGGTATTCCAATTATCGATTCCGTTCGCAGTGCTTGATGTGCCGTTTGTAAAACCGCCGCGCGACTGCGCATAAATATGCTCACGGTTCCAGAAACCCGCAGCGCCGCTTGTCCCGGTCTGATAGTCGATTTTAGACCTTGGCTGTTCTACATACATCAGCCAGACCTGGCTGCCGTTCTCCGGATTTTGGTCGGCTTCCTTTAATATATCAAAAATGTCCCCATAATTCTGCGCATGCACCACGGCCGGATTGGCAATAATGTCCTGTATGGCCTGTTTCAATACCGCACCCGATTTTCCTTCGAGCGAAGCATAATAACCCGCTGGCGCGGTACTGGTCGCCAGTCCGTGCGTCGGGTTCAGCGGCGTACCCCATGGCTGCACGATATAATCATTGTCGTGTACACGGAATTCCACATTGTCATTTAATTTGGAATAACCGGATGGTACGCTTCCCATAGACACTTTCATGATTTCATCGCCTTCATCGGCCGCATCGTCCGTAAGCAGGAACGCTTTGTTTACCGTCGTCGCTCCTGCAGGGATCACGGCGGTAAGCGAACCACTGTAATCGGATGTGGTGAAGCTGCCATTGGCCAATGTGAATGAAAAACCAAGATCGGCGGTCACGGCGGTTTGTGTTGTAAAAGTGACGTTGAAAGCACTGCCTTC
Source organism: Flavobacterium pallidum (assembly GCF_003097535.1). Lineage (NCBI taxonomy): Bacteria > Pseudomonadati > Bacteroidota > Flavobacteriia > Flavobacteriales > Flavobacteriaceae > Flavobacterium > Flavobacterium pallidum. Next base: position 3,295,105 of record NZ_CP029187.1, read on the forward strand.
GACAAGATTCAATGGCGTTACGGAAATCGTGATGCCATTGGCCCCTACCCCGCTGCCGTCATTGTTCATCCCGGGCGTAGGTGCCTTTACTTCAAATGTGCCGTCGTTTTTCCTTTGGATGGATTGTGTTGCGGCAGCACCGTTTACATTCTCATTGGTAAAAGTCGACAAATTCATCGCCGTCATCAACGCCGTAGGCTGCACGGTGTTGCTGTTGCTGTAGGCTACCCCATGAATGAGGTTTGTAGTTGTAGCAACCGTATTGTTTGGAAAATTCGAAGCGTTGCCCAAATAAATCCCGGCTCCGTCCGGGCCATTTTGTATAGCACCGTTATTTACGACAATGGACGGCGAAGGCGAAACCTGTGAATTTCCTATCATGAAAATCCCGTTGGCATCGGTAACGTAACCGTCAAGGTCAAGTGCCAGGTATGAGGTGGCTGCATCGCCATTAGTGGTTCCGTTGAACAGCACCAATACGTAACCGTCGAGGGCGAAATTGGGTGTCGCCGACTTCAGCTCTACAAATTCCATAACATCCGTTGAAGGGGTATCCGCTTCAATCTCATTGATCACGATCTGGGAAAAACCCGTAAAGCCGGTCAGCATGAAGGCTGCCGCAAGTAGTATTTTTTTCATGCCACTGAAAATTAATTATCGGCTGCAAATGTATGTATTAAAATGAATTACAGGCAGGAATTTTAGTTAAGATACTTATTTCCAGTCGCAGTGGGCAGTCGCAGCAGGCAGTGGAAAGCGCTTACATTGACACGGATGCCCTAGCCCTGATGGAAGCGGCATCCTTTTTCCTGCTCCTTTAGCAGGGAAAAGATACAGCGGACAGCAGGAAAAGCTCCTGAATAAACAACAATAATTTAACTTTAAAGCACTTGCATTCAATAAATTAAAAAGTGTACTTTTGCAAAAATTTTTAAAAGGCATTTTGTTGCCGGAATATAAGCATATTATGAAAAAAATCGCTGAATACAGGACGCTGCTCAATGTCGACAAGACTGTGGAACTGAAAGAATTGAAGACCATTTACCGCAACTCGATGAAGGAATGCCATCCTGATAAATTCCAGGGTGACGATGCCGGACTGGCAGCCGCGGAAGCACAGAGTAAAAACGTTATTGAAGCATATCATTTTTTGGTAAGCATCCATCCTGACACTATAAAACTGGGACAGGAAGAGTATAATAATACGATCGCGACGGCTACGTTGGTCGATTTCAATTATGAGAACATCAGGCTCAAAGCGGTTTTTTCAAACGGCAGCAGTTATGAGTATTTCAGCGTGCCAAAAGCGACTTACATCAAGATGATCAACGCCGATTCGCCGAACCGTTTTGCGAAAAGGCATATTTTCCAGGCTTTTCCGTATAGGAAACTGACGAATCAGGAATAATTACGAATTACGAATTATTAATTACGAATTGCGAAATGCTACGTCCGTAATTTCGTAATTCATAATTCGTAATTTCCTCACCTTTTCTACGTAATTTTGCAACCTTAAAACACGATTGTATGAAAATCGAGCAAATTTACACCGGCTGCATTGCGCAGGCCGCCTATTATCTGGAAAGCAACGGAGAGGCTGCCATATTCGACCCGCTCCGGGAAGTGCAGCCATACATAGACAAAGCCAAAAAGGATGAAGCGCAGATCAAATACATTTTTGAGACGCATTTTCATGCCGATTTCGTTTCGGGACATCTGGACCTCGCCAGGAAAACGAATGCTCAAATCGTTTATGGCCCTACGGCATCCCCGAAATTTGATGCCATCATTGCCAGTGACAACCAGGAATTCAAAATAGGGAATTGCACTGTCAAAACGATCCATACGCCAGGACACACTCTGGAAAGCACCTGCTACCTCCTGATTGATGAAAATGATATCCCGCAAGGCATCATTACCGGCGATACCTTATTTATAGGTGATGTAGGGCGTCCGGACCTGGCACAGGAAATGGCTTCAGACCTGACGCAGGAAAAACTCGCATCTGAATTGTTTGATTCGCTTCGCAATAAAATCATGGTTTTGCCTGATGAACTGACGGTTTACCCTAGCCATGGCGCAGGAAGTGCCTGCGGAAAAAACATGAGCAAGGAGACCACCGATAGCCTGGGCAACCAGAAAAAAACCAATTATGCTTTGCGCGCCGATATGACCCGCGAGGAATTCATCACTGAATTATTGGACGGTTTAGGCCTTCCTCCTGCTTATTTCCCCCAGAACGTTGCGATGAATATTGAAGGTTATGAAAGCCTCGATAATATTATAGGTAAAAGCTTAAAAAAACTCGATCCGCAGGCTTTTAAATCGATCGCCGGAGAAACTGATGCCATTGTACTGGATGTGCGCAATGAGAATGACTTCGTAAAATCGCATATCCCGGGATCTGTATTTATAGGTATTGATGGGAATTTTGCGCCATGGGTGGGCGCTTTGGTAATGAATGTCAATCAGCCACTATTAATAGTAACGCCGGAAGGCCGCGAGCAGGAAACCATTACACGGCTATCGCGTGTCGGGTTCGACCATGTCCTGGGATACCTTGAAGGCGGGATTGAAGCCTGGGCTTCGGCAGGATTTGAAACCGATTCTATGGAATCCATCAGCCCTGAAGAATTTGCAGGTCGCTTTGCTGCAGAAAACACCATCGTTGATGCCAGGAAACCGGGTGAATACAGTGCCGAACATATTCCCGGCGCTTTGAACATCGCCCTGGATTCCGTAAATAATGAGATTAACAATATTCCAAAGGAGGCGTTTTACCTGCATTGCGCAGGTGGATACCGCTCGGTGATTATGGGATCGATATTGAAATCAAGGGGCATCCACAATTTCATCAATGTAGAGAAAGGCATCAGCGGGATCCGCAAAACCGATATCCGTTTGTCAAACTTCGTATGCCCTTCGGAAACAAAACAATAAAGGCCGAAAACCATAAATTTTACTAAAAAAAACACCAGTAAACTTAAAAATAAATACTTTTGCACTCTAAAATTAAAATCCAACAAATGAAAAAAGTCCTTTTGATATTACTTGCTTCGATGGCGGCAGTATCGTGTAAAAAAGCAGGTGAGAATGAATTCATAATTACAGCCGACGCTAAAGGTGTAGCGGACGGCACTGAAGTTTTCCTGGTAAAACAAGACTCTACCGGAAGGATTGTCAATGTGGATACCGCAAAAGTGCAGGGCGGTAAATTTGAATTTGAAGGCAAAGTGACAGAGCCGACACAGCATTACATCAAAATGCAGGAAAAAGGAAAAACAGAACAGCAAAGCAAATATGCCAATCAGGGCTTTACTTTAATCCTGGAACAAGGCGATATCAATGTTCAGGTTGACAAAGATACCTTACAGAAAAGTAAAGTTACGGGAACACTCAGCAATGACAGTTTTGCAGAGTACCTTGAATTGCCTGTATTGAAGAAAGTAAAAGCTTACGAACAGGCAAATCAGAAAAAATATACCGCAGCAATGCAGAAAAATGATACCGCCACTATGGGGGAAATCATCAGGAAATATAAGCCTTTGTCAGAGGCAGTGAAAAAAGAATCCCTGAAATTCATCGAAAAAAATCCAAAATCTTACTATTCCTTATTGTTCCTTAGCCAAAACTTAAGGGAAAAGGATGCTGACCTGAACAAACTACAAAAGGATTTTGACAATCTTGACCCTTCCCTGAAGAAGACCTATATCGGTAAAAAAGTGAAGGAAATGATTCCTCAGATCAAGCAATTCCAGGAAGCCAATGCAAAATCAGGCCCGGCTGTAGGGACTGCGGCGCCTGAATTCAGCGCACCAACCCCTGATGGCAAAACCCTTTCACTGAAACAGGCTATGGGAAAAGTGACCTTGGTTGATTTCTGGGCTTCATGGTGTGGACCATGCAGGAAAGAAAGCCCGAATGTAGTAGCGCTTTACAATGAATTTCATGCAAAAGGGCTTAATATCATCAGTGTATCACTGGACCAGGATGCCGCCAAATGGAAAGAAGCTATTGCTGCCGATAAACTGGCATGGGCACACGTTTCGAACCTAAAGCAATGGAAGGAACCTATTGCAATGCAGTATAATGTAAAAAGCATCCCCGCTACCTTCCTGTTGGATTCACGCGGGATAATCGTTGCTAAAGATTTGCAGGGTGAAGCCTTAAAGGAAAAAGTGGCATCACTTTTGAAATAATAAAATTAATGCTGTAATCATGAAAAAAGTAACATTCCTTGTTTTAATGGCCATCGGACTGGTTTCATTTACGGTTCTTGATGCTGATTTTACGATTACGGGAACTGCTGCCGGAATCGAAAACGGCAAGAAAATATACCTGCAGAAACAGGATGAGAAAAAGGCCGGTAGCTTCATCAATGTGGACTCGGCTAAAGTGGAAAACGGAAAATTCGTTTTCAAAGGAAAGACCGTCGAGCCTTCCATCCATTTTTTACAGGTTGATAAGAACGAAGGAAAAGTAGTTTTCATCCTTGAAGGCGGAAAAATCAATTTTACGATATACAAGGACAGTATAGGCAAAAGTAAGATTGGCGGGACACGCAGCAATGATGACCTGCAGGTGTTCAATGCTGCTGCAATGAAAATCCAGGACAAAATGATGAAGTACCAGGAAGCCAATAATACCAAATGGGCTGAAGCCAATAAAGCCAAGGATACCCTGGTGATGAACAAACTGATGGCTGACGTAAAGGTATACCAGGACCAGATGGTGGCACTCTCTTCAGAATTTCCGGAGAAAAACCCGAAGTCTTTCCTATCGGTACTTTTCATAGACAACATGTTTAACAATCCTGAAGTGGATATCCAGAAAATCCGCAAAGCGTTCGACAACCTGGATCCCCCGTTGAAAAACACCAAAACAGGCAAACTTATACAATCGAAAATTTCCAACTTTAAAGCACTTGCTGTCGGCAATGAAGCGCCTGATTTTTCAGGACCAGGCCCGGAAGGGCAAACCGTTTCGCTGAAAAAATCATTGGGCAAAGTGACGATCATCGACTTCTGGGCTTCATGGTGCGGACCCTGCAGAAAGGAAAACCCGAATGTCGTGGCTTTATACAAGGATTACCATGCAAAAGGACTCAACATCGTCAGTGTGTCTCTGGATAAGGATGCTGTGAAATGGAAAGAAGCCATTGCAAAAGACGGGCTGGACTGGATACACCTTTCGAACCTGCAATTCTGGGAAGAACCCATTGCCGTGATGTACAACATCAAGAGCATTCCCGCTACCTACATATTGGATGAAAAGGGAATGATTATTGGTAAAGATTTGCGTGGAGCAGAATTAAGGGCGAAAATTGCTTCAGTTTTAGACAAATAATAATAGATTTAGATATCGATAAAAGGCTTCACGAAATTGAAGCCTTTTTTATTGGCTTAAAATCCAAAAGATTAGAAATAATCCCGAAATATCTGGCATTTAAGTTTGCAAACACCAAAAGTGTTTTTATATTTGCAACCGTCTTACGACACGGGGAGATACTCAAGCGGCCAACGAGGGCAGACTGTAAATCTGCTGTGAGAACTTCGCAGGTTCGAATCCTGCTCTCCCCACACAATATTTTAAATAATAAAAAACCACAAGCTCGCTTGATGGTTTTTTTGTTTTAAAATATTGCGTAAGGGTCCTACCCTTACGGATCATGTAATAATCCTGCTTTCCCCACAAACCAAAATCAGGTAACCTAAAGGGAAATGTATTGTAAATTCCACAAGCCATTGCAATAGGCTTTTTTGTTTCGTTGAATCAGGAACTAAAAAATCACCCTTTTACATCGTAAAGATTTTGTAACGTTTTTTACACTATTTTAGTCGCATATTTAAACTCAAATAATGAAACGCATTATTACTTTTTTATTCCTCGCTTTATCATTTACAGCTTTTTCGCAACAGGCAGATTATGCCCCGAAGCAGTTCATTGCCGACATAAAACTTCCTGCGGGAAAAGATGCGGTAACGTATTTCTTAACCCATGCTGCTTTGTCCAGGCTCAACGATTCATTGAAGCTCGAGTCGGTCCGGGTTATTGGCAATAAGAAAACAAACAGCACGCTATTGCTTAAGTTTAAAGACGAAATAAACGTACTGCCTGCAATTACTGCTTACAGCAAAACAGGGCTTTTCGAATATGTAGAACCTGATTTTATTGGCCACGGGCATGGAATCAAACAAACTACGCCCAATGACCTCTATTTTTCAAGCCGTCAATGGTCGCATGTGAACAATGGTACTTTTGACCTTTCAGCTGTAGCCGATGCTGATATTGATACTGACATGGCCTGGGACATCACACAAGGCGATCCCAACCTGATCGTGGCAGTCCTGGATACCGGCCTAAGGCTGACCCATCCGGAATTTGCCGGGCGGATTGTAGATGGATGGGATTTTGTAAATAATGATAATAATCCTACTGATGATTACGGGCATGGCACAAATGTAACCGGGATTGCATTGGCAACCGGCAATAATGCGGTCGGGTATGCAGGGGTCAACTGGAATTCGAAAATCATGAGTTGTAAGATACTTGACCAAAATAACATCGGCTATTACAGTAACTGGGCAGATGCGATTTACTATGCCGTAGACCATGGCGCTAAAGTTATCAACCTGTCCGCGGGAGGAGACGGCTCGTCAACAACCTTGCTTAATGCTGCCAACTATGCTTATAACAACAATGTCAGCCTTGTCGTATCAACGGGTAACCAAAATGGCACCATACAATATCCTGCAAAATACAACAGCACGATTGCGGTTGGGGCTACCGACTCGAACGATGTACGCAGCAACCCGTTTTTCTGGAGTGCCACCAGCGGCAGTAACTTCGGTCCTGAAATTGACGTGGTAGCTCCGGGAAATTTCATCTATGGTCTGGATTATGCCTCCGATACGCAATACGGATACTATTGGGGTGGTACATCCCAGGCGGCTCCGCATGTGGCCGGAGTAATATCGCTGATGCTTTCCGTCAATCCTGATATTACCGTGAATGAAATCCGGCAGATTTTAATGCAATCAAGTGAAGACCAGGTCGGGGATGTACTCCATGATACCCCCGGATGGGACGAATATTATGGCCACGGCCGATTGAATGCATACAACGCACTTATAAGTCCGCTCTTATCCGGTTCAGAATATATAGCTGAATCTAAAAACATACAGGTATACCCGAATCCAGTCACCTCAGGTAGTTTTGAAATCGGCGGGTTTTCTCCCGAATCGCATTATGATATCAGGCTGCTTACCCTGGATGGCAAAACAATAAAGACTGTAAAATGTACAGGCGCAACAAAAGCCTCAATCGAATGCACCGCTTTATCTCCGGGAACCTACCTTGCCGTTGTAAGCAATACGGCCCGCAAACATACATTCGTAAAAAAGGTAATCAGGAAATAACAGCCAGCGCCTAATTGTCAATCTTCAAAATACTCTTCCTTAAACCCAATCAAATACAACTTGTCTTTTGCCCTTGTCATCGCCGTATAAAGCCAGCGGACATAATCGCGGTTCGGGCCGTCGGGCAGGTATGGCTGCTCGATAAAAACGGTACTCCATTGCCCACCCTGTGATTTGTGGCAGGTGATGGCGTAAGAGAATTTTACCTGCAATGCATTGAAATATTCATTTTCCTTTACTTTGATGAGTTTGCGGAACTGCGCCTTCTCATCTTCATAATCTGCCATCACTTCCTGGTAAAGGCGGTTGGATTCTTCGTAAGTAAGCGATGGCGATTCACTGTGGATCGTGTCCAGCAGTAGCACAGTATCAATCGGGAGCTGGTCAGGATAATCAATCATACGGATGCGTACTTTGGCGAATTTGAAGCCGTAGAGGTCCTTGAAGCCATAAATCTGCAACACTTCCACAATATCTCCATTGGCAATGAAGCCTGCGGCATCAGTGTCCTTAAGCCAGAAATAATTGTTCTTGACGACCATCAGCAAATCGCCTGCCGAGAGGTCGCTTTCCTTATCCAGGATCCTGGTGCGGATTTGCTGATTGTATTGGTTCGCGCGCTTATTTGAACGTACTATAAAAGCGGTGTCCTCGATGCCGATATTGCCGTACGCGGAGTGGATCGCATCCTGGATATCATCGCCATTATTAAGGCGTACAATGTCTTTAAAACCATCAAGGCTGAAATGGAAATCCTCAAAGAAATCTTCCTGCAGCATGTCGCGCAATACCGTGGCGTTGTAAAGTATTCCGGAATTTTCCTCCTGGCGCATGACTTCATCAAGCTCGATATGGAAAATTTCCTTGTAATAATTTGCCGCAAGGCTGTCGGTATCAAGTGCCGGTGAGATTTCGAGATTTACGGGCGGCAACTGCGCCGTATCGCCCAATAAGATCATCTTGCAGCCGCTGCCGGAATAGATATATGAAATCAGGTCATCGAGCAGCGAACCGTTCTGATACATCTTGCTGTCGGAAGCGGAATCAGAGATCATCGAAGCCTCATCGACGATGAAAATGGTATTCTTATGTTTGTTGGGCTGAAGCGTAAAGGATACACCTCCGGCTTGTTTCTTAGGGAAATAAATCTTTTTGTGGATGGTTAAAGCCTGCTTGCGCGAATAATTTGCGATGACTTTTGCGGCGCGGCCGGTGGGTGCCAGCAGCACATACTTCTTCCCTATTTCGGGCAGGTTGTTTACGATGGCGGAAATCACAGTGGTTTTGCCGGTACCGGCGTAGCCTTTGAGGACAAAGATTTCGTCAGGGTTCCTATTGGTCACGAATTCTGATACCTGCTGAAAGAAAATATCCTGCTTGAATGTAGGCTGGAACGGAAAATTTCGGGAAAGGACGGAGTAGAATTCGCGTGCGGTCATAGGCGCAAAGGTAAGGGAATAGTCCGGAAGACTGGAAGTCCGGAAGACCGAAAGTTTTACAAACTTGCTTAAAAATTTACATTTAAAAAATGAATCTATTAGCGCGCCATTCTTTCGGACTTCCGGACTTCGACTTTACCAACTTCTAATAAAAAAACCGTAAGTTTGCCACTCTCAATCCATCCTATGTCGAGCAGCATCACTGAAAAAAATTACCGGAAGTTGATTATCCGTGCGGGGCTTGAAGGCTTTTCGTTTGCCGTGGGCGATACGCTGAATGAGCGCATACTGTCGTTTGAGGAGGTTGATTTTTCAGCTTATACGAAAACCCACAAGGTGGAAGAACATTACTGGAAAGCGTTCCTGGAATACCGTGAACTCACGCGCATGTATGATGAAGTGGTAGTGCTGCACGACAACAACCTGAACACTTTTGTACCGTCGGCGTTGTTTGATGAAGCGTATGCGGGGAGTTACCTGCAATACAATACCAAGGTTTTTGAGACAGATTTATTTGCATTTGATACGATTGAAAGCCCGGAAATAAAAAATGTATATGTGCCTTATGTGAACATCAATAATTTTTTGATTGACCAGTTTGGGCCCTTTGAATACAGGCATTCGAATACCGTTTTGGTTTCAGCTTTGCTTAACCTTTCGAAAAATGTGGAAGAAAAGCTGGTATTTGTGCATTTCGATGAAAAATGCTTTGAGATTGTCGTGGTACAGAACAGGAAATTGTTGCTTTTCAATTCGTTTGAATACCAGAATGCAGCCGATTTCATCTATTATTTATTGTTTACATGCGAGCAACTGAACCTGAATCCTGAAAACCTGAAACTGCAATTGCTCGGAAAGATTACTGAAGAAAGCGAGTTGTTCCGGATGGCTTACAAATATGTACGAAATGTTTCACTGGCAGATGTTTCGACACTGCAACGCCGCAATGATTTTTCAATCAGCCAGAATTTACAGCATTTTATACTGTTCCAATTATGAGAATCATTTCAGGCAAATATAAAGGAAGGCGCATCAGTCCGCCCAAGAACCTGCCGGTGCGCCCTACGACCGACATGAGTAAGGAAGCGCTGTTCAATATCATCAACAACCATTTTAATTTTAACGGATTGAAGGTGCTCGACCTTTTTGCAGGAACCGGCAACATCAGTTATGAGTTTGCATCGCGCGGCAGTGCGCCGATAGTGAGCGTTGACGGTGATTTCGGCTGCATCAGGTTTATAAAGCAGACGGCTTCGGAATTTGATTTTGATATTACCCCGATAAAAAGCGACGTGTTCAAATTCCTTGAAAAGCACAAAACATCCTATGATTTTATTTTCGCCGATCCGCCATATGGATTGGACCAGGCATCGTTTGACAAAATCGTGATGATGATTTTTGAAAATGGATTGCTCGAAGAAGACGGCATGATGGTCATTGAGCATTCCAAATATACGCCGCTGAACCATTTGCCGAATTTCTCATTTCAGAAAAGCTACGGCGGTTCGTTCTTCTCGTTTTTTGAATTTGAATCAGATGGAAACGATCTGGAAGACGAGGAAGATGATTCCGAAGAGGAATAAAATTACGAATTTCAAATTGTGGATTACGTGCAATACGTCATTTGAAATTCATAATTAAAAAAAGCAGGCCTGTAAGCCGGATTCTGTATCCTGATCCCCTTGCGGGAAAGACAAGATCCTTATCATTTATCTGGTCTCGTTGTTACCAGCGAGATCTATCTTTCTACCCTTCGGCAACGGACGGGAAGCCCTTAAATGCCGATATACTTGAAATTTCACCACATAGAGTTTACCTGGTTTCACTACAGCTTAACCTGTACATACTTTCTGTTGCACTTGTCCTTGCCCCGATTTTAATGTCGAGACCGACGGGCGTTACCCGCTATGCTTCCCTATGGTGTCCGGACTTTCCTCTCCCGATTTGCATCGTTAGCGATAAGGCGGCCTGCGGCGCAAAGCTACGATAAATTGCAAAACTATAAGACTGCAAGATTATAAGATTACAGTTCGGGATTTCACAAGTCGGCTATACTTGTATCATTACACTTCCTATCCTACTGTCTTATAATCTTGGTCTTACAGTCCCTATCGATTCAATATGATGGAAATAGTGTAAACCCATAACAAAATCTCATAAACTCATTTAACACTTCATTCATCACATCTGAAAAGTGAAGTTGTAATTTTATGACTACAAGTTTTATCAACCTAAAAATAATCAGTCATGGAACGTCAAATGTATCATTATGCCACTGTTTCTAAGGCATTGGAAGAATTAAAGGAGAAAGGATTTACGACAGATTTTAACATTCAGGAGAAAAGGATTACCGACAATCCTGATGATTTTGAAATCGTGCACATATACCGTTATGAAGGGGAAAGCGATCCCGGCGATGAAGCTACAGTTTATGGCATCAAAGCCAGCGATGGCGAACGCGGCGTATTTGTTGCCGGGGATTTATCGATGGGTGAAAAAAGCGCTACCCGTGTACTAAACGATTTGAGCATCCGTGGCAGGGAAGACCGCCCGGAACAAAATTAAGCATAGCATGAACAGGCTGCAATCCAAACTCGAGAAAATCGGGCGTGATCCAAAAATCACCGCCAAGGCTGTAGGGCTTCGATACGCAGCAAATTTCAACAAAGGCTATCACAGGATCAAAACTGATGATGGCTTTTATTATTTGGATGAAGCACGGAAGAAAGTCAGGAATAAGGCTGTGCTCGAACGTTTTAAGAAACTCGTGATTCCGCCTGCGTGGGAAAACGTCTGGATTTCGCCTTATGAAAACGGCCATCTGCAAGTTACGGGAATAGATGCCAAAGGCAGGAAACAATATCGTTATCATGCCAATTGGAACAAGATCAGGAACCAGTCGAAATTTCACCGCCTGCAAAATTTTGCCGCCGCATTGCCTTTGATACGCGAGCAGGTTGAAGCCGATCTGAACAGAAAGGGACTGCCTTATGAAAAAGTTGTGGCTCTGGTGGTAAAGCTCATTGAGCTTACGAACATCAGGATTGGGAATGATGCGTATAAGAAACTGTACGGATCATTCGGATTGACAACGCTTCAGGACAAACACGTAAAATTTGACAAATCGAACATCTATTTCCAGTTTGTCGGAAAGAAAGGCGTGAAGCATAAAATCGGGCTTAAGAGCGTGAAATTATTAAACCTTGTTAAAAAATGCCGCGACATTCCGGGACAGGATTTGTTCCAGTATTATGATGATGACGGGAATCATCATGTCATAGGCTCAGCGGACATCAACGGTTACCTGAAAAATATTACGCAACAGGATTTTACGGCAAAGGATTTTCGGCTTTGGGCCGGAAGCGTGAATGCTTTGTGTGCGTTTCAATCCATCGGTGAACCAAAAAACGATACTGACTGCAAGCGTAAGATTGTTGAAGTGATGGATTCGGTGGCGCAGAAACTTGGGAATACGCGATCCGTATGCCGCAAATATTATGTCCACCCGACAGTGATTGCAGCTTATGAAAAAGGTTCTATCTGGAAATACAAACCCATCACCAAGCCATCTTCATTGAATGAAGAAGAACGGATATTGATCAATTTACTAGAAAACGAAACCATTGCCGAAGTAATCGCATAATTACCTACATTATGAAAACCTTCTTTTTATTAATTTTTGCCGCTTTAGCCTTCAGTTGCTCAAACCGGGAAAAAACCAATGCCACTGAAAAAAATGACACCATTGCAGCCATAAATACTGCTGCTGAAATCAAGCCTGAATTGCTTATTACACCTGGAATCGCGATAGGACTTACCGCGATAGAGGACAACACCTCAAAACTGGAAACGCTGGGCACACCGGATCAGTCAGATGCGGCTATGGGGAAAGCCTGGATGACCTGGTACGGAAAAAAAACAGATACCACGCGTGATGAACTGAACATTTATACGACTTATAAAGACAATGAACTCAAGGAAAAAGTAGTTCGACAGATCAGGGTAACATCACCTGATTTTAAAACCAAAGACGGCATCAGTACAGAAAGTTCCTTTGCTGAAATCCAACAGCAATATCCCAAATTGCAGACTGTCGGAAAATACGACAATTCCGATACAAAAATTGAGACCACCATTTATGACGACGTAGCATCCGGCATCGCATTTGAAATCAAAAACCCTTACGGAAACAGCCATTGTTCGGCCATTATTGTACATCCAAAAGGTAAAAAAGTCACCGATGAATACATTTACCTGAATCCCTATATGATTGTGCTGTAACCGTGGATAACTTTTGATTTTTTGGCACCTTAAAAAATTTCAATCTTTAAATTTTAAAAGTATATTTGTCGACCAATAGGCATTTATGGAACAATTTGTAGTATCGGCAAGGAAGTACCGCCCACAGACATTCAAGGATGTCGTCGGGCAACAGGCCATTACGAACACTTTGCTCAATGCCATCGAAACCAACCACCTGGCTTCGGCTTTACTTTTTACGGGACCGAGGGGTGTCGGCAAGACCACCTGTGCCAGGATTCTGGCCAGGAAAATCAACCAACCCGGTTATGACGATCCGAACGAGGATTTTGCATTCAATGTTTTTGAACTCGATGCGGCATCTAACAACTCAGTCGATGATATCAGGAACCTCATCGATCAGGTAAGGATTCCGCCACAGACAGGGCAATTTAAGGTCTATATCATCGACGAAGTACACATGCTGTCCTCGGCGGCATTCAATGCTTTCCTGAAAACGCTCGAAGAACCGCCTAAGCATGCCATTTTTATTTTGGCTACGACCGAAAAACATAAAATCATCCCGACGATTTTGTCGCGTTGCCAGATTTTCGACTTTAAAAGGATTACGGTAAAAGATGCCAAAGACCATCTCGCCGAAGTGGCGGCAAGCCAGGGCGTAGTTTTTGAAGACGATGCACTGCATATCATCGCCCAAAAGGCAGATGGCGCGATGCGTGATGCGCTTTCGATCTTTGACCGCGTGGTGTCCTATTGCGGCAATAACCTGACCAGGCAGGCTGTTACAGAAAACCTGAATGTACTTGATTACGAAACTTACATCAACATCACGGGACTTATTTTAGAGAATAAAATCCCGGAATTGCTAGTTGCTTACAATGAAATCCTTGCAAAAGGGTTCGATGGGCATCATTTTATTTCAGGATTGGCTTCACATTTCAGGGATTTGCTGGTTTCCAAAAATCCTGCTACTTTGTCTTTATTGGAGGCAGGAGAACAGGCCCAGAAATTATACGGCGCACAAGCTGTGATAGCATCCCAGGATTTCCTCCTGAAAGCCATTGACATTGCAAATGATTGCGACCTCAAATATAAAGTCTCGCAAAACCAGCGCCTGTTGGTTGAATTGTGCCTGATGCAACTGGCCTCTATCACTTTTGATGGAGAAAAAAAAAAGCTGACGGATATATAATCCCCGCCAATCATTTTTATGGGCGCGTGATGGAAATTGCGGTGGAAGCACCCGAAATCCTTGATTCACCTGTCGTTAAAGAATTGCAATCAGCCATAATCCCTGAGGAAAACCCAATACAGGAAAATATTCAGATTCCAAAAACCAACGCTGATGCTCCCGTTGCAAAAGTTTCTGCATTATCACTGGCCAGCATCCGTGCGAAAAAAGAATTAGAGCAATCCGGAAAAGCCGCCGCAAAAGAAACGACAGAATTACCTACTGAAGCTTTTTCAGAAACCGATATGCTGCTACAGTGGAATAAATATGCGCAACGTTTAAGCGATAAAGGCCACAAGATCATGGAAGCTTTGTTGCTGATCAACGACCCGAAACTGGAAGGAACCACAATCAAGCATGAATTGCCTAATGAAGGTTCGGCCATTGATTTTGAAAGCGGGAAACTCGAACTTTTGGGATATTTACGCGGCAAGCTACACAACCACGACATTACGATTGAAGTTATCGTGAACGAAAATATCAGCAGCCGCAAAGCATTCACCCCGCAGGACCGTTACAACCGATTGAATGAAATCAATCCGAGCCTGGAATTGTTGCGGAAGACTTTTGATTTGGATTTTTAACCTACTGCTTCTCCAGCAGCCTTTCTATACGCTTGTCCGGTACCAGCCACATCAGCGCCACAAAAATATATACCGCTCCCGAAAGCCATTCATTGAAAAAAGAAAAAATGATCCCAATGGTATACAACACGGGTGATGACAAACCTTTAAAATCTTTTCCAATGGCTTTTTTCAGGATTGAATTCTCGCCCTGGCTGCCTATAATCAGGCTTTGCAGCAACCAATAAGCCACACCTGCCATCAGCAATATTACACCATACACTGTCATCGTAGCTTTTGCAAAATGGTTTTCACCCATCCAGCCGGTAGCAAACGGTACCAGCGAAAGCCAGAAAAGCAGGTGCAGGTTGGCCCAGAGAATTTTACCATTCACACGCGTGACACTGTGCAGCATATGGTGGTGGTTGTTCCAATAAATGCCCACATAAATGAAACTCAGGATATAGCTTATGAAAACCGGAAAAACTGCCTTAAGCGCTTCGAATGTCGCTTCCTCAGGAACTTTAAGTTCCAAAACCATAATCGTCAGGATGATGGCCAATACGCCGTCACTGAATGCTTCGAGCCTGTTTTTATTCATAAGTTATATTTTTCCGTAATACATGGCTTTTACGATACCGTCAGAAAGCCCGATCTTAGGCACATATATGCTTCTCGCACCGCTCCATTTCATGGCATTTAGATAGACACGCAACGCCGGAATGATTACATCAGCGCGGTCAGGGTTTAGGCCTAAAACTGAAATGCGCTGCTCGTAAGAAAGGGAATTCAGCATCGCATACTGGGAATTCAGGTGGATGTAGGACAACGGTTTTTCTTCCTGCTTTCCCGACATCTTAAATAGTTTATTGATATTCCCACCGGAACCGATCAAGGTCACAGTATCATATTCCTGTGTATTGGTGCGGATCCATTTTTCGATTTCCTGCCATACAATGTCGCTTACGACTTCATTCAGGAGTCGTACCGTACCGACTTTAAACGATTTTGAGGCTACAATTTTACCATCTGCAAAAAGTGAAAATTCAGTACTGCCGCCGCCCACATCAACATACAGGTATGTCTTGTCTGTTTTCACCAAATGATGCAAATCGGTTGCTGCGATGATGGCCGCTTCTTTTTTACCATCGATAATCTCAATTTTAATGTCGGCTTTTTTCTTGATGAGTTCCGCTACTTCACGCCCATTGTAGGCTTCACGCATTGCAGAAGTAGCGCAGGCCATATATTTTTCAACCTTATGGACTTTCATCAGCAATTTAAAAGCTTTCATCGCGTCAATCATCCGTTCGATATTTTCTTCGGTAATTTCGCCGACGGTGAATGCATCCTGCCCGAGGCGTATCGGCACGCGGACCAGGGCACTTTTAGAGAATTGCGTTTCTTTGCCTTCTTCTTCGATAATATTGGATACGAGCAACCGCATGGCGTTTGAACCGATGTCTATAGCAGCATATTTCTTGACGGTGATCATTAATTGCTTGTATTTATTATAATTCTTCTGTGGACGCTTCGAGCAGATTGCGATAGAAATTGTAGGTCTCCAATTGGGCCCTCCAAACCGGATTTTGTCCGCGGACCCTGTACTTATTATCCAGTTTTTCAGAATGGAGGCGCGCTTTTACATTTCCTTTCCAGCTCACGTGGAAGCTGTCGATCAGCTCCTTACGGACATCAAGATCGTAAATCGGGCAACTCACCTCTACCCTGCCGTCAAGGTTCCTCGTCATGAAATCGGCGGAAGAAATATAGACTTCCGGATTGCCATCATTCCCGAAAATATAAACCCTGGAATGTTCGAGGTAATTGTCTACGATACTGATCGCTTCGATATTATCGCTCATGCCTTTAACGCCCGGAATCAGCGAACAGATCCCACGGACGAGCAATTTAATCTTCACTCCTGCCCTACTCGCTTCATACAATTTATCAACCATCTTAAAATCGGATAAACTGTTCATTTTAAGATGAATGTAGGACTCCCTGCCCAGTTTTGCATACATGATTTCCTTGTCAATCAAACGGTAAAAACGCGTGCGGCTGTAATGCGGCGAGACGATCAGGTGCTTGTAACGGTGGAGCCTGTAATTGACATTGAAGAAGTCAAAGATCTTTGAGACATCCTTTAAAATCTGCTGGTGCGCGGTAAATAAAGTCACATCTGTGTAGACGCTTGCCGTCGCTTCGTTGAAATTCCCGGTGGAAATGAATCCGTATCTCTTGTTTTTTCCGTCTTCAATCCGCTCGATGACGCAAATTTTGCTGTGCACTTTCAGGCCTTTGATCCCGAAAATCAGTTCAATGCCCTCTGTCTGCATCTGTTCAGCATAAGAAATGTTGCTGGCTTCGTCAAAACGCGCCTGCAGCTCAATCTGTACTGTAACTTTCTTACCGTTCTTCGCCGCATTGATCAGCGAGCTGATGACCTGTGAATTCTTCGCCAATCGATACAATGTAATCTTAATGGTGGTTACCTGCGGATCCAAAGCCGCTTCACGGAGGAATTTTATCAGGTATGAAAACGACTGGTACGGTGCATTGACCAGGTAATCCTTCCCGCTGATCTTATCAAGTATACTCCCTTCAAGGCTTAAACCAGGAATTGGCAAAGGCGGATTTTGCTTATAAAGCAGGTCAAAACGGCCCAGATTCGGGAAATCCATATAATCGCGGCGGTTGTGGTAGCGGCCGCCTGGAATAATGCTGTCGGTAGCATCAATTCCCATTTTGCTCAGGAAAAATTGCAGCGTATCCTTGCTGATGGATTGATCGTAAACAAAACGTACCGGCTCACCGATCCTGCGGTCACGCACGCTCGTCGCGATTTTCTCCATCATGCTTTTACTCAGGTCGCTGTCGATTTCGAGCTGTGCATCGCGCGTAATCTTGATCATGTGCGCTTCGACGCTTTCATAATCAAAAATGTTGAAAATCTGTCCGAGATTGTAACGGATCATATCGTCGAGCAGCATCACCGATTGTGTACCTTCTTTTGAAGGCAGGACGACGAAACGATTCAGGGTTTTCGGGATTTCGATCAGCGCATAACGCACTTCAGGTTTCGCTTTCGTAAATCCCAAAAGTGACGGTTTTGCCTTGGTTTTCATGACCAGCTTTACGGCCAGATAGCCGGAATTGTCCTTTAGCATTGGAAATTCAGCCAAATCATTAAGGATAATCGTGACCAGTGCCGGGCTGATTTTCTGTATAAAAAAATCATTGACGAAACTTTCCTGCTCCGCCGAGATTTCATTTTCGTTCAGGATGAAAACATTTTCTGCTTCGAGTTCCTTTTCAATAATGCTTAAGATCCGGAGGCTCTCTGATTGCTGACGGATGACGATTTCAGTGATTTCACGCAGCAGCTTTTCGGCTGAAATCCCACCCAGTATTTTTTCGCCGGAAACCCCGGAAAGGCTCAGGCGGCGCACTGCGGCAAACCGTACCCTGAAAAATTCGTCAAGGTTGTTCGAAAAAATCCCGATGAAGCGCAGCCGGTCCAGCAAAGGCACGGTAGAATCCCCGGCTTCCTGCAACACCCTGGCATTAAATGCCAGCCAGCTTTTTTCGCGGTCTATATATCTGTTTTCTGTCATTATCTTAAATCTCTTGGAAATACTATTTTGTCGGTTTCACCTTTACTGAAATCCCGCCATGAATCGGTGTCAAATTGGAGTGAAACAAAACCCGATGTCGGCACATTATCAATAAAGATGCTTCCAAATGTATTGACAAAATCCGTTATCGCTTCATTGTGCCCGAAAATAATAACACAATCATAACTGTTGGGAATCGTGCGCACGATGCTTTCTAGTTTCGATGAATCAAAAGTGTATAATTCGTCCTTAAATTCTATCGCAATATTTTCCGGGAAAACGGCCTTGAAAAGATTCGCGGTCCCCATGGCCCGTGTCGCTGTACTGCTCCAGGCATGGAATTTTGCAGGCAGGTAATCCGCAATCTTTTCTGCGACAAGCGCAGCATCACGTGCGCCATTTATAGTCAGCGTCCTTTCTTTATCGCTTACCGGAGAATCCCAACTGGATTTTGCATGCCGGATAATAATGAGGTTTTTCATTGATTTTCTGATTAAACTTAAGGGGCAAGCCTGTCAATTTTCCAGGAATAATCATCCTGAAGATGGTACCTGATGCGGTCGTGAAGCCTGTTGGGCCTGCCCTGCCAAAATTCCACCTGAACAGGGCGTACAAGATAACCGCCCCAGTTTTTTGGCCTTGGCACTTCTTTTCCGTCATACTGCTTTTCGAGTGTTGCCAGTTTTTCTTCAAGGAATTCCCGTGAAGGAATCACTTCACTCTGATTGGAAACTGCCGCACCCAGGCGGCTTCCATGTGGGCGGCTGTCGAAATAATTATCGGACAGGGCTTCGGGAACTTTTTCGGCTTTGCCTTTTATAATCACCTGACGTTCTAAAGCCGGCCAGAAGAATGACAGGCACATATTCGGATTTTGAGCAATCGCTTTTCCTTTTTCGGAATTGTAATTGGTATAAAATATAAAGCCGTCTTCGTCATATTTTTTTAGCAAAACCACGCGCGATTTCGGGAAACCGTCAAGCCCGAAAGTAGACACAGTCATGGCATTTGCTTCTCCGGAACCGGTTTCATCGGCCTGGTGGAACCATTTTTGAAATAGGTTCATTGGGTCTTCGGGAATCGCATTTTCGGTTAGCGAATCCTTTTCGTATGATTGTCTGTAATTGCTTAAATCTTCCATAATATCAGCTTTCGCTAAGGTAATGATTAAAATTCAAAAACTTTGCCGTCGTCCGCGAGATCTGTGGCCGGGAAAATGGTTTGGGCTTCTTCCCTGAAACTTTCGATGGAATCGTATCGGGTAGAAAAATGCCCGAGGATCAATTGTTTTGCATGGGCTTTAAGCGCAATTTCAGCAGCCTGTTTTGCGGTACAATGCATCGTTCTTTCAGACAAATGCGCTTCAGTTTCCAGGAAAGTAGATTCATGATACAACACATCGACGTCTTTTATGATATCGAGATAGGATTCAGTGTAAACCGTATCAGAGCAGAAGGCGTAGCTTTTTGGTGCAGGCGGGTCAAAACTCAATTTTTCATTTGGGATTACAGTTCCGTCATCCAGCTTGATATCTTTACCGTTCTTGATGTTCTGGAAATAACAGATCTCGATTTTATGTTCCCTTACGGCATTGGAATCCAGTTTCCTTTCGGCCGGCTTTTCCCTGAAAAGGTAGCCATTCGTATACACACGATGCTTTAGCGGAATGGTGCTCACGATGACCTTATCATCTTCAAAAACCACTTCGGATTCCCTGGATTCCAGTTCGTGGAAGAAAAGCTGGTAACCGGTGTAGGAATTGGCATAGCGTAGTTGCAGCAGGATAATTTCCTTGATGCCTTTCGGGCCGTAAACATGAAGATCGTTGGTACGGTTGAGCAGTGTAAAACTCGAAATCAGTCCAATCAGCCCGTAGAAATGATCGCCGTGCAGGTGCGAGATAAAAATATGGCTGATCTGCGTGAACTTGATTTTATTCTTTCGCAGCTGCACCTGAGTTGCTTCGGCACAATCGATCAGGAAGTGATGGTTACGGATTTCAAGTACCTGTGAAGTGGGATTCGTAAAAGTGCGCGGTGTGGCGGCGTAACAGCCGAGTATGGTGAGTTTCATTTGCAATTAATAATGGATAATTAACGATTAATAATTTGGCAACTTATAATCCTGACTAGTGAAATCAGCCATTATTAATTACTAATTGTTAACTATTATCCTTTAGAATCCGAGGTCGCGTTCGATTTCTTCCATTTCGATGATATCGTGTGCTTCGGTTTTCGTCGGAACTACTGAAAGTTTGTCGGAAACTTTATTGAAATCGATGTCATTTGCAATGACTACGAACGATTTTTTTGCTTTTTTATGTTCTTTTGACAAAGGCAAAAAACCATTGATTTCCTTTACCGAAAGTCCTTTCAGGTTCGAGATATCGATGATCAGGTGTTGCTTTTCAAAAGACTTGTACTCGTGTGTAATTTTCATAAGGAAAGCTGTGAAATCACCTTCAGTTTCCTTGATTGTGGTCATGTTCGCTTTCTTTTCTACTTTCATTTTCGCGGAATTTGTGGAGTAGCTAAGATAGTCATTTTTCGTATTTATTGGATTTTGGAGGCCAAAAGATAAATCACCGCCATGCGTACGGCAACACCGTTTTCGACCTGGTCTAAAATCACGGACTGCCCTGAATCTGCCACATCAGACGTGATTTCGACACCACGGTTTATCGGGCCGGGGTGCATGATTACGATCTCTTTATTTAAGGAATCCAGCAACGCTTTATCGACTCCATATTGTTGTGCATATTCACGCGTGGAGGGAAAATAATTGACATCCATGCGTTCATTTTGCACGCGAAGCATATTCGCTACATCGCACCATTCCAATGCTTTACGTAAGTTCGGCTCCACTTTTACACCAAGGCTCCCTATATATTTCGGGATTAGCGTTTTGGGGCCGCATACTTTTACGTCGGCACCCTGCAGCTGCAATGCATAAATGTTGGATAATGCCACGCGCGAATGCAATATGTCACCTACGATCACTACTTTTTTTCCTGCCACGCCGCCCAACCTTTCACGGATCGAATAACTGTCAAGCAGGCCTTGTGTCGGGTGCTCATGTGCTCCGTCGCCCGCATTGATGATGCTCGCTTTCACATTTTGGGAAAGAAAATAGGCAGCGCCGGGATTCGCATGGCGCATCACGACCATATCGACTTTCATCGCCAGGATATTATTTACCGTATCGATCAGTGTTTCGCCTTTCTTGACTGAAGATTGCGCCGCGGAAAAACTGATAACATCTGCAGAAAGCCTTTTTTGGGCCAGTTCAAAAGACAATTTCGTACGGGTGCTGTTTTCAAAAAAGATGTTGGCAATCGTGATGTCGCGCAACGAAGGCACTTTCTTGATCGGGCGGTTGATGACTTCCTTAAAATGATCGGCGGTTTCAAAAATCAGGTCAATGTCATCTTTGGTGATGTATTTGATTCCCAGTAAATGATTTACGCTTAATTCTTTCATCTTTTTTATTTTTCCCGTAATCGTAATTCCTAATTCTTAATTCCTAATTAAATAAACCGCATCTTCGCCTTCATTTTCGGTCCAGCAGACTTTCACTTTTTCATTATTGATGGCATCCACCTGCCTGCCACGATAATCGGGCTGGATGGGCAGGTCGCGACTGAAACGCCTGTCGATAAGCACCAAGAGTTCGATCACGGACGGCCTTCCGAAGGACTGGATTGCAGTCAAGGCGGAACGGATGCTGCGACCGGTAAACAACACGTCATCTATGAAAATCACCTTTTTTTCTTCCACCAGAAAATTGATATCCGTTTTATTCGCTTCGAGGGGCTTACCCGTACGCCGGAAATCGTCCCTGAAAAAAGTGATATCGAGATAACCCAGTGAAATGTCCGTCACTTTGTATTCCTTTTCGAGCATATCCTTAAGCCTTTCGGCCAGAAATGCGCCACGCGGCTGGATTCCGATAAGGATGGTTTCTGAAAAATCAAGGTGTTTTTCAATCAGCTGGCAGGCCAAACGGTGCAGAATGATATTGACTTCTTTTGAAGTGAGCAATACTTTTTGACTCATGACGAAGCGTGGTGTTTGGTTTGTAAAAGTACTGAAATAAGCAATACCTGAAAAATTTATTTATCTGAAAATTTCATTTTTGATAACCCTATGCGGTATTAAATCTGATTATATTTTACTACTTTTAAAGCCTCGAATCTTTTAGCATAGACCATGACTATTTTCCTTACAGACGATGACAGTGACGACTGCATGCTTTTCTCGGAAGCATTGCGCGAATCGCACTCGGATGTCAGCCTGAACGTTACTACCGACGGAGTGAAGCTGATGGAGATGCTGCATGAAATGCCCCCATCCCCGCCGATGGTTTTATTCCTCGATCTGAACATGCCCAGAAAAAATGGTTTCGAATGCCTTGATGAAATCCGGAAATCCCCGAATTTGAAAGACATCCCGATCATTATCTTTTCGACCTCTTCGAATACGGACATTATTGACCGTACATACAGTCAGGGCGCTAATTATTTCATTTCGAAGCCCAACTCTTTTGTGCTGCTTAAAAAAGCCATCGAACACATATTGTCATTTGATTCCACGCAACTGAATAAAAAGCCCCTGCGTGAAAAATATGTGATTAATGTAGCCTGACAGCAATGAGGAAACCGCGACATATACAAATCAGGGTCATTTTTATATTTGCAGTAATTTTCCTGCTTTCGCTTTCCATTTATTGCTATAACAGGATCAGCGAGCTTACAAAATCCTATTATCTGGTTGACCATACCAATACGGTGAAGCTGGAACTTGAAAAATATGCGTCGACGATAAAAGATATCGAATCGGCACAACGCGGTTTTCTTTTGACAAAAGATTCGATTTATTACAATGAATTCAATGACCACCTCCGCAAGATAAAACCGAAAATAGATTCCGTCAGGCGACTCACAAAAGACAGCAGGTTGCAACAGCTATATGTAAATGTCCTGGAGGACCTTACAGAAAAACGAATTGCTGTAATGCTGCAAACAATGGCATTAGGGGACATCAATAAAATCCCTAAATCGCAACGGCTTAAGAACAGGGCGCAACGCATCTTCTTCCGTAAACATATCAACAAAATGATGGCGGTGGAAGAGTCTTTCTTAAAAAAGCGGACAATTTTGATGGAGCGTCAATCTTCATTAACCCCGCTGTTTACCGTTTTGCTAATGATTTCGGCATTGATTGCATTGATCTTATCCTATTATGCCATAAACCGCGAGCTTAAGATTTCGGACCGCCTGAAAGGCAATCTCGAAGAAAGCAAAAACGAACTGACACAGAAAAACATTACACTCCAGGGAAACAATGAGCAGTTGGAAGCGGTTAATAAGGAACTTGAGGCATTCACTTACATCTCCAGCCATGATTTGCAGGAACCTTTGCGTAAAATCCAGACATTGATTTCTTTGGTGCTTGAAAAAGAATCTGCAACACTTACTGATACCGGAAAAAATTACCTGGAACGCATCCGGAATTCTTCAGAGCGTATGCAGGACCTGATTAAGGATTTGCTGGCTTACTCAAGGGTTACCACAGAACATTTCCATGTTGCTCAAGGCAATTTGAATGACATTGTAAACGAAGTGATTTCCGATCTTGAGGAAGAACTGACAGCTAAAAATGCGGTTATTGAGGTTCAGGGCGAAGAAAAGGTCTTTATGATCGAAACGCAATTCAGGCAATTGCTTACAAACCTGATTTCAAATGCTGTAAAGTTTTCCCGTGAAAACATTACACCACGTATAGTTGTAGAAAATAAAACGATCAAAGGCACCATGGTACCCTTTGAAAAAGCCATTCCTGAAAAAAACTATTCCTTGATTACCATCCGTGACAATGGCATCGGGTTCGACATGCAATACCGGGACCGCATTTTCGAGGTATTCCAGCGGCTTTATTCCAGCCAGCAATATGCAGGAACGGGTATTGGATTGGCTATCGTAAAGAAAATCGTTGAAAACCACTCGGGTTTTATTGCTGCAGAGAGCATTGAAGGTGAAGGCACTGTCTTCAACGTTTATTTGCCTTGCTGATTTTTGTAAGCTTCACCTTATCAAATTCCGTAACAATTTTTACAAATTCCGTAAGGCGATTTTTGATTGATTTTGACAATTTTACAATATCAAAAACAACAGAATCTAACCACTAAATCTGAAAATCATGAAAGCGAAATTATTGAGAATGTTCGTCCTGATCGCAATATTATTCACATTTACGAACTGCGAACTCGTTGAAGGAATATTTAAGGCCGGCGTTGGCGTAGGCGTGTTTATTGTACTGGCGGTGCTCGCCTTTATCATTTACGTCATCAGCCGTTTCGGAAAGAAATAATGGCATGAAAACAAGAAAAAATCCTGCTTTAAAGCGGGATTTTTTTTATCATTTTAAAAAAATTCTACTCCATCAGGCCCCACATATCCGATAAATATATTGTCTTCGTTTTTTATTCCTATTACGAACAAATCTTTTCGCTGCTGGTAGTTTCCGTATACAAAAGACGGCTTTTTCTCAAATACAGCCTCAGAAATGTAAACTTGTCCATAACTTTCATTTACAATTCCATATTTATTATTAGCGGTAAATCTGTAAAATGTATCATAATCAGCTTCAACCAATTCCATTTCATCCTGTGCGACAGGAACCAGTATGTCGTTTTTGAAATTGATTAACCCGAACTTTTCGCCACTTTGTACAATCCACATTTCCAGTGGGAACGCATTCCGTTCTGAGTACCATTTGTCATTCCAGACGATGCTGTCATAAATGATGGGCACGATAACGCTTCCGTCGGCAGCGATACTGCCATATTTTAGTTTTCCATTGCTATCCTTTTTTGAAACGATAAAGCAAATCCTGTCCCCTTCAAAATAAGAAAGCTGGCTTATACTTTCGTAAACTGCAGGAATGACGGTTTCATTACACACCAGGCCATACTTGCCGTTTTGCCTGAACCTGATATAATTTTCATAAACGATTTCATCATTGCCTGATTTGCGATGAAGCTTCTCTTTCAGGTATTTGACCGTTTCTACAACATCCGCTTTGAGCCTGATATCCGGATAACGGGATTGGGATATGATGTCGCTGCCATCGGCATTCTTTAACTGGTTTGGGTTGGCATTCCTTTCAATCTGTTCATCGATTGAAATTTTTCCATTCTCATATTTATATGCGACATTGATATACCTGCCGGCCCCAAATCCTACGCCTACATCCGTCATGACGTTGCTGTCATCAGCGAATGGGTCTTTGTCACGGTCGTTTTCCGTTTGATAAGGCATGATCCTGTATTCCTTGTCCTTGTATGCACCCCAAACGGTCATTTTTGGGGAATCCGCATTTTTCTTCAGTGTAATTTCCCCGGAACGATTGACACCTTCGATCTTGTGGTAATCCTGCAAAATCCACTTTGTGATGGATTCTTTATCCACATCGTATTGGAATAAGCCTTCGAGGCCATTCATTTTCTTACACCAGAATACAATTATCCGTGGCAGGTCACGGTATTTTACGCTATGCCCGAACCGTCCGGCATCAGCAAGATCAATAAATCCTTCGGGGTATACTACCTTGCCTTCAAGCCCGAACAGCATTTCGTGCTTTACCGCAGGAAATCCGGGACCAATGATATCACCCTTACTCTCTTTTCGCTGCTTCCCGATAATGACTGCCTCATGAATAAAGAAGAAGCGGTCATAATTGCTTTGGCTTATGATTTGATTTGATTCGTGAAAAAGTCCTGTTTTGCCCTCTTTTACGCAGAAAAAATAATTTTCCGGAAATTGCTTATCACACTCCATCCTATCATATTGCGGCGCGACCCTGATTATTTTTTTAAGAGTGCACAGCCCCCATTTTTCGGCATTGCGGTAAGGCACTAAAATATCCTGGGCGCTTACTATTGCTGAGGATAAAAATATCAGGAAGCAGCATATATTTTTCAAAAAAATCAGGTTTAAGTTATTTTAAAAATAAAAACTCCCGCAATATAATAACGGGAGTTCAATTTATTTTTTATGAATACATTTTCTTGCGAAGCTCCTGTACTTTTTCATCATCAAGGTATTCATCGAAAGTCATGTAACGGTCGATGGCACCATTCGGGGTCAATTCAATAACCCGGTTTCCTACAGTCTGCGCAAATTCATGGTCATGCGTAGTGAAAATCACCGAACCTTTAAAATTTTTCAGTGAATTGTTGAATGCCGTGATCGATTCCAGGTCGAGGTGGTTCGTAGGTTCATCGATCATCAGGACATTGGCGCGCTCCATCATCATCCTTGACAGCATACAGCGTACTTTTTCTCCACCGGATAATACACGGCTGGTTTTCAGCGCTTCTTCACCGGAGAAAATCATCTTGCCTAAAAATCCGCGGATATACACCTCGTCGCGCTCTTCCTCGGTTTTTGCCCATTGGCGCAGCCAGTCCACCAATGACAAATCATTTTCGAAAAAATCGTGGTTTTCCACCGGAAGGTATGCCTGGTTTGTGGTCACACCCCAATCAAATGTACCGGCGTCCGGTTTAATATTGTTGTTCAGGATTTCGTAAAATGCTGTCGTAGCTCGGGAATCCTTTGAGAAAAGGACAATCTTGTCACCTTTTGCCATATTGACATCGACATCCTTGAAAAGCGTTTCGCCGTCAATGGATGCGCTGAGATTTTTTACATTCAGGATCTGGTCGCCGGCTTCGCGTTCCTGATCGAAAATGATGGCAGGATAACGGCGGCTGGAAGGCTTGATTTCAGAAATGTTCAATTTGCTGATCATTTTCTTACGCGAAGTCGCCTGTTTTGATTTGGCTACGTTGGCACTGAAACGGCGGATGAATTCCTCCAGTTCCGCTTTCTTTTCCTCAGCTTTCTTATTTTGCTGGGCACGCTGTTTGGCGGCCAATTGGCTTGATTCATACCAAAATGTATAATTCCCGGAATAATGGTTGATCTTGCTGAAATCAATATCCGAAATATGAGTACAAACCGCATCCAGGAAGTGACGGTCGTGCGAAACGACAATCACCGTATTTTCATAATTCGCAAGGAAATTCTCAAGCCAGCCAATGGTTTCGAAATCCAGGTCGTTCGTCGGCTCATCCATGATTAACACGTCCGGGCTTCCGAAAAGTGCCTGTGCCAGAAGCACACGTACTTTCAGTTTACCGTCCAGATCTGCCATCATCGTGTAATGCATGTCCTCGCCGATGCCTAGATTAGAAAGCATTGCGGCGGCATCGGAATCGGCATTCCAGCCATTCATTTCCTCAAACTGCACCTGGAGCTCCCCGATACGGTCAGCATTTTTATCGTTGTAATCAAGGTACAATTCGTCCATTTCCTTTTTTACCGCATACAAGACCTTGTTGCCCATCATGACCGTTTCCAGGACGGTGTGCTCATCGAACATGTTGTGGTTCTGGTTCAGCACCGACATCCGCTTGCCGGGCTCAAGGAAAACGTGGCCTGAAGTGGGGTCGATATCTCCGGCAAGGATTTTTAAAAAGGTAGATTTTCCGGCTCCATTTGCCCCGATGACACCATAAATATTGCCATGGGAAAAGGTTGTGTTTACTTCGTCAAACAAAATCCTTTTGCCAAACTGTACCGATAAATTATTTACTGTTAACATGAATTGCTTCTTTATAAAATTTTTGCAAAAGTAGAAAAAATAGTGGAGATTTACCGATAACAATATCTCATGTGATCCCGAACAACAATGAAGCTGCCTTTCGATTTTCCTTTATTTCAAAACCCTGGCCTTGTGCATTATGTTTTCGAGACCATGGCATTTGTTGTCGGGATGCAGGTTTATTATGCCCACCGGAAAAAGATTACGGACCATATTTCAGATAAAAACAGACTGCTGATCCTAGCAGGAGCCATATCAGGAGCATTGTTGGGTTCACGCCTGGTGGCGGTGCTCGAAAATCCCCAGGCCATTGCTTCCCTGACTTTATCGGAAATTTATCAAAGCAAGACTATAGCAGGCGGCCTTGCCGGGGGGCTGTTCGGGGTCGAACTCATTAAAAAATGCATTGGTGTCAATACGGCTTCAGGTGACCTGTATGTGTTGCCGATTATTACCGCAGTCTTTATAGGGCGCATTGGCTGTTTCCTTTCAGGGGTGGCTGAGCCTACTTTTGGTATTGAAACCACATTTTTTACGGGAATGGATCTTGGAGACGGTGTGCAAAGGCATCCTATAGCATTATATGAGATGTTTTTTCTGCTGCTGCTCTGGATCGTATTCAGAAAAATCAAAAATTACAGGATCATAAACGGCGACAGGTTCAAGTTGTTCATGATATTGTATTTCCTGTTTCGGTTCCTGGTTGAATTCCTCAAGCCGTTCCACCCGCTGATTGCCGGCCTGAGCAGCATCCACCTTACATGCCTGTTCATTTACATCTACTATCACCGATTCCTGTTAAGGATCACCAATTTAAAATCGCATGAAGACCAGAGACTACGTTTATTATGATTATACCAAAAGCCTGTGCCCTGATTGCCTGAAGCTTGCCGATGCCAAAATAGTATTTCAGGACGGTGCAGTATGGATGCTGAAGCATTGCCGCGAACATGGCGACAGTAAGGTGATGATTGCTGACGATATTGAATATTACAAACAGATTCGGAATTACAACAAACAATCAGAGATTCCATTGAAATTCAATACCAAGGTGCACTATGGATGTCCTTACGATTGCGGACTTTGTACCGACCACGAGCAACATTCGTGCCTAACGGTCATAGAAGTTACCGACCGCTGCAACCTTTCCTGCCCGACCTGCTATGCCAATTCTGCGCCAAATTACGGCAGGCACCGCACCCTTCAGGAAATCGAATGCATGCTCGATACCGTTGTTGACAACGAGGGCGAACCCGATGTGGTCCAGATTTCGGGTGGTGAGCCAACCGTACATCCTGATTTCTTCAAAATCCTCGACCTGGCCAAGTCGAAGCCCATAAAACACCTGATGGTAAACACCAATGGGATACGAATTGCCAAAGACATAGCATTTGTGGAAAAACTTGCTGCCTACATGCCTGATTTTGAAGTATACCTGCAGTTTGACAGTTTCCGTCCCGAAGTATTGAAAAAACTTCGCGGGGAAGACCTTACCGAGGTCCGGCTTAAAGCCATTGATAACCTGAATGCTTTTAATATATCGACGACATTGGTCATCACGCTTCAGAAAGGGGAAAATGATGATGAAATCGGACAAATCCTCGACTATGCGCTGCAGCAGCGATGTGTCAGGGGTGTCACATTCCAGCCAACGCAGGTTGCAGGCCGGAATGAAAATTACGACGATACGACAGGACGCATCACACTCACCGAGGTAAGGCGTAAGATTTACGAGCAGAGCAGTGTGTTTACGCCCCAGGACCTCATCCCCGTGCCCTGCAATCCTGACGCATTGTGTATGGCCTACGCACTGAAGGTGGATGGCGAAGTGATGCCAATGACACGCTTCATAAACCCGGAAGATTTACTGAACAATTCAAAAAATACTATTGTTTTCGAGCACGACGAACGCCTCAGGGAACATATGCTGACGTTGTTCAGTACGGGAATTTCAGTAGACTGTGCCGAAGATGCCTTCGGGGAATTGCTTTGCTGCCTTCCGCGGGTACAGTCGGACACTTTGGGATACGACAATTTATTTCGTATCATTATCATGAATTTTATGGATGCCCACGATTTTGATGTCAGGGCGGTCAAGAAATCCTGTGTGCACATCGTGAGCGATAAGATGAAGATCATCCCCTTTGAAACGATGAACCTTTTTTACAGGGAAAAACAAATTGATGCATTGCGAAAAGAACTAAAACCTATTTGATATGGGCTTACTGATATTACTCCTGATTCTGGCCATACTGACGCCGCTTACACTTATTATAAGCCTTATCGTATACCTTACGACAAAAAATGAGGCAACGAAGAAAACGGCGCTCAC
Source organism: Flavobacterium pallidum (assembly GCF_003097535.1). Classification (NCBI taxonomy): domain Bacteria; kingdom Pseudomonadati; phylum Bacteroidota; class Flavobacteriia; order Flavobacteriales; family Flavobacteriaceae; genus Flavobacterium; species Flavobacterium pallidum. Next base: position 3,325,633 of record NZ_CP029187.1, read on the forward strand.
CTGGCTCAATACGAGCCTCATTATCTTCTTGATTGGATTCGGGGGATGTATTGCGATGCTATACAGCTGACATTTTACATTTAACTATGCCTTAACAATATAATCGCCTGTAACTGAATATTTTTGCTTACTATATCTTAAACAATGCGATACCCCTACGTAATCATAAGACTTATTTTCCCTGCTTATTTTGTTCTGTTGTTTGGTTCCTGTAATAAACCATTCGGGAATGATGACTACACCGCGTATTTCGGTGGGGAGGTTTCCAATCCAACAAGTCCTTATGTCCTTTTTTGCAAAGACACGAAAGTGATTGATACGATTATGTTAAAGGATGACAACACTTTCTTCGTAAAATTCGATTCGCTTACACCGGGACTTTATACTTTTAAGAATGAGCCGGAATACCAATACATTTATTTTGACAAAAATGACAGTATTATGGTGCGGATCAACGCAAATGATTTTGATGAATCTATTGTTTTCTGCGGACGCGGCGAAGAAAAAAACAATTTCCTGATGGAGTTGTACCTCAAAAACGAGCATGAGAAGAAAAAGATTTACGACGTTTTTGAATACGATTACCCAAATTTCAAGAAGAACATTGATTCTGCTTACGCTTCAAAGGAAAAATTCTACAAATCCAAAAAAGAATCCATTCAATGGAACGATGATTTTGATTCGTATGCCAAAGCAATGCTGGATTTCAATTATTTTTCTAAAAAGGAAATTTACCCCGTAGTCCATGAGATGCGTACCGGCGTTGAACTGAAAAGGACACTGCCAAAGGACTATTACGCACACCGCAGCAATATAGATTACAACGATGCAAAGCTGACTGAATTTTCGCCTTATGTCAAATACCTGACCTACATGCTCAGCAATATGGCTCTGGAAAAGGATTTCCCGAATGTTTCCGAAGCGGACAAATCACTTGAAATGAGCGTACGCAAGATGGATATCGCCGATTCGCTTTTCAAAAACCAGTCCATCAAGAATACCATCCTGAACAATATCGCCTTTACCTATTTGCTTGAGGACCAGAATATCGTCAATAATAAAAAGTTCCTCGACCAATACCACAGGCTTTCCACCGACAAAAGCAAACACAACGAAATCCTGAAAATCGGGGATGCCATTCAGAACCTGAAAGAAGGCAATGAACTGCCCCAAGTAAGCCTGGTAAACCTCAACAATGAACCGGTCGATTTCAAATCCCTGATCCATAAAAAAACGGTATTGTTTTTCTGGACCCAAAACCTCGAATCACATGTCATTGCAGCCCATAAAATCATTTTGGAACTGATTAGAAAACATCCTGATTATCAATTTATTGCCATCAATGTAGACCGTGATCAGGAAGAATGGAAAAAGGATATGAGTAACTACAAATTTGACGGCATACAGGAATACCGCGCCGCGGATTTCGACAGCATGAAGGAAAAATGGGTCATCAATAAAATCCACCGGACGATGATCCTGAACGCCGACGGCACGATCAACAATGCATTTGTGAGTTTATTTGATGCGAAATTCGAGGAACATTTGAGATAGTTTGCAGTCGCAGTCGTAGTTTTCAGTCTCGACATTGTCTATAAATAAAAAAAGGGATTCAAAAATGAATCCCTTTTTTTATAGGTTCTGATTTGTACTGTTAACCGCGACTGAGACTGCCTACTGATTCCCCTTCTGGTAATCCGCAATAAACTGCGCCAGGCCAATATCCGTCAAAGGATGCTTCAACAATCCAAGGATAGCGGAAAGCGGCCCTGTCATCACATCCGCACCGATTTTTGCACAGTTTACGATGTGCATCGTATGGCGTACCGAAGCGGCAAGGATTTCAGTTTCATAACCGTAGTTATCGTAAATTCCGCGAATTTCCTCAATCAGGTTCAAACCATCCGTAGACACATCATCCAATCGTCCGATGAATGGCGAAACATATGTCGCACCGGCCTTCGCAGCCAATAACGCCTGTCCTGCCGAGAATACCAACGTTACATTGGTCCTTACGCCTTTTTCCGAGAAATATTTACAGGCTTTCACGCCGTCTTTTGTCATCGGGAGTTTCACGACAATTTGGTCGTGCAGGTCTGCGAGTTCTTCGCCTTCACGCACCATTCCGTCATAATCAACGGCATTCACTTCAGCGCTTACATCACCATCGACGATGTTGCAGATGTCTACATAATGCTTCAGGATGTTGTTTTTCCCGGTGATGCCTTCCTTGGCCATCAGCGACGGGTTTGTCGTAACGCCATCCAAAACGCCTAGTGCCTGTGCTTCCTTAATGTCGTTCAGGTTGGCCGTGTCGATAAAAAATTTCATGTTTAAATATTTAGAGAGTTGTGTTTATTTTTTTTGTGGCGATGCCTTCGGCCCGGGCTGTCCGCTTGTATCTTCCGGCTGATGCCGAAAGGATACCGCTTCCATCCCTATCGCAGGCCCGCGGCAAAATTACGATTATCCTTCCAAGTGACAAAGTACGAGTTTAATAAAGTTTCTGAGCTACTGAGTTTCTAAGCAGCTCAGAAACTCAGTAGCTCAGAAACTACAATTTATAATGATTCATCAACATCTTTTCATACATCCTGTCCGGCAAAATACGCTTCAGGATGATTGAAAAACGCTGCATAAAAGTGCCTACCTTGTAATGGATTCCCGGATCTTGTTTTTGTATGATCGCGTACACGGCCAGTCCCATGTCATCAGGGTTTGCGCCACTGTCGACATGCGCATCCATCGTTTTGAGGATGCTTCCGTATGCCTTTTCATAAGCCGACCCTGGGAGCAACGGCGAATGGAAACGTCCTGCGGCAATATTCGTTGCAAAATCCCCCGGAGCGATGTTCGTTACTTTAATCCCGAACGATCTGACTTCCATGCGCAATGCCTCGGTAATCAGTTCGAGTGCGCCTTTTGATGCCGAATAAATTCCGCGGTACGGCAAGCCCATATAACCGGCAATCGATGTGATGTTGATGATGAGCCCGGATTTTTGGGAACGCATCTGCGGCAGCACGGCTTTCATCATTTCAATCGGGCCGAAGAAATTCGTATCGAAATTATTCTTCATTTCTTCCAAAGGCATCTCCTCTATCGGGCCGGTGATGCCTACGCCGGCATTATTGACCAGGACATCAATACGGCCTTCTTTGGAAATCAGTTCGGAAACGGCGTTTTGAATGCTTTGCGGATTGCGAACATCCAGCGCCAATAAGGGGAAAACAGAATCTTTAATCTTATCGGGATTGCGGCTTGTACCGTAAACTTTATAATCTTTAGCGCGCAGGAATTCGCCGATGGCTTTTCCAAGTCCGGAGGAACCGCCGGTAATGAGGACAACTTTGTTCATGGTGGGTCAGGTTTTAGCCCTGATGGAAGCGGCATCCTTTTTCCTGCTCCTTTAGCAGGGAAAAGATACAGCGGACAGCAGGAAAAGCTTCAAATTAATATCTGCCTAAAATAAAAAAATCTTCCTCACGGAAGATCTCAAAAAAAGAAAAAATGGCAAGCGACCTACATCGCACCGCTACAACCGCGTACCCTTGCTATGTTCCCATCCTGGGGGATTCTGCAGGAGCTGGTCGTGTAGGACTTGCCGTTGCAAATATACAATCTTTTTGTATTTTCGCAAGGCTGATACCAATAATCGTTGGCACCATTAACTTTTTGATTTAAAAAATTACCATGAAAAAATATAACCTGCTCGCAGTCATTTCGTTAAACTTACTGATCCTTTCCTGCGGTGATGGGAATAAAACGCATTTTGCTTTTGATGAAACCAAAATAGAGGCCCATTACACGAATTCTGAAACGGTTTCTCTGACGGTTTTGAATGCCGACAATAAGGAAATCGACAGTATTGCTTATTTTGTGAATGATAAAAGGGTGGCCAGCGCAAAAGATTTCAAACCGGTAAGTTTCAAACTGAACGCTTATAAACTGGGCTACCAGGATGTTTTGGCGAAAGTATATTACGAAGGAAGGACCGAGGAAATCACAAGCCGTGTGGAAGTGGTCTCGGAAATCACTCCAAAATTACTGACCTACAAAGTTTTGAATACCTATCCGCATGATATTTCGTCTTTTACGGAAGGTCTGGAGTTTTACCGTGACACTTTACTGGAAGGAACGGGACAATATGGTTCCTCAAAATTACTGAAAGTGGACTATAAAACGGGCAAGATCCTGAAAAGTGCCGATTTGCAAAGCCAGTATTTCGGGGAAGGGATTACGGTAATCAATGGAAAAATCTACCAGTTGACCTACAAGGAGAAAACCGGTTTTATTTACAATGCTGACACCTGGAAAATCGAAAAAACCTTTACGTTCGACAAAGATATCGAAGGCTGGGGCATGACCCACGACGACAAATTCATTTACCAGACTGACGGTACCGAGAAAATCTGGAAAATGGACCCCGCCACGCAGAAAATGGTCGATTATATTAATGTGTATTCTTCCTCGGATAAGATCAAGAGCCTGAACGAGCTGGAACTGATTGACGGCGAAATGTACGGCAACATCTGGCAAAAAGACCTGATTGCCATTATTAATCCTGCAACCGGGGAAGTTACCGCTGCCATTGACTTATCGGAACTCCGCAAATCGCTTACCAATCCTGCGGCGGAAGTGTTGAACGGCATCGCTTACAATCCCAAAACCAAAACGATTTTCGTAACCGGAAAAAACTGGGATAAGGTATTTGAAATTAGCGTGGTGAGATAATAACTGAAATGTTTATCTTCGGGATCATAAACTTTTCCGTTGAAAAACAAGATCCATATATCTGTACCGAAACCTTGTCATGATGTTGGAATCAAAGAGACGGAAATTACAGTAACTCAAAATAACACTTACGATATTAAATTTCAACTTGCGGATTATTCAGTTACAGGGGAAATAATCTTCGTTAAAAACCGTACCTTCTTCGGTCGCATCTTCCACTCCATCGGCAATATATTCCGCCCAACAGATTGATTACCATAAAATACTTAAAAAATAGTTAAATAACTATTTTTATAGTTGTGTAACTAAAAATATAGTTGTAAGTTTGGTTCAAATATTACAGCGATGCAAAACCTCACGAATAAGGAAGAAGAAATCATGCACATCTTATGGAAGCTTAAAAAGGCTTTCGTAAAAGATGTTATGGCGGAAATCACTACAGAACAGCCACATTACAATACTTTGTCCACGATTGTAAGGAATCTGGAAGAAAAGGGTTATGTGGCTCATACCGCTTATGGAAATACACACCAATACTACCCTATTGTCGCTTTAGAGGATTACCGTAAGAAATTCATGAATACCGCAATAGAAAATTATTTCAACAATTCTTATAAGAATATGGTTTCGTTTTTTGCGCAGGAAGAAAAAATTTCTGCGAAGGAACTTCGTGAAATCCTTGATATCATCGAAAAGAAATAGCTATGGAAACGCTGCTGCTTTACCTGATTAAATCCGGGGCTTTGATGGCCCTGTTCTACTGCGGCTATCATTTGTTGCTGCGCCAGGACACTTTTTTCAATGCCAATCGGTGGTATTTGCTGGGCGGATTGTTTATTTCAACAACACTTCCCTTGTTTTTTATCAGAAAAGTGGTTTGGGTTGATGCGCCTAAGTTCACTACGGAACAGCTTACCGCTTTATCACAAACCGCCATGCCGCAGCAGGTCAAAATTCCCGTGGAACCGGCAACCGACTGGACGCAAATGTTATTGTATTTATATATCATCATCTGCGGAGCGCTCACTCTAAAAGTCATTGCCAATGTCATTTCGCTTTTCAGGCTGCTGCACAAGCAGGAAGTGGTGAGGAACGGCACTTTCGCCTTTGTGGATTTAAATAAAAATGTGGCCCCTTTTTCGTTCTTTAATTACATCGTCTACAACTCTGCCTTGTATTCGGAAGAAGAATTGCAAAGCATCCTGAACCATGAAAAAGTCCACAGCAGCCAGAAGCATTCAGTCGACGTATTGCTCATGAAAATATTCAGTATTTTATTCTGGTGCAATCCATTCATCTGGCTGTACAAAAAAGCCGTTCTGCAGAACCTCGAGTACATCGCCGACAGGAAAGCCATCAGTGAAACGCATGATAAAAGGATTTATCAGTTTGCCCTGCTCCGCGCCGTTACCCAACCGAATTGTTTATCAATTACCAATAATTTTAATCAATCATTAATCAAAAAACGAATCGTTATGCTAAACAAAAAACAATCAAAAAACAGGAATCTCTGGAAGTATGCGTTAATTCTTCCGTTATTGGTTGCTTTCATGCTGTATTTCCAGGTGAAAGTGATCGCGCAGCAAAAACAGGCACCCATTGTTGCCGACAAGTCATTTTCAGGCCAGCACGCCGATCCCGATCATTTTAATTTCGTCATCGACAAAAACACTTCCGATGAGGAAATAAAAAACGAAACCAAAAGGCTGAAAAAATATGGCGCTACATTAAAGGTTTCTAAAGTGAAAAGGAACAGCGACGGAGAAATTATCGCAGTAAAGATCAATTACAAGGACAAAACCTCAGCTATTGAAAAACATGTAAACGGCAAAGAGCCGATTGAGCCGATTTATTTCAGTAAAAATAAGGATTTCACGGGATTCGGCGAACCACAAAAACGTTTTGCCATGATGAAAGAACGCCGTAACGGTGATGAAGAAGGAGATTATGATGAGGATTTCTCTTTCTCGTTTAATGATAACGAAGCGCCGGAAGCACCCGAGCCGCCAGAATCAATCGAAGCGCCGGAAGCGCCGGAACCGATGGATTTCAATTTCGATTTCAACAATGACAATGTCATCGTAAAAAGCATTACAGGAAAAGACGGCAAAACAATTGTCACCGTAAATGGCAAAGTAGTCGCTGATGTAGATGTCGATAAAATCATGGCGGATATGGCACCGATTGTTTTAGATGGAGAAACGGTGTATGCAGGAAGCGGAAAAAGCGGAAAAAAAGCCATCGTTATAAAGACTAAAGAACTTAAAGAGCAGGCAAAACGCGCCATGAGGCAGGCAAAAATCCAAATGGAACAAGCTGATATGCAACGGGAATCCAGTGAAGATATGAAGGCCGATTTTCAGGAAATGAAAGCCCAGCAACAGGAACAAATGCAGAAGATGAAAGCCGAAATGGATGCCATGCGCGCAGAGCTGGAAAAGGCAAAAGCTGAAATCAAGAAGCAGAAATAGTTAATCAGACAAGGCCGTATCCAGCGGCCTTTTTTTATTTTTACAGAAAAAGAAGACTATGTTCACGTTATTGGCCAAAATAAACAAATACCTGTTGCCCAGCTTTACCAAAAAAGGGCTTGATCCGGCCAAGGCAAAAAAATGGCAGCTGGCATTGATTGCATGGCGGTATTATGTGACGGTGAGGGCGCTTGAAGAAAAATCTGAGTAAACGGTTCCGCTAAGCATTGAGAGCCGTGTCATGAAAAATATTCAAATTACGTGTAAATGCCAACCAAACGCATAATTACCTTGCAAAGCAACAGCAAATATGACTTTCAAAAAAATATTACTCCAAAGCTTGCAAATATGGTATTTTCACCTATCTTTGCACCCGGAATTAAGGCCTCGTGGCGCAACTGAATAGCGCACTTGATTACGGCTCAAGAGGTTACTGGTTTGAATCCAGTCGAGGTCACAAAATAAATCCTTAAACTATTGATTTTAAATAGTTTAAGGATTTTTTTATTCAATGCAGATTGAATTGAGCTATCGGTTGTCGTATGTTTTACCCATGCCTGCTATAAAACCTCCAATCGCTGCTCATATAAATCATACGTAGGTTTTTCCATTTATCTACGGTGATTGAATCGATGTTAAGGTGCCTGTGGGTCTTATCTTCAAAGATTCTGGAAAAGGTGCTGATGATCTCATCGGTTTTGGAATCTAAATCAACCACACTAAAGACTGAATGCGTAATATTCAGGCTTGCGAAAACACAATCGTGATACTCTGTAACGTCCTTATTAAGGTAATGCATGCCATTTTTATCTTCTTGATATCCAATATATTCTATAATAAAATCACCACTACGGACTAGTTGCAATACGGTATCCATAATGCCCTGCCGGAATTTTTCGCGATTGCCTTCGGGGGGTGTTTCGATGGTTCCGCAAATTTTCACAATCATTGTACTGCTTGCCGGAATTGGTGAATCATTGTAATCTGGTACTTGGTTTTTCATAGCATTTTCCTGGTACTGATGTATCCTTTCACAAAGGGAGCCATTTATTCACTGTAATCCTTATAGGATAAAAACAAATACTTATAAATAACGCATTCTGTTGATTTTCAAGAATTGCTTGCTGTGCCAAAAAATCGAATAGCCCTAGTAAAACCTAATTTTATAATTATTCAGATCCGACCAGTTATTATCTTTAGAAATAGAAATCTGGAAGAAGCAAACAAACCTATTATTGGGTAGAAAATATGAATATCAGTAATCGAACTTTGATCCGCAAGGAAAGATTTTAAGATTTTTACCACTTATTTTGTGCAGATCAAGCATTTTTGTACCGGATCTTTTTTATTAAGGTATTGAAAAATAATTGTTTATTAAAATTGCTTAAAAAACTCGCATTATTCATCCAAACATGCCGCGCGGTAAAAGAAACTTTTTTATATTTACCGTTACAATTTAGACCAAATTGACATTTTTACATGAAATTAAACAGAGAAAAGGTTAATATCATTTTTACGGATGATGATATTGACGACTGCAACATGTTTGCAGATGCATTGAATGAGGTGGGTATAAACCATAAGCTGGATTTGTTCCATGATGGTAAGGATTTGTTGGCTTATCTTAATAAAGAAGAAACGAAGGTCCCGGATATCCTGTTTCTGGATTTGAACATGCCGTTTACAAATGGTCTGGACAGTTTGAAGCAGATCCGGTCGAATAAGAAATACCGTGACCTTACCATTGCGATCTATTCAACATCCTCTTCAGAAAAGGACCAGGAAGAAACTTTTATAGCCGGTGCAAACGTTTACATCCGTAAGCCTAATGAATTTTCAACCTTGAAGCGTGTTTTAAAAGAAGTGCTGGAAATCAACTGGCAATATTATTCCTCAAATTTAAATAAGGATACCTTCTTTCTTACGATATAAGTATTAATGCAGAATAAAAAAAACCAGTTGAGTAAAATCACTGGTTTTTTTTTGAAAAATAAGTACATTTTACAGATCGCAATTATTGCTTAATCACTTTGATGGTCTTCACTTCATCCTGTGCATTAACTTTTACAATATAACTTCCGGCTGCGAGGGCAGACATGTCTATTTGCGCCGCATTGGCATTGATAGTCCTTGTCAGGATCTGCTGCCCTAATATATTAAATACCGATACTGAAGACATATTCACAGCGTTTAGGTTGAGCACATTAGTAACCGGGTTCGGATGGTATGAAAAATTTGCAAAAGCAGGATTTTCAACTCCAAGGCCTGTATTTTCCAAACGCAGGCTGAAAGTCCCTTGTTCTAATGCACTAGACCAAACCTGTATGTAATAAGTCTCTCCCTCGTTAAGGAGGCCTGCAAGATTGGCTGTCGTTTGCTGGGTTAAATCAGTATAGCAGTTGAAACCGACATCAGTAAGGGTACTGCAGTCACCACTGTAAATATTGAAATTCAACGAAGTCATGGTGCCATTAGTTAAAATACAATCCACACTATCAGATGGTGCTATAAAAGAAAACCACACATCCTGTATACTGCCGAAATCATCACAATCCGGCTGCGTAGCGCTAACATCACCGAAGGAATTGTCTGAATCGATTACACTACCATCCGTAGGGATTTCAAGCGCGGTGGCACAGGTTTGATTGGCAACAACCGGAGGCGTTACGACATCACAGCTTATATCCATAGAATAATCACCATTTGCAAAATCAGTATATCCTCTTACATCGATATAATATGTCGTCACACCGTCGGAGATAAAATTGACGAATGAATGTGTCGGATAATCAAAACAGGCTTCTTCTCCCCCATCATCATTCCCTGCAACTACTGTAAGGTTCCCGCTGGTCCCTGTGTAAACCAAAACAGCCGTATCGTATGAGGAGTCGCATAACTGGAGTGTAATGGTTTCAGGACTGGAACCCGTGTAGGAATACCACACATTCCTTGAAGTATCCGTAACGCCAAATGCTACTGGAGCAGATGCCTCGTCAATGGTTGCCAAAGTGGTGCTTCCTGTGACGGTCGACCCGCAATTGATGGGAATGGCATTTGCAAAATTATCATTTACCGGAGGGCATTCGAATTGGTTGAGCTCATCACTTGTAACACTGCAGTCAGGGCTTTGATCATTGGTCACTGAGAAAATCACAGGCGTGTTATTGGCATAAGGCCCAAATTGCACTGTTCCGGTAGCAGTAACCTGTTGTGTAGCACTGTTCTGGTCGTCCGCAATGGATAGCGATGTTGCCGAACCCATATCTGTAATGTCCACATTGATCAGAAACTGGTCGCCGTTGGCACAATCAGGAACTACGCTAAAAGCAGCTGCTGGTTGTATACAGTTGAGTATTGACCAGGCCAGCGTGAAGTTCCCGGCATCGGCATCATATCCGTCCTGTACCCAGTAAACGGTTTGATCGCTACCGGTTTGATTGATCCATGTCACCTGAGTATAATCACCATCATCGAAACAGGCAATCTGTGCAGGATTGCTGCAATCACCATAAAATGCGATATTAGTAGAGTCATAATCGTTATCAGTCTGGCCAATAATGAGTGTTGAGCCATTTGGCACCATGATAGAATAATACACATCAGGCGCAAAGCTTTGCTGTGGATCACCATCGAAATTACAATACGTAAGATTGTCATTCAAAGCATATGCAGTATTGCCAGTAATCGGAGAAATTAAATTGGCAAGGTCGATCGCATTGGCACAGGTATCATTTTGCGGCGGACAGGCGGCTAAATTCTGGGCTGGGCTTACAATAAAACAGTTCGCATCCTGATCGTTTAATGTCGTAAAAACCACATTTGTTCCATTAGCATAAGGTCCAAACTGAACCGTCCCTACTCCAGTAACCTGCTGCGGTGCGCTACCCTGATCGTCTGATACGGTTAATGATGTTGCTGAGCCAAGATCCTGGATGGCTACATCTACCAGGAACTGCTCACCATTGGCACAATCCGGAACAATCGTATATCCTGCCGTAGCGTTGGTACACGCAATTAACGACCATGCTAGTTCGAAACTTCCCTGTTCCGTATCATATCCATCCTGCACCCAATATACGGTTTGATCGGAACCGGTATCGTTTGACCACGTAATGGTTTGGGTATCACTGTCATCAAAGCATGCAAGGGTTGTTTGGGAATTACAATTCCCAAAAAACATGTAGTTTTTTGAGTCATAATCATTGAACGTCTGCCCAATTGTGAGTGTTGAACCGGCCGGCACCAATATATAGTAATAAAGATCTGCTGCAGCATTCTCTCCACATGATGGGTTTGAATCATCAACAGCTCCCGTAGTATTACCTGTGATTGGAGAGCTCAATGCACTCAAATCAATGGCAGTATTGCAAAAATCCCCTGCGGCGAAAGCTGCTGTTGTAAAAGAATATTCCGGTACATTTGCTGCATCTCCATTAGCGTTGTAGGGTGTTATACGTATGAAGTATTGTGTGCTTTCATTCAAATTTCCAGAAATGTCGTAAGTAGTGACATTTCCCACATCGAGGTTATTGACAATTTGATTTCCACCAGACGTTGTCCCCACTGAAAGCTTATAACCCATCACGCCGCCGGATGCATCACTCCATGTCAGGACTCCATTCAGGGCAGCGTCTGTAGCACCGTCTGGCGGGCTGATTAATACCGCATCAGCATTTGGGGAAGTCGCTACGGTGTAATTGACCGTGATGGTTAATGACATGGATATAAAATCATCTGCGGTATCCAGATCTGTTGATGTTATTGACATTGAAGAAAATGTAGTGATGTCCATTCCTATTAAATCTGATGCGCACATACTAGTGACACTTCCATCAATATCTACATTGAACGAATACCATTCCCCGCACCAAAAATCACTTCCAAGGGTTGCATCGCTAATGGTGATCGAATTAATTGTACCACCATAGCAGGCCAGGTCGGCCATGTTCACTGATAATACTAACGGATCGGTATCAAAACCAGCCACCGAAAATGTTTGCTCACAAGTTTGCCCGAAGGATAAAAAACTGATAAGCATTACTACCAGAAATGTAATTTTCTTCATAACTGAAATTATTAGATTATAGCTAACTAAGTTAAATAATAATCTGCATTTTGTGAGTAAAAAAATATCTTAATTCAAAAAAAAACTCCGGAACAAAGTCCGGAGTTCTTGAGTAAAAATACTATTGATTATTTTTTCAGCACTTTGATGGTTTTTGTTCCATCGACTGTATTTACAATAACAAAGTAAGCGCCTGCTGAAATGTTAGACATATCGATTTGTCCCGTATTGGCATTTAACTTTTTAGTCATTACTTGCTGCCCAAGTAAATTGTAAACTGCAACATCAGTAATGTTTTGTCCGTATGATACAGTAAGGATATCAGTTACCGGGTTAGGGTAAGCATTGAATTTGCTGTGATCTACCCCAGTTACCCCTAACATAGACTCATCATAAGCTGTAAGGCCAAAAGCTCCCGCATTGTCGTTGTTGTACTCATAAATCCTCAGGTAAAGCATATCACCTGGTGTTTGTCCTGTAATTACAACTTTTGAGTAAGCCCCTGTGTCAGCATCATCATCGTCACAATCGATTTGGGTAAGATTACCACAAGTGCCGGTATAAACGGTCACTACAGTATCTACACCCGTATCTCCTGAAGAAGAATTCGAAGTTTCGATTATAACGTTTCCTGATGGAGGAACCATAAGCGTGTACCAGACATCGCCTCCGGCATAACCTAAACAAGTTGTAGGAGTAGCTTCAGGCGAACCTGTAGCACCTACATTGGTAAGGTCGTTAATGATTTCATTTACTGCAGATCCTGCAAAAACCTGAATAGCAGCATCACACTCATCATTTGAAGGAGGACAAGCTACCTGGTTTTGTGTTGGACTTGTTAATGTACAGGCTGGATTTTGGTCATTCGCTACAGTAAAGATTACTGGTGTATTGTTTGGGAAAGGGCCAAAAGAATAAGTTCCGGCTGCGCTGGCGGTTTGTGGCGCGCTTCCCTGATCATCACTGATGGTCAATGATGTTGCAGATCCCATATCATTTACGATTACAGTTGCAAAGAATTGCTCGCCATTGGCACAGTCTGAAACCACATCATAAGTGACAGCTGCATTAGTACAATCAAGGTACCAACCGCAAAGGCTCCATGAACCGATTCCGTCGTTTGCATAATCCCACATCCTGTAGTAGTAAGTTTCACCAACTGTCAGGCCAGTGTAAGCTTTTGTCGCAGTATTACCGCAGTTACCAACTTCAGTAAAGTTACCCGGAGTACCTGAGTAAAGTGCTGTGGAAACAGAAAATATGTTCCCCTGGATATCTGAAGTATTTAGAGTAAGTTCACTTGAAGGCGCTACAAAATAGAACCAAAGGTCCCCATTGCCATTTGATGGATTGTATTGGTCCATACAGGTTGGATCAACTTCACTGTTAGAGCCTGAAGTGGATGCATTGGAAATATCGGTGATCTTGTTAGGCCCGCATGAAGTTCCTAAATCCAAAGTCAATAATACTGCTCCGGCTGGCTCATCATTTACAGGTGGGCACTGGATGATGGTCTGTGCTGGGCTTGTGATTACACATGTCGCATCATTATCGTTTGAAATCGTATAGATTACATTGGTGTTATTTGGGTAAGGACCAAAAGTAAAACTTCCGGTTGAAGTAGTCTGTTGCGTTGCACTTCCCTGGTCATCAGCAATGGTAACTGATGTTGCAGTTCCCATGTCTGTAATATTTACATCAACGAAAAATTGCTCGTTTCCATTCGGACAGTCAGATGTAAGTGTATAAGTCGCTGCACCATTGTAACATGTTGGAGGACACTTAATTTTAAAGGTTGCGGTTTTCTCACCTGTTCCTTCGCTATCCAGTAAGAACAAGTAGGTAACTCCGGCATCAAGCATTCCAATCGGGTCTATGCCTGCACCATTATTGTCATCGATACATGTCCAGCCGGTTTCGTCACAGCTTCCTGAAGCCTCTTTCCAGAAATAATCAATATAGCCACCTGTAGCTGCAGTAATTTCAAGACTGTATTCTCCGGTTTCAACAGGAGTGAATGAATAAACAAACTCAGTACCAAGTGTATCATATCCACAGCTTCCTGGATTCCATGCTCCTTCTCCTTCAACAAGAGTTACCATTACTTCATCGCCGCAATTGGCAATTGGCGTGGCAGCGGTACAATCAGGAGGACATGTCGCCTGTGTAAGTGTATTTGAAGTAAGTGTACAAGCAGCATCCTGGTCGTTAGCTATTGTAAATACAACTGGAGTGCCATTAGCAAACGGACCAAACGATAAAACACCTGTAGCCGATGTAGCCTGGGCATCACCCTGGTCGTTGGTTACAGTCAGTGAAGTAGCAGAACCAAGGTTGGTGATGTCTACATCGATCATGAATTGAGGACCGTTAGCACAATCCGAAACCACCGTATACGTTGCCGTAGCATTAATACATGCAATAATTGACCATTCCAGTGTAAAAGAACCACTGTCAGAACCATAACCGTCCTGGATCCAATATACCGTCTGATCGCTTCCGGTATCATTTGCCCAGGTTACTGGTTGCAAATCATCATCGTCAAAACATTTGATCTCTGTACGGTTCGTGCAATCGCCATAAAACAATACGACTGTTGAGTCATAATCATTCGCACTCTGCCTGATGTTCAATGTGGAGCCTGATGGCACCATAATGTAAAAATACTGATCAGGAGAAGTGTTGGTGTAAGCTGTTCCATCGTTTCGACAGCTGATAAGGTTATCATCCGTATTTGTGGAGGTATCTCCATCATAGGGCGATGTAAGTGTTGCTAAATCAATTGCAGTGTCGCATGTTTCCTGGGCTTTTGCCTGAAAACATAGAAATAGCACGATTAGTAATAAGTAAGATTTTTTCATAAAACGTAGTTAGTGTTAATAGTGACGTAATTTACTTAAAATACTTGTCTTAATAAATTATTTTTCCAATTTTATTTACACATTTATTTATATAGCGAAACATCAGATACATTTTACCTGATTTTATTGGGCATCGTAAATTTAAATATCTAACATTATATAAGCCAGGTAATGATATAAAAAAGACTCCGGCATTTCTGCCGGAGTCTTCAGTATAAAAAAACACGTTTGTTACTGTTTTACCACTTTAATGGTTTTCACATGATTTTCTGCTGAAACTTTTACAAAGTAAGTTCCAGAAGCCAGATGTGCCATATCAATCTGACTCTCATTCGCATTCACATTTT
Organism: Flavobacterium pallidum; assembly: GCF_003097535.1. NCBI lineage: Bacteria > Pseudomonadati > Bacteroidota > Flavobacteriia > Flavobacteriales > Flavobacteriaceae > Flavobacterium > Flavobacterium pallidum. The sequence goes on from NZ_CP029187.1 coordinate 3,341,111, forward strand.
TGGTCAGCATTTGCTGTCCAAGCATATTGAAAACGGAAACACTTGAAATATTTTTGGTTCCTGAAAGATTCAATATGTTCTTCACAGGATTAGGATACACCTTAAGCGTAGTAAACACATTGTCTCCAACATTCAATGCCGTGGAAGTTACTTCAATATCCATTACACCTTCAAGACTATTTGTAGCACCGCTGTAATGTCCTGCATTGATATAATACATTGTCCCTGGAACAGAGCCTGTAATAGTGTAAGTCTCAGGATCACCGGCAGCAAAACCGTTATCAACAGTGCCGACACATACCAAAGCTCCGCAGGTTCCTGTATAAACTCCTATTTGAGGATCCCAGGCTGTAGGATTTAAATCAATCGTGATATCTCCACCGTCTCCAACAACTGTATACCATACACCATCGTTCATCGCATTGGTACAGGTAGTAATAAAGCCGGCATTGTTGGTAGCACCAGTTGCATCCTGAGTGTTGCTGTAAGGTAACGACGTTATTGCAATGGCATTGGAACAATCATCATTCGAAGGAGGACACGCAACTTGTATCTGTGCTGCGCTGGTAAGCACACAAGCTGCATTCTGATCATTTTGTACTGTAAAAATCGCAGAAGTTCCGTTAGCGAAAGGACCGAAAGTATAAGTTCCGGCAGCATTTGCTGTCTGAGGAGCACTTCCCTGGTTGTCTGAAATAGTCAGCGATGACGCAGATCCCATATCCGTAACATTCACGTCTACAAGGAATTGCTCGCCATTGGCACAATCAGAAACCACGCTGTAAGTTGCCGTCGCATTGACACAATCAAGGTACCATCCGCAAATACTGAAAGTACCGATGCCGTCATTTCCATAATCCCATACCCTGAAATAATAAGTATCCCCTGCCGTCAGGTCAGTGTAGGTCTTGGTAGCTGCATTTCCGCAAACCCCGACTTCAGTAAAATTACCTGGCGTACCTGAATAAAGCACATTGGATACTGTAAAGATTCCACCCGCAATATCAGAAACATTAAGGGTAACTGTAGAAGATGGCGCTACAAAATAATACCATAGATCGCCATTTCCATTTGAAGGATTGTATTGATCTGTACAAGAAGGATCAACTTCAGCATCTGAACCAGTTGTTGCTGCATTCGATATGCCCGTAATTTTATTAGCACCGCAGGATGTCCCCAGATCAAGTGTCAATTCAATAGCACCTGCAGGGTCATCATTAACAGGAGGACAGGCACTTTGAAGCGTTCCACTGTTAATAGAACAAAAAGTGCTTTGATCATTTGCAATAGTAATCACTACAGATGTTCCTTCAGGATATGGTCCGAAAGTATATGTGCCGGCAGCACTTGCCGACTGGTTTGCACTACCCTGGTCATCAGAAATGGTCAATGATGTTGCAGTACCCAAGTCTGTTACATCAACGTCAACATTGAATTGTGCATTGGCACAGTCGAACGCCGGAGTGAAAGTTGCCGTTGGATTCTCACAATCGATATACCATCCACAGATACTGAATGTACCAATACCGTCATTAGCATAATCCCAAACCCTCAGATAGTAAGTATCACCGGTATTCAGGTTGCTGTATGTCTTTGTAGCGGCATTTCCACAGGTTCCAGTTTCCGTAAGATTTCCAGGTGTCCCCGAATATAGCGCACTTGAAACTGTAATGATCTGTCCGGTAATGTCCGAAATATTAATCGTAAAAGACGTAGCCGGAGCCTGGATCATATACCACATGTCGCCATTCCCGAATGATGGATTGTATTGGTCCATACAGGTAGGATCGATTTCAGCTGATGGTGTCGTATTGGCATTCGAAATCCCAGTAATTTTACCGGCACCACAAGCTGTTCCGATGTCCAGCGTTAACGGAAGTGCTCCGGTAGCATCATCATTTACAGGTGGCGGGCCAAGGGTAGTAAAATCTGTACCTACCCAGGTACTTACATCACCGCCGCCACAATTGGCACGTACCCAGAAATAATAGTGGGTCAGTTCGCTAAGCGCAGAAAAGTCTACCGTCAATGTTCCCGCTGGCAATGTTGCATCAGGCGTTGAATTGGCATCAGGAGCCGTGCTGTCTTGCGTAAGGATATAGTCATAACCGTCAGCAGGCCCCGTGTTTGAGGCATTCCATATCAAGGTAGCGGTATCCAGACCTACAGCAGAAACATCCGCACCGCTCGCAGGCAAACAGCTCGGAGGTGTTCCACAAATCATTTTTCTGACGCGGAAAGTAGTGCCGTCACCCGCACACGTATTGTCTTTATGTGTGTAAAACCTGACCACACCATCCACATCAGATACCCAAAGAACATAACCGTTTTCACCATACGCCAAAGAAGTAGTACCTTCTTCATCCGAAATCGTGATTACGTCGCTGGCAACAGAGCTTGAAAATTGGTAAGTCTCACCAGAAACAACATTCACCTTGGAGTATTCATCCGCGAATCCTAAGGTGGTGACATTGTTTACGGTATTACCATCACAGGTAGCTGCCGTGTAAGTCGCCGCGGGGTATTGCCCGTTGGTTGAATTCAGACATTGCGCCGAAATAAACGACGAAAAGCCTAAAATAAAAGTTAATAAAGTAATTTTTTTCATAAAAAAGTTTTAGATTAAGGGAGCTAAAATATAGAATAAGAAACAAACTCACAATCAAAAAACGGTATGCAAACGTTAAATTTCGATTTTTTAACTAAAAAAAGCGGCTCATTTCTGAACCGCTGCTACTTTTTTCATCAAAAATATGCTTTTTATGGTATGCTTTCCACAGAGACCATTTCGTTTGCATCGGCCATATAATCCACTCCAGCGAATTCAAACCCGAATAAATTCAGGAAATCGTTCTTATATCCCGCCAAATCGCCTATTCCAGGCAGCGTTTCCGTCGTAGACCGCTCCCACAATGCCGCCACTTTTTCCTGCACATCGTCGCGCATTTCCCAGTCGTCGATCCTGATCCGGCCTTGGTCATCAGTCGGGATTCCGCCGTCAGCATAGAGCCTGTCCTGGAACAGCCGCTGGATTTGCTCGATACAGCCTTCGTGAATACCTTTTTCTTTCATGATCTTATAAAGCAGCGAGATATACAGCGGAATCACCGGAATCGCAGAACTCGCCTGCGTCACCAATGCCTTATTCACTGAAACATACGCTTTCCCGCCGATATCCTTCAAACTGTCCGTGATCGAAAATGCCGTCGCCTCAAGGTGGTCCTTCGCACGCCCGATTGTCCCTTTCCTGTACACCGCTTCCGTAACCGCCGGCCCGATATATGAATACGCAATCGTCATCGCACCCTGTGCCAAAAGGCCTGCAGCTTTCAACGCATCGATCCACATCGCCCAGTCTTCTCCGCCCATTACTTTTACTGTATTGGCAATTTCTTCTTCGTTCGCCGGCTCAATACTTACCTGCGTTACGTTTCCGGTATGGAAATCGACGGTCTTGTTTGTAAATGTATTCCCGATCGGCTTCAAAGTCGAACGATGTAGAATGCCCGTCTTCGGATCGGTACGCACCGGCGAAGCCAGGCTGTAAATCACCAGGTCTACCTGGCCTAAATCAGCCTTGATCATATCCATCGCCTGCTGCTTCACCTCGTCAGAAAAGGCATCGCCATTAATGCTTTTGGCATAAAGGCCTGCACTTTTGGCTTCTTTTTCAAATGCCGCCGAATTGTACCAGCCCGGTGAAGCAGTCTTGCCTTCGCTTGGTGGTTTCTCAAAGAAAACCCCAATGGTTGCTGCCCCTGACCCAAAAGCACTTGTAATCCTCGACGCGAGTCCAAATCCTGTAGAAGCCCCGATCACCAAAACCTTTTTGGCACCGTCAACGCTTCCCTTCGATTTCACATATTCAATTTGATTCTTAACACTCTTCGCACAGCCGTCCGGGTGCGCCGTAAGGCAGATAAATCCGCGCATTCTTGGCTCTATTACCATAAATTATATAATTATCGGTTATTGATTTTTAATTTTTTTAGATCGCACGAAGTTAACAAAAAATCCGCATATTGCCTACTGCAACTGCCAACAGTAGGCTGCCGGTGGCGTGCCCCTGCGGGTCGGGCTTTCGGCTTTAGTCCTCGCTGCGCTGCGGGCTATCGCCTTAATCCCTCACGCGGTCCCGTGTCCAAATGATGCATCAGCCCAACAACGCCATCGCGTGGTTCCGCGCCGATTCGGAAATATCTTTACCGGAAAGCATTTCCGCAATTTCCATAATGCGCTCGTCCATGGAAAGTTGTTTCAAATCAGATTGCGTCTGCCCGTCCGACACCGATTTGTACACTTTAAAATGCTCGTCGCCTTTCGCGGCAATCTGCGGCAAATGCGTGATGGCAAAAACCTGCATGTCGGCGCTCATCGCTTTCATGATTTCGCCCATCTTATTCGCAATTTCACCGGAAACGCCCGTATCGATCTCATCAAAGATAATGGCGGGCAGTTTGGAATATTTCGCCAGAATCGCTTTTACAGCCAGCATAATCCTCGACATTTCGCCGCCAGAAGCCACTTTTTTCAACAACCCGAAATCCGAACCTTTATTTGCTGAAAACAGGAATTGCAGTTCGTCTTTCCCATTGCCATAATAATTTGAGGATGCCGTCAACTGCATATTGAATCGGGCATCGGGCATGCCCAGTTGCGACAATATGCCGGTCAATTGCGCTGACAACAACGGAATGGCTTCGCTCCTGCCCCTGTGTATGGCATCAGCCTTTGAATCCAGTTCCGACGCACTTTGCTCAATCTGCCGTTCCAGGTCCCGAATCGCCGACTCGAGATGATCCGCCGCGATTACCTTACCCTCAAGCTGCTCACGGATCGAAATCAATTCCTCGACACCGCCCACCTGGTGCTTTTTCTGCAGATTATAAATCACCTGCAACTGCTGGCCGACCGCTTCGCGCTGGGCAGGGTCATCCACCAGTTTTTCGACGTGTTTGTTGATTTCCGAAACCACATCGTCAATATCAATCAGCGCGATGTTGATTCTTTCGGATAGTGATTCGTAATCTTTTGAAACACCGGCAATCTTTTGTAGTGATGCCCTGACCTCCTTGAGATTTTGCACCACACCGAACTGCTCATTATCTGCAAGCGAAAGCGCTTTTGAAAATGATTCCTTTATATTTTCAACATTGCTTAACTGTTCATGTAAACTTTCCAATTCCTGCTGCAAACCGGGTTTAAGTGTAATCCCCGACAATTCTTCCAGCAAAAAAGCATTATAATCCTGTTCCTTATTCGCCTCCTGAAGCTTAGCGGTAAGTGCTGCAATGTCGCTTTTCTGGCTTTTATAATTTTTCAACAATGCCGCGAATTCACTTATTTTTTCCTGATTTCCCGCAATCGCATCAATAATCCTGAACTGGATCTGCTCGTCAGAAAGTTCCTGTGTCTGGTGTTGCGAATGGATGTCGATCAGGAAATTACCCAAATCCTGGAGTTCCGGCAGGTTTACCGGGCTGTCGTTTATGAAGGCGCGCGATTTTCCTGTAGGAAGGATTTCCCGGCGCAGTATCGTCAGGTGCTCGTAGTCTAAATCGTTTTGTTCGAAAAATTCCTGCAATCCATAAGCAGCAATATCGAAATGGGCTTCAACAACGCATTTTTCTTCTTTTCTACGCAGCGAGGAAAGGTCGGCGCGTTTGCCTAAAACCAATCCCAGCGCACCGAGTAAAATGGATTTACCTGCCCCGGTTTCACCTGTAATAACAGAAAATCCACCGGAAAAATCGATGGATAATTTTTCAATCAGGGCAAAGTTGCGGATGGAAAGCGAAACGAGCATTGTATGGCTTTTAAGTGGATTACAATATTAAGCATTCATCCGAAAAAAACCTACTGATGTAATATGCTAAAATTTAATAGAAGACCATTTACTGGAATTCAGCGGGGAGAGCTTGTTCAGCATTTCCGTAAGGTCTGAAATATTTACCGATGGCCCTGCTGAAAAAATCGACAGGATTTCATCTGCTTTGGCATCGAAAAAAACACGTGTCAAAAACGCATTTGGCCTCAAATCATACACCTTCTGGAGTGACATCAGTGCTGTCTTGATTTTTTCTTTTCCGGCCTTGGTGTTATCGCCAAAAGTATCCAGCGCACCCAAATGATAATCATACATCACTTCACGGATTGGCGCAAAAGTATTCGACAGCAGGTCATTGATCAGGAAATAACGGTTCTGGTTGCCATCCTGCTGGCTCCACCCCTTATAACCGCCTTGCTGCGCGGTACTGGCTATGGATTGCGCAGCAGTAAAATAATCGGTGCCACCCAACGGGGAATAGGTATCGGCATCCATCCCGATGATGATATTGGCATAAAAAGCCATCACCGAAATCAGGTTCGAATCAAAGCTGTTGGGATTGAAAAACAGGTTCTCAAACTCAACATATTTAAAATTAAAGTCCTTATCGTTGAAGTTAAAAACCGGCGTGGCATACGTCGAATTATAAATCGGGCGTGAGGATTGTATCTGCAATGTTGCCGAAAACTGGTCACCACTGTAAGAGGCCACATTGATGAACATCGTGCAATCGATACGCTCTTTTGCCTTATATTCTGTTTCCGACCACTTTGTCTTGTTGATGAATTCGTTCAGGGATTTTTCGAGCGTCCTGAAGATTTGCTGGTTTGTTGCGCCAACACGTTCAGAATTGACCCGAACCTCACAATTGAGCTCCTGCGCATTGGCAAAGCCCGTTACAAGCAATAAAAAACAGATAATTCTACGCATTGAAATGTGTTATTACTTTATTTAAGATATCTTCAGCAACGGCTTCCTTTGATTTGAGATCCATCGGCTCGATATTGAAATCCTTATCTATGAATGTGATCTTGTTTGTTGGCTTACCAAAACCTGCGCCTTCATCACGAAGCGAATTTAAAACAATCAAATCTAAGTTTTTTTTCGTGATTTTCAGCTTGGCATTCTCAATCTCATTTTCAGTTTCCAATGCGAATCCGATCAGGAACTGGTTTTTCTTGATTTGTCCCATCGAAGCAAGGATGTCCTGTGTCTTTTCCATTTCGATCGTAAACGCTTCAGCGGTTTTCTTAATCTTTTCCTCCGCAACAAATTTCGGCCTGTAATCGGCGACTGCAGCTGCGGCAATCGCTACATCTACATCGCCATAAAACTTGTGGCAGGCTTCATACATATCATTTGCAGAAATAATCCTAACAGTGTCAATGTTCGGATTTTTAGCTGAAAAATGCGTCGGACCCGTAATCAAAATCACTGTTGCCCCCAATCCTGCTGCCGTTTCCGCAAGGTCAAAACCCATTTTCCCTGAAGAATGATTCCCTATAAAACGTACAGGATCTATTGCTTCGTATGTAGGACCCGCAGTAATCAGTATTTTTTTTCCTTTTAAGGGTAATTTGGATTCAATATCCTTTTCGATAAACGCAATGATATTCTCGGGTTCGGCCATACGGCCTTCTCCTGAAAGTCCGCTTGCAAGTTCTCCGCTTTCAGCCGGAATCATAATGTTCCCGAATTGTTTCAATGCATGGAAGTTTTGCAGCGTCGATTGATGCCTGTACATATCCAGATCCATGGCCGGGGCAAAGTAAACCGGGCATTTCGCAGACAGATAAGCCGCCATAAGCAGGTTATCGCATGCTCCGGAAGCCATTTTCGATAAGGTATTTGCAGTAGCGGGAGCGATGAGCATAAGGTCTGCCCAAAGTGCTAAATCGACATGATTATTCCAGACGGCCTCTTCGCTGTCTTCATTATAGAAAGTGGAATGAACCGGATTTTTGGAGAGTGTGGAAAGTGTCAGTGGTGTGACAAAATCCTTAGAAGCAGGCGTCATGATCACCTGGACCTGTGCGCCTGCTTTTATAAAAAGTCTTAATAAACCTGCAGTTTTATATGCGGCGATGCCACCAGAAACACCCAGTAATATTTTTTTACCGCTTAAAACTGACATTATATATTATTTAGAGGAATCTTTGTGGTAGATCTTATTATCCAGCCATTCCTGTACTGCCAAAGCATGTGGTTTTGGAAGTTTTTCATAGAATTTAGACACTTCAATCTGTTCTTTATTTTCGAAGATTTCTTCCAGACTGTCATTGTAAGTAGCAAACTCTTCCAATTTTTCTGTCAGTTCCTTTTTGATTTCAGAATTGATCTGGTTTGCCCTTTTAGCCATAATCGTGATTGCCTCATACACATTTCCGGTTGGTTCCTCAATCTGACTTTTGTTATAAGTGATTGTGTTTACCGGAGCATTCGTCTTTTTTAAATCCATGACTTTTTTATTTAGAAAATTGTTTTAAATCTGTTTCAATCCTGGCCAGCATCTCGTCGGCCTTGCTTTTATATTCTGTTGACGCATTAAACTTCATAAGGCTGGCATAAGCGCTTTTTGCTACAACAAGCCTTTCCTGCATTTTTGCAGGCACACTGTTGATGGCAAGATTATAAGCAGAATCCAGTTTATAATACAATGCTTTCTCTTTATAAGGCGTTCCAGGAAAATCGGCTATAAAATTATCCAGCGCGATCAATGCCGATTTATAATCGGAAATCGTATTGTACTGTTTTGCGATTTCGAAGTTCTTCTTTTCAATCTTTTCCCTCAATTCCTTTGCGATACGGTTCGCTTCCGGAAGGAATTCAGAATTCGGGTAATTATTAATAAAAGACTGCAGTTTATCAATCGCTTTGTAAGTATCCACCTGGTCTAGACTGTAACGCGGAGACAGCTTGGAAAAACTGTAAGCGCCCAAATAGGCGGCTTCTTCCGCTTTCTCGCTTTTTGGATAAGTCGATGAAAATTTTTCAAATTGGTAACTCGCAGGATAGTATTGCTTTTCAGCGTAAAATGACTTTGCATACATGTAAAACAATTTTTCAGCCTGCGGCTTTCCCTGATACGAAGGGGCAATCTGTTCGAAAAGCCTCAATGCTTTACTGAATTTGCCTTTTTCGTACATTTTGGTTCCAACCTCAAATTTCTTGGCGATATCGTCATTCTTGAGCGCTTTCTGGTATTCGCTGCAGGAATTCAGTACCAAAAGGACAAAAAGCAGAGAAATAAATTTCTTCATTATAATTTTTAAGTTTAAGATTTTTCGCCTGAATGATATTCGCTGAAAATCAAGCTGCAAATTTAGTTATTAATTACAGACTACAAAACATTTTTTTGAAGCCTGCAAGGCATGGGTAATTGTTATGATTTAGTATCCCAGGGATTTCACGAAACTGTCGATCCTTACCGCAAGTTCCTCGTTTACTTCCACCAACGGCAAACGCACGGTATGTTCCGAAAGCCCCATCGCTTTGTGGATTTGCTTGATGCCGCCCGGATTTCCCTGCTCGAAAATCATATCAATAGAATCGGCAATTTTATAGTGGACTGCATAGGCTTCGTCCGTTTTACGCTGCAACCCGAGACGGATCATTTCCGAAAATTCTTTCGGGAAGCCTTCACCAATTACAGAGATCACTCCTGCCCCACCAGCCAATACCATTGGCAACGCAATCATATCATCACCTGAAATGACCAGGAAATCTTTTGGTTTGTGCTGTATGATTTTCATCGCCTGCACAATGTCTCCTGCCGCTTCTTTTACGGCAATGATGTTATTATACTCATTTGCCAGCCTCAAAATCGTGGACGGCAACACATTACTTCCCGTCCTTGCAGGCACATTGTAAAGGATTACCGGCAAAGGTGAAGCCTGGGCAACTGCGCTGAAATGGCGGTAAATGCCTTCCTGCGTCGGTTTGTTATAATATGGAGAAACTGACAATATCGCTGAAAATCTTGAAAAATCTCGTGTCTTTAATTCGTTGACCACGGCAGCCGTATCATTCCCGCCAACGCCCAATACCAACGGGAGCCTGCCGTTATTGGCTTTAGCTATCGTATCAATCACCAATTCTTTTTCGTCTTCAGTCAGCGTGGCCGGTTCTCCGGTTGTCCCCAGGACTACAAGATATTCAACACCACCTTCGATAACGTGGTTGACGATTCTGACTAAAGCTTCCGTATCGACGGAAAAATCTTTTTTGAAAGGAGTGACCAGCGCGACACCGGTACCGATGAATGATTGCATAGTTAGATTTTGTTTAATATTATAAGGTAACGGAATAACTCGGAGGTGAATACTTCGTAATTTTCCGCTACGGTGTTGATCATGAAATGATTCAGGCGTTTGTCTGTGGTTGAGAAACCAGTCTTAAAAGCGGCTTTTGACCTGTGGGTCACAAATAAAAGCGGGGCCTTTTCCACGTCATAATAGCTGATAAGCAGGTCAAATGGGGTTTGGATAAATGCATTCACAGCCTCGCTTTTGAAAACACCATCCCAATCGATATCTTTTATAGTGAAAACAGGATAGTCAAATTGCTCATTCTTTTTTATCTTATCCTTGTGGGCCAGTACGCTGATATTTTCTTTTTGGACGCCATTGCGCACCAATGCTACGATCAGGGCCTCACGGTTAATAAAATAGCTTTCGTCAATCAACAAGCCTACAGTTTTTATTTTTCCGGCATTAAAATTGTTCTTAACATTCGAAAGGCTATTTTTTAACTTTCTTTTTAATAAAAAATGCTTTAGAAACTTTAAAAACATAGTACTTTTACTTGGTTTACAAATTTACTCAAATAGTGGCTAAAAATCGATGGTAAATCTAAAAAACTATAACGTTACCCTAAGACATTTTGTTTTATTCTTAACATTTCTATGTTTGGCAGGTTGCAGCCAGCAGAAGCAATATGTGACACGTATTGAAGGCAAGCAAATCGGAATTACGGCTGCACAGCCTGAAACCAATTCGATTGAATCATTCATAAAACCTTACCGCGAGCATATTGATGAGGATTTGAGCGCAGTTTTGGCATATTCACCGGAAACACTTGAAAAATCCAAAGGCGAATGGCAGACGAATATCGGGAATTTCATGGCCGATGTGACGCTGAAAAAAGCCAGGCCGGTTTTCGAACAGCGCGAAAAAAAACAGGTTGATATCTGTTTACTCAATCATGGCGGAATCCGTGCCATGATTCCGAAGGGAAACGTGACGGCGAGGACCGCTTACGAAGTGATGCCTTTTGAAAACAGCCTGATCATCATCGCGCTCAAAGGCGAACAATTACAGGAAATAGCGGCATACATCATTAAGGAAAAGAAACCGCATCCTTTGTCAGGATTGACATTTACAATTGCAAAAGATGGCAGCGCCAGGAAGATCCTGGTTAACGGCAAGCCATTGGTTACAGATAACATATATTACGTTGCTACTTCCGATTATTTATCGAACGGTGGCGACAACATGGCTTTCTTTAAAAAAGCGGTCGCCTCCTACGACATGGATTACAAACTACGCAATATACTGATCGATTATTTCAAGGAAACCGATACGCTGGAAGTCAACCATGACAAACGGATATCAATTGAACAATAAACCCTAGCCCGGATGGAAGCGGCATCCTTTTTTATTTTTGCGGAGTGCAACGCAGTAAAATAAAAAAGATATAGCGGACAGCCGGATAAGCTTCTAAAAAAATGAAAAGAAGGGATTTTATACAAAAAACAGCAGCGGGTACCGCCTTTCTAGCATTGCCTGCACCATTGGTATCTTTTACGAACGATGTAAAACACCTCGTCATCCTGCATACGAACGATGTACACAGCCACATCGATCCATTTCCGCCCGATGACCCGCGCAATGCCAATATGGGCGGTGTTTCCAGAAGGGCCTCGCTTATCGAAAGCATCCGGAAAGAAAACGCAAACGTGCTCTTGCTTGATGCCGGTGATGTATTCCAGGGCACGCCTTACTTCAATTATTATGGTGGCGAACTGGAAATGAAACTGATGAGCATGATGCGTTATGACCTGGCTACGATGGGAAACCATGATTTCGACAATGGGATTGAAGGGTTTTACAAACAGTTGCCGCATGCCAGTTTCGATTTTGTTTCAGCGAATTATGATTTTAAACATACCGTGCTCGATACGATCGTGAAGCCTTATAAGATTTTCATGAAAGATGGCATTAAGATTGGAGTTTTCGGGCTGGGAGTAGAATTACAGGGCTTGGTTGATAAAAAGAATTACAAGGAAACGGTATACCTTAATCCTGTCGAAATTGCCACGGATGTAGTGAAGACACTGAAGGATAAAGAAAAATGCGATTTAATCATCTGCCTTTCACATTTGGGATATGCTTACAAGGATGATGCCGAAAAGATCAGCGACCTGAAGCTGGCGGCACAAACCAGGGACATAGACCTGATTATTGGCGGCCATACGCATACTTTTCTCGAAAAGCCTACAGTGGTAAAAAACCTTGCCGGAAAAGAGGTGCTGGTAAACCAGGTGGGCTGTTATGGAATCAACCTTGGACGGATTGATTTTTATTTTGAACACGACGAGCAGAAGGCAAACAATGCCAAGGTAATCACAGTGTAATCAGGAATTGACCATATGATCGGTCCTCAGGAAATAACGTACGATAAAGAAATAGCACAAAACCTGCGCCGAGATGTTAATCAGCTCAAAGATGTAGATGGGGAGGTAAAAATGGTACAGCATATAAAAGATATCTGACAGCGCAAAGCAGGTCCACATCAATACGCTGCTGATGGTTTGGCGGCTGCCCTTGGCGATGTAATTTACGATGGCCAGTTTACCCATTACAGCCAGTACGACCCCATGGAAAAGGAAGAGAAAAAAGAAACGTCGCTCATTCATAAAGTCCAATGTCATCATCGTGACGAGCAGGTAGGTGATAAAAATCAGCGCGACGGCAATCGGGATGGCATCTTTTTTCCTGAGCTTACTGGTGACGAAATCCTTAATTACATATCGGATAATAATAAGGTAGACCATGACCACACAACATTCCGCAACTATAAAAGAACTGTCAAAACCCATTAGTATATACATATCCGCAATAAAAGACAGTATAAACACAGCGGCCTTATCTACGGTTATTTTATGATTATTATTGATGTAATAATAGTAAAAAATTGAGGGCAGTACGGCAGCTTTGGGGTATATCACCCAGTTGTCAAGATTCAGCGAATAAAAAAGTACGCACAGGAAAGATGCTATAAAATAAAGTATTAACGGTGGCGTATGGGGTTTCATTGAAGCATGTTGATAAAATCGGTTTCTGAAATTACCGGAACATTCAGTTTTGTGGCTTTTTCCAGTTTTGCCGGTCCCATATTCTCTCCAGCTACAACAAAATCGGTTTTTGCAGAAATGGAACTTCCTACTTTACCTCCGTTGTCTTCAATGGCTTTCTTGAGTTCATCGCGGGAAAAGGTTTCAAAGACACCTGACACCACGAATGTTTTCCCTTGGAGCTTGTCAGTCGCGTCAGGATTAATGCGTTCGATGGTTTTGAGCTGTACATTATAACTTTGCAGTCTTTGGATAATTATCCTGTTTTCCTCATTTTCAAAGAATTCCAAAACGCTTTGTGCAATCCTTTCCCCAATCTCATCGACCAAAATCAAATCTGTCAGGCTTGCATCGGCCAATGCATTGATATTTTTATAATGTTTTGCCAGTTTTTTAGCTACAGTTTCCCCCACATAACGGATGCCCAAAGCGAACAACACCCTTTCAAACGGAATTTCCTTTGATTTTTCTATGCCTTTGATCAGGTTCTCGGCTGATTTTTGCGCCATACGCTCCAGCGGAAGGACATCTTCCACTTTCAGTTCATACAAATCCGCATAGTTATGGGCCAGCCCATGATTATAAAGCAAGGCCACGGTTTCCCCTCCCAAACCTTCAATATCCATCGCTTTTCTTGAAATAAAGTGCTGGATACGCCCGATAATCTGCGGCGGGCAACCATAAAAATTCGGACAGTAGTGTTGTGCTTCTCCGGCATTCCGAATCAATTCGGTGTGGCATTCAGGGCAATGTGTGATGTATTTTGTAGGTTCAGAATCTGTGTTCCTTTGCGATAAGTCTACAGCAATGATTTTAGGGATGATTTCGCCGCCTTTTTCTACATAAACAGTATCACCAATGCGGATATCGAGTTTTTCAATCTGGTCCGCATTATGGAGCGAGGCGCGTTTTACAACGGTTCCGGCCAATTGCACGGGTTCCAGATTTGCCACAGGAGTAATGGCACCGGTCCTTCCTACCTGGTAAGAAATCGAATTAAGTTTTGTGGAAACCTGTTCTGATTTGAATTTGTAGGCAATGGCCCATCGCGGTGATTTCGCCGTATACCCTAATTCCTCCTGATAATGCAGCGAATTCACCTTGATCACCACGCCGTCCGTTTCATACGGAAGATGGTGGCGGTGGATGTCCCAATAATCTATAAATTCAAAAACTTCCTTGATATTTTTCGTTAATTGTGCTTCTTTAGGGACTTTGAACCCCCAGTCACGTGCATGCTGTAAGCCTTCAAAATGCGTTGTAAAAGGCAGCTTGTTGCCGACAATGGAATACAACAGGCAATCCAACGGACGCTTTGCCACTTCTGAACTGTCCTGCAATTTCAGGCTTCCCGACGCGGTGTTTCTCGGATTGGCGTAAGGTGGCTCACCTATTTCAATAAGCTCCTGGTTCATCTTCTCAAAACCGGCTAAAGGCAGGATGATTTCGCCGCGGATATCAAATTTTTCAGGATGATCGCCTTTAAGGTATAATGGAATCGATCTGATTGTCCGAATGTTCACCGTCACGTCGTCTCCCTGAAAACCATCACCCCGGGTAACGGCTTTATTTAATTTCCCATTTTCATATGTCAGGTTGATCGAGGCCCCGTCATATTTCAGTTCGCAGGTAAATTCGGGATTTACTTCACCCAACACCTTCAATATACGTTTTTCCCAGTCGGCCACGTCTTCTTTGGAATAGGAATTATCGAGGGAATACATCCTTTGCTCATGGACAAGGGTATTGAAATTTTTCGTCACCATACCACCGACACGCTGTGTAGGGGAATTTTCATCAAAAAATTCAGGATGGGCGTTTTCCAGTTCCTGCAACTCCTTCAGCAGCGTATCAAACAAGAAATCAGAAATCACAGGGGCATCGAGAACATAGTAATTGTAGTTATGCCCATTAATTTCTTCGCGAAGCGCCTGAATCTTTTGCCTGATTTCCATAGGTTAACGTTACTGTTTTGAATTTTAAAACAATGCCCAATTTAGTAAATAAATCGCGATATCAGTAGCTCAATAAAAGAATTGCGAATGAAAAAAAGCAACCTTCATTTTTAAGTTTTTTCTTAATAAAAATAAAAACATTTAGTAAGAAATGGAAAAAAAAGTGCTTTTTTTGTAATCAATTTCAAAAGGGTTAATTAATATGTTATATTTGAAGTACTTAATCATAAAATAGACGTTGCATTTTGTGAGTTTGAAAATAGAAACCCCCAAATCTATTTATAAACAGCACAAATAGAGAATTTTACAAATTTTCTGTTTTTTGAAATATTTCTTCCGGGTAAACAGTAGGAGAATTGAATGCCATTAAATGAACACACCTAACACAATTCTCATTTAAACATTTAAGAAATTATGCAAGAAGAAAACATCATCGACGCCGGTTTAATCATTCAGAAACTAAAGAAGGCATTAAAAATTAAGCGTGATATTCACTTATCACAAATCCTTGACATCAGGCCAAACACGATTTCCACATGGAAAAAGAGAAATACGCTTGACTATCCTGCAGTAATTGCGGTTTGTAGGGACTATGACCTGGACCTCAACGAAATTTTACTCGAAAAAAAATCCAGAAAATCAAATGACCTTGAGAATCCGGGTGAAACCAAACTGGTAAGCCGTGAAATGCAGTTCCAATATTGCATGGCTCCGGAAGAATTGCTGGAAAAGCTTCCAAAATACAATTTCCCTTTCATTAAAGGTGATAATACCAGGGCATTCCAGGTTTTGAGCAACAACATGTTCCCGATGATAGAAGAAAATTCGTTTGTCGTTTGTGAAGAAGCGTCGCTCCAGGATATTCCTGACAATAGCCTGACTGTGATTATCAGCAGGACAAAAGGGCTTTTTATCAACCGCATCCACCGCATTGCCGATAAAAAGGATGTGTATTTACTGACAAGCGAGAATACTTTTTTCAATAATGTAAATATGAAGGCTGAGGACATTGATGAAGTCTGGCTTATCAAGGCGGCACTTTCATACAATATGAATGTCGAGAACAAATTCAAGTTCATCAATGACAGCATTAAGGTCATTGACCGCGCTTTGCTGGATTTTAAGAGTTCATAACCGATTTAATCTGCTTATAAAGCTGGCCATCGCTCAAGAAAGCGCCTTGCTGAATTAATGCAAAAAGAGACCCATTGCGATCGGCATCAAAGTTTTTGGTGCCGATTTTCATTTCTATATGGTCCGTGAACATATGGTCTCCGAGCCATTGCAGCCCTGGTTTGGTTAAGAAATCGATATCATTGTCTAGTGATTTCAGGACAATGGAATGGATTTGTGTGTCCCCGCAATGAAAAAGGAAAATATGGCTTTTGGAAAAATGCTCAAGATATTCGGCACGGGTTAAAACACCTTCCCATATCAAATCTGAAAAAACATCGAGTTCCTGTTCAGCAACCTGCGGATTTTCGGATTTGATCTTATCCCATTCGGTTTTGTCGATGGATTGTGTGGCAAGGAAATTTACGAATTCCGGGTGAAGTTCTTCGAATTGTTCTTTGGTGAGGCGGGAGTACTTCATTTTTTGGAGTGGCAAAGTTACAAAGTTGCAAAGTTACAAAGTTTTTTATTGTGACGACAAACTCCTAGCCCCGATGGAAGTGGAAATCCTTTTTGTTTTTTCTTTAAAAACAAAAAGATTGCAATGGACAGCGGGGATTAGCTCCATAAAAAAATCCCGAAATAAATCGGGATTTCTATTCTTAGGCACTAAGGCACTGCTGCGCTTTTTTACTTCTCAGCTACAATCTCATAAGGAAGGTCAACCACAACATCACGGTGCAGACGCACGGTAGCGTTGTATTTCCCTGTACGTTTCACTACACCGCTGGTGATGAATTTTCTGTCGATTTCATGACCCGCCTTAGCCAAAGCTTCAGCAAGGTCGATGTTTGTAATCGAACCGAAAAGCTTCTCTCCACCTGCTTTTGCAGATAATTTGATTTCAAGTGATTTCAGGGTTTCAGCTAAAGCTTTAGCGTCGTTAACGACTTTAGCTTCTTTGTGAGCCCTTTGTTTCAGGTTTTCAGCCAAAACTTTTTTAGCTGAAGGCGTTGCCATGTGGGCAAATCCCTGAGGAATTAAAAAGTTACGCCCGTAACCGGCTTTTACTGTTACGACATCATCTTTAAAACCTAAATTCTGAACGTCTTTTTTTAAGATCAATTCCATGTTGTTGTCCTTTGTTATAGAAGTTAGTCTCGTTGCAATGCAACAAGACAACAACTGTGTTTTTAATTATTTCAATAAATCGGCCACGTATGGCATTAAAGCTAAGTGACGTGCTCTTTTCACAGCTACAGACACTTTCCTTTGGAATTTCAATGAAGTTCCTGTCAAACGACGTGGAAGGATTTTCCCCTGCTCGTTTACGAATTTCAATAGGAAATCCGGATCTTTATAATCTACATATTTGATTCCGGATTTCTTGAAACGGCAATATTTCTTAGTCTTATTGGTTTCAATGTTCAAAGGCGTAAGATATCTGATATCCCCGTCTTTTTTCCCTTTTGCTGATTGCTCTATCGTAGACATAATTATGCTTTTGTTTTGTTTTTAGCTCTTCTTCTCTCAGCCCATGAAACGGCGTGCTTGTCAAGTGTTACAGTTAAGAAACGCATCACTCTTTCGTCACGTCTGAATTCGGTTTCGAAAGCGATCAGGTGCTCTCCGGCAACTTTGAATTCAAATAAATGGTAAAAACCACTTTTTTTGTTCTGGATTTCGTAAGCCATTTTTTTCAGGCCCCAATCCTCTTTTGATACCATCTCAGCTCCTTTTGCCGTAAGAAAATCTTCAAATTTGCTTACTGTTTCCTTTACCTGAACTTCAGATAAAACGGGATTTAAGATGAAAACAGTTTCATAATGATTCATAAAAAATTATTTTAAATTGGGTGCAAAAGTAATCAATTAATTTAATTGCACAAGCATATCTCCATTATTATCGACGAAAGGCAATTTTTGACTATAAATATTAGTTTGTTTAAAATATTTGATATACTTTTAAAATTCCCAAAATTTAAGAACAGAGATTTATGAAGTTGAATTGTGTAATTGTAGATGACAGCTCTATACAAAGGATGATTGTCGGAAAACTGGTCAGCAATCATATCAACCTGAATTTAGTCGGTGAATTTTCAAACGCTATCGAAGCGAAGAATTTTATGTCTTACACCGCAATAGACCTGCTTTTCCTTGATGTTGAAATGCCGATTGTCAGCGGCTTTGACCTGCTTGACGGATTGAAGGCAAAACCCCAGGTAATCTTTATTACCTCGAAACCCGAATATGCAGTAAAGGCTTTCGACTATGATGCTACCGATTATTTGCAAAAACCGATTACGAACCTGCGTTTCGAGTCGGCCATCAAGCGCGCCCTCAACCTGCACAATATGCAGAAGGAAACCAGCGATGAGGAAGGCGATCATATTTTCATTAAGAGTAAACTTAAAAAACTCAAAATATTCACTTCAAAAATCAAGTGGATAGAGGCGTATGGCGATTATGTGAAAGTGGTTACAGAGGACGAAAACCATTTGGTGCTTTCCACCATGAAATCTTTTGAGAATGACTTGCCCGCCGACCGTTTCGTGCGCGTACACAAATCCTATATCGTCAATATTGACAAGGTGGATAAATTCAACAGTAAATTTGCCGAAATCGGGCCGACGAAAATTCCTTTAAGCCGCAATAAGAAAGAGGATCTTAAAAAAGCGCTTGAAGTCACTCAGTAAAAATCAACATTCACGATTACCTTAATACTACGGTATTGTGCAATGGTTTCAAAACTGTTGAGCACTTTACGGATGGTCTTCTTCGTAGTTCCCAAAGCTTTCTCCTGCGGAATCTTCACCATAATGGTGCGGATGTACTCATTTCGGATGCGGCTGATGGAAGGTTCTTCCGGACCTAACACCGGAATATCCAGGTTTTGTTTCAATACTTCATAAAGCCAGGACGAACCCGATTTCAGTCTTTCATAATCCCGGTGCTTCAATGTCAATCGAATCAGCCTGAAATAGGGCGGATATTTGTATATGTGGCGTTCATAAAGCTGTTCCTTATACATGCCCTCATAATCATTCCGTGTCACCTGCTGTATGGTATTATGCATCGGATTAAACGTCTGGATGATCACTTTGCCGCGTTTTTGCGATCTTCCTGATCGTCCTGACACCTGCACCATCATCTGGAAGCTGCGTTCGAAAGCCCTGAAATCGGGATAATACAGCATATTATCGGCATTCATGATTCCTACTAACGACACATTATCGAAATCAAGGCCTTTGGCAAGCATCTGCGTTCCTACCAAAATATCAATCTCACGGTTCTTGAAACTATCGATCAGTTTTTCAAAACTGTATTTGCCACGTGTGGTGTCCTGATCCATACGGGCCGTTTTTGCCTGAGGGAAAATTTCTGATAATTCCTGCTCGATCTGCTCGGTACCGAAACCTTTTGTTGTCAAATCGATACTGCCGCATTGATGGCAATTGACGGGCATCGCAATATGGTGCCCGCAATAATGGCAGCGCAACTGGTTCTTGAATTTATGATACGTAAGGCTAACATCACATTGCGGGCATTGCGGCACATGGCCACACGTCAGGCATTCCACTACAGGCGAATAACCGCGTCGGTTCTGGAATAAAATCACCTGTTCGCCCAACGACAATGCTTCAGCAATATATCCCGTTAAAGTATCGCTGAAATGGCCGGTCATGGCTTTCCGGAAATATTTATCCTTAATATCGACAAGTTCGATATCGGGCATCATCACGTTTCCAAAACGTTCGGTGATTTCAGCGAGACCGTATTTGCCGGATTGTGCGTTATAGTATGTTTCCAGAGAAGGCGTGGCAGAACCCAGTAAAACCTTCGCCTGATGCTGCGATGCCAATACAATGGCTGCGTCACGGGCATGGTATCTTGGTGCGGGATCCTGCTGCTTGAAAGTCTGTTCGTGCTCTTCGTCGATGATAATCAGGCCCAGATCATTAAATGGTAAAAATAAAGCCGACCTTGCTCCTATTACAATTTGCGCTTTATCCGAACTTTCCAACACGCGGTTCCACGTTTCCACCCGTTCGTTGTTGCTGTATTTGGAATGGAAAACGGATACTTTATTACCGAAATGTTTTTGCAATCTTCCGACAAGCTGTGTCGTCAAAGCGATTTCAGGCAAAAGATACAATACCTGTTTTTTGTCCTTAATATATTGCTCAATCAGTCGCAGGTAAATTTCGGTTTTCCCCGAAGCCGTCACACCGTGCAGCAGGCAGACTTCCTTTGCTTCCAAAACCGATTGGATGTCTTTCAAAGCGGTTTGTTGTGCCGGACTGAGATTCAGGGTATTATTCCCCTCATCATCCCCGAAATCCACACGATCTTCACGGATGAAATAGTCTTCGAAAATGCCTTTTTCAACCAAGCCTTTGATTACAGCAGCTGAAGTGCCCGACATTTCGGAAAGGCGTTTCAAAGGAACCGGCTTTTTTTCTGCGGAAAGCTGAAAGTAACTCATGACAGCATCTTTTTGCTTTTTTGCCGATTTTAAAACCTCCAGCAATCCCTGTAAATCGGAAGCTTCACTGTAATCAGGATGCAGGCGGATGTATTTTACAAGCTTCGGAGTGTAGATCTCATGTACTTCCTCGCGGATGGAAATCACATTGTTTTCCATCATTTTCCGCAGTACTGGAAAAATATTTTTTTTATTAAGCAGTGACATGATCTCGGCAACTTTCAGGGAGGACTGATGCATCAATGCCTGGTAGACCAAAAACTCCTGATCACTAAGATTGTCTTTTTCGAAATACGAATCGCCTTTAAGTGAAATAAGGGTCTCACTTTCAAGCAGTAAAGCAGAGGGCATGGCACCGCGGTATACATCGCCTATGGCACACATATAATAAGATGAAATCCAGAACCAGTGCGCCAACTGAATTTCAGTAACTATCGGCTTTTCATCAAGGATTTGGCTGATGGGCCTTGCTTCATACAATGACGGTTCATTTTCATGGAGTTCAATAACCAGGCCCGTATAAATCTTATTCTTCCCGAATGGAACAGCCACGCGCATACCTTTTTGCAAAAAATCCCACTCGGCAGCGGTCACACTGTAAGTGAAAGTGCGGGAAAGGTTTAACGGGAGGATGACTTCGGCGAACATTTCTTTCTATGGAAACAATTAGGATTAATAGGATTGTAAGATATTAAGATTTTCTGCAACTGAACACTGCAACTGCCTACTTTACCCTGTGCCAGTATTGTGTCCTTCCGAACAGCGAAATGCCAATATAGCCGCGTACTTTAAGTTTGTCCTTGTTTTCCAGGTTGATATAGCATTTATACAATTTGCCGCTTTTGGGGTCGAGGATTTTCCCGCCATTGTATTCGTCGCCGTCTTTCTTCAAACCTTTCATGATGGTAAGTCCGAGAATGGGCTTGTCTTTGTCATCGCCTGAACAATTTGTACAGGTTTTGCTCCGGTCCTTTGGGTTCAGGATTTCGAGGACGCGTCCGTAAACCTTGCCCCCTTTTTCATAAATTTCGACGACACCGAGCGCTTTTCCGGTTTCGTCGTCGATGGTTTTCCATTTCCCGATGACCGATTGCGAAAAGAGCAACGGGCATAGGAGCAGTACAATTATGGTAAATATTTTCTTCATGGGTACAATTTAGCCCTGATGGAAGCGGCATCCTTTTCCTGCTTCTTTAGCAGGGAAAAGATATAGCGCACAGCAGGAAACAGCTCCTAATTTAACTTATTCTTCTTTTTAAGCCTGTTGATCGTTACGTTGAGTTCAAACCCAAGCAGCAGTATCATACAATTGATCCAAATATAAAACATTACGATGAGTAATGTCCCGATGGAGCCGTACAATTCGTTGTACTTTGAAAACTCAACGACCCAGATCCCGAAGAAATACGATGATACGATGACCAAAGCGGTTGTAAAAACAGAGCCGACGGAAATAAATGCGCGTTTTGAAGTTCGTTTTGTCCCGAATTTAAAAAGGATTGAAATCCCGATTAAAATCATGAGCACGACAAAAATGTAACGGCCGATGACAATGAGCGGAATGTTATCACTGATGAATTCCGGGATGTCCCTGCTTTGTATGAAAACCTCGAAGATTACGATGATGGCAACGGTCAGGATCAATACGCAGGTGAGCAAAAGCGACATGCCCAGTGCGACCAGATATTGCCGCAAGAAGGTACGCTTGGCTTCGATATGCTGTGATTTCTGGAAACCGACCAGCACCGCATTCAATCCGTTTGCCTGCAAAAATATCGACAATAAAAAACCCGACGACAGCAGTCCCTGGTAACTGTTGTGCATGATATCATTGATGATGGCAGCAATGGCGTCGTAGGTATTCGGCGGTACGCCTTCTTCCACAAACTTCAGGAAATCCTCCTGGAAACCCGAAATCGGGATGTATGGAATGAGGTTCAGGATGAACAGCAAAAACGGAAACAGTGCCATGAAGAAACTGAATGCGATGGCGCTGCAACGGTATGGAAGCGCGCCCTCCCCTATTCCTGTGATGTATAATTCGAGCAGGTCGTAAAGCGTAAACCCGTTGAGCCACGGCAGTTTGATGCGTTGCAACACGTGGACAAGATTCCTGACGATTGGAATTTTCTCGAGTCGGGATGATATTTGGGGTTCAGGGTTCAGGGTTCAGGGTTCAGGGTTGAAAATTAATAAACTTCCGGTCTTTTGACTTTCGGCTTTCTACTAAAAAGCTTTTAGGCTCAGATCCATATTATAAACGGAATGTGTCAAAGCGCCTGAGGAAATATAATCCACTCCGCATTCGGCATATTGCCGGATGGTATTTTCATTAATGTTCCCGGACGATTCAGTTTGGCATCGATCTCCGATGAGCTCGACTGCTTTTTTGGTATCTTCAAAATTGAAATTATCGATCAGGATGCGGTGCACACCGTCGTTTTGAAGTATTTCACGGATTTCGTCGAGTGTACGCGCTTCAACAATGATTTTTAAATCCAGGCCATTTTCTTTCAAATATTTTTTTGTCATGGTGATGGCGTTTGTAATCCCTCCAGCGAAATCGTTGTGGTTGTCCTTAAGCATCACCATATCGTATAGTGCAAAGCGATGGTTTTCGCCACCACCGATCGTGACTGCCCATTTTTCGGCGGCCCGGAAACCGGGTGTGGTTTTCCTGGTATCGAGGATTTTGGTATTTGTTCCTGACAATAATTGCACGTACTGGTTGGTTTTGGTGGCGATGGCGCTCATGCGTTGCATCGAATTGAGCACGACGCGTTCCGATTTCAAAATGGATTGCGAACTGCCGGAAACATGGAAAACGATGTCTCCATATTTCACTGGCGCGCCGTCTTCTATAAAAACTTCGATAACCAATGACGGATCGACATGGTTAAAGACCATTGCCGCGAAAGCGACACCTGCAATGATCCCATCCTGTTTTACAAGCAATTTCGCCTTACCATCTGCGGAAGCGGGAATACACGCCAGCGAACTGTAATCGCCCGGACCGACATCTTCACGGATCGCATTTTCGATGATTAATTGTAATTCGGTGCGGAATTGTGATGCTGAAATCATGGACTTTGAATTTGTGCGGCTAAAATACGAAAAAGCACAATGAGATAATTAGATAATACGCCAATTAGGAAATGTATTAACTTAGTCGTTATTTTATCGGCATGGAAACACATTATCTAATTATTTAATTGAAAAAAGATGGAATACGATCCGCGCATCGACGAATACATAGACAAAGCACAGCCTTTTGCACAACCCATTTTGGAACATTTGCGCGCTTTGGTGCACAAAGCCAATCCAGACGTGACGGAAACCATTAAGTGGGGGTTTGCTTCGTTTGATTATAAAGGACCATATGTAACGATGGCTTCGTTCAAGCAGCATGCCGTTTTTGGGTTTTGGAAATCGTCATTACTGCAGGATCCGCATGGCTATTTGGGTGAGAATTCGAATAATGGAGGCGAAGCGATGGGCAATCTGGGCCGCATTACGTCTCTTGAGGACCTTCCGCCGAATGCTGTGATCATTGATTTCATCCGCCAGGCGAAAAAACTCAACGATGATGCGATCAAAGTGCCTGCCAAACCTAAGGCAGCACCGACAGCGATTGCCGTACCTGATTATTTTACCAAAGCATTAAAAAACAATCCTGCAGCGTTTGAAATCTTTGAAAACTGGCCTGCCGGAAAAAGGAAGGAATACATCCTTTGGATTACCGAAGCCAAAACCGAAAAGACGCGCAACGAACGCATGGCAACAGCTGTGGAATGGATTTCAGAAGGTAAAATCAGGAATTGGAAGTATGTGAAATAGTTTGCAGTCGCAGTCAGGCAATGCCGCTGGCCCATAATACGCGATTGTATATTCCTAAAAAAACTCACCAAAGTGCCACAATACTCCCGAAGGATCATGTAAAAAACACTCCCTTCCCCAAGGCTCATTGCGAATTGGCGTTAACTTTACACCTATATATTTTTCCGGGAGATTCAATGCTGAAAGCGCCTCATAAAACTTGGCTGTATCAGCCACTTCCATAAACAGCATCGTATTATCGACCCAATCCTTGACATAAGCACGTTGCAGGTAAAAACTGAAATCCTGCATCCGGAAAACCGACATTTGCGGACCCAGTTCTGATTCCTCAAACCCCAGATCGCGGTAAAATGACCTTGATACGTCAAAATTTTTGGCACCGATAAACGGACGCAGGGAAAGTATTTTTGTATCCATCATCCGGAATATTATGTAAGTACCATTATTTGAAGTTCGCGCTGCAGCCTGTCAAAATTCTCTTCATTTTTATCGACGACAAATTTCTTCAGCTTTTCGCATTCGGTGGCAGTTTCGAAAATCATCCTGAAGGTAAGCCTAGCCTCTTCCGCTGAAATTTCTTCAAAAGTAGCCTGCACATTGAACAACGGCTGGGAATGCCTTTTCCAGGCAATAAGGTTCGGTTCTTCAATTTTCAGGAACTCGACAAGGTTGTTGTAGTTGCCTTTTTCGGGGCCGTGCATCGTGAAATCCCATTTTCCGCCTTCCCTGAAATCAAATTCATGGAAAGTATTGGTAAAACCTTCCGGCCCCCACCAGTTTTTCAAATGACGCGGATTGCTCCACGCTTCAAATAGCAATGCCTTGGGGAAATTAAAAACCCTTGTGGTTACGATTTCACAGTCGGGTGTGGTCTGGAAGAAATTTGTTGCCATAAATTGTTACTGATATATTATAAATGATCCTGCCCGGTGTTTCCCATATCCAGCGGTATATTGTAAAGCCTGTGGAACGAAAGCTTATCCCAATACCCGCGCTGGAAGATAATCTTGTCATTTTGTATTTGAAAAAAACCGCAGCCGCGCATATCCTTCGGGTCTTTCCATTCCAGGATAGCCCATTCTTTATCCTCAAAAATGTTCTCCGGGATGCAAACCATGTCAGCATTGCCAAATTCGCGCGCAAACATATCGCTAATCGCGGCCTTACCGACAACGGGTTCATTCGCAACCTGATGGTTTACAGCATCTTCGGCATACAGATTCGAGATATTCTCAATATCAGCATTGTTAAAGTGTTCAAGCCATTGCTGTAAAACCTGTTTTGGTGTCATAGTTTCCGATTGTATCGAGGCATTGGGCCTGATGTATGCAAAATAAGCATTAAATCAATAATTAAACAACAGTGCCGGATAATTACTCTATACTTATTTTAGCCGGAGACACTTACAAAAAGCCTCCATAAGCATCTGTGGACAGCCCTGCGGCCCACAGACTTTCTTAATTCTTCCCTAAAAAACAACCCGAATTCATAAAATAATGTAAATTCGCAGGGATTTAGCAGATACGCTCCAAAACTCCCGTATCCGTAATTAGTTGCCAATGAAGAAAGAAGACATTAAGGGCATTCAGCTGTTGCTCTCCACCCCAAAAAGGATTGCAATCATTCCGCACAGAAGCCCCGATGGAGATGCCATGGGATCAACCCTTGGCCTGTATCATTTTTTACTCAAACTCGGACACCAGCCTTTCGTCATCGCGCCTAATGAATTCCCGGATTTCCTCGCCTGGCTCCCTTCTTCGGAAAAAGTCATTATTTTTGAGAAAGACAAGGATGCTGGGATAAAAATACTGAAGGATGCGGAAGTCGTTTTTACGCTCGATTTCAATGCATTGCATCGTACCGGCGAAATGGAACATACATTGGCTACTTTGAAAGCCCCTTTCATCATGATCGATCACCACCAGAAACCTGATGGCTATGCAAAATATATGTATTCCGATACCGCTTTCGGGTCGACCTGCGAGATGCTGTACAATTTTGTCCTGCAGATGGGGGAAGAAAAACTGATCGACAGGACCATCGCAACCTGCATTTATACAGGCATTGTCACAGATTCCGGTTCGTTCCGATATCCTTCAACCACCAGCGCCACGCACCGCATCGTTGCAAACCTGATCGAAATCGGGATTGACAACAGCGAAGTGCATACGCTCCTGTTTGACAACAATTCCTATGATCGCCTGCAACTCATGGGACAGGCGTTGCAAAACATGAGGGTATTTCCGGAATATAAGACGGCGTATATTACGCTTTCGCAAAAGGAACTCGACCAGCATCACTATGTAAAAGGCGATACTGAAGGCATCGTGAATTACGGATTGTCAATAAAAGGCATTATTTTTGCAGCTATTTTTATCGAACATAGAGAGGAAAATATCATCAAGATTTCATTCCGTTCTCAAGGGGATTTTGACGTAAACCAGTTTGCCCGGGAACACTTCAACGGTGGCGGGCACATCAATGCTGCAGGTGGGAAATCTTACCTGACGATGCGTGAAACCATCAAAAAATTCGAAAATATTATCAAAGGCCTGTAATATGAATTGGAGACAAATAATGACAGTAGCAATCGGGATCCTCGCCACAGGATGTTCCCAACAGCAGGCGCGCAAACCGATAACGCATACCGGCGGTAGTTTCATGAAAGAGTCCGTGATGCGCAACAAGAAGCTCATTGCCGGCGAAGAGGCGGTGATTGATTCGATCATCAAAAGCGATACCATCAATAAATATACTGCCTCAAAAAAAGGCTATTGGTATTATTATGTCACGCAAAATACGAAAGACACGCTGCATCCGAAAAAAGGCGACATCGCTTATTTCGATTATGAAGTAAATGACCTGAAAGGAAATGTGATTTACTCTGATGTCGAACTCCGTCCGCAAGTGTACCGTGTCGACAAACAGAACATCATGATGGGCATGCGTGACGCCATTAAACTGATGAAAAAAAATGAGAAGGTAACGTTCCTTTTTCCATCGCATATGGGTTACGGTTACCATGGTGACAACAAACGTATCGGGCCCAACACGCCTTTAATCTGCACTATCACGCTAAACGACTTTAAACCGGACACTGAAAAGGCTGCAGCCAAACCCGGAACACAAACACAAGTAAAACCAGTATTAGATAAACAATGAGGAAACTGATCTTATTATTAGCCTGCATGGGCTTATTGTCATGCCAGGACGAGCACAGTAAATTACAGGATGGCCTTTACGCCGACATCGAAACCGTCAAAGGGCACATTATTGTCGATCTTGACTTTGTAAGGACTCCGGTTACCGTAGCTAATTTCGTTAGCCTTGCAGAAGGTAAAAACCCTTACGTTAAAGCGGAACTGAAAGGAAAGATGTTTTATGACGGCCTGAAGTTTCACCGTGTGGAACCTAATTTCGTGATCCAGGGCGGTGATCCGGATGGCAACGGTTCAGGTGGGCCCGGATACCAGTTTAAGGATGAAATTACAGATTTGAAACACGATCGCGCAGGGACCCTTTCTATGGCCAATTCCGGCCCTGGGACCAATGGGAGCCAGTTTTTCATCACGCACCAGCCGACACCACACCTTGACGGCAGGCATACCGTATTCGGGTATGTTGTAGAAAACGGTATGGAAACCGTCAATAAAATAGTAAAGGATGACGGAATCATTTCTGTAAAAATCATCAGGAAAGGTGCTGCAGCGAAGAAGTTTGATGCCGTAAAAGTATTCACAGACTATTTTGTAAAAGAAACCGAAAATAAGAAAAAAGAAGCCGAAATCAACGCTCAAAAACAACGTGAGTACGAAAAAGAATATGGTGCCGTAATCGCTAAGAAGAAAGTTTATTTCGACGGTCTTAAAGAAGTTGCCAAAATAACGGCTTCTGGATTGCAATATAAAATCATTTCAGCGGGCAGCGGTAAAAAACCGGATCCGGGGTCGACGGTTTACATCAACTACGCAGGGTACTTTGCCAATGCGATTGTCCTCGACACCAATGTTGAAACTACTGCCAGTGCATTCGGGAAATATGATGAAGTGCGTAAAGTAAAAGGCGGATACAGACCAATGCCGTTCCAATATGGGACCAAAACAGGACTTATGCCGGGATTTATTGAAGGCATTGAACTGATGTCAATCGGTGACAAAGCCGTATTTTTCATCCCTGCAGCATTAGGATATGGAGAGGCGGGATCACAGGATGGGTTTATCCCACCCAATTCAGATTTGATTTTTGAATTGGAACTTCTTGCAAATCCAAATAAAAAGTAAAAATATAAAAGGGACAACTCCTGAAAATCCCGCATAGTGCAAACAGAGTAGGGACACTAAAAATTCAAAAATGAAAATCAGACTGATTGCATTGTTGTTTTTAGCGATGTCGGGCAGCATATATGCCCAGGCTAAAAAGCCGGTTGCTAAAACAATCACTTCAAAGACAACAACTACTACCAAAAAAACGATTGCTCCTGTAAAGAAAACCATGCCTGTAAAAGCCACAGCAGCAGCTGCAGGTGACGGTATCTTTGCCGAAATCGAAACCTCGAAAGGTAAAATCCTATTAAGCCTCGAATACCAAAAAGTTCCGATCACGGTGGCAAACTTCATTTCGCTTGCTGAAGGCACGAACGCTTTCGTAACCACACCTGACCGTAAAGGAATTCCGTTCTTCAACGGTTTGAAATTCCATCGTGTTATAGCAGATTTTATGATTCAGGGTGGAGATCCAAACGGTAACGGTTCAGGCAGCCCGGGTTATAAGTTTAAGGACGAGGAAACTACCGATGTTTTCGACAAGCCAGGTGTTTTGGCCATGGCCAACTCAGGACCGGCTACTAATGGAAGCCAGTTTTTCATCACTCATAAGGATACGCCATGGTTAAACCACAAGCATACGATTTTCGGCCATGTGGTTACCGGGCAGGATGTTGTAAATGCCATTAAACAGGACGACCTGATCAAAACCGTCACGATTACGAGAAAAGGTGCTGCTGCAAAAGCTTTTAATGCGCCTAAAGTATTTGCCGATTATTATGGAAATCAGGCCGAAGAAGATAAAAAGCAGGCAGCCATCGCAGCAGAAGCAAAAAAGAAAAAAGAGGAAGAGGCAGCTGCAGCAAAAAAAGCGTACATGGCCCAATATGGTCCTGCAATCAGCGCCAAGCTTGCAGAATTTGCAAAACTCAGGGCTACAGCAACCAAAACCGACAGTGGCCTGCAATATGTGCTTGTAAAAGGAAACGGTGTAAAACCGGCAGAAGGAACCAACGTATTTGTACATTATTCCGGATTCTTTGAAGACGGGACATTATTCCAGAGCAGCCATGCTGACGTAAGCAAAACTTTCGGTACTTATGAGGAATCGCAAGCTGCAAACTACATGCCGTTTCCCTTCTCATATGGTGCAAAGCAAGGATTGATTCCAGGTTTTATTGAGATATTGAACCTGATGTCCATCGGAGATAAAGTAACGGTTTTCATTCCTTCAAACCTGGGCTATGGGGCACGTGGCTACGGAGGTGCGATTCCGCCAAACGCAAACCTGATATTCGAAATCGAATTATTGGATAAAGAACAATAAAAAGAAAAAGGCTTACGATTTGTAAGCCTTTCTTTTTTCCGCCGACCGTTACTGTTGACTGCCTACTTTTTTCCCGCCGGAAACTTCCAGTCAAATTCATCCTTATCGTTGATGATGGCACCGATCTCCACCTTGGTTACCTCCCCGAATTCTGCCTGCAGGATCAGCCAATTGGTTTCATCAAAATGATTTTCGGCCAAATCAAAATCCTCCTGTTCCCATTTGGTCAGCCCGTGCGAAGCTAACGCCTGTTTTACCTGATCAATAGTCCTGCCAATGATGTTCTCCCCGAAAAGATCAAGATCGGGATTTGTACTTATGATATAACCCAGCCTGAAATCCTCATCCTCATAAAAAGTCAGGCGGCATTTTTTATTGTTATAAACATAAATGATGTTTTTATCATCATCCCGGAATTCTTTGTCCGGTTTGCCGTAAATAGCAATGACATCGGCCTCTTTCATCCCGAACAGTAACGAACCAATGCCGTGTTTAGGCTTTATTTCCATAATTTTTATTTTTTGCAAAGGTAAAACTTGGTTTGTAAAATTACCGCGACTTTTTACAGGATTTCCATATTTGGAAACCAAGTCCGCATTTACATCGTAGCTTAAAGTAACATAATCACTATTAACCTTATAAATCAGAAAATTATGCAACAAAATTTCTCTTACAGAAAATTATGGCTGACGACAATGTTCTTAATGGGCACTGTCATTACAAATGCACAGGTTGTCACCAGTTCCGCGGACGACGGTTCAGATGGGACACTCCGTTCAGAAATCGCAGATACACCACCTGGTGGCATCATCACCTTCCTTGTCACTGTCACAAACGTAACTTTAAATTCACCGATTGCCATTGAC
The DNA here is from genome assembly GCF_003097535.1 of Flavobacterium pallidum. Lineage (NCBI taxonomy): Bacteria > Pseudomonadati > Bacteroidota > Flavobacteriia > Flavobacteriales > Flavobacteriaceae > Flavobacterium > Flavobacterium pallidum. Next base: position 3,372,137 of record NZ_CP029187.1, read on the forward strand.
AAATCGCTCACCATTACCGGGAACGGAATTTCAAATACCATCATTGACGGTGGTGGGAATGGCCGCATTTTCGAAATCACATCGGGTACGGTAATTATCAATGATCTGATTCTCACGAATGGTATTGCCGAAAATGGCGGTGCAATTAATGTTTCCAATGCAGCATTGACCGTAAATAATGCGAGGCTGTTGGCAAATGCCGCAAACGGTCCCAGCGGGAGCGGTGGCGCTATATATGCAGGTACCGGAAGCACTTTAAATGTTTCTAACAGTACCATCTCCGGAAACCGCGCCAACCGCGCCGGCGGCGGTATCGAAGCCGTCGCAGGAACAGTACTTACATTGATAAATGTCAGCCTGAACGCTAACAATGCAGGAGTAGCGCCCGCTACTGCAGCGCCCGGAAATGGCGGCGGACTGCACGTCACTGGAAACGGCACTGTAATGATTACAGGCGGAACCGTAAATAATAATACCGCTGCTGCAGAAGGTGGCGGATTATGGAATGGTTCCGGAACTATGAACATCGACGGAACTGCCATTATCGGCAACACTGCGTCCGGGAATGCCTCTGATAATGGCGGCGGCGGAATATACAACCTCAATGGCGGGACCCTTGAAATCGACAATGCCAATATTGCTGACAATGATGCCGATGGAACGGCAGGCAGTGGCGGCGGAATCTTAAATGATGTTGGCGCTACATTGACAATTTCCAACTCATCTATCACCGGCAATACCTCAAACCGCGCCGGAGGAGGAATCGAAAACAATGTTGGTACGGTTACCCTTACGAATGTAAACCTAAACGGCAATACGACAAATATGTCTCCCGGAAATGGTGGAGGCTTACATGTTACGGGTGCCGGAACTGTGGAAATTAACGGCGGAACCGTAAATACAAATACGGCAGGTGCTGAAGGGGGCGGGCTTTGGAATGGCACCGGAACCATGACCATTCTTGGCACTACCATTTCCGGGAATACCGCAAGTGGTGACGCGGCAGACCAGGGTGGCGGCGGAATTTACAACCTGAATGGAGGCACACTCGAGATCGAGGGCGCGTCCATCAGCAACAATACCGCAAACGGCACTTTGGGCAGCGGCGGCGGAATCCTGAACGATGTCGGCTCACAGCTTTCTGTAACAGATACTTCAATAACCGGGAATACGGCCGTACGGGCTGGCGGCGGTATTGAAGACAATTCCGGAAGCAGCACCATTACACTTGACAATGTCAACCTTAACGGCAATAGCGTATCAGGCCCTCCCGGCAATGGCGGCGGTCTGCATATTACCGGCGGTGGAAACGCCATGATTACCGGCGGGACTGTAAATAATAACAATGCTGCCGCAGAAGGGGGCGGACTGTGGAATGGTACCGGCACAATGACAATCGATGGGACTGTCATCGGAGGAAATACGGCAAGCGGCGCAGCGGCCGACCAGGGCGGTGGCGGAATATACAATCTGAATGCAGGCGTACTGATTATAACGAACGCTACCATAAGTGGCAATACTGCCAATGGAAGTTTGGGAAGCGGTGGCGGAATTTTAAACGATGCCGGCGCGCAATTGACCATTAGCAATTCTGATATAAGCGGAAATACGGCAGTTCGCGCAGGCGGAGGAATTGAGGACAATTCCGGTACGAGCACCATCATCCTGACCGATGTGAGCCTGAATGGCAATACCGTAACAGGCCCTCCCGGAAATGGCGGCGGCTTGCACATTACCGGAGGAGGAAGCGCCATGATTACCGGAGGGACCGTAAACGGAAATTCGGCGGCACTCGAAGGTGGCGGCTTGTGGAATGGTACGGGGACCCTTACCGTTTCAGGCACTGAGATCAATGGCAATACAGCCTCGGGCGCTGCCGCAGATGATGGAGGTGGCGCCATATTCAACACTGCGGGCACGCTGACGATCATCGGTGCAACATTGTCCGGAAATAAAGCTACAGGTATAAGTGGCAGCGGTGGTGCTGTTTTCAGCATGGCGGGAACGGTCAGCATTGATGACACCACTTTTGATACGAATGCTGCGAACCGTGCCGGTGGCGCAATTGAAATCGTAAACGGGACGCTTGATATTGAAAATTCGGATATGATCAATAACGATGTCGATGGTACTGCCGGCACGCCAAATCCCGGAAACGGAGGTGCATTGCACATTTCAGGTGCTGTCACTGCTACAATCAGCGGAGGGACCGTAAACGGTAATGATGCCCGTCGCGAAGGCGGAGGATTATGGAACCAAACTGCAAGCACAATGACTGTGAACAACGTTACAATTGATTCCAATACAGCAAGCGGTCCGGATGCAATGCATGGCGGTGGTGGTATTTTCAATAATGGTGGGGATTTATTCGTAAATAACTCCACCTTATCAAATAATCTTGCTGATGGTGCGCTTGGAAACGGCGGTGGATTGCATATAAAATCAGGAACTGCAACGGTATTTCTGAGTACCGTCTCGGGAAATTCATCGTTGAATAATGGCGGAGGCTTATACAATAACGCCACATTATCCATAAATGCCTCTACAATAGCAGATAATGATGCTGCCATGAACGGCGGAGGAATTGCAAATAACAGCAGCTTGTCGGTAACACTGAAAAACACTTTAGTCGCCACCAATTCAGCCGCGACAGGTTTTGACATATCCAATGCAACCGGAACCTACAATTCGAACGGTTACAACCTGATCGGACAGGATGACAACAATGTTTTCCCAAATCAATCGACAGACATTGAGGGAACAGACAGCAATATCATCGATCCATTAATCGGAATGCTCGAAGATAACGGTGGAGATACTTTCACCCATGCATTATTGGAGAACAGCCCGGCATACAATATGGGCGACCCTAACGACATGTTCAACGACCAGGCCGGCAACAGCGTATTTGCTGGCAGACGGGATATCGGTGCTTCTGAAGCGCAGGCGATCCTGGGAATTGAGGACATCACTTTCAGCAATTCAAAAAAGAGCATCATTTACCCAAATCCGTCAAACCAAGGTTTTATAAATATTGCTTTGGCAACAGATATCGAGGTTAATGCCTCCATTATCGAAGTGGGTTCAGGAAAAATGGTTAGACAAATGCAATTGAAAAACCTGTTAAACCAGGTAAGCCTGAGTGACTTTGCGAGCGGGGTATACATCGTTCAACTCGTATCCAACGATTTCACAGAAACCCATAGGCTGATTATCGCAAAATAAAAATGGTTTAGGTTAGTTTGAAAGCCCTTGTTATAAAAGTAACAGGGGCTTTTTTTATAGTGAATTGTAAATTTTCTGCTTTACCCCCTCATGCCATTCCCGTTTCAGGATGCTCAGCAAGATGCTGTCACGCCGCCCACCTTCCGCTGTTGGCATGTTTGAACGCAGGATGCCATCGACTTTGCAGCCAATACTTTTCATGGCTGCGATGCTTCGGGCATTGTTGTTATCGGCCCGGAATTCTACACGCTCCATACCCAAGGTTTCGAATGCATACCGCAGCAAAAGGTATTTACAGTGTTTGTTGAGTCCGGTGCCCTGGAATTCCTTTCCGTACCAGGTATAACCGAGCTGTAATGTTGCCAATGGAAACTGTATGTCATAAAAACGCGTGCTGCCTGCATACTTTCCAGTCTTCTTATCAAATACGATAAAAGGAAATTCCGACTTATTGCCCCGTGCGTTCAAAGCGATGTTGATGTAATGCTCAAGATTAATCCTGCCATTGGCGCGAATGAGTGAAAAATGCCAGATGTCGGGTTCATTTTCCGAAAAATACAGCAGGTTCCCGACATCGCTGAATTGCAGGGGACGCAACATCACGCGTTCATCCTCAAGGACCAGTTCCTGATTGAAATCGAAATCGTCATTCATGGTGATGTATTTTTAGCCCGGATGGAAGCGTCATCCTTTTTATTTTTCCTTTAAAAATAAAAAGATAGAGCGTACAGCCGGATCAGCTCCTAATACTCAAAAGTACCAAATTCACTATGGATTGTAAGCTTTTTATCATCTGAAGCTTCTACCCTGCCGACGATTTGTGCATCGATATCAAATGATTTCGAGATGGTAATAATATCTGCAGCAATATCAGCCGGCACATACAATTCCATGCGGTGGCCGCAGTTGAACACCTGGTACATTTCCTTCCAGTCGGTTCCTGACTGCTGCTGGATGAGCTTGAACAAAGGGGGCACCGGGAAAAGATTGTCCTTAATCACGTGGAGGTTCTCCACAAAATGCAGGATTTTGGTTTGGGCACCGCCACTGCAATGCACCATGCCATGGATTTGCGAAGCGCTGTATTTTTCAAGGATTTTTTTGATGACCGGTGCATAGGTACGCGTAGGCGAAAGCACCAGTTTCCCGGCATCAACCGGAGAATCTTCTACGGCATCGGTGAGTTTTGCACTTCCTGAATATACCAATTCGGAAGGCACCTGGGCATCGAAACTTTCAGGATATTTTTCAGCCAGGTATTTCGCGAAGACATCGTGGCGCGCCGATGTGAGTCCGTTGCTGCCCATCCCGCCATTGTATTGTTTTTCATAAGTAGCCTGCCCGAACGAAGCCAGACCAACAATCACATCACCAGGCCTGATGTTCGCATTATCAATGATATCATTTCGTTTCATGCGCGCAGTCACAGTGGAATCGACGATAATCGTGCGGACCAAATCCCCGACATCTGCTGTTTCTCCGCCCGTAGAATGGATTGTTACGTCAAATTTGTGCAACTCTGACATCAGTTCCTCAGTACCGTTTATAATCGCGGAAATCACTTCACCAGGAATCAGGTTTTTGTTCCTGCCGATGGTTGAGGAAAGCAGGATATTATCTGTCGCGCCAACACATAATAAATCATCAATATTCATAATCAGTGCGTCTTGTGCAATGCCTTTCCAGACGGAAATATCACCTGTTTCCTTCCAATACAGGTAAGCCAGAGACGATTTTGTGCCAGCACCGTCAGCATGCATAATCAGGCAATAGTCTGCATCGCCTGTAAGGTAATCGGGGATAATTTTGCAGAATGCTTTCGGGAAAAGGCCTTTATCGATTTTTTTTATCGCATTGTGGACGTCTTCCTTTGAAGCGGAAACGCCGCGCAGCGCATAGCGCTTACTGGTATCGGAACTCATAAAAATGTCGTTGTTGTTGCCGTGCAAAGGTAGTCAAAAAAAATCCTGCCATCATGCAGGAATTTAAAGAATGCTTTTCATTTCAAGCTTAAATTTAATGATCTTATCATTGCGCTGCACCTCGAGAAGTAATTTCCGACCGTCGTCTGATTTCAGCAACTCATTGATTTCCTGTAATGTATAACGATAACTTTGCGCATCATTGATGGACAACAGGACATCACCCTGTTGAAGTCCGATGGCTTCAGCCGGTGAACCTTTGCGGATGGAAGCAATTTCATATACAGGCTTGAGTTCAAATTTGTACCTGAGGTTCATTTCCCCGCCCCCGCCGAGTTCTATTTTCACGGAGCTGGTGGTAATATTCTGGCGACTGAGTTCCTGAACGAGTTTCGTACCGGCATGATGCAATTCTATTCCACTGGTATTACAGTGAAATGGCAAGTCGAAATTAGCATTTTTCTTCAGGTAAAATTTACTGTTTGTATAATCGAAAATAATCTGGAAGCGCTTAAGCACTTCACCTCCAACTGACCCCAACCGGTTATCTACCATTTTTACATTGCGCAGTGAAACGGTATCAGGGAAAGATGCTACTGGATTCCTGAACTTGAACCTATTGAGTGCGAAATCACTGATCCGGCCTTTTTTTCCGAAAATCGGGCCGCTGAAACCACGTCCAAGGAAATCATCAAAATGGCGTTCAGGTACGGTTATCTGGCCTGATTTTCTGTCAAAAAGCCAGATCGCATCACTGTTTCCGGTATCAAGCAATAATTTTGCGCTGACCACCTCACCGCCAGCCGTTACTGAAGAAAGAACATAAGGTTTTTTACGTTCCAGCGTAATATCCAAAGGCGTATAATCTTTTGTTATTTTCTTAAGATTCGCTTTGTTGTAATTGTAAATAACCAGTTTCTTCTGGGCATAATTGATTTTTACAAGGTTGCTTTTGAAAAAATGGTAACCGATAATGCCGTTCACAGGAACCCCCAGGCTTGCCGAAAGATTCATTTGTTCATCAATTACGATAAAAATTTCCTGTTTACTGTATTGCAGTGGCCCAATGGAAAGCCTGTTATTTTTTGATTTAAGTCCGTCAACACCATCCTGGCTGCCGAGGCCGCGCAATGTAAGGCTTTCCACATCATGCAGTTGGAGTTCCTTATCTTCCAGGCTGAAGAGTATGGTTTCCTCTACGCCAGTATCCAATAAGAAATTAAGTTCAACACCATTTACGGAAACTGGGACAATGATCAGGTTGTTAACCAGTTGAAAAGGGATGGTGATTTTATTTTTGTTGGGAAAAGCTGCAAAACCCTCCTGTGCCGCAGCAAAATGTATACAGCAAAAGAAACCTATTATTGCTAATAACGCTTTCATTGTAATTTTTTATTAAAGTTATAAAATAAAAGCGAAATATTTCGAAATTGGCAATGTAAAAACACAGTCCGGGATTGTAAGGATTGGAAAAAAATTGCACTTTTGCAGGCAAATCATTTTCATATGCCAAAAGTATCAGACAAAGGAAGCAGGATGCCCGAATCACCAATCAGGAAATTGGTCCCTTATTCGGAAATTGCAAAGAAAAAAGGCCATAAGGTGTATCACCTGAATATCGGACAGCCTGATATCCGCACACCGGAGGTAGCCATGAATTCGATAAAAAATCTCGATATAAAAGTGTTGGAATACAGCCATTCTGCAGGCTTTGAAAGCTACAGGACCAAGCTGTCCCAATATTATAAAGACCACGGCCTTCCGATTGATGTGGCTGATATCATCATTACAACCGGCGGTTCTGAAGCCTTGATGTTTGCCATGGGAAGTACAATGGATGTTGATGATGAGATTATCATCCCGGAGCCTTTTTATGCAAATTACAATGGTTTTTCGACTGCTTCAGGCGTAAAGGTGGTACCGGTGATTTCTACTATCGACACTGGTTTTGCATTGCCCCCGATTGCTGATTTTGAAAAACTGATTACGCCTAAAACCAAAGCCATCCTGATTTGTAATCCAGGGAATCCTACAGGATATCTATATTCCAAAGAAGAAATGCAGCAATTGGCCGATCTTGTGAAAAAGCATGATCTTTTCCTGATTGCCGATGAAGTATACCGCGAGTTTACTTATGACGGCGACCCACATTATTCGGTAATGAACATTCCCGGGATCGAGGAAAATGCCATTATGATTGATTCGGTTTCAAAAAGATACAGCATGTGTGGCGCGAGGATTGGATGTATTGTTTCCAAAAACAAGGAAGTAATGGCGACGGCGATGAAATTTGCACAGGCACGTTTAAGTCCGCCAACATTTGCACAAATTGCAAGTGAAGCGGCTTTGCAAACCCCTAAAAGTTATTTCGACGAAGTGATTACGGAATACCGCGAACGCCGCGACATCCTTATTGAAGCGCTTAATAAGATTGAAGGCGTGAAGGTCGCTACACCAAAAGGCGCATTTTATTGCATTGCACAATTGCCTATCGACGATGCCGACAAATTTGCACAGTGGCTGCTGGAATCCTTTGATTTGAATGGTGAAACGGTAATGGTAGCACCGGCTGCCGGATTTTATTCTACTCCTGGTGTCGGGCTGAATGAAGTCAGGATTGCCTATGTATTGAAGAAAGAAGACCTTATCAAGAGCGTGGATATCCTTAAGGAAGCGATAAAAACGTATAACGCATAGTTAAGTTTTCATGGGGACTGCTTTGGTTCCTGAATAAAAATCGTAGCATATACCGCCAAAACTTCCCCAGGTGAAGTACCATATGATTTCAATCCATGGTATGGATCCGTAGCAACGTATGTCCAGCTTTGTATCTGGCAGCATCCAGTATTTGTTCCAATAGTCGGGTGCGATCAGCTCAAATAAAATGATATAGATAGGGAAAATGATCGCCAGGAAAAGCAAACCTGAGAAAATGGCTTTTTTTAGCAAATCCGGTCGTTGGCAGATGATGTAAATACTACAGCATAAAAAACTTGCAGGGCTTACCAGCATCGTGTTTAATCCCATGGGAGGCAAGGAGACCATCGCAATAAATCCTATGGCGAACATGATGTAGAAAGTGGTTTTACGGGATGGCGTAAATTCGACTTCATTTTGCCTGAAGACAAAATTGTAAATGGACATAGATACCCCGATAATTACAAAACCTACCAGGAAATCTTCAATTGATATTACCGCATTGCCTAAAACTGTAGGCGGCCGCCAATAATCCCTGAGATACCAATATTCAGCTATAAAACCTGAAAAACCGCCTATAAGGCTTGATTTAAGCATCTTCCTCCGCAAATCTTTTTTGACGGTGTAAATGATTATCCATAAAACGGATAAAAATAAACCTAAAAAAAGATAAATATATTGCTCCATGCAAGGCGATTATAATTTCGAGAAAATTAGTCAAAAAAAAAGAGCCTCAAAAATTATTTGAGGCTCTTTTTGAATTAATATAATATGTTACCTTTTTATGGCAAAGTGTGCTTTGAACTCTTTGTTGATTCCTTGTTCAGTATATTTCACCACAAACCAGTAATCATCTGCCGCCATAGGCTGTCCGTTGTAAGTCCCATCCCAACCTGTAGGATTGGTCGTACTGATTTGTTTCAATAATTTTCCGTAACGGTCAAAGATGAAAATTTTCGCATTCGGCTGATTGCTCAAGGTAGAGATATTCCAGGTATCGTGAAATCCATCTCCGTTAGGCGTAAAATACTTTGGATAGTCAATCACTTTTACATCATATGAAAGCTCATCACAAGCCTTTGAATCCCTTACATAAACTGTGTGGTCTCCTGAATTGTCAATTGAAACCACTGTTCTTACACCCGTAAAGATATTATCAGATTGCCATGGCCCATCATCAAGACGGTACTCGTAATCAGTGCTAGCAGGCTGTGCAGTAACTATAATACTTGCATTGTCTGCAAAGAACAAGGTATCCACTTGTGCGGTAATCGTTAATGGTGGCGTTGAAGTAGTGATAGGTGCCATCGCCGAATCAGTACAACCTGTAGCCGTGTCGGTAATAATCACTTTATAACTTCCCTGTGCTACTGCATTGTAAGCCCCTTCCGTAGCGCCAGGAATTTCAACATCATCCAGATACCAGACAAATTCATAACCTTGTGCAGTAGTAAGGCCGGTATTCAATTCATAGAAAGAACCGGTCATGGTTTGGCCTGATACAGGATCAAGACAGATATAACCATCCTGGTCAAGCTCCGGATCAGGGATTTCCTGTACGGTCACTATGGCCTCACCAGTCAAAGCTTTAGGACATGGGGGATTGTTATTTGCAGCAACGCTAACCAGGCTGTATGTAGTGGTTTGACCCAATACACCCGTCAATAACCTGGCAGAACCAGAAGGATTCAGTGTGATAGTCTGATTTTCGCCACCATTTACCGTATAAGTTACAATAGCATTTGGTGTACCAGTGAAAATCACGTCAGTACCGGTATTGTCACAGATGGTCGACTCCATACCATTAGCAATTGTCGCATCAGGAAGCGGACGTACTAACACAGTCACCGGATCACTGTAAACTGCAGGACATGAATCATTTTTAATAATACAACGGTAAACACCTGAATCACTCAGGGCTGCATGTTCAACCTGGTAGGTAGGTGCATTAGTGCCTACATCTACGCCGTCATGCTGCCAACGATAAGTAACATTGCCTGTTACTGTTACCTGAACAGTAAGGTTTATTTGTTCATCAACACAAACTGTTTGCGAAACCGGTTGTTGGTCGATTATTGGTGCCACATTTACTTTTACAAGAACAGGAATGGTCGAAACAGGATCACAGTATGGATTGCTTATGATACAGATGTAACTGTCGCTTACTTCAGTCGCCACAACTGACGGATCAGAATAGGTATTGGAGTTCGTACCCACATTTACTCCATTACGTTGCCATTGGTAGGTTGTGATGTCACCTGATGCCTGAACGGTCAGCGTTAATGGCATTCCCGTACAAAGATCCGATGAAGGGCCTTGTGGCTGCGATACAATGGTTGGTTTTCTAAATATATTTACTACCGTAGCAGTTGAGGTAACAGAAGTTGGTGTACCACAGGTACCTTCTACTATCACATCATAAGTTCCCGAATCTGTCAATACATCAGTATTGTTTACAGTATAGCTATTTGAAGGACCGGACTGTACTACCTGATTGTTGCGCCTCCAAATGTATTGCAGGTGTTCACCAACGGCAGTAACGCTCAGCATCAGCGGGTCGGATTCACAAAGATCCAATGAAGTTACAGGCTGCGTGATGATTTCTGTATTCTTTCCAACATTTACAGTTACAGGGACAGAAGTGATCGAGCCACAACCAGGATTCGTAACAACAACAGTATACTGTGTGCCATTGTCTGCAGCGGTGAGACCAATAATATCCAATGTATCAGTTGTTTCTCCTATAGAAACTCCGTCTTTTCTCCAATCGTAAGTGGTATTATTATCAGTATTGGTAGTTGTAACTGTGAGTTGGATGTCACCTCCGATACAGTTTTCCGCAGGCGCGACAGGCTGCGTAACAAAATGAGGACCCGGAGCAATGCTCACTGTTGCCATTCCTGAAATCGCATCAGGTGTACATTTTCCATGTACTATTACATTATAATCTCCCAGATCGGCCAGTAGCGCGTTGGTTTTTGTATAAGTATTTGATGGTCCGTTTTGAACTGTATTTGTACCATGTTTCCATTCATAAGTCAGGTTGGTTCCCGTAGCGACTACATTTAAAGTGAAAGAGCCTCCTTCACAGATCGCTGGTGGATTTACCGGGTCAGTAGTAATAGACGGCGGCACATCAAGACCTACGGTGATCGATTGTGTCAATGGCGTTACGCATAAATCAGCGCTAGTAATATTATCCAATATATAAGTTGAAGCAGGATACTGTGCTTGTCCCGAACCTCCGGCAGGAATCACATAACTCAAAGGTGTGTTGTTGCTGTCATGGAAATTAACAGTCGCATTAGGAGTACCTACAAAATTAAGCCCTACATTATCACCAGGGCAAACAGTAGGTGTGGCAGGGCTAAACGATTGCAGCACCGGCAATGGATTCACAGTAATGGTAATGCTTTGACCAGTGATAGGCTCAGCAGTTGTAGGGCAGTTAGGATTTGTGATGTCTGTAAGCGTATAAGTGTAAGTGCCTTGCGTGGTCAATGCTTGTGTGCTGAAGGAACCTTTTCCTGTGTTAGGATCAATTACCACAGTACCTGTTCCTGAAGGACCTGTATAATTTACAGTGCCGCCTGCAGTACCCTGAATATTGATCAGTGTGGAGCCGCCAGGACAAAAATCAGAATCATCAGCATCAACAATAGTTGCCGAAGGCGCGTCATTATCAAAGGTAACCGTAGTTCCTGGTGCGAAAACATATTCGCAGGAAGGTGAGGTAGCAGTTGTTACTTTCTGAAGTTCAAAAACCGTTTCTTCATTGATAGGATAGTAGTCAACCGCAGTTCCATTCCCCTGAATGGTTGTCGTATGCGTCTCGATGCCATTTGTGGCATCTGTTTTGGTATAAGTAATGGTAGCGCCGATGGTTCCCGAAAAGGACAAAGGCGAATTAACCCCAGGACACACAGATCCGCTCGTGGAATCAAATTGTGCTGTTGGTGTATCGACAATTGTAAAAGTAAAAGAAGATTTGTAGTTAGGACATTCCGGTGTATAATAATAATCTACAGTATAGGTACCTCCGATGGTCTGGTCTAAATCGATATCACCCGTTACAGGATTCACGAATAAATCCGGAGATGAACCCACAAATTCACCACCTTCAGTAAAGGTAGCCGATTTATGCACCGGGGCAGACGAAGCACTGCTTCTGCATATTACCGGATCATAACTGATCGTTCCTACCGGTTCTTCCTTTTCAAGTGTAAAAGACTGCACCGTATAACAACCAGAACCCGAAGCGATCTCGGTTACCCTTACATAGATTGTTTTGGGAAGATCAGAGGCGTTTACAGGATATGCGTTAATATTTGTGATATAATTATTAGCGTAATCATCTGCATCCTGATAATTTTCATAATATGCAATTTCATAATCTGTCGGATTGGGCACGCCATCCAAAAAGAAACTGTCCTTACTTGCGTTAAATGTATATGGCCCGTTATTTCCCGGGCAAGTGATTTTTTCCACCGGACCTGGCTGTGGCAAAACAAAGTTTGGCTGTACGGTAATCGGTCCACTGGAAAATGAAGCAGGTGCTGCGCCAGGGTTATTATAAGTTACGGTGGCTTCAAGGATATCTCCCGGGACTGTGTTAGGAACCGCGACGTTATCCACATTACTGTTAGGAATAGGGTTGCCGTTCAGGGTCCATTGTATAGTAGCATTTTGAGGTCCGGCAGGTGTAAACCTGAACGCTTTCCCGATGGCGGTAAAATTGGTACCGTTGCATCCGGGCGCTGCAATCCACTGGTTCCCTGCATTGTTTATCAAACCGATAATACCCCTTCCGGCAAACCATGGATTGTAAGGAACGCGTCTTTTAACATATACATCGATAATGTTTGTCGTTTCATACAACACCATCTGGTAGGTCTGTACACCCGCCGCGTTTGTATCGGGATTGGTACCATCTCCGAATTGAAGTACCTTATTGACATTAAAGATAAAAACCCGTCCAGGCGCCACGTTTTGGCCTTGGTCGTAAACATAATAATTGATCGTGGTCACCCCAGGGTAAGGAATGTCGGTAAAATTGATATCCTGCAATATCCCGAAAATAGCATTCCTGATCGTTGTCCCGTTTGGAAGACCACCTGTGACAGGGTATGGGCAATATTCCCCCGGAGCATACGCTCCTGTAGTATTAAAGCAAATGACACCGTTTGATCCTATGGACGTATTCGTGTAACTGTTTCCCCAGAAATTAAACGCAAATGGCAATGTAAACAAATCATCAGCCCAAAAATCATCCTGGTTTCCGGTTGTTGGGATGGGAATCAGCGTAGAACCCGGAACAGGATCAAAAGAATAAGGTGGGTTGTACGGAATCTCCTTAACAGTGTAAGCGGTCGTCTGATTGCCTGGTGTAAAGTTAATAAACGAAGTGGCCACCCCGCTTCCAGGACACCATGCTGCCTGCCCTCCATTACCCGCATCAACATCGGGAGAAGCCAACTGCGCATAGCTTACACCATATAAACAACTAATTAACAACGTAATAAGTAACTTATTTTTCATCATTGCAAGATTTTTTTGACGCGTAAATTTAAAGATTAAATAACAAAAACTTCCCAAAGAAAAGATTTATTTTCTAAATACAACAAGTCAACACAAATTTACCCTACTTTGTTATTTAATATTATTTTATCTTTGCCGGAGTAAAAAATTGCTATTTACTACCTAATCCTATGAGCAGAACAGAAGATTCCCATGACGAAATCGGGAACAACCACATCGCTACAAGCGCAACCAATCCTGTCAGGAAAGATGCTTTTGACCTGACCGACGACCAAAAGATAGAGGCGATCAAAAAAGATGTCGAAAGCATCCTCCTTACCCTGGGAATCGACCTTACCGACGACAGCCTCAAAGGTACACCGAACCGCGTAGCCAAAATGTTCGTCAAAGAGGTTTTCGGCGGATTGAACCCTAATAAAAAACCCGGTGCATCCACGTTCCAGAACCATTACAAATACGGCGAAATGCTGGTCGAGAAAAATATCACTTTATATTCTACCTGCGAACACCATTTGCTTCCCATCATTGGGCGTGCGCACATCGCCTACATTTCCAAAGGCACTGTTGTCGGGCTTTCTAAAATGAACCGCATCGTCGATTATTTCGCCAAAAGGCCGCAGGTGCAGGAAAGGCTCACGATGCAGATTGTCCAGGAACTGCAAAAGGTGTTAAATACCGAAGATGTGGCCTGTGTCATCGATGCAAAACACCTCTGCGTGAATTCCCGCGGCATCCGTGATATTGAAAGCAGTACCGTCACTTCTGAATTTGGGGGTAAATTCAAGGAAGCACAGGCCCGGAGGGAATTCCTCGATTACATTAAGCTCGACACTAAATTTTAAAAAATTATAAATTGCGAATCAGGGATTACGATCTTTTGCCGTAATTCGTAATTCCTAATTTGAAATTTAAACTAACGACCAATGCCACTTTACAAACAACATTCCTTAAAGATTTACAATTCCCTTTCAGGGGAAAAAGAAGTTTTCACGCCGATACACGAAGGCAATGTGGGAATGTATGTATGCGGCCCTACCGTATATAGCAATGTGCATTTGGGAAATGTACGCACATTCATGTCGTTTGATATGATCTTCAGGTATTTTAAACACCTTGATTACAAAGTGCGTTATGTGCGTAACATCACTGATGTCGGGCATATGGTTGACGATATCGATGAAGGCGAAGATAAAATTGCAAAGAAAGCACGGCTCGAGCAGCTCGAACCCATGGAAATCGTGCAGCGTTATACCGTAGATTTTCACGACATCCTGGACAAATTCAATTTTTTACCGCCCAGTATTGAACCCACCGCAACCGGGCATATCATAGAGCAGATTGAAATCGTAAAGGTCATCCTTGAAAAAGGCCTTGCCTATGAATCAAACGGCTCTGTATATTTCGATGTTGTAAAATTCAACGAAAACAACCATTACGGCAAGCTCAGCGGCCGTAACATTGAAGACATGATGGCCAATTCAAGGGACCTTGACGGCCAATCCGATAAAAAGAACCCGCAGGATTTTGCGCTCTGGAAAAAGGCAGAACCGGAACACATCATGAGGTGGCCTTCCCCATGGAGCGATGGTTTTCCCGGCTGGCATTTAGAATGTACCGCGATGAGCACCAAATACCTGGGCAACCATTTTGACATCCACGGTGGTGGTATGGATCTAAAGTTTCCGCACCACGAATGTGAAATCGCGCAAAATGAAGCCGCCACAGGAAATACGCCGGTTAATTACTGGATGCATGCCAACATGCTCACCTTAAACGGCAAGAAAATGGCCAAATCTACCGGGAACAACATCCTGCCCGGGGAAATCCTGAACGGGGACAACGAGTTCCTGAGTAAGGCATTCTCCGCGTCGGTGGCCAGGTTCTTTATGATGCAGGCCCATTACCGCAGCATCCTTGACTTTTCAGATGATGCCATTATTGCAGCAGAGAAAGGTTTTAACAGATTGATGGAAGCGATGGATAATCTCGTAACAATTGATTTTGCAGCGGCATCATCACTGGATATCAGGGCTTGGGAAGATTCCTGCTATGAAGCCATGAATGACGATTTCAATACGCCGATCCTGATCGCCAATCTTTTCGAAGGGGTGCGTTTCATCAACTTAATGAAAGATGGCAGCGCGACATTATCAGAAACCGACCTGAAGCATTTCAGCAAACTGATGCATGCTTTCGTATTCGAAGTGCTTGGATTGGAAAACGAAAAATTACTGAATGGCAACAACGACAAACTAGAAGGCGTGATCAACATGCTTATCGACATGCGCAACCAGGCCAGGGTGAATAAGGATTTTACCTTATCAGACCAGATCCGTGACCGACTCATTGCACTTGGCATCCAACTGAAGGATGGCAAGGAAGGCACTTCATTTTCGTTATAATCAGTGCATTTCAGGAAGGCAGTAATATGGCCGTTTGTGTTTTTAGTGCGTGTTTACCAGACCGTGCTCTCCCCTATCCTGCCCTCAGCCTGCCGCTTCCAGCCTACATGTTCGTCATATATGATTGAAGCTTTACAGGTGCATGGCGTTTTTAAGGGATTGTATTTAGGGACGAAGAGGATCATCAGTTGCAATCCGTGGGGACCTTCAGGATATGATCCGGTACCGCAGAAAAAATGCACCGGAAAACATTAACCTTAATTTTAGTAAACCTTAAGCCGTAAATCCTATTTTTACAACGCTAAAAATCCAAACCAAATTATGACTCCATTTTTATCAATCGTCTGGAACCAGTCGGAAGGCATTGACCTCGGTTTTTTTACAGTGCGTTATTACAGCCTGATGTTCGTCATCGCTTTTGGCCTGGGCTGGTACATCATGAAAAAGATATTCGTACGCGAAAACGAACCGATCGAAAAGCTTGACAGCATTTTTATCTGGACGGCACTGGCCACTTTAGTCGGCGCAAGGTTAGGCCAGGTTTTCTTTTACGACTGGGATTATTTTAAAGAGCATCCTGCGGAGATATTCCTGCCATTCCGGTTCGACCCGTTCCGCTTTACAGGTTTCAGCGGACTGGCAAGCCACGGCGCCGCACTGATGATCATCATCTGCATGTATTTCTTTAGTAAAAAAGTCATGAAACGCCCGTTATTATGGGTACTGGACCGCGTGGTGATCCCTGTGGCCAGTGGCGCGATCTTCGTAAGGATTGGGAATTTCTTCAATTCCGAGATATACGGGCACCAAACGACCGGCGATAAATTCTATTCGGTGAAATTCATACGCGAAAGCGAGTTCTGGAACAGGCATGACCTGCTGAAATTAACTAACAGCACTGATGAACACGAGGCTTTCAATAAACTGACTACAGATCCGGCTTTCGCCAAAATCGTCGAGGCAATTCCGTACCGCCATCCATCGCAATTGTATGAGGCATTCGGATATATTTTCGTATTCCTGATCCTGTTTTACGCGTACTGGCGCACCGATGCGCGCCAAAGGCCCGGATTGCTGTTTGGCCTGTTCCTGATTATGCTGTTCACGGTGCGTTTCATAGTCGAATTTGTAAAAGAAAGCCAGGGCGGTTTTGAAAGCGACCTCGGATTGCTTTCGACAGGACAATGGCTCAGCATTCCTTTTGTGCTTGTCGGGCTGTTCTTCGTGATACGATCCAAAAAAATGGAACAAGGACTTTAACAAGTCCTTTTTTTGTAAATTAAGATTATAAAACTTCATCCCTAGAACCGGGAAAGCGATTACTTGGCTAAAAGCGTGATATACTCATTGGGATGATTCAATCCCTCATTGTATGGTACAACTTCGGTACAAAATTCGTTAATTTTATGCTGAAATTCAGCACCTTAAATCATCAATGTACGCATCTGGAAACAAAATGGAAGGCGGACTGTTATCCAATACCTTCATGACATCAGTATAAAGGGCAAACACTTACCGATTACGGCAGTCTGGAAATTCCGGGGAAGCTGAAAAACGCTAGAGTAAGCACAAAACCAATTACCTTTTGTCATGAAAAAAAAATACAGATGTCATGGATTTCCGGGAGGACAATTCATGAAAGCCATCGTTGCATTGAGTTTCTTCGGATTTAATCAGGCTAAGGCGCAGTACACGGCAATCCCGGATCAGAATTTTGAAGCCGCATTGATAACACTGGGGCTTGACAGCGGAGCCATCGACCATCAGGTCTTAACAGCTAATATCAGTAATGTCCTCTATTTGAATGTTTTAGACAAGAACATCGACGACTTAACCGGGATTGAGGATTTTGTTTCGCTTGTCTCACTGGAATGCTCGGAAAATAATCTTGAAGAATTGAATATCTCAACACTGACCAATCTTTGGTATTTAGACTGTTCGCAGAATTATATTGAAGAATTGAACCTCTCAGCACTCACCAGCCTGAGGTCCTTAAACTGTTGGCTGAACAATTTTATGGCATTGGATTTAACCGGGCTTACCGACTTGCAATACCTGAACTGTGGCCAAACCTCAATCAGCGAACTTGACATTTCAGACGCAACCGATCTTAAGCACCTTGACATAACTGGCACCCAGATTACTGAAATCGACCTGAGCAATGTTAATCTGGAGTTCCTTAATATTTCCACGAATTACATCACCAGTATCGACGTATCTGCCCAAACTGATCTTGAGGAGTTTTATTTGGCTTCTACCCTTGTAACAGCCCTGGACCTGTCAAACAACACTGATCTGAGGGTATTAAACTATTATCATAGCCCGATTCCTGATGTAGATTTTTCCGAAGTTCCTAATCTGGAAACACTTGAGTGTTCTTACAGCGGACCGTTTACTTCTTTCGATTTGTCGCCGTTGACAAAATTAACAAGCCTTGGATGCGGCGGTAACTTCCTGTCAATATTGGATATATCACACAATCCTTTAATACACTTTCTCCATTGTTTTGACAATCCGCTTACAAATATTGATTTAAGCCATCTCACGGTTGACCTTGGTGAATTGGATTGTACCAGCACCAGCATATCGACGCTTGACCTTCACGGACAGAATAGCCTGGCCCTACTTTATGCCAGTTACAATCCAAACCTTACCTGTATTGCCATCGACGACCCAATAGCTGCCGCATCCAATCCCAACTTCCATAAAGATCCGATGGCGTCATATTGGGATAATACCTGCCTGATAACAAAAATCCAAACTGCGGACTGTGGCACTACGGTTTCTTCCATTACAGATACCTACATTACAGCCGACGCGATTACAGGAGCCACTTCCTATCGTTTCGAAATTATAGGTGGGGCTACGAATACCACAATTGACAGGACTGGCAACAATTTTAAGTTCTCGCAGGTTCCGGGAGGTATCATCCGATACAATACGACCTATGCCATCAGGGTAAAAGCGCTGGTTGGAGGCGTATGGCAACCTTATGGGGTGGCTTGTAATGTAAGTACGCCTTCAACGCCGCCATTGACAAAAGTTATCCCAGCGGATTGTAACATCACTACTGCGGATTTAAGATACACTGTCCATTGCAATATCATTAATTACGTGGATGGATATAAGTTCCTGGTGGCGTGCAGCGCCGGGACACTGGAAATCGAAACCACGGCTCCATCTTTCAAGCTCAATCTGGTGGGTACCACTTTGTTGGCTTATGGAACTATATATACGATTTCCGTTGCAACTAAAGCTGGCGGCACGTATGGAAGTTATGGAGATACCTGTACGGTAACCACCGCAACATATTCGCTGCCCGCCCATGTAAAGGACATATGCAACGGGACGATGGCCACCATCGGCAGCAAGGTTTTCAGCACCACGCCAGACCTTGTGGAAGGATACCAGTTTCACGTGTGTATCGGGAGCACTTGTGAAGACATTTATACGGCCAATGCCTATTTCTATCTAAGTAGCCTTACCACGCTTCCGGTATCCTATAGCACCACTTACACCATTTCCGTAGCCACTAAGGTGCTTGGCAACTACGGCAGCCTGGGAAGCAGTTGTACAGTTAGCACACCGGCAGCGCCAAGGATGGCAGCACCCAATACATCGGATCCTGGAAAGGGTTTGATAATAATAAAAGGTTATCCAAACCCTTTCACAAACACTTTTGCATTGCACTATGATGTGCCGACAGCAGCCCACGTTGAAATAAGCGTATTCGATATGAATGGCAGGAAATTGGATTCGTTTTCTGTCAAAAATACCGAAATCGACCAGCTTGCCCTGGGCAGTAAATATGCCAGCGGAGTTTACAATGTGGTAATCAATGAGGGCGAAGAAAGAAAATCGCTGATCATGATCAAGAAATAATATCCTAATGCTGGAATAAATAATGGCCCGGAGTAAACCTCTGGGCTTTTTTATGCCTTGCGCTGAGAAAACCTTTTCAGAAGCATTGGCAAATGGATTAAAATAGGGCAGAAACCGGTATAATAAGATGGATCAGACATCCGGAGTATTAATCAGGTTGCCCGTAGATTCAGATTGCTTTTCCGAAGACTTTTCGAAGTGGTCCGCAGACTCAAACTACCCGTCCGAAGATTTCATCAAGCGTTCAGAAGAGTCTGTCAAGCACTCCGAAGACTTCATCAAGCGCTATCAGACGCTAATTTTGCTGTAGAAAACAGTTAGGAGTAGATTCCCGACGTTTGCATCCTCTTTGGCATGATTCTGCAAAATGTTTTATATTCTTCGAATTACAAATCGTAGTATAAGGAAAAACACATGTAGTTGCAGGAGTCCTTTCTGCGGAAGCGGAATAAAAAAAAATACGATCAAAAAAAATGCCCCGGCTTTCACCAGGGCATTTCAATATAAAAAAGTCTAAAATTTAAGCGTTGTGCTCTGCTTCAATCCTGTCGTGTTCTGCCTTAGAGATGGTATCACACAATACAGGCGTTGCGATGAACAGCGACGAGTAAGTCCCTACCACGATACCCACAAGCATCGCGAAGACGAACCCACGGATGGAATCACCACCGAATATGAACATGATTGCCAATACCATAATCATCGTCAACGAGGTGTTGATAGTCCTTGACATGGTGGTGTTGATCGATTTGTTTACGATCTCATTGAAAGTTCCTTTGGTTTTACCGCCCAGGAATTCCCTTACCCTGTCGAATACGATTACGGTATCGTTCATCGAGTACCCGATAACCGTCAGGATTGCAGCGATGAAGTGCTGGTCGATTTCCATGCCCCATGGCAGGTATTTCCAAAGTAAAGAGTAGATACCCAATACGAAGATTACGTCATGCGCTACCGCAGCGATCGCACCAAGGCTGTACTGCCATTTCCTGAACGAGATCATCAGGTAAAGGAATACGATAGCCATCGCGCCAAGAACCGCCCAGTAAGCATTGGTCTTGATATCGGCAGCCACGGTTGGACCTACTTTAGAGGATTGTACTACCCCTAATGTTTTACCGTCGTATGGGTTGGTGAATTTATCGTAAGTCATGTCGGCACCGTAATGCTTCTTCAATCCTTCGAATAACTTTTGGTTAACCTCCTGGTCTACCTCAGTGCCGTGTTGCTCGATCTTGTATTTGGTCGTAATCTTCAATTGTGAGGGATTACCGAAGACTTTTGCTTCAGCACTTCCGAAAATCACTTTCAATTCGTCTGCAATTTCTTCAGCTGGGACCGCTTTTTCGAAACGCACCTGGAAAGTCCTTCCGCCAAGGAAGTCCGTACCGTAGTTCACGCCATTGGTTGCCAAAGAAGCCACACTTACGATCACTACCGTTGCAGAGAAAATGTAAGTCCATTTCTTGATTCCAAGGAAATCAAAGTGGAAGTTGGTGAACCATTTTTTAGACATATTCGTAACGAAAGTCAGGTTGTTCTTCCTGGCCGTACTCCAGTCAAGCAAAATCCTTGTAATGAAGATGGAAGTAAATAGAGAGGTAATGATACCGATCAATAAGGTGATTGCGAAACCTTTAATTGGTCCTGTACCGAATACTACAAGTACGATACCGGTAAGGATGTGGGTTACGTTGGCATCGATAATCGAACGCATTGCGCCTTTCCATCCGAAAGAGGCCCTGATGGCTTCTTCGAGTGGCTTTCCGGCGCGCAGTTCTTCTTTTGCCCTTTCATAGATAATGATGTTCGCATCCACGGCAGTACCCATGGTCAAAACGATACCGGCAATACCAGGAAGTGTCAGTACAAATCCAAAGCTTACCATTACACCGAAAAGGAATAATAAGTTTACCGCCAATGCGATGTTGGCATACCAACCCGCTTTACCATAATATACGATCATCCACAATGACACCAGCAACAAACCTACGATAGAAGAATTGATACCGTGATCAATCGCTTCCTGTCCTAAGGATGGCCCTACGATTTCAGACTGGATGATTTCAGCAGAAGCAGGTAATTTACCAGCCCTTAACACGTTCGCTAAATCCTTTGTTTCCGTAACGTCAAAGCTACCTGTTATTTCAGATCGGCCACCTGCGATAGCACCGTTACTTACACCCGGGGCAGAATATACGATATCGTCAAGTACGATTGCGATGTTGCTCTTTTGTGTTGAAGCGGTCCCGGTCATCACTTCCCAGATCCTTGCTCCTGTAAGGTTCATCTGCATATTTACAGACGGACGCCCGTATTGGTCAAAGGTATCCTGTGCGTCAGTGATTACACCACCACTCATTGGGGCAACGTCCTCCCTGTTGCCTTTTAAGGCATATAATGCGAAAGTTTCTTCTTCTTTTTTGGTCTTTTCATTGACCTCAGTCACGGGCTTGCCCCAAACGAATTTCACGAAACGCAAGTTGGCAGGCAACAAAGCTTTCATGTCGTTCCTTTTCAGGTAAGCATTTACGGCAGCCGTATCTTTTTTCTCTACATTACCAAGCATCGGTGAAGGCGTTGGCCTCATCTTGTCAAAAAGTGGCCCTCTTGACTGGTCTGCTTTAACGGTATCTTTATTATCTGCTAGCAATTTAGAGACATCGTCTTTTGCTTTTGTAGTATCTACAGCGGTAGCCGTTTTGGTTTCGGTTTTCTTCAGCGTTTCATTGACCGCGTTAAGGTAACCGCCCACTTCGTCAGCTTTATAGGTTTCCCAGAACTCCAATTGTGCAGTACCGGCAACCAGTTTCTTGATACGGTCCTGGTCTTTTGCACCCGGAAGCTCGATAAGAATCCTTCCTGACTCACCCAGTTTCTGGATGTTTGGCTGTGTTACACCGAATTGATCGATACGCTTCCTCAATACGTCAAAGGCACTGTCTACAGATTCACTTACTTTCTTACGGATTACTTTTTCAGCTTCCTTATTGGTCATTTCGAAGTTGATCCCGTCTTTGCCTTCAAGGTTCCTGTTTGCGAAAATATCAGGAGAAGCCAGTTTGATGGTCCCGTTAGAATTTGCAGCGAAAGCCTCGAAGAACGCATCGATGTACGTCTGGTTACCCGCCTGGTTTTTCGTAGCGTCATCAAGAGACTTGTTGAAAACAGGATTTTTGGAGTAGTTTGACAATCCTTTCAGGATGTCCTTGACAGAAATCTGGAGCTGGATGTTCATTCCGCCTTCCAAATCAAGGCCTTTGTTGATTTTCTTGCCTTTTACATCATTGTAGGTGTAAAATAAAAAAACTTTTTCTTTCCCGATGGAATCCAGGTATCTAAGTTCTTTCTGTGAATCACCTTTAGCATACTCTTTTGCCTTGGATTCAACACTGTCTGCCACAAATGTGAAAGAAAGTTGGTAAATACTTACCAATGCAAATATGATTGCAAAAAATTTAACGAGTCCTCTATTCTGCATTATTACTGAAATTAATTAATTTTTGTTCTCTAATTTTGGTGTTATCTGTTAAAATATTTTTATTTCTAAGATTGCTTTAAGAAAAAGATGAAATTGTTGATTTTACCCAATTTTTAAAACCGAGCAAATATATAATTAACCTTATGATTAACCAATTAATTTTATCAATAAATCTCAAAAAAAAGACTGCAAGATTGCAGCCTTCTTTCTTAAACTATTAAAACGTTTATGCTAAAACAGATTTCAGGTCGGCATTCATATTCCTCACCGCATCTGAACTTTTTGCAAACAATGCTTTTTCTTCGTCGTTCAGGCTGATGGAGAGGATTTCCTCGATGCCGTTTTTACCGATGATGCAGGGAACACCCATACAGATATCGCTTTGTCCGTATTCCCCTTCCAGCAGTACCGAACACGCAATCATTTTGCGTTGGTTGTTCAATATGCTGTCCACAAGATACGCCACGGAAGCACCTGGCGCATACCAGGCAGATGTACCCAAAAGGCCTGTCAATGTAGCGCCGCCTACCATCGTATCAGCAGCTACTTTTTCCAGCTGTTCTTTTGAAAGGAATTCTGAAACCGGGATACCGTTATAAGAAGCCAATCTTGTCAAAGGGATCATCGTAGTATCACCATGCCCTCCGATAACCATCGCCGAAATATCGTTAGCCGGTGTATTTAATGCTTTTGAAAGGTAGTACCTGAAGCGCGAGCTGTCCAGTGCACCGCCCATACCGATGATGCGGTTCTTAGGCAAACCGGTCGCTTTCAATGTAAGATACGTCATAGTATCCATTGGGTTTGACACCACAACGATAATCGCGTTTGGGGAATGCGCCAACACGTTTTCGGCTACTGATTTTACGATTCCGGCATTGATACCGATCAACTCCTCACGTGTCATTCCAGGCTTCCTCGGAATCCCGGAAGTGATCACCACGACATCGCTGTTGGCCGTTTTCGAATAATCATTGGTAACACCGCTCAACTGGGTATTGAAACCGGTGTTGGTTGCACATTGCATGATATCCATCGCCTTACCTTCGGCAAAACCTTCCTTGATGTCGAGTAAGACCACTTCTGAAGCGATGCCACGGTAAGAAATTGCGTCTGCACAGGATGCGCCTACGTTTCCGGCGCCAACAATTGTCACTTTCATATGAATTGTATTTATTATTTAAATTTATATTGTAAAGAAATATTCGAGTTCACAAATTTACCGAAAGCAATCGAGGTTTGCAGATAAAAACGGCTAAATTGATACCGCGCCGCAACTTCTCCTATATAATTATATTTGATCTTATCAATTACTGTAAGCCTTTCGTTGACGATGTCATGCAACGGGATGATTTCCTCAATGCTGCCTTTCTCTCCCTGTATTTCATATTCGAAATCACTGTTATTCATAATAATGGCTGCAGAAAGCTCGAGCTTCTTAAATTCTTTGGCCGCGCTTAACTGGAAATGCCATGTATCTATCAGACTGTTCAGCGAAGTAAATCCCAGGTTTCCGTAACTGGTCTGCACATCAAGGAACTCTACGGTAATATCTTCTTTTGAATAAGCCGCTAAGGCTGCAATACTGATTTTTTTTGATTCCAAATACTTGAAATACTGGCTTAAGTTGTGCTTCAAACCCACACCGTATACCTGATAATTCACATGTTTCAGGTTGATTTCCGGGGAATATTTCGCTATAATCTCAGTGCCTTTCCACAATCCTAAAGAACCTTGTATATAAGGGTATATAATGGTTTCGCGATTCACTCCTTCAGGTGATTTAACAACCACCGGGGCGTTATTCAGCATTCCGGTGAGCGTAACGAATTCATCGCTGCCCAGCGCAGATGGCGTCATAGCCGAATCTGTACCATCAATGTTAAAAAAAGAAAAATCGCTGTTTGACAACCTGAATTGCCGGTCTGATTTTGGGACAAGAAAAGTGTTGACATGGACTCCAAGTGTAAAATCCCAGAGATTGCTTTTCCTAGGAGTATTCATCCAGCCTGATGCCGCCTGATATACGGCAGCATCCGTAGCCGGTGTAATATATTTATCGGTAAAGAAAATGGCATCATCAATCAGGCTATTGACTTCCTGAATCGTTTCTACATCCTGGGCATTGGCCGTGAATGAAGAAAAAACGACAGCGATGAATCCGCCTTTTACCAACAGCGATTTACGCATCAATGTTGGCGTAAACGGCGTTCTTTTCAATAAATTCCCTTCTTGGCGGCACTTCGTCACCCATCAGCATGGAAAATACCTGATCGGCTTCAGCAAGGCTGTCGATAGTGACTTGACGTAATGTACGGAAATTCGGATCCATAGTGGTTTCCCACAATTGCTCCGCGTTCATTTCACCAAGACCTTTATAACGCTGGATACCGGCGCTGCCTCCCATACGTTCATTGGCCTGGTCGCGTTGCGTGTCATTCCATGCATATTCTTTCTTGTTTCCTTTTTTGACAAGGTACAATGGCGGAGCTGCGATGTAAACGTGTCCTTCTTCAATCAGTTCACGCATGAAACGGAAGAAGAACGTCAATATTAAGGTAGAGATGTGGCTGCCATCGACATCGGCATCACACATGATAATTACTTTGTGGTAGCGCAGTTTTTCGATATTTAAAGCCTTGCTGTCTTCAGCAGTACCGACAGTTACGCCTAATGCCGTAAAGATATTCCGTATCTCCTCGTTCTCGAAAACCTTGTGGTGCATCGCTTTTTCCACATTCAGGATCTTACCTCTTAAAGGTAAAATTGCCTGGAAGTTACGGTCGCGCCCCTGCTTGGCTGTACCACCCGCCGAATCTCCCTCGACAAGGTACACTTCGCATTTTGCCGGATCCTGCTCAGAACAATCTGACAATTTCCCTGGCAATCCACCGCCACCCATAACGGTCTTGCGCTGTACCATTTCACGCGCTTTCTTTGCAGCGTGGCGCGCCTGCGCCGCAAGGATCACTTTTTGGATGATAATACGTGCATCGTTTGGATTTTCTTCAAGGTAATTTTCAAGCATTTCCCCAACAGCCTGGCTTACTGGAGAAACCACTTCCCTGTTCCCCAGTTTGGTTTTGGTCTGCCCTTCAAACTGCGGCTCGGCTACTTTCACAGAAATAATCGCTGTCAATCCTTCACGGAAGTCATCACCTGAAATCTCAAATTTCAATTTATCCAAAAGCCCGGAAGCATCGGCATATTTCTTTAGCGTACGCGTCAATCCGCTGCGGAAACCCTGAAGGTGCGTCCCGCCTTCGTGGGTGTTGATGTTGTTTACGTAGGAGAAAATATTCTCGGTATAACTGGTATTGTAAATCAGCGCTACTTCAACAGGAATTTCGCCTTTTTCATTATCCATGCTGATGACATGGGAAATGATCGGCTCACGGTTTCCATCAAGGTAACGGATATATTCTTTCAAACCTTCATCGGAATGAAAAACCTCAACTTTGAATTTTCCGTTTTCATCGACTTCCCTTTTATCGGTAAAAGTGATCGTAATGCCTTTATTTAAGAAAGACAGCTCACGCATACGTGCGGAAAGCGTGTCATATGAAAACTCTGTGGTTTGGGTAAAAATCGTATCATCAGGATAAAACGTCTGCATGGTACCACGTTTTGTGGTTTCGCCGATCTGTTTAACAGGATACATGGCTTTTCCACGCTCGTATTCCTGCTCATATATTTTTCCTTCACGGAAAACTGTCGATTTCATATGTACTGAAAGGGCATTTACTACAGAAACACCAACACCGTGAAGACCTCCTGAAACTTTATAGGAATCCTTGTCGAATTTACCTCCGGCACCAATCTTGGTCATAACCACCTCCAATGCGGAAACGCCTTCTTTTTTATGCATGTCGACCGGGATTCCACGACCGTTATCCTCAACGGTTACAGAACCATCTTCATTGATTGCAACTCCAATGGTATCACAATGGCCTCCCATCGCCTCATCAATCGAGTTATCAACAACTTCATAAACCAAGTGGTGGAGTCCGCGTACGCCTACATCCCCTATATACATGGACGGACGCATCCTTACATGCTCCATTCCTTCTAATGCCTGAATACTGTCTGCCGAGTAATTATTCTTCTTGTTTTCGTCGCTCATATTTTAATTGTATCCTGAGATTTTTTGTTTAACGGACAAATATATGGAAATGAGCGAAATTTTGCCTTAAAAAGGCTTGTTTAAAGCGTGAAGTTATCAACATTTCATTGTCGAAAATTTCGATATTTTCAATGATTTAAAAAACTTCGCTTTTGGAATAAAAAAAGCACCGGAAATATCGGTGCTTCTTACAAACAAACTATCTAACAACCTAACTAAACTACGATTCCTGTTTTGGAAATTTCGGTATCCGCTTTCACATGGGCTGCATTCGCCCTGCCGCTCGGATCCTGGTTTTCCTGCCATTTCGGGATCCATTTCCTAACCGTCTGCGCAGCACTCATCTGCGGGTAATGCTTATGGAAAATCGTCCTGTAATAATAGGCTTCCTTGGTGGTTGGGGTATTATAAGGGAACAACTCCCCTGCCCTTTCCAATTGCTCATCGGTGACATGTGATGATGCATATTCAATTAACTGGTCAATCCAGTTGTATCCGACACCGTCTGAAAATTGTTCCTTCTGCCTCCACAATACTTCTGCCGGAAGGTAAGGCTGCTCGGGTGTATCGAATGCTTTACGCAAAATATATTTCTCAACGCCATCATACGTCTTCGGCTGTTTTTCTTCTGATGCTATAGTCATTGCCACGTCCAGGAACGCTTTGTCTAAAAATGGGACGCGTGCTTCGAGTCCGTGCGCCATCGTGGATTTGTCGGCCCTTAATAAATCGGCCGTAAAAAGTTTTTGTACGCGTTCGATGGTTTCTTTCTGGAAATCTTCGGTTGAGGGCGCATTCCTGAAATACAGATAGCCCCCGAAAACCTCATCGGCACCTTCACCGGAAAGCACGACTTTTATACCTTGTTCCGTGATGGCTTTGGCAAGGAAATACATCGGCGTGCTGGCCCTTACGGAAGTCACATCATAGGTTTCCAGATGCCATATCAATTTGTCCAGGATTTCAATTCCCTGTTCGACGGTAAAATGGATTTCGTGGTGTTTCGTCCCTAAAAAATCGGCAACTTTCCTTGCTGCAACTGCGTCCGGTGCAGCTGAATCCAATCCGATGGAAAAGGAATGCAGCGCTTTTCCTTTTTCTTTCAGCAATCTTGCAGCGATGGAAGAAGTGAGTGAGGAATCCAATCCTCCTGAAAGCAAGACACCGATCGGCACATCGCTCATCAGCCTTTTTCTTGTCGCTTCAGTTAAGCTTTCTCTGATTTGGGACAAATCGAGTGGTTGTACGGCTGTTTTATAATCTTCGTACTCCGGCCTGTAATATTTGACGAAACCGGTTTTCGGGGTATAAAAATGTCCAGGAGGGAAGGTGGAAAATGTTTTGCATTGGTCGGCAATCGGTTTCATTTCTGAAGAAAAATAAACCCGCCCCCTTTCGTCCAGTCCGTAATACAGCGGCTTTACACCCAATGGATCGCGGCCTGCAATAAAATCGTCACCGTCGATAACGACAAAAGCGAAATCACCGTCGAGTTTGTCCAGGAAATCATATCCGAATTCTTCATAAAGGTGCACAATCACTTCTGAATCCGATTTGGTACGGAACGTATGGTGCTTTAAAATGCCGTCGCGCAATTCCTGGTGGTTGTAAATTTCCCCATTGTGGACCATATAGGCTGTTTTGGTGCCTTTGATCGGTTGCTTCCCTGAATGCAGGTCGATGATCGATAAACGTTCGTGCGAGAGGATGTGGCCATTTTCAGTGACATGCATGTCGCTTTCATCCGGTCCGCGGTGCGACATCCGTTTTGAAAGTGCTTTCACTAATTCCTTGTCTTTTCCTTTTCCTATAATGGCTAAAATCCCACACATAATCCTGCTTTGTTATCGGTTATTTATTTTGATAAGGCAAAGATGGATTTTAGGTTATACTTTTAAAAGCAAAAGATTATTTTACATTTAAAAATGAAAGTATAAAGAGGAATTAAAACAAATATCAAAAGCAAATCCAATTGATAATTGTTAATAAGGTTAAAATCTGTAATCTGACTATTGTACTTTTTCAATCACGTACGGCGTTCCATTGATTTCAAATGAAAATCCGGCTTCATTTCCCATCAACTGACTGCCCAAAGGCGATTGTGGCGAAATAGCGAATACCGGCTTCCCATCAATTGTAACTTTTGGCAAAGCGGCACAAACGTATAAAAGCATGTGATTGGTGCCCACCAGGCTGCCTAATGCGACTTTGGAATGTGGAATTGAAAAATCGATCTTATCCAGAACCGCCTTCTGCGCCAAAAACTCAGCCAGTTTATAATTGAGTTTTTCCTGCTCGATATGCATCATCGACAAGGCCGTTTCGTGCTTATCTCCGGCCGAGCCTTTGGCATCATTCTTCGAATCTTCGGTCAATGCCGAAATCATATCGCGGAATGCATCAATCTTGTCCTGCACCAATTGGCAATAATGCGTATGGATTTTTTCTTTAGGGGTTATCATGTAGAACTCAGGCGCTTCGCACTAAGGAACTCGGTCACTTTTCTTAAAAATCAAACTTATAATTCGCACCAAGCATCACCTGCAATTGCTGTACCGGATAGCCCAGCCATTTTTCGTATTTCTGGTTTGCGATGTTATTGACTTTCAGGAATGCGGTCCAGCGTTCGTTGCATTTGAAACCAACATGCGCATTGGCATCGATATAGCTGTCCAGCGTCGCAACATCTTCAGAGAAACCGCTATACTGCAGCAGGTCTTTTCTTTCGCCTACAAAAAACAGGGAAGCGCCGGCATACCATTTCGGGGTAATATTCACATCGAGCGTCGTAGCCAGTTTTAAAGCAGGTAAATTCCATGCTTCTTCTTCGATATCGGTGGTGTAGCTGTTAAAAGTCGCATTGACACCGAAAGCGACATTCTTTGAAAAATCGGCTTTCAGTTCTCCGTAAAAACTGATTGTCTTTACGTCATCATAAGCCAGCTGGAACGAATTCCCGAGTTGGTAAGGTTCCAAATCACTTAAAATTTCGTTTGCATCCGGAAACACATTGTTCTTAAACAGCGCCTTATTTTTTTCGCTGGTGTAAGATCCCCTGAGGTTATAACTCACGGTGCTTGACAATTTCCCTTTCAAGCCGGCGAAAATCTCATACTGCCTGTCTGTAGGCGCTATAGCTAATGTCGGCGATACGAACGGATTCTGGTTTGTGACATCGCGATAGGTATTCTGGTCCAGCCCGCCTTCAGCACCGGCATAGAAAACCATCAGGTCACCGACTACTTTGAGCGAGGCATTCACCTGCGGGTACAGGAAGAACTTATTATCGCTGTTTTCAGTATCAAGGCTGAAAAATGCAGCAGCGCCGAGATTTACGGTCCAGGCATCGCGGTTGATCACAAAACTTGGATGCACACCGAAATTGGTATAACCATAACGTAATGCGCCTGTACCGAAATAATTATCCTTAAACTCCCCGCCTACATAATCTACAATGAAATCAGTTTTGATTTTGGTGTCTGAAATATTGAAGTCAAACGACGGTTTTACATAAAAACGGTTTTCCGCAGAATCAAACGAATCCCAGAAACGATCAAACTTCACGCTCGCTTCCTTAAAGAAGCTGTCATTAAAACGAAGTTTCGAACCCAGGTAAAAGTTATGGTACGTATGTTTTGCATCGACACCATCATATAAAGCGGGATCTTGCCCAAAATAATCTTCACGAATCCCATACCAATTGTAAATTTGGTGCTGGTACCCTAAATCCGCAGTCCAGGAAAGATTGCTTTGTTTCACCCCATAGGTAAGATCCAGAGCGGTATTCGAAAATTTGTCCTCCAGCATCAGGTCATTGATGCCGCCCTGCGACGAGAAATGGCGCAACATGCCTCCTACATATCCGGTTTCGCCTACGTTTTCGGTAACGAATAATTCTGCATTGGCGTTGCCATAATTTCCAATGGCCAATGTCACATAATTTTTAAACAGGCGTTCCTGCTCGGTCTTATCGACAGCTGCCGCACGGCCTTTTGAAGGCGTAAAAGTGGACGCTACCGGAAACGAGAAAATATTGTATTCGATATCCTCCTTTTTGGTATTGTCTTCATCTTCAAGCGTAGGGGTTTCCTTTACTTTAAAGGCATCAGAAATGGTCGGGGTGTAAGGCTTTACGACATTCACCACTTCATTGCCTAAGTCTTCATCCTGCTTTTGTGCCAATGCAAATTGCGACAGGGATAATAAAAAAATAAGTGCTGTATATTGGAAATTGATTTTCATAATTCTTGTTTTATTTCGCTGCGCTCCCTACAATCCGGCTGCGCCCCGGTCTTGACTATTGGCTTTTATCTTTTGACTTTTGACTTATTTCTGAATCGATGAATTGGTCTTGGATTCTTCAGCCTGAATAGCATCCTTTTCTTTTTTTGCCTCATCCATCACATCCTGGAAATCGTTGAAATTCTTAATGACGCTGTCCAGTATATAAGTGGCCTGGAAAGAATCTTTCAGTCCGTAGAAGTTTTTGGCCATGACCACCAACCCTTTGGCACCAAAATATTTGTAACCGGAATAATCTTTTGTCAGTTTCTGGACAGCCGCATTCGATGCTTCGAATTTGCCGTCCTTATTTTTGAAATAGGCATCATAATAAAGTGCTTCAGCGGCCACTTCCCCTTTCGCCATTGTAAGCAGTTTTGCGTAAGCCGTCCTTGCCTTTGCCTCATCGTTCGATTTGATGGCGGAACGCGCCACTATAATCTGTGCATCGCTGCGTACTTTATCGTCTGTTTTTGGATTTGCCAGCACTTTCTCGGCCGATGTTACCGCTGAGGCATAATCTTCTTTTTCATAAAACGATTTCATCAGGTTGGCCTGCGCGAACGTGACGTTTTGCGGGTAATCCGCTTCTGATTCCAGGCGTTGCAGTTTCGGGATAGCTTTGTCATAATTTTTCGCTTTGAGGTATACTTGCGAGAGCCTGACCAAAGCCTGTTCCGTATATTCGTTCTTTGCTGCAGCAGCAACAAATTCATATTTCGGCGTGGCATTTTCTTCCAATCCGTCTGCATAATACAATTGGGCCAGGTAGAAATTGGCTTTCAGCGCATGGATTCCGTTAGGGAATTTGGCGATATAGCCGTTGAAGCCTGAAATGGCCTGTTTTGAATTGTTCTGCAAATACTGTTTCTCCGCGGCTTCGTAAGTGTCATTATCCAATTCAGCATCCGATACTTCGACAAACGACAGTGTTTTCACCCAAGTCGCATATTCTTCGACCTGGCCGTTATCTACATATATCAATCTTGCTGTAGCCACAGCTTCAAGCGCTTCGGGCGTGTTGGGGTAATCAGCGGCAACTTTTTTGAATTTGGTCAAAGCCAATTGATCTTTATCAGCGTTATAATATATCAAACCTTGTTTCAGTACTGATTTCGGGGCGTAAATGCCGTTTTTGGCTTCAGAAACGAGTTTATCGTATGTCTTGATCGCCTCATCGGCTTTCTTTTCGGCTACGTAAGTGTTTGCCAGCTCATACAGTGCATCATCACGGTACTGGGACTTTGGGAAAGCCGGAATGAACTTGTTCAGGTCCTCTATTTTCTTTTCATTCCTGCCTACGAACCCGTAACTGATGGCTTTCTGGAATGCGGCATAATCGGCATCAACACCTTTCATTTCAATGGCTTTATTGTAAGCATCCATCGCTGGCCAGTATTTTGTGGAAACGAAATAACTGTCGCCCAGTCGCAGGTAAGCGTCATTGAGCCTGGTCTTATCGTCTTTTGCAGCTTTAACGTAAGCATCGAAATAAGTGGCTGCCTGCTCATATTCCTTTAGTTTGAAATAAGCATAACCCAGATTATAATTGATGTTTTTATTTTCCGGAGTGCTTTTCGCTTCAGCGAAACCGATGAATTGCTTGAAGCTTAATAATGATTCAGAGAAATTATCCAGCACATATTCAGTTTCTCCTTTCCAGAAGGTAGCACGGGCAGTAAATCTTGCATCACGTGGTTCCCCAAGCGATTTTTTGAACATCGCTAAGGCTTCCTGGTAGCTGCCGTCGGTGTACAATTCAAGCCCACGGTAAAAAGTCACTTTCTGGTACGCCTGTTTATTTGCAAAACTTTTATTTTTTTCGAGCAAAGCGAGCGCGCCTTTGTAGTTTTTAGAAGTGATGAATGAATTGATCAAAAGCGTCTCAATCTCAGGCTTATTTGGATTGGAAGGATATTTTTCAAGGAATGCCGACAATACATCGGGGACCGGCTGGTAGGAATTTCCGATATCATAGCTCAGTTTGGCATAATTAAGAAATGCATCTTCCTGGATCTTCAAATCGAAATCCATTTCGGAAGCATTCTTGAAAGCATTCAGCGCCTGTTGTCTGCGGTCGGTCTTCAGGTAGCTTTCCCCTAAATGATAATACGCATTCTGGGCTACGAAATCATTCCCGTCGATGATTTTATTGAATTGGGCAATCGCATTCTCGAAATCTTTCTGCTGGTAATAGGAATAGCCTAAAAGGTAATAGTCGGTATTGTTCCATTTGCCTTTTTTGCCTTTATACTCTTTCAGGTATGGAATGGCCTTGTCATATTGTTTTAAGTTAAAATAACTTTCACCGATGATCTTGTTGAGCTCGGACTTTTCCTGTGCCGTTGATTTTGCCATCGCAGTATTCCCGTCGTCGATGGCTTTCTGGAAATTGCCAAGCTTGAAATTCATATCTGCCTGGAAATATGACATTTTCTCTTTGTATTTTGGCTCATCGCCAACCTGGTCGAATTGTTTCGTCGCTTCTTTATAATCGTCGGATTCGTAGGCCATAAAACCAAGGTAGTATTTGGCCTGCGAGCCATATTCTTTGGAGTTGGCAACGGTATTGAAATATTTGGTGGCCTCTTTCTTATTTTTTGCAGTGAAATAACTGTACCCTTTCTGGAAATTGAATTTCTCTGTATCATCCGGGCTCAACTGGCTTTCATCTACTTTATCAAACCATTCCAGCGCATCGGGATATTGCCCCTGCTCGAAATAATATTCGGCCACTTCGATATAGGCCTGGTTCTGCTTGCTGCTCGTAGGATAATCATTGACGAAATCTTCCATCAACCCGTCGGCTCCGGCCTGGTTGAGCCTGATGGCGCAATTGGCGATATAATAGGCACAATCGGCTTCAACTTCCTGTGCGGTGGCCTGCGCAGAAACTTCGTCTTTTACTTTTTCGAAAATAATCTGTGCCGATTGGTACTGCTTGTCTTTGTAGAGTTCGACCGCTCGGTTGAATTCCTTAAGGTCATTGGTGTAAACAGCGGATTTTTGGGCGGAAATGGTGGCTGACAGTGCCAATACGGGCAATAAGAATAGCTTTCGGAATCTGTGCATTTTTTCTGGTTTAAAATTCAAATATATCATTCCTCGTCTGGATAACGGGCTAAAATCGGGATTTAGTATTAACAGAGTTGTCAACTG
Organism: Flavobacterium pallidum; assembly: GCF_003097535.1. NCBI lineage: Bacteria > Pseudomonadati > Bacteroidota > Flavobacteriia > Flavobacteriales > Flavobacteriaceae > Flavobacterium > Flavobacterium pallidum. The sequence continues at coordinate 3,406,847 of NZ_CP029187.1, forward strand.
TTGGGATTTTGGGAATACTTTAAGAGTATTCAGTAGGCAGCGGCAGTGGGCAGTTTGTGGCGTGAAATACTGCTAACTGCCACTGCCTACTGAATACTCAAAAAAATTTTGAAACCCACCGTTATCTTACTACTTTTACCAACTAACAAAACCGGAAACATGTCACAGGCCGTCGTATCGCTCAAAAACGTTAACATTTACCAGGAAAAGAACCTGATCCTTTCTGATGTCAATCTTGAAGTCAAAGAAGGGGAATTCATTTACATCATCGGGAAATCCGGCACAGGAAAGAGCAGCCTGGTGAAAACGCTGTACGCCGATCTTCCGATTGAAGAAGGTGAAGGCCACGTGGTGGAATATGACCTGATGAAAATGAAGGAATCCCAGATTCCGTTTCTGAGGCGTAAAATCGGGATTGTGTTCCAGGATTTCAAATTGCTTCCGGACCGCAGCATCAATGACAACATGCTTTTCGTACTCAAGGCAACAGGCTGGAAGGATGCCAGGGAAATGCAGGACAAGATTGACGAAGTCCTCGAAAAAGTAGACATGAAAAAGCTTGGCCATAAAATGCCGCACCAATTATCTGGCGGTGAGCAGCAACGTGTCGCCATAGCACGCGCACTGTTAAACGACCCGGAACTGATCCTGGCCGATGAACCCACCGGGAACCTTGACCCGCAAACCAGCGTGGAAGTGCTTGAAGTATTGCGAAAAATCAACGGTAACGGAAAAACGGTGATTATGGCGACGCACGATTATGCCCTGCTGATGAAATTCCCTTCAAAAACACTCAAATGCGAAAATGGCACTATGTTTGAAGTGGTGCAGAAAACGGTTTAATGTCCGGCATGAACAAATTATCCATCATCATTCCGGTTTATAACGAAGGAAATACCATACATCTGATTTTGGATAAGGTCAGGAATGCTGCCCTGCCCAACAATATTTCGAAAGAGATCATCATTGTCAATGATTGTTCAACAAATATATGGAAAACTGTTATAAGGCTTTTTGACACCAAAATTCTACAATCCCTTACACTGAAAGAAAAGCGTTTCGGGTTTGAGCCCGAAGTCACTGCAAAGATTTCCAGGATCCGTAAAATAAGGATTTATGAAGAGGGGATTTCCTATTACGGAGGACTTATGACGAAGGCAAGAAAATCAACTGGAAGGATGGATTCCGCGCGATTTACTGCATTTTCCGCTACGGATTCTGACACTATTCCGGTTTCTTGTACACATGCGGATTTTCCTTAATCCCTTTTCTGAATATTTTCCGGACAAGCATCCTGGCCCAGGTATCGATCTGCAATACGGCGTCAGAAAGCCTGTTTTCAGGCCTGCCGCGGAAAGAGGTCACATGAAAAGTATCGGTGGCTAATAACGGCGATTTGGAAAAATAATAATTCGAAACGCAACACCTGTACCCTTCATACACCACCGGTGATACGGAATGCAGCGAATTGTTGTGCGTCGCCATGACGGCCAGCCGGTTGAATTTACTATGGATTGTCACAGGTTTGTTTTTGAGTCCGCCCGGCCATAATTCCAGGTTCCCGCCATAGCTTTCCTGCCAGTCCGGGGTTACATAATATAAAAGGTTGAGTACACGCCAGCGTTCGCGGTCCTTATCATGGGAATTGTCAAGATGCGGATTCAGGAATTGTTTGTGCCCCATCATCGAAAGGCCGCCTGCATAAAGGTTCTCATCTGGCAAAATATCGTCGATATTGCAGATTTCGCCCACAAGTTTTACAATCCTTTCATCCTGGAAAGCATAAATGATTTCTTCGAGCAACGGATGGTAAAGGTTCATTTGTGCCGCTACATATTTGTCTTCGCGCAGGCTTTTCTTAAGCGTCATTTCCGAAGCTTTCGGGAAAACGGCATTGATCTGGAGCGCCAATTGCTCCGGAAGCAAATCATCAATAAAAAAATAACCGATGGATTTGCCGGAAGCCAAAAACTGCGACTGAAGTGCTGGCTTATGGGACTGGATTTTTTGTAAAATGAGATCGGCTATAGCTTCCCTTGTCATTGATTCCGCAGGATTTTATCAATTAATAACGCATTAGCGCCATCATCAAGGCAGCTCTTCAGGAGGTATTCCCGACGCTCAAAATCTTCAAAAGGCTGATCCTTAAGGAGATTCACGGTTTCAATAAGTTGCTCTTTGTTGTTGGTGGTAATGCAAAGGCTACTAACGTTCGGATCATCTGTAATATTGTCGTTGATGATGCAAAATCTTCCGTTAAAGAGTGCATTGACGGCTTTCAGTTTTGTTCCCGATTGTTGAAAAGACCAACAGATATTGATGTGGGCATCGGCCATCAAAGATTTCAAATGGGGAAAATCCTTTAGCCTGACATATTCGGCGTTGCTTTGGCCGGCAATAATCTTATTCACATAATCTTCTCCCGAACCGGAAGCAATCACCAGTTTAAAATCAGGAATATCTTTAAAAACATTTGCTAAGAAACGTACCGATTCCCGGTTGTCCGCAGTGTTTAAATCGCCGTGGTACAATGCAAATGTCCCTTTTCCGCTTAAATCCCTTACCGTGTCATTTCCATGAAAAACCGGCACATAAGAGGCATTGCCAAATTTTTCGGTGATGTATTGTTCTTCAAAAATGGATAACGCTAAAACTTTATCAAACGAACTGATCGTTTGCTCATACATTTTGTATTTCCTGTATTCAAACCAAAACGCGATTTTCTTCAAAATGGACTTTTCGGTTTTGGAAATGCCTTTGAAATAATCCTGTTCTATGTTGTGCAGGCGTAAAATCTTGGTAAAGCCATCCAGCTTTCCCTTTTTCACAAGATAAGTGGTCTTCAGGCTTTCAAAAAGGATGGGCGCCTCGACGCTTTTCAGGTTTTTATACAGTGCCGCATCATTCCTCGAAGCCACTGAAAAAGGCATCCTGGAAAAGAACAGCAATGGATTTGAAGAGAACCGATAATAAAAAACATGCCCCGTAATGGCCTCAAGCTCAGGGCAGGATTCAGGGATCTTTTCTGCGTAAGCATGCAGGTATATTTTATACCCCAGCTTATGCAACGCCCTGATCTTAAAAAAAACATCGATCACACCGCCGAAATCCGGTGGAAAGGGATGGTCCATACTAATGATGTGAAGGCTTTTTTCCTGCATAGCGTCGTACAAAAATAGCATTTTTAGGCAAGCAAAAGCGATTTGATTATATTTGGGCAAAATAACCGTATGCCATTTTTTTCAGTCATCATTCCGCTTTACAACAAGGAAAGTTTCATTGAAGACACGATTAAAAGTGTTTTGAAGCAAACTTTTACGGATTTTGAATTGATTATCGTAAATGACGGCTCAATCGATCAGAGCGCTGAAAAAGCACAGGCCTTTACTGATTCCAGGATCCGGTATTTCTCAAAAACCAATGAGGGCGTTTCTGTGGCGAGGAATTTCGGGATTGATATCGCGCAGGCAGACTATATTTCGTTCCTGGATGCCGATGATTACTGGTATCCGGATTTCCTGGCAACAATGAAAAACAACATCAGCGCCTTTCCGGGACACCGCGTTTTTTCAGCTGCTATAGAAATTGAAACAGCCCTGAATACGTTTCCCGCACAGTATACCATCCCGAAAACGACCGAGTGCATTGAGGTGGATTTTTTTGAGGCGAGCTCAAAGGAATGTGTCATTTGGACTTCCTGCGCGGTATTCCATAAAAGTGTCTTTGAAAAAGCGGGTCGGTTCGATCCGAAATTAAAAAGCGTACAGGATACCGATTTATGGATCCGTATCGGGTTGCTATATCCCGTAATCTTTTGCTGGAAGATACTTGCGCGCTACGTCTTTGATGCTGGCAGCCTTTCCAAAGAATCGAAATATATTACTGAAAAGCTCCATTTTGAAGATTTCGCTGCTGCAGAAAAAAGCCATTCCGGACTCAAAAAATTCCTTGACCTTAACCGTTATTCGCTTGCCATTAAATCGAAACTCAAAGGCGATATGATGGAATTTAAATCTTTTGCAGATGATATTGACCGCAACGGACTGCCTTTAAAAAAGCGCATTTTACTGTCGCTTCCCGGATTTTTATTAAAAAAACTGATCCTGCTGCAGGTGTATCTGGCCGATAAAGGCTTGGGGTCATCGGTTTTTAAATGACAGGAAATCTTCATATTCCCTGATGTAATCGTCTTCAGAAAATAAATCCGAAGCAATCACCAGGCAAACCGATCCGGAAGAGAAATTCCTGATTTCGCGCCAGATTCCTGTTGGAACCAGCAAACCCTGGCTGGGTTTGTTGAGCATGATCGATTTTTCATCCCTGCCATCCTTCAACACCACATCAAAACTGCCGCTGAGCGCTATCACAACTGCCTGGTTTTCAATATGGGCATGTCCTCCCCTTTCTTCGCCGCCCGGAACATCGTACAGGTAATAAATGCGGTTCATCTTAAAAGGGATCGTGTCGCCTTCCACCACCGACAGGTTCCCGCGCACATCATGCATGATGGGAATGTCAATCAATCGGGCGTCGTTAATGGTGGTGTTTATTTTTTCAGGATGCTGTTCCATTCTTTTAAGATATTTTCAGGCGATAGATGGGCAATACTTTGCTGGGCATTGGTTTTACAAATATGGTATAAATTATGGTCATCCGCAAGGCGGTCCATCGCATCCGCAAGTGCTTCAGGATTATCATTTTCAACCAGTAACCCGTTGATGCCATTTTGTATGATTTCCTTTGGCCCGGAACTGCAATCGACAGAAACTACCGGCGTACCGATGGCAAGTGATTCAATCACAACCCTTGGAAAACCTTCATAACGGCTACTCAGGACGGTAAACAAGGCCGACTTTACATAAGGAAACGGATTGCTTTGTTTAGGCACAAAAATTATTTTATCCGATAAATGAAAGTCCTCCGTTTTATGTTTCAGCTTGTCCAGATCATCGCCATCGCCGAGGATATAAAGCAATATGTTTTTCCGTGGGAGGCCTGATTTGGCGTAGGCTTCAATCAGCAAAGACAAATTTTTACTTTCATCATGCAGGCGGCCATAAGACAAAATAAAATTACCAGGAACCGGGTTTTGATGTGCCATTTCAATAATCTTTTCATTCGCCGCCGGGTTATAAATCGTGATGACATTCTGGTAGCCGTATGTTTTCCGGACCTGCTCCGCCGCTTCCTTAGAAACAGCGACGATATAAGGTGATTCGCGGTAAATCCTTTTGGCAATAAATTTATGGGACGGGAAATAAAAATCAACCCTGAAATTCCTGACGACATAAATCGCTTTTTTTGCAGGATAAATCCATTTCGATATGATCCATTCCGACCAGGAAACGGTACGCGTACGGTTGTCGATGATCCAGTCGAAATTGTGTTTTTTAAGATATTTTCTCAACACCAATAATCGTTTCAGCCTTCCGAAAGCCGAATCATCAGCATTTTTTAATGCCCCAAGATTGAGTAATTCGCCCTTATAATCATATTGGATATCATCGAGTACGCTGACGATATGCACTCCATAACCGGCATCTGAAAGCAGGATGGAAAGCAATGCCGCGGAACGTTCTGCACCGCCTGCACCAAGTGATGACGTTACGATGAGTACTTTAATCCGATTCATGGGTTACTTTCATATATTTGCCAAATATACTAATATATGAACATCTTACTCATAGGAGAATACAGCCGCCTGCACAACTCCCTGAAAGAAGGATTGATGCAAAACGGGCACCGGGTGCAGCTTGCGGGTTTCGGCGACGGCTTCAAGGATTATCCGATGGATTTGAAATTCGAAAAGAAATGGGACCGTGGTTTTTTGAAGAAAGTGAAGGTTTTAATCCATAAAATCACTGGATTCGACATGAGTTCCTATTTGATTTACAGGCATTTTTATAAGAACCGTACCTTCTTTTCGGGCTATGACGCGGTACAGCTTATCAACGAAAACAGTTTTTACTGCGGGTATCATTATGAGCGGAAAATCCTGGAACATATTTTCAGGAATAATAAGAAGGTGTTCCTGCTTTCCTGCGGCGCAGATTATGCGAATGTAACGTATTGCTTTAAAAACCCCGGATTTAAATCGGTGGTGCAACCTTATCTTGCGGGAAAAATCAAAAAGAAAGATTTTCAGCCTGTCTTGAAATTCCGCGAGGAAGAATACCAGAAACTTCACGAGTATGTTTACGATAATATTTCGGGCGTGATTGCTTCAGACCTGGATTACCATGTGCCATTGGAAGCAAATCCGAAATATCTTGGCATCATCCCAAATCCTGTCAACCTTGAAAAATTGAAGCAAAACACTGAAAATCCCAGAGGTAAAATCGTCATTTTCTTAGGCATCAACCATCAGAACTATTTCCAGAAAGGCATTGATTTCTTTGAAAAGGCTTTGGTTGAAATTGAAAAGAAATACCACGACAGGATTGAAATTATTGTCACGCGCAGCCTGCCTTACAAAGATTATATCACTGCTTACCATCGCGCGCACATCATTTTGGACCAGGCCTATTCCATGGATCAGGGGTATAACGCGCTGGAAGCTATGGCGAAAGGTAAAGTGGTATTTACCGGTGCTGAAAAAATATTTGAAACTTTTTACAACCTTACGGAAAAAGTAGCCATAAACGCCCTGCCTGATACCGATTATATCGTTTCGCAACTGGCCTTCCTGATTGAAAATCCGGATGAAATCAAAGCCATCGGAAAGCGTGCTTCGGCATTTATTAAGGCAAATCACGATCATATTGATATTGCAAACCAATACGCCAGGGCATGGCAATAAAGGGTCCGCAAAAATACGGACACCTCATCGATTATGGCCTGGTTGTTTGCATCATCCCGCTGCTGGCTTCGGTATATTACGGCATCATATTGCCGGTTTCGTATGATGAGGCGTGGACTTTCATCCATTTTACAAATAAAGGTTTCATAACTTCCGTGACGCATTATCCGGCGCCAAACAACCATATCCTGCATTCGGTGATTACTAATGTTACAAAGTATATCCCGTGGCTGCCGGTATTGTTCAAGCTTCGCATTTCAAGCATTATCGTCAATTTCTTATCAATGATTGTGCTGTTCAGGATGGTCCGGAAACATTTCAATGTTAAGATGGCTTTCGCGGTAGTGGCCATTTCATCCATGCTTTTCATGAATGTATATTACAGTTATATGTCGCGGGGTTATGCGTTGTATAATTTGTTTTTCATTAGTGCGCTTTACGCAGCTTTTGACATACTAAAAAACATCCACATCCGGAAAAACTGGATTTTTTTCAGTATTTTCTGCGTACTCGGATTGTATACAGTCCCGACATTCCTTTATGCATTTATCATCCTCAATGCTTTCATACTGATTTCAATAAGGAAAATGACGCTGATGCAACTCCTGTCAGGCTGTAGTGTAACGTGTTGTACTTTCCTGCTTTACCTTCCTGTGATGCTGCATGACGGGATCGGCTCGTTAACGAAGGCCTCACACCAGTGGGCGATGGGTTTTTACCAGGCGGCCAAATCGATGCCGGGCTATTACCTCGATATTTTTCGGCAAATTTCCGGAATCCACTGGGGGTTGTTTGCGGTGCTTATCGGTTTTTCATGTTATAAATTATGGAAAAAACGAGACCGGAGCGACATGACTTTTGCCTTCGTTATGCTGGTGATGCCGGCGATTATCTTACCGATCCATCATTTGGTTCCTTATGTGCGCGTATTCAATTACTATAGTGCGGTTTTGGTTTTGATTGCGTTGCTTCCTTATAAAAATCACATCGGGCAATTGCAACAAAAGGTATTGCTTCCTGTTTTAATCGTGATTCAAACCGGGCTTTTGGTCAATTTCAACCATGAAGTCTATCAATTTGAAGAAAAGGACCTCGCGATAAATATCACTGCCGATAAAATCATCCCTAAAGTCATAGGCAATAAAAATTATTTTTTAGACGGTGTGATCCTCAATGCCAATCTTGAATTTCATTTAATCACTGAAGGGTACAGGAATTATAACATTATGTATTGCAAGCCATTCGCGGTCAGCGTGGACACTTTATCGGGTTATGATTATGCATTTGTCCGAAAAGACCTGGATATGTCGCTGAAAAAAACTGTATTTCAAAGCACATTTTATTACAACATTTATAAAATCAGCCGCCGATGATCTATCGCCTCCCGGATAAGAGCCGTTTGATGCTGCTGCTGATCGTTTTGGTTTCAGCAGTGAAGTTGATCCTGATCAACAAAGGGTTCCTTGCCTTCCCCGATGAAGACAGGTATCGCGCGGCCGGGCAAATCCTGAAAAGCCTTGCACATTCCGATTTTCATTCGGCGCTGGAATTCTTATTTTCCACCAAAGGACGTCCCGGTGATGCCGTTGTAAAAATCATTCCTACTGTTCTACAATATCTAAATGCAGAATTGTTCGGGCTCGAAGTATATGAAACTGCCAATTCGTGGCCCGTATTTGCTTATAATTTTGTCATTTATGGTTTGCTGTTGCTCTTGCATTACAAAGTGTCGCTGCATTTGCTGAGGGAAAAATTCTTAAGCCTGTTCAGTGTGCTGGTGTTTGCAACGCTCGTGGTTTCCTATATTTCATTGCGACACGCCGACCCATACGATGCAAGCCTCCTGATCCTCTATTATGTATTTTATAACATCCTTTCCGCAAAAGGTATCACAAACCGGAGAATGCTTTTTTTCGGATTCGTGGCATTCTTCGGATATTTATGCTATCCCGGATATGTGTTGCTGTTTTTAGCGCTCCCGATGTTTTTCGTAATTCGGGAAGCGCTCGAAGGAAAGTGGTTTTCCGGAATCCCACAGGGACTTTTTTTTGTCTCAGGGAGTGTGATTTGCCTGTTGATTTTTGAAGCGCTGGCGCAAATCGGCGGCACCTCGTTTATCGAAAATTCGTTAATGCTCTCAGGAACCATTCTACAGGGTTCGTTTTCCGAATGTTTCTCGTTCCTGTTCAAATACCTTGTGGAAGCAGAAGGAATCAACGGCATTTTCTTATTGACCGGACTTGGGATTTTCCTGTTGCTATTTTTTCGGAATATTAAAAAAATGCCTGCGGAGCCTATTTGCCTTGTCTTTTTGGTATTGCTCCTATTGTTTTTGGTGTATTCCGCTGCCGGATATTATTTGCATAAAGTGGTTTGGTATGCACGCCTGCTCAAACAGTTTTTTCCATTCCTGGTGCTCTTCTGCGTATTTGCGATTAATGCTTCAGTCCGGCATTTCCGGCTCAAGGCTTACCGTACGGCAGTGGTTTTTGTCTTAAGCCTTATGCTATCGGTGTCATTCAGTTTTAAGATATACGACTATAAGAATTGTTTTTACCCCAAAGATATCGCCTGGGAATTTTACAACAAATACCGCTTTCAGAAAACGGAAATGGTTTTGGAATACAACAAAAGCCATTCCTTTATGCCCAATTTCAGTATTGTGAAAAAGAAAATGCCGAGGGACCACGCACCGGAATTGGTATTCGTAAACATCAGTGGGTTTTATCCTTTTACAGACCTTCATGACTACAGGAAGTATGAAAATCCGAACCATTATAAACTGCTTTCGGAGAATCCAAGCTGCCTGCATTTTAAGGCATACCAATTTGAAGGATACAATATACGGGCAAGGGAAAACCTTGATGCGGCCAACTTACAGATTAGAGTATACCGAAAGGACTAAACCTATCTTTCCAGTACTTTTTCAGGTTTTTTTGAAAACGAATGTTGCCGGATATGATAGGCCTCATCCGGCTGCAGGTTCTGAAGCAAAGTAGCGTCCTGGCCCAGGCAGGCAAACAAAACCCTGAAGATATTCACGTTGGAACGCAGTTTTGCATCGTATTTTACATGCGCCTTATCATGCCATTTTATAGCAATAAGGTTGCTGAAGATGGAACGCAGCAATTTAGGATCTTTCGTCGAGAACATTTGCCGGTTGTTTTCAATCCCGACCCATCCGCCGTGATCCCCCACAATCAAAATGATGGCATTTGGATCATTTTTACCGATCATGCTGATGGTTTTCTTAAGCCATTTGTTACAGGTTTCGATGTCATCAAGGTATGATTTCCTTTCATTTGCTACCCCTGAGCCATCAAAAGCGATGTGGTGCGGAAGTAATTTTTCTACAAAATAAAACTTTGGCTGTGCCGAATTCCTTTCCGCAGCAATACATTTTTCCAAATCACGGTACACATCTTTTTTTACGCTGTTGTCATCACTGAAAAATGGGATTTCAGAATTTTGGATATTGTAATAATCGTATTGACCCCTCGAAAAATTCTTCTGAAAATACTCATCTTCAACGATAAAAAACGTCTTATAATCATTCTTCCTGAAAATTTCCACAACCGGATTATCAGCTGAAATGATGTTGCGCGCATCCTGCATTTCAAACGGGGAAGACAGGATTTTGCCGAGATAATGGTGCTTCATCCCAAGCATGGAAGCATTTGAAGCCAGGCTTGCAGGATAATTACTGATGGTTTTTTCGTAAACCGTAAAGGACTGCAATTTAAGGTAATCATACATCGTGTCATGGTACTTATAGGGCACATCGGCCATGGCATCACTTCCGGTATAACCATCGGGTTCGATGAAATAGACATTGGGTTTCTGCACAAATTTCACATTTTTGACATGGTCTGGTTGCCGCATCCATGCTTTTGTATCAACGAATTGCTTTGACAGGAAGGTATTGACCACATTAACAGCAGGAAAAATGCAAAGCAGCATCATGAAAACCAATACTTTTTTATAATGATCGTGGAGTTTCTTCGACAACAAAACCAATACGATCAATAATGCCAGCAATATTTTCTTTTTGAGCGTCAGGTATTGTACCTGCGAAAGGAAAGCGGCGGCAATTTCTATCACCAGGATAAAAAGCAAATGCCTTTTATAAGGCTTCGTTTTACTGAAACGGGAAACCAGTTTATAGGCGGCATAAACGCTCAATGATGGCAGAATCAGGAACAATCCGGCAAAAAAAGCCAGGTGCTGTATCGAATTGATGGATTCATAATTGGCATCATAAAAAAACAGCAGCGGGTAAAATCCCGCGAGAAAACCCGTCAAAACAGGATAATCCTTATCGCTGTTTACAAATTCTTTTATGCTTTTGCCAAAGCCCATATTATATTATTTTCTTTTCATCGTGTATAGCGTCCTGTGCGAAGCCACCAGCGGCTCTTTTTTCAGAATGTCGAAATAGCGGCCGTAGGCGGCTTCGAAATGATCTTCGTTATAGAAATCGAAATGTGCCCTGAAATCCCTTTTACTGTCAAGCAGGAATTTCACCCAGGAATCTTCCCGGTTTGGGAATTCAATTAAAAGATGTTCCGAAACATCGGCAAAAAGCCGTGCCGACATATCAAACGGGATATTCCCGGACAAAGTGATATGATGGATTACAGCCAATGCGATACAGGCATCGACAGGGCATTCCCGGAGCCTGTCCAGCAGTGAAAAACGTTCCGCATTATGAAACCCGATGGCAGGTGCCGGATTCAAAATATCGGCTACTAAAGGGAGGAGTTTCGTTTCCTTATTTTTTAAGATTTTGCGGTAATTCTGCTCCACCGCATTGGGATCGACATCTGCGACGATGACAAAGCCAACAGTTTCGGGCAACTCGCGTGAAAAAGTGCCGTCATTACCGCCCAAATCCAGTACGCTTTGCGCCTTTATGTCACTTGCCCAGGTTTTGGTAAGTTGTTTTTTTTGTTCATAAGCCTGTTTTTCATAATTGGTCTGGTTGTAGTAATCATCCCATTCTGTCTGCTGTTTTACTGTCAGCGATTCAATGTAGGAATACAGTGCATCGATGAGTTTCAGCTGTGATTTCAGCGTCAGCTTACCTGCGGTTTTGGCTTCTGCGGCAGCGTGCTTTTTCTCATACTTTGCCGGCAGGTGGATGTTTGTATACAGTATCGGATTCATGTATGATTTAAATGGAAGTAACGCCGAAATCCTGTCAAGGCTGATCCCGTCGATATTGGCGGAGAGTGTTTTAAGGCAATCAAGTCCGTAATAATGGCTTAAGGCCAACGGCCCTAAAAAATGCATTATAAATTGCTTATAGGCATGCCAGGGCTCATCAGTATTATAAAAATCAAAGGATAAGGTGTCAATAAAAATCGGCTTCCCGTTGTGGAACGTAATATTGAAAGCGGAAGCATCCTTCAGCGTAAAGTTATTTTCAAGTGCAAGCTTCTGGATTTTTAATGTCAGCAGCGCGGCGTGTTTGTATTGCAGGAAACTCCATTCATACGGATAAGATATAAACGGGATTTTTTCGGATCCGATGATGATGGCCTCAGGGCTTTTTGAAATTTCCGAGTGCCTGACCAGGTATTTTTTTTCAAAAAGGGCATTATAGAAACCGCTTTCCGTGAGGCTTTCATATTGCCTAAAGTACAACGGCGTGATGTGCCTTTTTATGGTATTTCCGTCCTTGTAAACATAACCTGAGGGGTCGCGGAAAGAAGAAGGTATTCTATTGGACTCCATTATTTGGTTTGGTCTTTATCAGGATCTTCGTCCATAAAATCATCTGATTCTTTTTGCTTTATGCCGAAAAGGGATTTTACTTTCATCTTGATTGATTTGTAAAACAATAATACTCCCGCCGCTGCTGCCGCGAAGAATTGCACAATCAAGGCTCCGGTTCCGGGATCGAAATAAAGTGAGGTCATTTTTATAATTTTTCCAAAACTAGTCAAATTATTTTCAAACTCCCTGCCTGAAAAGGATTTTCCTGAAAAACACCAACAGCGCAAGCACATATAGAAAATACGTTATACAGTGCGCCATCACCACACCTTCGATACCAAAGGCATCCACAAGATACAAACTCGCGGAATACATGACGGCCATCGAAATGAATTCTGTGACAATAAAGGCCACCGTATGCTTCTTTGCCACCAGATTATAACCCAAAACCATCGAAAATGCCTTGAGTATATCGCCGGAAAGCTGCCATAGGAACAAGTCCCCGACAGGAATAAAGGCTTTGGTAAATAATATCCTGATGACGAAGCTCCTTAAGAAATACAATACCAGAAGCGCCAATGCAAAAAGCGGCAACACATTTTTCCAGAAACTTAAAATGACGTTTTTGGTTTCATTGTTGTTTTTAGCACCTACAAGTTTCGGCAAAAAATACACTGAAACGATGGTACTGACAAACATCATATAATAACCCGAAATGCGGCTCATCGCTTCCCAATAACCAGCATTTGCAATGCCTTCGGTGTGGATGATGCTGTTCCGTATGGCTACAAAAACCAATGGCGAAATTAATGCTGAGACCAACGCCATCAGCGAATAGGAAGACATTTTCCTGATGACCTGAAAAGAGAAATCCTTCAGCTTAAAATATTTTGCCAACGACATTTCCTCAGGCATAAAGAACAAAGCGGCGAAGAACACCAGTGCCGGCGCAACAATCACTGCAAGAAGTGCCCCGACAGTATGGTACTGCGAAATGAAGATCACAGATAGCAATAACCCGATGATATTTCCCGAAATGTTGATGTATACCACTTCACGGAATTTCCCAAGGCCGTTGATCACCGCAACGAGCAGTAATGAACAGGCGTACCAGGGCATCGCGGCTGCAAGCACGCGGAATACGGTTTCATAGTGATAGGCTTCACCGAAAATCATATCGCTCCACAAGCCCGCCAGGAAGAATAACACCAGGCTGAGTATTACAGCTACCACGCCAAGCGACAGGAAAACGGTCGACAATATCCTGTCGAATTCCGGCTTATTGTCTTTATTTTCAGCAGTATACTTGATAATACCGTTCTGGAAACCCAGCGTCCCGATGGTTTCCAGGGACGATAGGAAATTCCGAAGGTTCCCGACCAATGCCATACCCGACGGCCCGACAAAAATGGCTATCACTTTAGAGGTGACCAGGCCAATGGCAATTTTCAGCGCGATGCTGAGCGAGTTTAAAGACGTTGCTTTAAATAAGGATGATTTCCATATGGCCCTCGCGCTACGCAATTAATATTGGTTTAGGACTGAAACGACAAAATGTGCGTCTTCCTCAGTCATTACAGGAGAAATCGGGAGGCTGAGGACTTCTTCATGGATTTTTTCAGTAATCGGGAAAGATAAATGATGCCATTCCTTCAGTGCCTTTTGCCTGTGCGGCGCAATCGGGTAATGGATCTGTGAACTGATGCCCTGACTGGATAAGAATTGCTGCAATGCGTCGCGGTTTCCTGTCCGGATTACATAAAGATGGAACACATGGCTCTGGTCCCCTTCATAAAAAGGCAAAATGATTTTCGGGTTCGAAATTCCTTCAGAATAAATCGCTGCAATCTTCCTGCGATGGGCGTTATCGCGGTCCAATCCGTCGAGCTTTATATTCAGGAAAGCAGCCTGTATTTCATCCAGGCGGGAATTCGTACCGGCAAAATCGTGTTGGTATTTTACCTCGCTGCCGTAATTGTGCAAAGACGAAACCATTGCCGCCAGTGCAGTGTCATTTGTGGTAATCGCGCCTGCATCGCCCAGAGCGCCAAGATTTTTCGCCGGATAAAAACTGAATGCCGCAGCATCTGAAAGGTTTCCTGCCTTGACACCTTTATTGTTTCTTGCGCCATGAGCCTGCGCAGCATCTTCAATCAGCAGTAGGTTGTACTTTTTTGCCATGGCTGAAAATGCATCCATATCTGCAATTTGCCCGTACAGATGCACAACAATAATGGCTTTGGTTTTAGCCGTAATTTTATCTGCGGCCGATTTTGGATCGAGGTTGAATGTCTGCATATCCGGTTCCGCAGCAACGGGCACCAATCCCGCTTCCAGTACCGACAATATCGTAGCAATGAAGGTATTGGCAGGGACAATCACCTCATCGCCTTGCTGCAATTTTCCGATTTGGATGTACGATTTTAAGACCAGGACCAATGCGTCAAGTCCGTTGGCCACACCGATGCAATGCTTCGTGCCGCAATAAGCGGCGTATTTTTTTTCAAAAGCCCCGACCTCATCGCCTAAAATAAACCAGCCTTTCGCAAGGATCTCATCCATTTTTTGGCGGAAGCCCGCTTCATAAGGTTCGTTTATTTTCTTTAAATCCAAAAAAGGTATCATAGGCATCTTTTAAATGAAAACATCATCAAGCAGGGTATAATTTGCTGTCGCCACTTCATAAAAATCTTGGGTAATTGTCGTCGCGCCAAAGCTTTCCTTCCAATAGGAAAGCCCGGAATTCAGTTTCCTACCCTGCATTTCATTTGAAATTCCGAAATCAAAAAACTTCTTTTCCCTGAAAATATTGTGAGTCAGTTCATTGAATAAAAAATCAAGGCTGCCCAGTTCGGCGCGGGTTTCATTCGCAGCGATGTACTGTGCATGTGCCACATTTTCAGTTTCAAAAACGGTGGTGCCGCCGACTATTTTATTTTGATGGTATACATTGAACTGGCGGATGTTTTCCGGAAACCGCGAAGCCAATAATTCAATTTCCTGCAAAGAATGCACCGGTTTTGCCTGATGCCGTGATTCAAGATTCGGGATCAGGATTTGGTTCCAGAAATCTTCGAAATGATTTTCTTCCTTAACCACCAAACCGCTTTTAATGCCCTTTTTAATGCCGCGCTTCCGCAGATCGGAAACTTCATTTTCGCCATTATGGGCCAAAACCGATAATGCATCACGGCGCACGATTTGAGCTTTGGCCAGGAATAAGGCATATTCCACCTCCTGTGCAGGCTTAAGGCAATACACTGACGGAATGGATTTATAGACCAGTTTCAGAATACCCTGCTGCTGCAGGAACAGCAAAATCTCCCGGAAAACCAAAATCACTTCCTGCAATTTAAGATTCCCGTAAACGAGCCCTCCGTACGTGAGCCCCTGATGTGATAAAATCGTCCCGTTATCAATATTCGCGGGCAATAATGCTACGAGCCGTTCCTCATTATAAACCATTAAGGAAAAATCCGGGAAACGGTCTGCGTGATAATCCATGAAGTTCCTGTTGAACAGGAAAGTGGCATTCTTTGCCGTTTTCAGGAAATCGTTCCAGCCTGTAGCCTCAGTGCTTCGGTATCGTATTACGGTATAGTTTTTCAAGCGCATTTGTTAACTTGGGGAAATTACTGATTTTTTTGGTTTTCGGCAGCAGCCTTTTGGTAAAATGACATCCAATAAAAATATTTGTACCTTTAAACCTAAAATTGTACCAGCAGTTGCAGCATGCAGTTCACAACATTTGATAACTGAATGCCGAGACTGCGGCTGCTTACTAACAAAACCAGCTGTGAAACTGAAATTACACGTTGTTTATTGCCTCTTGATGGCATCCACCTGCTGTGGCGTGTATTCGCAAGACATTTCGCTATACCAGCAATTCAACGGGCGATATGATTTTGTTTTTTTTGGCAATACGCTGAACTCTGAAGAAAACAATACCCTGGACGGCCAACCGGCTCCACCCTGCACAATACTTACGGAATCATCCGCTACACTGGCACTCGCCCCTGATGACATTATACAAAGCGCTTACCTTTATTGGGCAGGATCCGGCACAGGCGATTTTGATGTGGCGCTGAACGGGCAGCCTGTTACCGCACAACGCATGTTCAACATCATCAACAGCGCGGGTTTGCCCTGTTTCGGCGGATTTGCAGATATTACACCACAGATCATCGCTACCGGCAATGCCGATTATCTTTTTACCGGCCTGGACCTGACATCGGTTATCGGACCGTATTGCGAGCGTGGCGGGAATTTCGGGGGCTGGGCGATTATCGTCGTTTATGAAAATGCCGGCCTTCCGCTCAACCAATTGAATGTTTATGATGGCATGCAGAAGATTCCGCCTGAAATCGAAATCACGCTCAACAGCCTCAATGTAATTGATAATGACAATGCCAAAATCGGTTTCCTGGCCTGGGAAGGCGATAAGAATATTGATGATGGAGAAAGCCTTTTCATCAACGGGCAGTTGCTGAGCAATGGCCTGAATCCGGCAACCAATGCTTTCAACGGCACCAACAGTTTCACCATTTCGGATACGCTGTACAATATGGACCTGGACGTGTATGATATTCAGGGCAATATCCATGTCGGTGATATTGAAGCAAAGATAAAGCTGGAGTCCGGCCGGGATTTCGTAATGATCAATGCGATTGTGACCAAACTCAACAGCCAGCTTCCCGATGCGGTGATTGTTATAGGTAATACAGAAAAATCGTGTAATTCCAGGCTCATTACCGTGGATTATACCGTATCGAATCCGCAAAGTACCGATCCGTTGCCGGCCCATACACAAATTGCAGTATTCGCCGATGACGTGTATATCGGCGGGGCTTTTACGGTTGCCGAACTCCCGATCGGTGGCAGCGAGGACGGCACCGTTACACTGGAAATCCCGGCTGGTGTACCCTTGGATTTCACCTTGCGGTTTGTGGTCGACAGTGATGCGGCCGGAGTTGGGAGTGTAAAAGAAATTAATGAAACCAACAATACTGCTTCACTTGATTTCTCATTAATTGTTTCGCCAGGGTTCAACCAGCCGCAAAACCTGGTGGCATGCAATGAAGGCGGAAGTCGCGGTACCTTTGATTTTTCAGGATATGCGGACGCAATAAGGATAAACCCCGGCGATGTGGTCGCTTTTTTCAATACGGAAAATGATGCTTCCGCAGATGTCAATCCTATAACCATCACTGAAGGCGTAGTGACGGTAGCGCCGCGCAGGATTTTCGTACGGATCACCAATGAGCACTGTTTCAGCGTGACTTCGTTTGATTTACTGACGCGCAACTGCCCGCCGAAAGTGTACAACCTTGTAGAGCCTTTCCCTGATAATTTTTACGATACTTTCCTGATTGACGGCTTAAGGGATATTTTCCTGAATTTCAAACTGTCGATATTCAACCGCTGGGGAACACTGGTCTGGACCGGAAACAACAGCAAGCAGGACTGGGATGGCACGTCGTCAGAAGGATTCCGGATGTTTGGGAAGGATTTGCCTGCAGGGACTTATTTCTATATATTGGAGCTCAACGACCCGGATTACCCGCAGCCATTGACGGGGTTCGTATATTTGAAGAAATAGGTGCAGGCTACAGGGTGCAGGGTTTGCGTGAGGGATGGCAGCGGCATCCTTTTTATTTTGACGCAGCACAGCGGAGGAAAAATAAAAAGATATAGCGGACAGCCCGACCCGAGGCACGAGGGGCACGCCCAAATTACTGCTCTAAAGGCGATAAATACCACTTAAATTTCACGGCCATCAGCCTCAGGATGATGATGACGCAGGAAGTGATCAGGTAGATGGCATCCTTTTCCAATCCGGTTTTCTTCAGGCCAAAGAACACCATACCGCCGATGATGCAGATGGTTGCGTAAATTTCGCGGCGGAAGATCACCGGGATCTCATTGCATAAGATATCGCGGATCACGCCACCGAAACTCGCCGTCATGGTTCCCAAAGCGATGCAGATCACCGGATGCAGCCCGGTATTGATTCCTTTTTCCAATCCGATCAACGTAAACACGCCCAAACCGATGGTGTCGAATAAGAATAACGAGATGCGGAGGTGGTCCAGTTTCTTTCTGAAAATGATGGCCAGGAAAAAACCAGCCGTAATTAAATACACATAATTGGGATCGCGCATCCAGCCCACAGGCGTGCGGCCTATCATGATGTCGCGCAGCGTCCCGCCTCCTACCGCAGTCACGAAGGCGATGATGTACACCCCGAACGGATCCAGCTTTTTGTTCATCGCCGTCAAGGCGCCGGAGACCGCAAAAGCCATGGTCCCGATGATATCCAACAGGTAAAACAGCGTCACGTCCATTACATTTTCTGGGTATAATAATTGTAATCCATCAGGATAATCCCGATAAAGACCTCGTCGCTGCCGGATTGGTTCTTAATGCCGGTGACTTCCTCGATTTTGCTGCGCAGCTTGGTAAAAATATTGTAATCCCGGTCTTTCACGGCCACGTGAAAGGTTTCCTTTATAATGCGGATGTCGTTGTCGGTGAGTTGTATCACCGTCGGGTAGGTTGGTATGTACTGTGAGTCGATTTCCTGCAATATCGTATGGTCGATGGAAATGTTGTTCTTTAACGTGATGACCGCAGTTCCGGCTGCCAGGTCGCCAAGCCGCTGTGTTTTTTTCGTCACCAATGCCGTAATGAGGCCAATGAGTCCGAATAAGAAAAACAGGTCGATCATACGCAGCAGCCAACGGATCAGGTAATCCCCGAAATCAGCCTGGTAGCCTTCAATTTTTACGACCTTGAGTTTCAGCAGGCGCTTTCCGACAGTTTGCCCTTCAAAAACGCTTTCCATCGTAAGGGTGTAAAACATTACGGGAAGGTAAATCACGGCGTTGAGTGCCATCACGGACCAATAATCCCAGCCGCTGGTCACTTCGGTAAAGTCGAGCACGCCGTAAAGGAACCAATAAATGAAAATGAGGTAAGCGACCTGGATCAATATATCCGCCAGCAACGCCAAAATCCGCACACCTATGGAAGCTGCGGTGAAATTAATATTAACATTTTGGGTGGTCGTAATTGATAATTGAGTCATATTTTCTATTTTAGCCTGCGATGAGAGAAATTGCGTTTATTAAGCAAAATAAAGAAAAATGGCTTGAATTCGAACAGGTCATTTTTGGCAAAACTAAGAAAAATCCGGATGAGATTGCGAGTCTTTACATTCACCTGGTGAATGACCTCTCCTATGCGCAGACCTATTACCCGAAAAGCAAGACGGTCGTTTACCTCAACCACCTGGCTTCGACCATCTACCAGAAAATTTACAAGACCAGGCGGCACGAAACCAATAGGGTAGTGTATTTCTTTAAAACCGAAGTTCCGCTGCTTGTCTACCAATACCGGCGTTACCTGATTTTCGCGTTCGCCTTTTTTTTCCTGACCGTAGCCATTGGTGCGTTATCTGCGGCATATGATGATACCTTCTGCCGGCTGATTCTCGGCGACGGCTATGTCAATACTACTCTGGAGAATATCAAGGACGGGAATCCCGTCGCGATTTATAAGAGCGGCAGCCACCTGGGCGGTTTTATCGCCATCACGTTAAATAACCTGCGGGTTGGCGCGATGTGCTTTGTCTCGGGGATATTGGGTGGATTCGGGACTTTTTACCTCGCATTGAACAATGGCGTGATGCTGGGCTCGTTCCAGTATTTCTTTTACCAGCACGGCGTATTCTGGGAAAGCGTGCGCGGGATATGGATCCACGGCTCAATGGAAATTTTCGCCATCGTCATTGAAACCGCAGCCGGTTTTATCCTTGGCGCTTCGATACTGTTCCCGAGAACCTATTCCAGGATCAATTCCCTGATGATCGGTTTTAAGGTAAGCCTGAAAATATTCCTGGCTACGGTGCCCTTCACGATAGCCGCCGGTTTCCTTGAAGGGTTCATCACGCGATATTCTATCGATATGCCGCATTGGCTGAGTGTTTTCATTATCCTTTCGACCTTATCGGCGATTTCATTTTATTTCCTGATCTATCCCGCAATCGTAAACAAAAAAGTATACAAGGATGCAGCAATTTGACCTTTACAAAAAAAGAAATTTCGGCGATTATATTTCCGATACCATTACATTCCTGAGGACCTACGGCAAGCATTTCTTCGGAAATTATTTCAAAATGAACGGCTGGATCCTGCTCTGCCTTTCCGCGATTATATTCCTGTTGTCGAAAAGTTTTATTTACAATATGCTGAACAGCCTCGAACCCGGCCAGAATGGCATCGTAAATGAAACGGGCGGCGGAGAACTGGCAATGATCGGTGCCGGGGTGATATTGATGCTGGTGCTGCTCACGCTATTGTCGCTCTTTAGCGTAACGTATACGGTGGTTTATTTAAGCCTGGTTGAAAAACACCGTTGCAATGATTTCACATCCAAGCAAATATGGTCGGGGATTAAAAGCGTAATCGGTCGCATGCTCATTTTTTTCCTGGCCTCCATCCTGACGGTCATCCCGCTGACGGTTTTATTCGTCATCCTGTTTTACATCAAGGAAATGGCCATTATCATGATCCCGATATTCTTTGTGCTCGGCCCCGCTTTCCTTTCGTGGGTAAGTGTGAGTTATTTTACTTTTATATTGGAAAAGAAAGGCTTTTTCCCATCGCTCGGACGTGGTTTTGAAATTGTGAGGGACAGGTTCTGGCCCATCGTAGGTTCTACACTGATAATTTCTTTCATCATACAGATATTGCAATCTGCAGTCACGCTGATTCCTTATATTGCAGGAGTGATCATCTTTTTTACGTCTCTCAAAGACCAGTCGCCAACGGAATCCTTTGGTTTTATTTCCATCGGGTTGGCGTTCATATTTGTCGTTTCGGTTTTTGCAGGCTATTTCCTGAACAACCTGCTTGTGGTCAACCAGGGCCTTATTTATTATACGGCACAGGAAAACGAGTTCAACAATGCCGCGCATTTGGAAATAGATAACATCGGGGCCGACATTGACTAAATCCTGCTTCATATTCTTCTTTTTCATACTTTCTTTTTCAGGAAACCATACCGCTTTGGCCTTTGCCGAAAACCCTCCGGCCACCGAGTTAAAAAAGGCAGCAAAACCACTTTTGACCGATCAATCTGACGTTAAAAAGCCATCGTTTCCGGATTTGAAGAAGAAATACAATTCGGACGAATTCATTTATGAAACCCGCTCAAAGAAAAAAAACGCCTGGGAACGCTTCCTGGAGTGGCTCAGGGAAGTTTTCGGCGGGAATGACGGCAATGGAAAATCAAAAAGCGTATTAAACCTTTTTATGAAGATCCTTGCGGGGGCCATCATCCTTTTTGTCATCTTCCTGATCGTAAAAGCGGTAATGAATAAGGAAGGAAAGTGGATTTTCGGTAAAAGATCCGACAAAAGCATACTCCGTTATGACGACCTTGAAAAAGACCTGCAGTCGGTGGATTTTGAAAAGCTGATCCGCGATACTAAAATTTCAGGTGAAAAAAGGCTCATGATCCGCTATTATTATTTGTGGCTGCTTAAGAAAATGTCGGCACAGGGCTACATCGAATGGGATACTGAAAAAACCAATTCCGATTACCTGAATGAATTGAAGCATGCGGATTTCAGGACCAATTTCGAATACCTGTCCTACCTTTACAATTACATCTGGTACGGCGAATTCGACATCGATGAAAAAGCGCTCGCTACAGCCGCTGCGGCATTTGAAAAAACCATCAAATCCATACCATCATGAGCAGGAGCATTAAAATATACCTTTTCCTGATTGTGGTATTGGTGGTGCTGATCGCAGTGATTGACAGTAGCCAGCCCAAACCAATCGACTGGACGCCTACTTACGGTATTACCGAAAAGAAACCCTTCGGATTGTATATTTTTGACCGCGAAATGCGTGGCATCTTTAAAGGAAATGATATTAAGCCCATATCCGTGACGCCTTATGAATATTTTCTTTCCTCATACAGCCAGGATTCAACGATGCATTATGGAGGCCCTAAAAAGACCTTTTTATCAATTGGCGGCGGTGAGGCACTCGACGAACAATCGGTATCTGCGCTATTAAATTTTGTTGCCGACGGAAATCATGCCTTTATCAGCGCGAAGCGAATCCCCGAATGGCTTCTGGACACGCTAAAACTAAAACAAGGCTACGATTTCCAATACCAGAAAGACACTTACAATTGGATCGCAAACCCAAAATTAGGCTCCAAAAAATATAAAATCACCGAAGGCCTTGGCAACGGTTATTTCTCAGGAATCGATACGCTGAAAACACAAATCCTTGGCTACCAGAGTGGCGACACGGCCAGGGTAAATTTCGTAAAAGTCCCGTTTAAGGAAGGTTCATTTATCCTGCATACACAGCCTGCAGCTTTTACCAACTTCCATTTGCTGAAAGAGGATCATGCAGCCTATGCGGAGAAAGTCATGGCTTACATCCCGAAAAATGACATCCTCTGGTATGTCAAAGGCCAGGACGGCAATAAGAAACCGGAGTCGATGCTTCGGGTTATCTTAGGGAATCCGCAACTCACATGGGCCTGGTATATTTTCTTATTCGGACTGCTGGGATTCCTTATTTTTAATGCAAAAAGGAAGCAGCGCATTGTGCCGATCATCAAACCGCTTTCAAACACAACAATAGATTTTGCCAAAACCATCGGGAATTTATATTTCCAGGAGGGCGACCACGACAATATCATTGAGAAGAAGATTATCTACTTCCTTGAGAAAGTACGTCAGGATTATATGATAGACACGACGGTTCTTGACGCGCAGTTCATCAAGAAACTGCAATTGAAATCGGGGAAAAACCCTGAAGATATCGAACATTTGGTGTACCTGATCAATAAAAGCCGCAGCGACTACAAAGCCGTAGAAAGCGATTTGATTGAAATCAGCCAGGCCATCGAAAAAATAGTCAGTTAATGCCGCAAGGCGCAATAACAAAGCATATGGAAAATTTTGAAAACGGGGCGGAAAGCCAAATGCCGGCAGGCGAAAACATCAATTTCGAATCGCGTCTCGACCTCAGGAAACTGCAGGACAGCATTGTTGCCGTCAAGGCGGAACTTGCGTCTGTGATTGTAGGGCAGCACAAAATGGTCGACCAATTGCTCGTTGCTTTTTTATCAAACGGACACGTCCTGC
This sequence comes from Flavobacterium pallidum, assembly GCF_003097535.1. Lineage (NCBI taxonomy): Bacteria > Pseudomonadati > Bacteroidota > Flavobacteriia > Flavobacteriales > Flavobacteriaceae > Flavobacterium > Flavobacterium pallidum. Next base: position 3,430,540 of record NZ_CP029187.1, read on the forward strand.
TGGAAGGTGTTCCGGGCGTGGCGAAAACCATTACGGCCAAATTGCTCGCGCGAACATTAAACATTGATTTTGGGCGCATCCAGTTCACGCCTGATCTGATGCCATCGGACATCCTTGGGACTTCAGTCTTTGACCTTAAGAAATCAGAATTCGAATTCCGCAAAGGGCCCATCTTTTCAAACCTGATCCTGATCGACGAAATCAACCGTGCCCCTGCCAAAACCCAGGCCGCACTTTTTGAAGTGATGGAAGAGCGCCAGATTACGATTGACGGGCAATCTTATCCGATGGATGCCCCATTTCTTGTCATCGCCACGCAAAACCCGATCGAGCAGGAAGGTACCTACCGCCTCCCGGAAGCACAACTCGACCGCTTCCTGTTTAAGATTTCTATTGATTATCCCAAGCTGGACGAGGAAATTGCCATCATCCAGCGCGAGCACAATTTGCAGGATCATGGAAAACTCGACAACATCAAAACCCTGCTTTCTGCAGAAGACATCAAGCAGTACCAATCATTGGTAAAACAGATCATCGTCGAGCCGCATTTGCTTGAATATATTGCCAAAATCGTAGTGAACACCCGTGAAAATGCATTCCTGTATCTGGGTGCCTCACCACGGGCTTCAATCGCGATATTGAATGCCGCCAAAGGTTTTGCGGCAATCCGCGGACGTGATTTCGTCACACCTGAAGACATCAAAGAAGCTGCGATCCCTGTCTTGCAACACCGTGTGATTGTCACTCCGGAACGTGAAATGGAAGGCCTTACGAGCACTGCAATTATTAAAACCATACTGGAATCGGTAGAAATTCCAAGATAATTTTATGAGGAACGTATTGAATTTCTTCAGGCGATTGTACATCAACCACCAGTTCTTCTTCATTTTGATGGGGATGATGCTGGTATTTATCTGTGCATTCATATTCCCGTTTTTATTCAATGCGGCACGTTACCTTTTTTTCGGGCTGTTATTCCTGCTTTTACTGGACATCATTATTTTATTTACGACTAAAAATGCCGTCGAAGCCACACGCTCGATGCCTGAAAAATTATCGAACGGCGACGAAAATCCGATTTCCATTAAAATAAAAAATTTCTATACCTTTCCTATCCGGGTGAAAATTGTGGACGAAATTCCGTTTCAGTTTCAAATCCGCAATTTTAATATTGAGAAAAAGATTGATGCCTCTTCGGAAAAAGAACTTGTTTATTACCTGCGGCCTGTGGAGCGTGGCGAATATTCCTTTGGAAACCTGAACATCTTCGTATCATCTCCGCTAGGCATCATCTCAAGGAAGTTCACTTTTGACAAGGACCGGATGGTTCCCACTTATCCCTCATACATCCAACTCAGGAAATACGACCTGATGGCGTTTTCGAACAACCTGTTTCAATACGGTGTGAAGAAAATAAGGCGCATCGGGCACTCGATGGAATTTGAGCAGATCAGGGAATATACCCAGGGCGACGACATCCGTACATTGAACTGGAAGGCCACGGCGAAGAAAAATGCGCTGATGATCAACCAGTTCCAGGATGAAAAATCCCAGTCTGTATACATGATCATCGATAAGGGCCGCGTGATGAAAATGCCGTTCAACGGGTTGAGCCTTTTGGATTATGCGATCAATGCCACGTTGGTTTTGTCCAATGTCATCCTGAAAAAACACGATAAAGCCGGAATGCTGACGTTTTCCAAAAAAGTCGAAAACCGTGTCATTGCCGAGAAAAGGTCATCGCAAATGGAGAAAATCCTCGAAAGCCTTTACAATGTCAAAACTGATTTTTTCGAAAGCGATTACAGCAGGCTCTACGGTGACATCCGTAAAAACATCAACCACCGCAGCCTGATTTTGCTCTATACGAATTTCGAAAGCCTGGATGGATTGCACAGGCAATTGCCCTATCTGAAAGCCATAGCAAAAAACCATTTGCTTGTCGTGATCTTCTTCAACAATACCGAACTCAATGAATTGATCCAGTCAAAAGCCGGAAATATCAGGCAGGTTTATGACAAGGCGATTGCCGAGAAATTTGCATTTGAGAAAAGGCTTATCGTAAACGAGCTCCGCAAATACGGGATCCATTCGGTACTGACACAGCCTGAAAACCTGACTTTGGACACCATCAACAAATATCTTGAGATCAAGGCGCGCGGAATTTTGTAGTTTTGCACCATGACCCGCAACTTAGATTTGATCAATATCCTGCTGATGCTCCTTTCGATGGCAGTCGCACTATTGATCCCGTTTGAGCTGTTCCTGTTCGTCTATGCGATTCTCGGGCCTTTGCACTACCTTACTGAAATCAACTGGCTGCAGGGAAAAAACTTTTTCCTGACGCGCAAAAACGACCATTATTTTATTGTCTTCTTCATATTGCTGTTGCTGGCGGCAAGTATGTTGGATTTAAAAGGATATTCGCCGCTGCTTATTTTCACCACGTTTTTCGGTTCACTGGCATTGCTTTTCATTGAAAACTGGCGCAAAAGATTTCTCGCACTGATTTCGATTTTAATTGCAGGAGCGCTGCTGACCATATTTTTTTACCGTCCGTTCCAATTGGTTTTTTCCATGTTCTTACCGACGATGGTACATGTATTTATTTTCACCGGCCTGTTCCTTTTGTTAGGCGCTTTGAAAGCAAAAAGCAGGATGGGCATCGCCTCAATCATCGTTTTTGTAAGCTGTTCCGTGGTATTGTTACTGGCGAGCAATATCTGGAACCAATCAGCGATTTCCAGCTACCTGATCGACAGTTACCGCATTTTTCGAAACTTAAATGTCCGCCTGATCCAGGTGTTCGATTTTTTCCATTTCACTGAAATCAGGGCAAACCTCAAATCTGCAGAGGATAAAAACCAACTCGTATTCTTTTCTGACCCAGGCATAAAAGTGATGCGTTTTATCGCTTTCGCGTACACATATCACTACTTAAACTGGTTCTCAAAAACATCGATCATCCAATGGCATAAGACTTCGCGCAGCAAACTCGTTGCGATTTTTGCCATCTGGTTTTTATCCATCGGAATTTACATTTACGATTACAATGCCGGATTGCAATGGCTTTACATTTTAAGCATCGCGCATGTACTGCTCGAATTTCCGTTAAACCACAGGAGCTTTATCGACATCCGCAAACATTTAAGCCGGAAAGCCGTAAGCTGATAAAACTTCATTATTTTTAACCAAAATTTTCACTTTGAAACAAATCACTTCGGTACAGAATCCTTTCATAAAGTCTTTGGTACAGCTTCAGGAAAAAGCCAAATCGCGTAGGCAATCCGGTACATTCCTTATTGAAGGCCAGCGTGAAATCGAGCTCGCATTAAAAGGCGGCTATGCATTGGAGGAAGTGTTATTTTATCCTGAGATCTGCACCGAGTCCGAAGCACGTAAATTGTCGCCCGGAAATCTGATCGAAATCAATAAGGAAGTGTACCAGAAGTTGGCCTACCGTGATACTACAGAAGGAATTATAGGAGTGGCCCGAAGCAGGAATCTCTCGCTGGAAACCTTGAAATTAGGAAACAATCCGCTGATACTTGTTGCCGAATCGCCAGAAAAACCCGGAAATATAGGCGCTTTATTGCGTACCGCCGATGCCGCAAAGCTCGATGCCGTGATCATCGCGAACCCAAAAAGCGATTTGTATAATCCGAATGTGGTGCGCTCCAGCGTAGGTTGTATTTTTACCAGTAATATTGCTGTAGGTACTACCGAAGAAGTGATTGATTTCCTTGAGAAGAAAAGCATTGCCATTTACTGCGCGACGTTGCAGGATTCCACTTCCTACCACACACAGGATTATACGACCGCAAGCGCATTGGTTGTCGGTGCTGAAGCCACCGGACTGACGCAGCCGTGGCGCGACGCCGCAAAACAGAATATCATCATCCCGATGCAGGGCGAAATCGACTCGATGAATGTTTCGGTTGCAGCGGCGATATTGATCTTTGAAGCGAAAAGGCAACGCGGGTTTTAAAAAATTATGAATTAGAAATTATGAATTATGAGGAATAAAGTCTGGATTGCCCTATTGCTTGTCACCAACAGCATTTTTGCGCAGCTTACCGAAACACAGGTTGATGAATTGGTAAACCGCTCGCTGACGGCTTTCGATGTGCCGGGCATTGCGGTCGCAATTGTTAAAGATGGAAAAGTAGTGCTTTCGAAAGGATATGGCATCCGATCCATTATTACCAAGGAAAAGGTGGATGCCAATACACTTTTCGGGATTGCCTCAAACAGCAAAGCGTTTACGAGTGCGGCTTTGGCGATGCTGGTGGACGAAAATAAAATCAGCTGGGATGATAAAGTCACTAAATACATTCCTGAATTTAAGATGTATAACGATTATGTGACCAATGAATTTACCATCCGTGATTTGCTGACACACCGAAGCGGCCTTGGACTCGGTGCCGGCGACCTGATGATCTGGCCCGACGGGCATGATTTCACGCCGAAGGACATCATCAGAAACATCCAGTATTTAAAACCCGTTTCGGCGTTCAGGGCAAAATATGATTATGATAATTTATTGTACGTTATTGCCGGTGAAATCGTTGCCAAAGTGAGTGGTGTAAGCTGGAATGATTTCGTTTCCCAACGCATCCTTAAGCCATTGCAGATGGACCACAGCGCACCTTCATGGAACCGTTTAAAAGATACTTCGAACGTGATTGCGCCGCATGTGCCTATTGATGGTAAACTCAAAGTCATCAGGCGTTACCAGAACAATATTTTCGACGCTGCTGCGGGGATTTACACCAGCGCGAACGATTTGAGCAAATGGGTCTTGATGCAATTGAATAAGGGCAAATGGAACGATATCCAGTTCTTTTCTGCCAAAACGCAAAACGAAATGTGGACGCCGCAAACGGTCATCCCTGTAACGACTGCCGCACCTTACCATTCGCATTTCAAGGCTTACGGCCTCGGCTGGTTCCTGAGCGATGTAAAAGGGTACAAACAGGTGACGCATACCGGCGGACTCGAAGGCATCGTGACGCAGGTCATCATGTTCCCCGAACTCAATTTAGGGATTATTGTGCTGACGAACCAGCAATCCGGCTCCGCATTTAACGCCATTTCAAACACGATCAAAGACAGTTATCTCGGTATTCCGCAAAGTGACTGGGTGAAATTTTACAGCGACAAGGACAAACTCAGCGAGGACAGCGCTGATAAAATCACGGATGAAGTCTGGGAAACGGTAGCCAGAAACCAAAAAGAGAAGATTAAACGCGATTTCTCAAAATTCAGCGGAACTTACAAAGACAATTGGTTTGGTGAAATCGTGATTGCTGAGAAAAAAGGCCATCTTTATTTCGCATCAAAACGTTCGCCTCAACTCACTGGAGAAATGTTTTTTTACAAAGACGACCAGTTCGCGATACGCTGGGACAACCGTTATTTCCATGCTGATGCTTTTGTTTTCTTCAAAAACGACAGATTGGATTTTGAGATGAAAGCCATTTCGCCCCTGACAGATTTCAGTTACGACTTCCAGGATTTGTATTTCGTAAAACTGTAGAAACGGACAGGTCGAGACCTGTCCCTACAGGATTTGCACATTCCAATTCTTTATCCTATTTTTAGGGTTGAATCAAAATCGCTATGACGGAAATCGAGATAGAACAGGAAAACAAGGCCATCGCACGCGAGTATAAGGAACTCCTGCGCATCAGTTACCAGACCCTCAGCGTAGAGGACAAAAAACTCATCCGTAAGGCGTTTGATGTCGCTGTTGATGCACATAAGGACCAACGCCGCAAATCTGGCGAAGCCTATATTTTCCATCCCATCGCTGTCGCAAAAATAGTGGCATCGGAAATCGGGCTCGGAGCTACAGCCATCGCCGCCGCGTTGATGCACGATGTTGTTGAAGATACCGACATCACGATTGAGGATATTGAAAAAATCTTCAATCCTAAGATTGCACAGATTGTAGAAGGACTTACCAAAATTTCCCAGGTACAGAAGGACCTCAATATTTCGATGCAGGCCGAGAATTTCCGTAAGATGCTCCTTACACTCAACGATGATGTGCGCGTCATCCTGATCAAACTCGCAGACAGGCTGCACAATATGCAGACCATGGATTCGATGGCGGAGCACAAGCAAACGAAAATCGCTTCAGAGACTTTATATATTTATGCCCCGCTGGCACACCGACTCGGATTGTACAACATCAAAACCAAGCTCGAGGATTTAGGCTTGAAATACACTGAGCCTCAGGTGTATCACGAGATCCTGAGCAAGATGAAAGAGACCAAGGAAGAGCAGGATGAATACATCAAATCCATTTCCGATGTCCTTAAACAATCGCTGGATTCCGAAAATTTGGATTACATCATCAAAGGCCGTCCAAAATCGATTTATTCGATACGGCGGAAAATGAAAGCACAGAATGTAAGCTATGATGAAGTGTACGATAAATTTGCATTGCGGATCGTATACCGTTCAAGCATCCACGATGAAAAATTCGTCGCCTGGAAGATCTATTCGATTGTGACCGATCATTTCCGTCCCAGCCCAAGCCGTTTAAGGGACTGGATCTCATCGCCAAAATCAACCGGTTACGAAGCGCTGCATACCACCGTTATGGGTCCTAAAGGCCGCTGGGTGGAAGTACAGGTGCGCAGTGAACGCATGGATGAGATTGCCGAAAAAGGCTACGCGGCACATTACAAATACAAACAGGGTGCGAATGAGGAAAGCGGCCTCGACATCTGGCTGAACCTGCTGAAGGAAGCGCTGGAAAACCAGGAAACGAATGCGGTGGATTTCGTCGAGGATTTCAAGATGAATCTATATTCGAAGGAAATCTTCGTGTTTACCCCTAAAGGGGAAATCAAATCGTTGCCGAAAGGTGCGACATCACTCGATTTTGCTTTCAGCATCCACTCGGCAATCGGCATAAGGACGCGCGGTACCCGTGTCAATGGCAAGCTCGTGCCACTGAATTATGAACTCAAAAGCGGCGACCAGATTGAAGTGATTACTTCCCAAAACCAGAAGCCGACCATGCACTGGCTTGAATATGTGACCACCGCCAGGGCCAAAAATAAGATCAAGAGCGTCCTGAACGAGGACACCAAAAAAATCGCCGAGGAAGGCAAGGAACTCCTTAACCGAAAATTGCGACACCTCAAGATCAATGTTACGGAAAATACCATCAACGAACTCGTCAGCTTCTTTAAGCTGAAGACCAGCCTGGATTTGTATTACCGTGCGGGCATCGGATCGCTGGAAAATGCGCAATTGAAGGAATATGCATCGCTGAAAAGCAATACGCTGATGAATTTCTTCAAGAACAAAATCAAGCGTACACCGAGTGCCAATCCCGAGCAGGTGCAGAAAGACGAGATCACTAGCAATTATGACATGCTGGTTTTCGGGCCGGAGCATGACAAACTCGATTATAAACTTTCAACGTGCTGCAATCCCATTCCGGGCGATGAAGTGTTTGGGTTTATAACGATCAATGAAGGGATCAAAGTCCACAAAAAGGATTGCCCGAATGCCATCAGTTTGCAATCCAATTACGCTTACCGCATTATCCAGGCCAAATGGATCGACTCGACCCAGCAGGAATTCAAAGCCGTGCTTAACATTACCGGCATGGACAGCCTTGGTCTCACGAACGAACTTACCAAAGTCATTTCTAGCAACATGCACGTAAACATCCAGAGCATTTCGCTGAGTAGCGAAGCCGGGATTTTCAAAGGACAGGTTACCGTTATCGTACAAAATAACTCCATACTGAAGCGTATGGTGGAGAATATACATAAGATTGACGGAATTGATAAGGTGACACGGGTGTACAAATAATTATGAATTTTAAATTATGAATTATGAATTTTCACAAAACTCGTTAAATTCGTGATTCATAATTCCTAATTCGTAATTCGAATGCTCATCTTCGACGACCACATACAAATGCAAAAATCCGACGGCAAAGGCGGTTGGACCTTCATTACCATGCCCATTATGCCGCATCTTCCGAAAAAGAAGAACAGCACCGTGCTCGTACGCGGCACCATTGATGATTATGTGCTGGAAGGCATCCACATCTGGGCAATGAAAAAAGGCACGTTCCTTGCCGTAAAAGCCGAAATCCGAAAAGCCATCAAAAAAGAATCAGGCGACACGGTGAAACTTGTGCTGTACCTCGCCGAGCCGCAATCGGCCATTCCGGAGGACTTCATGACCTGCCTCAGTGAAGAGCCCAAAATACTTGCATATTTCCAGAAATTACCGCAGAAACAGCAACAGGAAATGATCGACTGGATTTTCTCCGCCAGGACTGAAGATGAAAAGATCGACAGGATGGCGAAGGCACTCGAGAAGCTGGAGGTACTGAGTTACTGAACTCTGAGTTACTAAGCAGCTCAGTAACTCAGCAGCTCAGCGACTACTTTCCTTTTGCCACTTCAACTAATTCCACTATCTTTGCCGCATGACACTAATATCAGTAGATAACAGCAAAAACCAGGATATCGTAAAGAACGTTTTTACGAAATACCTGGAAAGCAAAGGCCACCGAAAAACGCCGGAACGCTACGCAATCCTTCAGGAAATTTACGACAGCGAGGAGCATTTTGATATAGAAAACCTCTACATCAAGATGAAGAACAAGAACTACCGCGTGAGCCGCGCGACGTTGTACAACACGATTGAATTGCTGCTGGATTGTGCTTTGGTGCGCAAACATCAGTTCGGGCAAAACCAGGCGCATTACGAGAAATCGTATTTCGACAAGCAGCACGACCACATCATCATGACCGATACCGGCGAGGTGATCGAGTTCTGCGACCCGCGCATCCAGACCATCAAGAAGACGATTGAGGAGATTTTCGATATTGAGATCCACAACCATTCGCTGTACCTGTACGGAAATAAGAAAAAAATCATTACTGACCCGACTCCGCAGGATGAATTGAGCGGAGCTGATAACTAAGATGATTTGGGCGCTGCCTTCGGCCCGGGCTTTACGCGGTGCACGGCACCTTGCTTCAATCCCTAGCGCGGTCCCGACTTAAGATTAAAATATAAACACACAACTAAACACAACAATACATTAATGACCGTAGATTTATTATTAGGCCTCCAATGGGGCGACGAGGGAAAAGGAAAGATTGTCGATGTACTCACGTCAAAGTATGACATTATTGCGCGTTTCCAGGGCGGCCCGAATGCAGGACACACGCTGGAATTTGACGGTATTAAGCATGTCCTGAGGACGATTCCATCCGGGATTTTCCACAAGAACTCGATCAACATCATCGGAAACGGTGTCGTGATTGATCCGGTGGTATTCCAAAAGGAAATCGAAGGGCTTGAGAAATTCAACATCGACATCCAAAGCAGGCTGTTCATCTCCCGTAAGGCACACCTCATTTTACCGACGCATCGCCTGCTCGATGCCGCTTCGGAAGCTGCAAAAGGCAAAGCGAAGATCGGCTCTACCTTAAAAGGCATAGGCCCGACTTATATGGACAAGACCGGACGCAACGGCCTGCGCGTGGGGGATTTGGAATTGGACGATTTCAAGGAGCGTTACCGCAACCTCGCCGACAAGCATGAAGCGATGATCAAATTCTATGATGTCGCGATACAATACAACCTGGCCGAACTCGAAAAGGAATTTTTTGAAGCCGTTACCGAACTTAAAAAGCTGACTTTCATAGACAGCGAGGAATATCTTTACCAGGCGCAAAAAAGTGGAAAATCAATCCTTGCCGAAGGCGCGCAGGGCTCTTTGCTTGACGTGGATTTCGGGACGTATCCTTTTGTAACGTCCTCAAACACCACTGCTGCCGGAGCCTGTACAGGACTTGGTATCGCCCCCAATAAGATCGGTGAAGTATATGGTATTTTCAAGGCATATGCCACACGTGTCGGCAGCGGCCCGTTCCCCACCGAACTGTTTGACGAAGTAGGCGCTGACATGGCACGTATCGGGAACGAATTCGGATCGGTGACCGGCAGGCAAAGGCGTTGCGGCTGGCTGGACCTGGTGGCATTGAAATATGCGATCCGCGTGAACGGTGTAACGCAATTGATGATGATGAAAGGCGACGTGCTTTCAGGATTCCCGACCTTGCAGGTTTGCACCGCTTATGATTACCAGGGCACCAAAATCGACCACCTGCCTTATAACATCGAACCGGAAAACGTAACTCCCGTTTATACAGAATTTAAAGGCTGGCAGGCCGACCTGACCGGTATGACAATCTATGACGAGCTGCCTTCCGAATTGAAATCCTACATCGAATTCATCGAAAAGGAATGCGAAGTCCCGATAAAGATCGTGTCTGTCGGACCGGACAGGAAACAGACGATTATGAAATAAGGAAAGCCGCTGTGAAGCGGCTTTTTCATTTTAGTCCAGAAAGGAAACTATTTAACAGGCAAATTCCACTTCTCAATCAATTCCTGGTTCAAATCTTCCTCTTTTGTATTTGGATTTCCTTTTCCGGTCGTAATCAAATTCTTAAGGCTGCCCTGTATATAGCTTGTCCAGGCATCTTTGCATACATCATAACATTCATATTCCGGCGTGAGGCCAACCTGCGTAAAGACAAGTTTCGTCTGGTTTCCTTCCTGGGTAATCTCGAAAATAATCTTGTTGTCTTTCCACTCGCCTGCATCATTGGTGAAATTGAAATGGTTCTCCAGCACATGCCACACCACGATTTCATCCGGGATGAATTCGATAATCCTGATTTTGCAGATATGCACGTCTTTATAATTGTAAAGGAACACCGAATCCAAAGCGTCGGTAGCGCCTTTAATGTTCTCGCTCCACCATCCTTTGACGTTGTTAATCGCATCAAAAACTGCTTTTGGAGACTCATTTACGAGAAAACTGGTGGTATAATCCTGATTTTTCATATGGAATGGTTTAGTTGTTGGTCATTTGCGAATTGATCAATGGCAGTAACTTATGCTCGAGGTACTGCGACCAGGCTGGTGCACACGAATCATAGCACGGTAGTTCTGGTGTCAGCCCTTCGTGGGTGAAAGTAAGCTGGGTTTCACCATCTTTTTCCGAAATTTCGAAAATGATTTTCGTGCCCACCCATTCGTCCTTTTTTTCAACGAAACTGAGTGCGCCGTCGGTGGTAAGCCACACCACTTTTTTATCTGGTATGACCTCGATGAGTTTATGCTTGCTGTAATGTGCACCATCTCCGGCACGGAAACTGAATTCATCATGCAATTTTTCAGTATCGCCGGTAATTTCCTCATTATAATATCCTGACCACCAGGCACGAACATTCACTATCGCGCGAAATACTGCTGCGGGGCTTTTGTCGGTTTTCAGCACATAAGTAAAATCTGTTGCTGCCATATTTACTTTATTAAAATGAATTGTCCAAGATGGTACGCCAGGTGGCTTGCGCGGGTAACGATAATATTCAGCTTGTTGCGATAGGGCTCGCCAGCAAAATCTTCCGCAGTTACGGCGGTATGCTTTTGAAACCAATCGGAAGGTTGCATGTTGGCAAAAGCTTCGTCCAAAACGTTGCCTACATGCTGCCATTTTTGTCTTAAATCCGCCGCGGAAGGAATTTCCGGAACGGATTTATCAGGCTTATTGATGAAAATTTCCTGCATTTCAGGATAAAGCCTTTCTCCCAGATCCAGTAACGTTACCATACTGTCGTGTACCGCCGTGAGGTGTCCTAAAAGGTATATCCCGCGGTTCCTTCCAGGCGAAATTTCGTGTTGCAGCTGTTCATCGGTAAGGGATTCCAGCGCGGTATTGAATTGTTTCAGTAATGCATTCCAACGGTCGAATGTCATTTTAATCATGGTTTCTTCTAAAGTCATTGTTGCTCAAATTTGGTTAATTTTCTATGAATACAAATTTACAATCTGTTTTACACTTTGAAAGGGTGTAAAAGAGACTTTGCGACGGGTTGATTTGGACAGCATTATTATTTACCTTCGTAAAAAAAAAGATGAAACACCTGACACTATTGGTCCCTGACGGACAAAGCAAACTTTCAAGCATCATATGCACTTATAAAGTATTCCTGAAAGCCAATGCTTTTTGGAAAAACATCCACGGCAGTGACCGGTTTTCGATCCAGCTCGCGGGGATTTCGGATGAAGTGGAATTCTATGACGGATTGTTCTCCGTAAAACCGCATGTCAATATTTCTAAGATTGCAAAAACGGACCTGATCATCATGTCCGCACTCAACAACCACGATTATCCGGGATCCATCAGCCGCAATAAACCGATTACCGATTGGATCGTGAAGCAGTATAAGGATGGCGCGGCGGTTGCAACCATGTGTACAGGAGCTTTCCTGCTGGCATCTTCAGGATTGCTTGACGGAAAAAGTTGTTCGACGCATTGGGCTGCCGAAGGAACCTTCCGGGAAATGTTTCCGAAAGTGAATTTACAGACAAACCTGCTCATTACTGACGAAAACGGTATTTATACCAATGGCGGGGCCTTTTCATTCCTAAACCTGATTTTATATCTGGTCGAAAAATATTATGACAGGGAAACAGCCATTCTTTGTGCAAAGATGTTTCAGATTGAAATGGACCGCAACAGCCAGTCACCGTTCATCATGTTTACCGGACAAAAGCAGCATGGCGACGAGATGGTACTGCAGGCACAATCTTACATCGAAAACAACCTGCAGGAAAAAATCGTGATGGAACAGCTTGCCGATACCTTTGCTATAGGCCGGCGGAATTTTGACAGGCGTTTTATAAAAGCAACCGGGAATACTCCGGTGGAGTATGTACAGCGTGTGCGGATAGAGGCCGCAAAAAAAGCGTTTGAGGCCACACGCAAAACGATTAACGAAGTGATGTATGACGTGGGTTATTCAGATGTAAAGGCATTTCGTGACGTGTTCAGGAAAATTACCGGCATGTCGCCCATTGCCTATCGGGATAAATACAATAAGGAATCGGCTGTTGCATAATCTTGGGCGGTTTCGGGCTTATTTGCTGCAAAGTTTTTCGAAATCCCTCGCATCAGTAACCCTTTTTAGGGATCCGATTACAGCAATCAGGAATTTCTTTACGTCTTCAAACTCCTGCCCTTCAAATTGGGAACTCGACAGCCCAAATATCTTATCACCTGAAATAACATTGACGAATAACTGTGACTTTACCTGGTTATCCGGCATCATTGGCAATTCGAACCACCATAGCAACGCTTCCATGCCATTTGACAACAACGGTTTTTCCATCTTGATATCAATCCATTTCCCGAAAATACCGGAAAGGTACTCCGCTTCGCTTAAAGCATAACGAACCAGTATTTTCAAATCTTCCGCAGCGCCATTTTCCATATGTTTGGACTTGTCTGCGATAACATTTTGCAACACATAATCGCCTACCGAAATCATAGACTTTCGTTCTGTTTCCTTTGCAAAACCAGACAGTTTTACATACTGGTACGGCTCGTCTTTGGAAAAAGCCCAGAACGATTGTGTATCATCGCATTTGTAAAGTTGCTGTGCGTTGATTGCCAGGCTCGTGAACAGGGCTGTAAATAGTAAGAATATCTTTATTTGCATCTTTCTGAATGGATTCAAACAAAGATATTCTTTTTATAAAATATTGCAAATGGCTTAATTAACGGGTTCCCACAATTGTATTTTATTGCCCTCACCATCGAGGATATGTACAAACTTCCCAAAGTCGGAAGCCTCAATGTCGTCTATAATAGTTACGCCTTCACTTTTCAATTGCGCTACCAGCGCCTCAAGATCGGCAACGCGGTAATTGATCATGAAATCACTGGCTGACGGTTCAAAGTATTTGGTTGTATCCGGGAAAGTGCTCCATGCTGTCGAGCCTTTCTTCTCTGGATCGCCTTCTTCGCGCCATTCGAATTTGGCACCCCATGGGCTGCTTTCAATCCCAAGATGTGTTTTATACCATTCATACATCGCTTTTGGGTCTTTTGATTTAAAGAATACACCCCCGATTCCTGTTACTTTTTTCATTTTTGTTTATTTTTTATTGAATTTGAGCTCCTTCGACTGCTGGTTTCTTCTTAAAAGTTAATGAGCTAATCAGCGTTACAATCAGGCCTACGGGCAAAATCTCCGCATAAGTCATCATCGCATTAAAAAATGGATTCCTGTACATGATGGCAAATTCCGCCATCTCTTTTGTTTTAGCATCGATCTTTACCTGGCTCGCACCACTTGCCCTGAGTTCGGCCAGCATGTGTGCTGAATAAGTGTCAATGAAACCCGGAATGAAATAAAAGAAGTCAATCAGCCAGGCGACGACATACATCGTTGAGGCGATCAGTACCATCAAAGATCCAATTTTAAAAGCCAGCCCGAAACTGATGACACCGCCGTTGTGTTTGTCCCTGTAATTCTTAATCCCCACAAACACCAGTGAAAACGCAATCAGCATCGAGGCATACCCGACAACCATACTCGTGCCATAGTCGACGTTCCCGTTGCAATGGCTTAAATAATTCATTGAAAACAGCATCACAACCGATACGACCGTACCGGCAATCAATCCGTACGTAAGTGTAATTTTTTTCATCATATTCGTTTTAAGTTTGGTGCAAATATGTGCATTACCTCATTTTTACCACTCATACTTTCGGCTATTTTTTGCTTTTCATCGATTATTTTTGATACTAAAGCATCATGATTAAGGAATCAGTTGCAGCCTGCGCGCCTTTTCCACCGCCTGTGTCCTGCGCTTCACGTCCAGTTTTTCAAAAAGATTCTGGATGTGCGTTTTTACCGTACTTAATGATACGAAAATTTCGCCTGCAATTTCCTGGTTGCTGTGTCCTGCTGCCAAAAGATTCAATATTTCCATTTCACGTTTGCTGAGCTCGAGTTGCGAGACCAAGGCTGTGTTCAGTGTAAACGCATCATTTTTGACATATACAGGCTTTTCTACGACCACGGTCTGCACTTTCGGTTTGGAGAGTTTCAGGGCAAGCCAAATTCCCAGTGCGGTAAAAATTACTGCTATAAGCCCTGCATACACCTCGAACGAATGCTCGAAGATGATAAAGCGCAGTTCAAGCCATTTTAAAAGAAACATCAGTGCCGCCAGGCTGATGCCGTAAAGGATTATTGAGCGGTATTTGATTAAAAAACCAGTATTGGCTGCCATGTGGCAAATTTGCAAAATTTGTAGATACATCAGGTTTTTTAGTCCATATTTTCAAGAATTTCCTGGAAAGAAATTTGCCGTTGTAAAAGCAACATGCAGAGACAGAAAATTATTTCACTTAAAAAAAACCGCCCCTAAAGGCGGTATATGATCTGGCAATCAATTGAAATGATAAAAGCTTACTGTTTCATTAATTTTCCCTGCTGCGAATAGCCTTTTTCATCAGTGAGGGTGTAAAAATAGATTCCCGAAGCATAATTCGAAAGGCTGATCGGATGGTCCGGCGTATCGTCATCGATGATTTTCCTGCCATTGGCATCAAAAACGGAAATTTTGTATCCGCTTAAATCATCGCCTTCGAAGTTAATTTCAGACTGTGCCGGGTTTGGGTACAGTGTAACGCGCTTTTGGGTTTCGGTCGCTTCAGCAACCGGTGCTTTGCGCTCAAAATTCGCCTCCTTGCAGTCGATGGCAACGGAAGCGATGACGCGGTCCACCAATTTCTCTGAACAGATCATCACTTTTTCGCCCGTTAAAAAACTGATTGGAAAGGAACCTGATGTGCCATCGGTATACCTCACAAACACTTTGTAGCAAAGATGGCATGCCGCATCAAACCGGGTGAATCGTATACAATTCATTTCCCCGCACCTGGTGATTTCATAATTGATGCAGGTGGCCGGTGGAGGCGGTGGTGGAATAGCAGGTGCAGTATTCATTTTAAGCGCTGAAACATTGCCATTTATAGCCGTGAGGATGGTTATTTTTGGATCTTGCTCCAGCATCGGATTTGTAAATGAAGTGGTAAACTCCACCAACCGGTTGTCTGTGTTGAATATACTGCTGCCTGTTTCATAACTGTCGTAGCCACCCTGTAACTCCGGTGACAGGAAGTAAGAAAGCGCACCGCATGGCGATATAATCCGGAAGTGTACCGGCGTATCCCATGGTATGGCTCCCGTGGCCGATTGCACATGGCCTGCGGCATCATACACTGTTTCTGAAAAGATCGTTTTTTTGTCAGGGCTGGTTACCGAGACGGTGCTTCCGCAGCCTGGTTGCCCGTAGGTAAGGCAGGAACAGGCAAGCGCAAGTACAAGCATTGCGTTTGTAATGGTTTTCATAAAAAGTAGGATTTGAGGATTTTGATGTAAACAGATTTTAGAGTCGCTGTTTAACTAATTCCGACTTTGAGAACATAGGCTTTGCATATTCAATTGATTATTCGCAATTACGGAAATTAATTTTAAAATAAATTTCAATAATGATAATTTTATTTCTTTGTTATCAACATACTGCCATTGAAAAAGGCCACCATGGCAGCCTTAAGTAACAGGTGATTTTCCGAGAAGCACGCAGAAAGATTATGGATTATTCTTTTACAACGATAATAGTGGCCTTAAATCCTGTAGCCAGGTTCCAGTTTTTCGCAGAAATCACCTCGCCTTTATCATTGTAAACCACCAGTTGGGCGGTATTCGGACCAGACGAACCCTGGTTCAGCGCTTCAAATTCAATGGTATTGAACCCTGACACCAAAGACAGCTCGAACCCCTGGAACTCACCGCTGAGGGTGACAACAGAGCGCGCAATAATCCCGTTCGAATAAATCCGGATTTGATCGCCATCAACAAACTCATGATCACGGTACATAATATTGACACTTCCGGAATTGGTCTTGACATCACCGAGGTATTGGTTTTTGCGTATGGCCTGCTGATCCTCACTCATTGCATTGGCCTTGTTGAGCTTATCTTCGTAAGGCTTGCCCGGATCTACAAACTGCGGTTGGTCCATCATGCCTTTTTTCGGCATTTCCATGAATGGTTTGGCTTCTTCAGGCTTTTTATTAAAAATAATTGGTGCTGGCGGTATCGGGTTTGGAGTCGTCGGGGTATTGGTGGTGGTATTGGCAGGCAGTATCGGCGTAAATTTCCTTCCGACATCACCCTGGGCATAAGCACCCAGACCACAAACCAATAAGATGTACAACATATTTTTCATACTGACTCATAACGCTTAACGATCCGTAAAAGTATAAAATCCCGCAACCGGCAAAAAAATTTACTGCATCACTTTAAAGATAAATGACTCTGATGGATTAATGGCAACATCAACGGTACCGATGCCTTTCTCCACAATCAGCTTTACGCCTTCCCTTTGGTATAATTGATCCTGCAGCCTGTAGATGCCATCCGGCAATGCCCAGCTCTGGATGACATCAGCCGGGATAACCAGGTTAAAATGGCTTCTCGTCACCCATGAAAAATTATTAATGACCAGCAGTTTTTCGTTATCCGACCATCTTACAAAAGAATAAATGCCTTCGCTGTAACCCTTGGTCTTCTTTCGGTTGATGTTCTGTATATCCTGGTATTTGCCCATCAGCGCGTCGCTCTTGATGGTGAAGTTCAGCAGCCTCGAGTAAAAATCGCGCAATTGTTTTTCCTCGGGCGATAATTGCCCGCCGTCAAATTCTCCGTTATTCATCCACCGCTGATGGCTTGGTACCCCAATGTAATCAAAGATGGAAGTGCGTGACGGCTTCCCGAAACCGGCATCCTCATTTCCTGCTTCTCCTACTTCCTGCCCAAAATAAATCATCGTAGGGGATGTCCCGACTGTAGCGGAATAAACCATCAGCGGTTTTGCTTTTTCCGGCGTGCCGCCAAATTCGGCATTGGCAACCCTTTGCTCATCATGATTGTCGAGGAAATGCAGCATATGGTGCTCGATATCGCTTAATCTTCCCTGGATTTCCGCCAAAGGATCAGGAAGGCTTTTTCCCTGAATTACCGCCTTGAGCATATCGTAGGTCTCCACTTTATCATACAGGTAATCCATCTTGCCGAATTTGATATAATTACGGTATTCTTTCGGATTGTACACTTCCGCCATCAGGAAGGCATCAGGATTGCGCATCTTGATGGCCGAATTCATGTAACTCCAGAATTCATACGGAACCATTTCGGCCATATCATAACGGAAACCGTCGACCCCCATTCCTGTCCAATACAGCGCGATATCGCGGAATTTCTTCCAGGAATCCGGCACATCCTTATTCTGCCAGAACCGGTAATGCTCTTGATAAGAGCGATCTGCTAAACCCGCCGGCAGTTCCGGAAAATCTTTTGTCCCGTCAGGGCGTACGCCATAATTGATTTTTACGGTTTCATACCAATCATCGATATTCGGTTTTGGCTCACGCGAGCCGTTTCCGGTCCACTTGGCAGGATTTTCGGTGAATTTTCCATCCAGTAACGGATTCTTTTCGCCGTTCAGCGGCTTGTAATGTTCAGAAACCGGCACCTCGAAAGGCTTTCCGGGAATATAGTAAAAATTGTTGTTGCGCTTATATTCTACTGAGGTATCGTCATCTGCGCCAAAATCCTTCACGCCTTTTGGATTTGATTTCCCTTCGTATTTACGCGCAATGTGATTCGGTACAATATCAATGATGACTTTCAATCCGTGCTTATGCGTACGTTCAATCAAAGCCTTGAATTCCTGCAGCCTTTGCGAAGGATCATCGGCAAGGTCCGGATCGACATTATAATAATCCTTGACGGCATAAGGCGAACCGGCACGGCCTTTTACAACATCCGGATCATCGTTTGAAATGCCATATGCGGTATAGTCAGCCACCATTGCATGGTGCGGCACGCCAGTATACCAGATGTGTGTGACACCGAGCTTCTTAATCTCGGAAAGTGCCCTGTCTGTAAAATCACTGAATTTCCCTACGCCATTCTGTTCTTTCCTGCCCCATGGCTTATTCGCCGTTTTCTTATTCCCGAACAGGCGTGTAAAAACCTGGTAAACCACTACCTTCTTTTCAGGCGTGGCGGCTTCAATCCTCTTTTCCGGCATAGATCTGGTCTTTTTATCTTGTGCCGAAACCGTTATTGTAGCGATGATCAGGGCAGCAGTGATTAGTTTTTTCATTTGCAAAATTCGTGTGTTCGATGCAAATATAGGAGAAAGTCAGTAAAGTTTGAAAAGTCAGGAAGTCCGGAAGTTTCGAACTTTCAGCTTCCGGACTTTCGGACTTCGGACTTTACTTAATTCTTTCCCAATAAAAATCCCTGTTAACACATTTTACCTAAATTTGGCAAAAAAATAAATTACGTTGAAAAATTACTTTTTCTTCTTTACGTGTTCGCTGCTTTTATTGTCAGTCACATCGGCTTTCGCCCAAAAAGCAAAGCAGATCGAAGTCGAGTATGCCGATCATTTTGATATCGACGAAGCAAAACTCCCCGATGTGGCGTTGCTGACAGGCCATGTACGCGTAAATCATGACGGTGTGATCATGACCTGCAACAAGGCCTATTTCTTCAAAAAAGAAAACTACCTGAAGGCATTTGGCGAATTCCACATGGTACAGGGCGATACCCTGCACATGACGAGTGATTACGCTGAATATAACGGCAATATGAAACAGGCTTTTGCCACCGGGAAACCTGTATTGCGTACACCCGATATGACTTTGACGACTGATACGATACACTTCGACCGGAACATCCAGCAGGCGTATTACAATTCACCGGGAACCATCGTCAATAAGGAAAATACGCTGAAAAGCAAGTCCGGGCGCTATTATGCGAAAGAAAAGAAATTCCAGTTCCTGACGGCCGTGACCATTACCAATCCAAAATACGTGATCAAGTCAAATCATCTGGATTATTACAATAATTCCGGACACGCGTATCTTTTCGGGCCATCCACAATCACAAGTGATAAGGATTATATTTATACGGAAAAAGGCTTTTACGACAACAAAAAAAATGTCGGCCATTTCCTGAATAAATCCTACATCCGTTATAAAGACCGGCTTATAGAAGGTGACAGCCTGTATTATGACAGGACCCGGGAATTCGCCTCAGCAAGCCGCAATGTCAAGATTACCGACTCCATTAATAAAGGACTTGTCAAAGGCCATTATGCGGAAATCTACAAGGCGAAAGACTCGATGTTTGTGACCAAACGCGCTGTAGCCATCAATATTTTGGAAAATGATTCCGTTTTTATCCACGGAAAAAGATTACTCATTACAGGAAAACCCGAGAACCGCATCCTGCGCGCCTATAACAATGCCCGTTTTTACAAAAGCGACATGAGTGGCAAGTGTGATTCCATTCATTCGAGCCAGAAGGATGCACTGACAAAACTGATCGGCAGGCCTGTTATATGGAACGGCAAAAACCAGATGACGGGTGATGTGATGCACCTTATCGGAAATAATAACACTGAAAAACTCGATTCATTGAAAGTACTTAACAACGCTTTCATTATTGCAAAAGACACTGTCGGTACCGGTTTTAACCAGGTAAAAGGGGTCAATCTTTACGGAAAATTCAAGGACAATAAGCTCGATGAGGCTGATGTGGTCAAAAATACTGAAATCGTGTATTTCATGCGCAATGACAAACAGGAGCTGATTGGAATCAACAAAAGCGTGAGCAGCCGCATCAACCTGAAGCTGAAGGACAACGAGATCGACGAAATCACGCAATTTGACAAGCCCGACAGCGATTTGTATCCCGAAAGCAAATTGCCGGAAAATGCACGGAAACTCCGCGGATTTGTTTGGCGCGAAGACGAACGCATTAAATCAAAAGATGACATTTTCCCCGAAGAGGAAAATGAACTCGACGCCAAGATCCAGGCCGAAAAAAAGAAAGCTGACCTCAAACCTGCAGAACCTATGAAGGTGAGGAAAGAGACGAAGGATTATGACAAGAATCATCCTTCCGAGAGTCGCAGTAAGCAGTCACAGTAGGCAGTCATGAAAGAAGATTTTTTAAAATACCAGGCTCAAACCTCCCCTTACCCACTCGGAATGGAAGTTTCCCACGCTGATGGTTCCTATATATATGACACTCAAGGAAAAAAATACCTTGACTTTGTCGCCGGTGTTTCAGCCATACCGCTTGGACATTGCAACAAGCGCGTAAATGATGCGATTAAGGATCAGCTTGACAAATATTCCCATGTTATGGTTTATGGTGAATATGCACAAAGTCCGGCAGTTGAATATTGTAAATTACTGGTAAAACATTTACCAGCTACATTAGACAAAGTATACCTTGTGAATTCAGGTACAGAAGCCACGGAAGGTGCCTTAAAACTTGCCCGTCGCGTCACGGGCCGCAGCCAGTTGATTTCATGCTACAATGCCTATCACGGCAATACGATGGGTTCGATGAGCGTCATGGGTTTTGAGGAACGCAAACAAATCTTCCGCCCTTTAATTCCTGATGTTGATTTTATTACTTTCAACAATGAATCCGATTTAGAAAAAATCACTGAGAAAACTGCAGGCGTTATACTGGAAAGCATTCAGGGCGGCGCAGGATTCATCCAGCCTGAAAATGGTTTTTTAAGAAACGTACGTGAACGATGCACTGAAGTAGGTGCCATCATGATCGTCGACGAAATACAACCCGGTTTCGGCCGCACCGGAAAACTCTTCGGTTTTGAAAACTACGATGCCATTCCTGACGTAATTATAATAGGAAAAGGAATGGGCGGCGGCATGCCCGTCGGTGGTTTCGTAGCGTCTTCAGCAATGATGGATTTATTGAGCCATGACCCGAAACTCGGACACATTACGACTTTCGGCGGACATCCTGTCATAGCGGCAGCCTGCCTCGCTACATTACGTGAAATCACTGAAACCGCGCTGATGCCAGAGGCATTGCAAAAAGAAACCTTAATCCGGTCACTTTTGGTACATCCTTTGATAACAGAGATAAGGGGAAAAGGACTGATGCTTGCCGCGATGACTCCAACCCCGGACATTACAGACAAAGTTATTTTACGTTGCCAGGACAAAGGTTTGATCTTATTCTGGCTGCTCTTTGAAGGACGCGCCATCAGGATTACACCGCCTTTGACGATTTCGGAAGATGAAATCCGGGAAGGCTGCGCGATTCTATTGGAAACGCTTGATGAAATTAATAATGGTTAACCCGCAACCAATTCCTATCATTGCGCATCATTATTAATGAAACGGCATTGTTAATTAAGTTGTTCACAACAATACTTTCCAAAACCAAAACCAACAATAACGTTAGCTATTTTTAGTTAGGATAATTTTAAAGATAAACAGTATGCAATTAAGCAACGAAGAAGAAGACTACAATTTATCCTTATCAAAATTCGAATCCATGTTGAAAACCAACAAGGTATTGTTTTTTGACTCAGAGGAATTTGAAGAAATCATCCTTCATTACCTCGATATGGGTAAAGCGTCTTTAGCAAAAAAAGCCTTAAAATTAGCACTGGAGCAGCATCCCAAATCCACAGGCCTGAAACTTGTGCAGGTAGAAATGCTGGTCTACGATGATAAATTGGACACCGCTGAAAAGTTATTGAACGAACTTTTTGCAATTGAACCACACAACGAAGAAATCTACATCCAGAAAGCCAGCATTTACTCAAAAAGGGATGATCACGAAAAAGCAGTGGAATTCCTGAAAACCGCCTTACAATATACCGATGATTATGCCGATGTGTACAACTTAATGGGCATGGAATACCTGTTTATGGACAACCTCGAAATGGCAAAAGACAGTTTCATCCGCTGCCTTGAAGAGGATTTCGAAGACCAGGCCGCATTGTACAATGTCGTATACTGCTTTGAGTTCCTTGACCAAAACCAGGAAGCCATTGATTATTTAGCCAAATACATTGAAAGAAATCCATACAGTGAAATTGCCTGGCACCAAACCGGCAGATTGCATTATGGATTGAAACAATACGAGCAGGCGTTGCGGGCGTTTGATTACGCCACATTGATTGACGATGAATTCCTCGGCGCTTTCATGGAAAAGGCAAAATCTTTGGAAAGGCTCAAACGTTACGAAGATGCTATCGAAGCCTATAACAGGACCATTGAGCTTGAAGATCCTACCTCTTATGCTTTGCTCCGTATCGGAAAATGCCACGAAAGATTGGGCAACAAGGCCTTGGCATTGAAGTTTTTCAATAAAACCGTGCATGAAGACCCGCTTTTGGATAAAGGCTGGATTGCGATTACTGATTTTTATGTACGCCTTAAAAATTACCAAAAAGCATTATTCTATGTCAATAAAGCACTGAATATCGACAACCAGAACCGTTTGTACTGGAAACGTTATGCAACCATCAACAAGGAGATGAACTTCTATGAGGAAGCGGAATTCGGTTACAGGAAAGCGGTAGAATTTGGCGATACGGAACTCGACACCTGGTTGTTTTGGGTGGATATCCTGCAATTCCTCGGCGAATTTGAAACCGCTATAGACACATTGCTTCAGGCTTCGGAATTTTATACTGATGCATACGAAGTCGAATACCGCCTCGCCGGACTCTATTTCATGCTGCATGAAGATACGAAGGGTAAATTTCATATTGCCAATGCATTGCGCAGCAGTTTCGAAAACCATGTCATGCTCGAAGAACTTTTCCCGGTGATCTGGACGCGCAAAATAGTGCAGAATGCCATTAATAAACACCGTAAGTAATTATTTTTTATACATAGTGAGCTATTCTTTGGCCGGCCAATGCCAAAGAATAGTTTTTTTATACCCAATACCATGTCAGATTTCAGGCAGTTCGGACTCATAGGAAGGAATATCGATTATTCTTTTTCCAAAGCTTATTTCACGGAAAAATTCCGCAGCGAAGGCCTTGAAGGCAACACTTACGAAAACTTCGACATTGCCGATATCACCGGTTTTCAGGATATTATTGAAAATAATCCTGACCTGAGCGGACTTAACGTAACCATTCCCTACAAAGAAACTGTCATGCCTTTTTTAGATAAATTATCGAAGAAAGCCAAAGCCATCGGCGCAGTAAATACGATTAAATTCACCAAAAAAGGCAAGCTCAAAGGCTACAACACAGATTGGTTCGGCTTCACAAAATCCATAGCACCATTGTTAAAAACGGAACATAAAAAAGCATTGATTTTAGGAACTGGAGGCGCATCGAAAGCCGTTGCGTTTGCATTGGAAAAACTCGGTATCGGATATATTTTTGTCTCCCGAAACGAAGGCAGGAATACCATTACTTATGAGCAGCTTTCGCCCTACATGATGTCCGAATATTTAGTGGTAATCAATTGCACGCCTTTAGGCACAAGCCCGGATATTAATGCGTTTCCAGATGTTCCTTACGAATACTTCACCCCTGAACATATCGCTTACGACCTGATTTACAACCCGTCAGAAACAACATTCCTCGCCAAAGCGGCTGCGTTGGGAGCCACCACAAAAAATGGCCATGACATGCTTATTTTCCAGGCAGAAAAGGCATGGGAAATCTGGAATTCCTAAACTGATTATTTTTTCTTCGTGTTTGAAATTTTAATGAAATACGGGCTTTTCCGCTTTTATATCAAGGTTTTTCTTTGAATTTCGGTCTGCCTTTATTACCTTACGCCCTCAAAAATTACGAACGTTATACATTTTAAAAAATGTTAGAAGAAAAGAATGACAACCTGCACGATGCAGACGGAAGTACAGAAAATCACAATCAGGATGCCGCACATGCTGAGAACGGTGACTCTGAAACAATGAGCGAATCAGTTGGAAACCAAGAAAATGAAGCAACTGAATCTGACGAATCTTTAGGCGAAGCGATTGTCGCTGAACACGAAAATGGCGAAGCCCATGAAGAGGAACCTGCAGATTATGACCGTGAATTAGATAAAAATGTAAAATACGAGGCGCCTGCTGCTGAAGAAGCGGTGGAGAAATCAGCGGATGCTGATCAGCCGAAAACAGCAAATGACGCCGCCCAAACAATTGGAAATTCTTTGGAAGATGCCATTGTAGCCGAACATGAAAATGGCGAATCAGATCATGAGGAGCCCATTGTCGAAGCACACGCAAATATTGAAAAAGAACTGGTTGCTGAAACTGAAGCCGAACCTGCTTCTGACGATTCTGCAGAAACTCCTGTAAATGGTTTGCCAATTGACAGCCTTATAGGTACTGCCCAATCTGATGATGACCAGGCTGCAGTTAATGCCATTGCCGAAACCAACGCCGAAGAAGGAGAAGACGAAACACTTGCGGCACGCCATGACATCCCGATGGAAGATTACGAAGCGATGCCCATGGACAAACTCGTTGCAGCACTGGAAACATTGGTTGCCATCGAAAAAGTGATGTCAGTAAAAGACCACGTGGAGCAGATCAGGACGGCTTTCCTTTCAAAATACAATCATTTTATAGACGAGAAAAAAGAAGAATTTCTCGCAGAGAACCCTGATACCACTGAAGAATTCCATTATCATTACCCGCTGAAGTCAAAATTTGATGCCTTATACAATCAATTCCGTGACAAGCGAAATGTGCATTTTAAGAGCCTTCAGAATAATCTACAGGCGAATCTTGACAAAAGGCTTGCCATCGTAAACGAGTTGAAGGAATTGATCAATCCGCAGGAAAACATCAAGGATACGCTGAAACATTTTAACGAACTGCGTGACCGCTGGAAAAATGCGGGTCCAATCCCGAAAGACAAATACAACCACGTTTGGAATAATTATCATTTCCATCTTGAAAATTTCTATGATTACCTGCATCTTGACCGTGATGCGAGGGATCTGGATTTCAAGCACAATCTGGCGCAAAAACTTAAAATCATTGCCCGCACGGAAGAATTGGTCAATGAGGCAGATGTGAATAAAGCGTTTCGTGAATTGCAGGATTTGCATAAAATCTGGAAAGAGGACATTGGGCCGGTTTCCAAAGACTATCGCGAAGAGGTCTGGAACCGTTTTTCTGCATTAACCAAACAAATGCACGACAAGCGCGAACTGATTTTTGAAGGCCAAAGGGAAAGGGAAAACCAAAACCTGGCTAAAAAGAAAGACATTATTTCCAAAATAGAAGCTTTAGCACAGGAAAAAATGTCCGCTCACGCTTCATGGCAAGGGCAGGTTGAAAAAGTGGAAGCCCTGCGCAACGAGTTTTTCTCTGCTGGAAAAGTCCCTACAGAAGTCAACGAGGAAACATGGTCAGCGTTTAAAACGGCGGTGCGTAACTTCAATGCGCTGAAAAACTCTTTTTATAAGGACATCAAAAAAGACCAGAACGATAACCTGAGCAAAAAACAGGCTTTGGTAGAGCGGGCTAAAGCACTTCAGGAAAGTGAAGATTTTGGAGCTACTACGCCTATCATGAAGCAAATCCAGGAAGAGTGGAAACAGGTCGGGCACGTGCCTCGGAAATATTCGGATAAAATCTGGAAGGAATTCAAGGATGCCTGCAACCATTATTTCGAGAGGCTGAAAGCACAAAGGAACGAGGCGAACGAAGAGGAAATGGAAGCTTTTGAAAAGAAGAAAGCATACATTGACGGCATGAAAGATTTCGAGTTTACCGGAAATCATAAGACTGATCTTGATGCGATTAAATTGCATATCGAAACCTGGAAAACACTTGGAAAAGTGCCTATGTCAAGGAGACATATTGACGGAAAATTCAATAAAGTTTTGGATGGTTTGTTTGAGAAATTGAGCTTAAGCAAGAAAGATACTGACATGATGCGTTTCGCAAACAAGGTTGATCAGCTTTCAGAATCAAACGATACCAGGAAAATCGACAATGAGAAAATCTTCCTGATGCGTAAGATTGAGGAGGTACAATCGGAGATATTCCAATTGGAGAACAACATCCAGTTTTTCACCAATACGAAGAATGCGAAAAAGGAAAACTCGATCGTGCTTGAAGTAAGGAAGAATATCGAAAAGCACAAAGAAGAATTGTCAGTGCTTAAGGACAAGCTTAAAAAAGTCCGGAGTTTAAATCAGGAGTAAAGAAATTTACGATAACTAAATAAAAAAAATCCCGTTCAACAGTTGAACGGGATTTTTTATAAGCAACCATATCAGGCTACTTTCTTATTCATAAAGATGTAATAAACCGGAACGCCTAAACCGACAATAATCAGTCCTGCGGTAGTATTTACCGTATCGAAAATCAACAGCGCAACGCAAATTGCAGCCGTTACAAGAATATACAATACCGGGATAACAGGATATCCGAAAGCTTTGTAAGGCCGTTCCGCGTCGGGCTCTTTTTTCCTCAGGATGAAAATGCCGTAAATCGTCAGCATGTAAAACAACAGCGACGCAAAAGTGCAATAATTGACCAAATCATTATACCGCCCTGAAATACACAACACACACGCCCATAAGCACTGAAACCAAAGTGCTTTCGCCGGAACATCATGCTTATTAAGTTCGCCTGCCTTTTTAAAGAACAAGCCGTCTTTTGACATCGCATAGAAAAGTCGGCCGCCGGAAAGCACCAATCCGCTGTTACAACCGAAGGTGGAAACCATAATCAGTCCGGCCATCACAAACACCCCTATATTTCCCATAATGACGCTTGCCGCGGCGGCACCGACACGCTCCTGATCTGCAAATTTTATGCCTTTTTCGATGACCGTCGCACCTTCTGCAATACCATCTACAGGCAATAAAGACATGTAGGCAATATTGGCAAGGATATAAATCACAGTGACGATCAAAGTCCCCAAGAACAAACTGCGCGGTATATTTTTCTGCGGTTCTTTAATCTCTCCGGCAATGAAAGTAACGTTGTTCCAGGCATCACTAGAAAAAAGAGGGTTGATGATGGTGGCCCCCATCACACCTATAAGTGCAAAACCGGTCAATTCAGTCACAGATAACACTTTCCCGTCGACCTTATCAACGATAGTGCGTGTGGCATGCCACATATCTGTGAAATTCTCCGAAATGATATTTGTTTTCAGTCCGAAATACAATCCCAGGATAATGATTGAAAACAATGCAATGAGTTTTGCTGACGTAAACACGACCTGGATGGTCTTACCGGTTTTCACACCTTTGGTGTTGATATACGTGAGCAAGACCACGCTTGCCATCGCCAAAACCTGTTTGTATGTAAAATCCCAACTTTCGCCAATAGCAAAAATTTTGATGTTGAGTTCTGGAAAAAAGACCGCCGTATATTTCGCAAAAGCTACAGCTACTGCGGCAATAACGCCGGTTTGTATTACCGTAAAAACGGTCCAGCCGTAAAGAAACGAAACCATCCGGCCGTAGGCACGCTGAATGTAAACGAATTGCCCGCCGGCCTTTGGCATCATGCCTGCCAACTCGCCGTAACTCAGCGCGGCGGTCATCGTAAGCAAACCTGTAACGAGCCATAACACCAGGATCCATGCTGCGGAGCCTATGTCTTTGGCCATGGTCGATGTGACAATAAAAATTCCCGAACCGATCATTGATCCGGCTACGATGCTCGTGGCATCAAACAAGCCCAGCGTTCGTTGTAAATGGTGTTTTGTTTCAGACATGTTTTGGTTTTTGGTTAGTTAATGATTGCTATTCAAATCCGTATTGACACTCTACAAGCGCAATCCGGACTTTATATTTCTTGTACCAATCGCTGCGGTCCAGTTGCTGTGCCAGTTTGTGATCGGTTTGCTGTTTCCAGTTTTTAATAGATTCCAGGTCTTTCCATTACGAGACGGTGATGCCGATATCATTCCTTGCAGATTCCATTCCTAAGAAACCCGGCTGTGCTTTCGCCAGTACTTCCATTTTGTCGCCCATCACTTTACAACCCTCATGTTCATCGTTCATTTCAGAAGTAAAAATCACTGCGTAATATGGTGGTTTCATAAATACTTATTTAATGTGCGTTATAAAATAGGCAAAATTGTAATCCGTTTATAGAATAAATTTTAACAAATTTTACGCTTTTCACGTAATAAAGTAATGTATTCATTTCGTAGGGACCGCATCATCCCCTCCCCTAAGGAAAAATACAAATTTCCGCAAACATGGCTTTACGGTAAAGACGCAGTTTTTGTTAAATTATAATTTGCCACTATTTACAAAACTTTTAACGCATGACATTTCTATCAAAACCTTTTCGCCTCATTCCAAAACACATCCATCTCCGCCAATGTCATTTCGCTCAGCGGTTTGCCAATTTCACCGGCTTTGCTTTCAAGGTATTGAAATCTTTTGATGAACTTTTTATTGGTACGCTCAAGCGCATCTTCAGGGTTGATGTTTAAAAAACGGGCATAATTGATCATAGAGAAAAGCACGTCCCCAAACTCACCCTCGATCTTATCGTGGTCACCCGATTGCACTTCTTCAGACAGTTCCTGCAATTCCTCCTGTACCTTATCCCAAACCTGTGATGGTTCTTCCCAATCAAAACCAACGCCTTTTGCCTTATCCTGGATGCGGCTTGCTTTTACCAATGCAGGCAGGCTTCTCGGAACACCTTCCAAAACGGATTTCTTGCCTTCCTTAAGTTTCAGTTTCTCCCAGTTTTGCTTGACTTCCTCTTCGTCTTTGACAACCGTATCCGAATAAATGTGGGGATGGCGGTGGATTAGTTTATCACAGATTTCATTGCAAACGCCGGCAATGTCAAAGTCGTTGGTCTCGCTTCCGATTTTTGCATAAAAAACGATGTGAAGCAACAAATCACCCAACTCCTTTTTAACTTCAGGAAGGTTGTTATCCAGGATCGCATCACCGAGTTCATAGGTTTCTTCAATGGTAAGGTGCCGTAAGGATTGCAGCGTCTGTTTCCTGTCCCACGGGCATTTTTCCCTTAAATCATCCATGATGTCGAGCAATCTCCCGAACGCCTGTAGCTGTAAATGCCGGTCTGCCATAAATTTAGTTTTGCATAAAAATAGAAAATCCCGCCACTTGATTTAAATGACGAGATTTTATTTTATAAAAAGATGTTAACTATTCTTCTGCAACCGCTTCTTCTTGTGATTTTACCGGCGCTTCTTTTGAAACCAATCCTTTTGCCTGGAGCTGGTTGTACCAATTTAAAACTTTTTTGATATCCGAAACGTATACACGGTCTTCATCATAATCCGGAAGGATTTCTGCAAAATACGCAACCAGTTTGTCGTTATCTTCTTTGTGGGATAAGGCAGGGCCGTTATCTTCTTTCACTGCGATATTACGCATCACTTCAGCCAGTGGCTTTTCTTCAGAATGCGTATACATCGATATTTCCGAAAGCAAACTCACATTGCTCCTTAATCCTACGGTAATCTTTTTGCCATCCAGCAGCGATTCCGCAACGAATCCTGTACGGGTTTGGATTTTTAATGCATATAAACCCGGTTTTCCGGAAATGGCCAATACTTTCTCTAAATTCATTTTTTATATGTTAATCGTTAAATTGGATATATTTTTACCTGCCTTTTTTGGCAAAGAATTTCATCTTGTAATCTGCCCTGATTTTACCTTCCATGATGTTCAGAAGCCTTTTTTTAATCATTTGCTTTTTAAGTGTCGACACATGATCTGTGAACAAAACACCTTCGATATGATCGTATTCATGCTGGATCACGCGCGCAGCCATGCCGCTGAAATCCTGGGTTTTTTTTACGAAATTTTCGTCGTAATATTCAATTGTAATGCGTTCGTGCCTGTAAACATCTTCACGCACATCGGGAATACTCAGGCAGCCTTCGTTGAAAGCCCACTCCTCGCCTTCTTCCTTCAGCATTTTGGCGTTGATGAATACTTTTTTGAAATCGCCAAGGTTGCTGCGTTCCGCTTCCGACAAATCCTCATCGTCGCTGAAAGGTTCCAGGTCGACAATGAACAAACGTATCGGAAGTCCTATTTGTGGAGCGGCAAGGCCAACACCCGAAGCATTGTACATGGTCTCGAACATATTCGCGATGAGTTGCTTCAGATCAGGATATGCTGCTGAAATCTCTTCACATACTGTCCGTAAAACCGGATCTCCATAACCTATGACTGGTAAAATCATCTTCTCTCTTTTAATCCTGAAGCAATCAATCGATTACTTTTGGGTCAGCAAAAATAATGAAAAATCCATCATCACCTAAAGCGCGACGGATAATTGACATTTTTTTACAATTTTCTCTTAAAACCGGCAACAGGAATCTTTTATCGGTTTAACATTTTTTACCTTTGTAAGGAATCGATAAGGATGATAGCGAAAATCAGGGAATTTACCGGCGGGATGAATTTTGCAAATGCGATGAAAATCACGTTGGCTGCAGTCATTCCGGTAGTGTTGCTTAATGGTTTCGGTTATTTCGAGTACGGCTTTACCATCGCCGTCGGGGCGTTGCTCACTTATCCTTCGGACATCCCCAGCAATAAAACGCATAAGATACGCGGGGTTACGATTGCCGCCTTAATCGTTGCCGGGTCAAACCTGCTGATTAATTTCTTATATCCGATCCCTTTACTGCTTTACCCGGTCTTCACTTTCCTGATATTTTTCCTGGCGATGATTTCGGTTTACGGACAACGCGCCAATATGGTGTCGTTTTCGGGTTTGCTTGCCTTGTCGCTGGCTTTTGCCCATATCCATAAAGGGACGGAAATGTTAATCAACTCCGGACTGATGCTCGCCGGCGGCCTTTTTTACTTACTGATTTCAATTGCTTATGACCTCATATGGCCGCACCGTTATGTGCAGCAGCAAATCGCTGAATGCATCCGCCTGACGGCAAAATACATGAAATTGCGCGGAGACCTTTGGGATATTGATGCCGACCGTGCGAAAATTATCGAAAACCAATTGCACCTCCAGGTGGAGCTGAACACCATCCACGAAAACCTGCGTGAAATCCTGATCCGTTACCGTTCGAAGTCGGGTGCATCAAACCAAAACCGTAAAATGCTGTTGGTGTTCATTTCGTGTGTGGAAATCCTTGAACTGGGCCTATCCACCTCATTCAACCATAACGAGTTACATCAGAAATTCAGCAATTTCCCAAAAGCATTGCCCACATACCAGCAACTGGCTTACAACCTGGCCGCTACTTTGAAACGGATTTCGAAGCGCATTACGAGAAATAAACAATACCAATCCAAACACACGCTCACGAAGGATCTGGAAGCGCTGGAAAAAGTGATTGCCGCATACCGCACGGAATTTGGCGAAACGCAAGCTTCGGAAGGTGTGCTGATGCTTTCCAACATGCTGCATTATGCCGAAAAGCAAATCGAGAAAATCCGCGTCATCGAGCGTGCATTTTCGTCAAAAACAGATTTGAAGGAACTTCCTGTAAAAGACAGGGAACTCGAAAAACTGATTACGCCCGTATATTATCCTTTCAACACTTTTAAGGAAAACCTGAGCTTTTCTTCCCTTATTTTCAGGCATTCCCTAAGGATTACCGTGACGATACTGCTCGGGCTTATAGTGGGAAACCTGTTGCCGCTGCAAAATCCATATTGGATACTTTTGACCATTATTGTGATCATGCGCCCGGGGTACGGACTTACAAAAGAGCGTTCCTACAACCGCATCATCGGGACCGTTTTGGGCGGCGTGATTGCATTTGCATCGCTGCATTTCATACACAACAATATCGCAATCGGGACAATTGCTGTGGTTTCGATGCTGTTCGGGTTTGCCTTTACGCAAATCAATTATAAGGTCGGCGCTACATTTGTAACGATGTATGTCGTATTCATTTATGCGTTGCTGATGCCCGAAAATACGAAAGTGGCCGAATTCAGGATTTTGGATACTGCCATCGGTGGGGCGCTGGCATTTATTGCGAATTACCTGCTGTGGCCTTCCTGGGAATTCCTGAGCCTCCCCGCGTATATCCGCAAATCGATTGAGGCCAATGCGAATTATTTGCGCGAAATCAAACTCTACTATGTTGCCAAAGGCGAAACAACCGCGGCCTACAGGCTTTCGCGTAAAAATGCGTTTGTCGAAACAGGCAACCTCATGGCGTCGTTCCAACGCATGTCCCAGGAACCCAAATCCAAACAGAAACAAATCCAATTGCTTTATAAAATTGTGGAACTCAACCATACGCTGCTCTCGGCTTCGGCTTCCATAGGGACGTATATCCAGACCCACCACACTACAAAGTCGTCGGAAGCGTTTAACGTTGTGATGAATACCGTGATAAAGAATCTTGACAATGCCGTAAAAATCCTGACGCATGAAGTGCAGCCATCATCCATCAATCCTGAATCCAAAGACCATGAGCTGGACCTGCGTTTTACCGAACTTAAAAACCTCCGGGCAAAAGAACTGCGCGCACTGGCCAATGATGACGCGGAATTTTACCTTAAAATGCAGGAATCGCAACTGGTCATTGAGCAATTGGTGTGGCTGATCAATTTATCGGAAAGTATTGTGAAGACGACACTCAAGCTGGAGGAAAAGCTTTAAGAATTTCAAATTAGGAATTATGAATTACGGGTACGCCGTCATTCGTAAGTCAATTCCCTGCCATATATCCCTGCAGCATGATCGTCGCTGCAATTTCGTCAACCAAAGCTTTGTTTTGCCGTTGTTTTTTCTTTAATCCGCTGTCGATCATCGTCTGGAAAGCCATTTTGGATGTAAAACGTTCATCGACGCGGGCTACGGGCATGTCAGGAAATCTTTTTTGGAAGAGCAACACGAATTTCTCGATGACCGCTGCGCTTTCCGAAGGCTGGCCGTTCATCTGTAAAGGTTTGCCTATAATGACCTTTTCTACTTTTTCCTTTGTAAAATAATCCGCAAGGAAATCTATAGCCGTTTCCGATGCAATCGTCGTAAGCCCGGAAGCAATAATCTGGAACTCATCGGTGATGGCGATCCCGGTGCGTTTCATTCCGTAGTCTATAGCAAGCAGGCGTGCCATATTATTTAATTAAAACGTATGTAATGGCCGACTGCATCTGCTCAGGCCAGAAATAATGCATCGCCACAATCAGGCAATAAAGGCCAAACAGCAGGCAAGGCAATAATACAAACATCACCCACAAGACGGAATACAGGAATGGGATATGGTGCTGCAGTTTCGACCGAAGTTTACGCGACAATACGAATGCCGTAGTCAGGATACAAACGCTGTGAAGCACCGCCATAATCTTATAATAAATGAACACATGCCTCGGCGTATAGTAATTCAGGAGCCATGAAGGATAAAAACTCATTTTATAATCCTGCAGGTACACTGCCCGGAAATACAACAAGATCGACATCAGCATCGATACCGCCAAATAAGTAAATGCCGCCCAGAATGCTGAAATGAAAGCATCGTGAAACCGCACTTCATATTTCTTAATGACCTTTCCTATCACCAATAGCGATACTGATGCAGGAATTGCCGCAACCATCGCAGAAGGCACAAATACAATCCCAGTTATTAAAAGCAATATGCCGGCAGACTGGTAAATTTTCGTGTAATCTTTACTCACGGCGATCCGATTAAAATTATGGCTAATATAGTAATTTATGATGAACCAGGTGCATTACTGATTTTGCCTGCCCGCACATTCGAAAAAAATCGCAGGCAGGGAATAATAACCCGAACCTGTTGAATAATAATCGTGCCGCTTTTGATAAAATACATCAGCTATATTTGTCCAGGATAACCAAAATACCAATTGTTTTGAAAAGCTTACTCACTTCCATCACCATACTCGTCGCGGCATGCTGCATCGGCCAAAACAGGGAAACCGACAGCCTGAAGGCAGCCATTACTGTTGCAAAGGCTGATACCACCCGGGTTAACATTTACAATCAGATCGCAGACCGGTTTAAAGAAACCAATCCGGACTCCACGGCATTTTATGCTGCGAAAGCCGCGGTTTTGGCTTCAAAAATCAATTTCATGCCCGGACTGGCCAACGCCCACATCAACACCGGAAACGCAAATATCATTTCCGGCGATTATGATAATGCGCTGAAGGAATTCAGAAAGGCAGCTGCAGCATTTGCGCCACTGGTGGAAGAAAACCCGGCAAACAAGGACTTCATGAATGGGCTGGCGAGGGCCTATGCCAGTATGGGCATCATTTATTCGGAACAAAGCAATTATTACCTAGCACTTGAAAATTACCGCAGGGCGCTGCCTTTTTACCTGAAAATCGGTAACAAAACCAATATTTCCAAAGCATACAACAACATCGGTATCGTTTACAAATCGCAATTGAATTATAAAAAAGCGCTAGCGTATTTCAAAAAGGCCCTGCAGTTGCAGCAGCAAGACAATGACCCATCAGCAGCGGTAACCCTTACAAATATCGGCGTAATTTATTTCGAATCCGGACAGCCGGGAAATGCTTTCACTTATTATCAAAAAGCTGAAAAAGCTTTTAACGGCTATGATAACCATCGCGGTTTAGCATTACTGAACAATTACCTCGGGGATTATTATAACAAAACAAACGATAACATCCAGGCTGAAGCCTACTACAATAAAGCATTGGTTTTATATGAAGGAATGCAGAATAAATTCGGGGCATCATTAGCACTATACAACCTCGGGCTTTTGTACACCGCGCAAAAAAAGTATCGCGAAGCCATGGCATTTGCCGATAAATCGCTGGCTTACGCTAAAGAAATCGGCGTGTTGGACCAGACTTACCATTCGGAAAAGCTGGTGAGCGACCTGTATGGTTTTTTAAACAATCCGACCGAATCGTTGAAGCACTATAAGAATTATATTGCCGCCCGTGACAGCATCATCAATCAGGGAAATGAGAAAAAACTGGCTTTGGCCGAAATGAATTTTGAATACAAACGCAAAGAAGCACTGCTGAAGGAACAAAACAAAAGGCAGATCCAACTGACGCTTTTTTCGATATTGGGAGGACTTTTGCTGATTGGATTAATTTTGGTCCTGAACAACCGCCGCCAGGTAAAAAAGAGCCTTACATTACAGAAAGAAGTAGCCGAATATGAACAGAAAGCACTGCATTTACAGATGAATCCGCATTTTGTATTCAACTGCCTGAGTTCGATTTCGAGTTTTATTGTGCAGAATGGAACCGACTCGGCACTGAAATACCTGTCGAAGTTTTCAAAGCTGATGCGCCTCACTTTGGAATACTCCAAAGGTTCCTTAATCCCGATTGATAAAGAAATTGAAAGCTTGCAGAATTACCTCGAACTCGAACAATTGCGGTTCCATGATAAATTTGACTTCAGTATTGAATCGACCGAAAAAGTGGAATTCAATATGGCACTGCCGCCTTTGCTGATCCAGCCTTTTGTAGAAAATGCGATTTTGCACGGTGTTGTCCCGATGGATCACAAAGGCCTGATTAAAGTGATCTTTGATGTCCAGCACGGGCAACTCCGCTGCACGATCGAAGACAATGGCATCGGGATTACCGAATCGAGGCAGCTGAAGGAAAATTCGATGACGGCACACAAGTCGATGGCGCTCGAAATTACGCGCAAGCGACTCGAAATCATGGAATCCACAACGTTGAAGGCAGCGCAGATCGATATTGAAGACATCTATTCAGACAATAAAACCGGCACCAAAGTAACCTTAAAGCTTCCCATCCAATACATTTTATAACATGATTACAGCATTATTAATAGACGACGACAAACATTTACGGGCCGGGCTGAAGGCTTTGCTTGACCGCTACACGAACGACATCAGCATTGTTGGTGAAGCCGAAAGCGTAAAAACCGGCATCCTTGCGATTGAAAAATGGCGCCCGCAGGTGATATTCCTGGACATTCACCTCAATGACGGCACCGGTTTTGATATATTGGAGAATATCGCAAAAGCTTACGGCAAAATAAACGCACACATTATTTTTATCACCGCACACGAGAAATATGCCGTGAAGGCCTTTAAATTCAGTGCACTGGATTTCATCTTGAAGCCCGTCGATCCTGAGGAATTGCAGCGTACGATTTTGAAGATTAAGGATGCTGTGGGCAAAACCAACTCGTTTGAGCATATCGACCTGTTGCTGGAAAACATCCGGAAAAAGGTAGACAATTTCAAGCGGATTGCACTTTCTACGAGTGACGGCATCCATTTGTTTGAAGTTTCGGATATCATCAGGTGTGAAGCCAAGATTAATTACACCCAGTTTTACATTAAGAACCACAAACCGATCCTGATTTCGCGCACCTTGAAGGAATATGAGGAATTGCTGACTGAGCACGGTTTTGAGCGCATCCATCAATCACACCTCATCAACCTGTCGTACCTGAAATCCTATATCAAGAACGATGGCGGTTATGTGATCATGTCGGACAACACGAACATCCCGATTGCCCAGAGTAAAAAAGAAAAACTACAGGAACTGATCCGTTCCCTTTAAAAAAAATTGTTATGAAACCAATACACCCAAAATCATCAGTTATGAAAAAAATCCTATTCTTATTGTTGCTGTTTTCAGGAATGGCAAAGGCCCAAATCGTTAATATTCCGGATCCGGCGTTCAAGGCCTACTTGCTGAGCGCTGATTTTTCGAATAATATCGCTGTTAACTCTTCGCTTATCAGTGCTAAGATTGACATTAACAACGATGGCGAAATCCAGGTCTCAGAAGCCTCGGATATTGTCAGGTTGTGGATTAACGGACCACAGATTATTAATGTACAGGGACTCGAGGCTTTTACAAACCTTGAGGAGATGACCATTTATGACACAGGGATTGCGTCGTTTGGATTGGCAATGCCTAACCTCCCGAAATTTCAGATCAAATCCAACGCGCTGCTTACAACGGTAAATGTTAGCGGAATGACGGGCCTCACGCAATTGGATTGTAACCTGAACGCTTCGCTGACCGCGTTAAATGTATCAGGCTGTAATGGCATCGTTTCGCTTGCCGCGAACAACAACCTTTTATCAGGTTTGGATGTCAGCGGACTATCAAATCTCGTTAACTTCTCGTGTTATTACAATCAGCTTACTTCACTGAATCTATCAGGCTGCAGCAGCCTTCACGGTCTTAGTGCCAACAATAACCTGCTTACAGCCGTTGATGTGTCGGGGTTAACAAACTTAGCGGCGATGGACCTCAGCAATAATCCGGCACTTACTAACGTCAATGCTGCCGGATGCAGTGCTTTGGACTCCAGTTTCCTGAACCTGACCAATGATTTTAACCTCATCACGCTGAACTTAAGCAACTGCAGCCACCTTACGACCTTTGCTTTGGTGGGCACCTCTTTAAATTATCTGGATGTGTCCGGTTGCAGCAGCCTGAATGATCTGCAGGTGCAGAATAACAACCTCCAAACCTTGCTTCTTGATGGATGTAGCGCGTTGGTGACGCTCGTATGCACTTCAAATCATATTGCATCGCTGGATTTAACCGATGCTGTCGCTTTGCAATACCTCTTTGCAAACGACAATGACCTTTTCGAAGTAGATTTTCATCAGGATGCAAACCTCTCGCAATGCACAGTGTACGACAACGAGTTGACACACTTGGACTTTTCGGGCATGACAAACCTCGTGGTATGCCAGTTCGATAACAACCCGCTGTTGACGCTGGACATTTCCGGTTGCAGTTCGATGCAAACGCTTTCGATTCCGGCGGGAATTACAGGAATATCTTCAATCAATGCGCAGGGATGTACGGCATTGACGCAGTTAAGCGTCCAAAGTCCGCTGATCCAGTCTGTAAATGTTCAGGGATGTACAGGCTTGAACATCCTTGCAATCGGTGGCACGTCTGCCAATCCTGCTCCGATTTCCACTTTAGACCTGACAGGCGTACAGGGCCTTACTTATCTGAATCTGAGTAACGTCAACATTTCTTCAGTAGACCTTACGGCAAATCCTGCTTTGGGATTCGTCAACATCAGCGTTACGCCGCTTACACAGATAGACCTCAGCGGCCAGTCACAAATCACAAACCTGAATTTGAGTGAAACTTCCATCCAAAACCTCGATATTTCAGAGCAGGCTAACATTTCCATTGTGAATGTATACGGGTGTACGCAGCTCGAAACCATTTGGGCAAAAAATGGTGCGAATGAATTTTTCAACTTCGAACCGAATAATGAAACATTGCATTTTATATGCCAGGATGAAGCGTATGTAACTGATTTACAGAGTCAATTAGCAGCATACGGACTTACAGCGGTCTGTAATTCTTATTGCTCGATGACTCCGGGCGGCGATTTCAATACTATCAGTGGTATCGTGCGTTTTGATTCCGGTAACGATGGTTGTGATGAAACTGATGTCGTACAGCCAAATATGAAAATCAACATCACTGACGGAACAGAACAAGGTGCTACGTTTACTGACACGGCCGGGCTTTATCAATTCTTCACCGGAGCCGGAAATTTTGATATAGGCTTAGGCATTGAAAATCCTTCGATATTTAATATTTCTACTTCAGCGCCAACGATCGCTTTCGCAGATAACAATAACAATACCGGCACGTTTAACTTTTGCATCAGCCCGAATGGCAATCAAAATGATGCTGAAATTGTTATCGCTCCGATTACGCCGGCAAGGCCGGGTTTTACGGCACTTTACCAAGTCGTAATTAAAAATAAAGGCAACCAGACGCTGAACGGCAGTTTCAATTTCACTTACGACGACACGTTAATGGATTTTGTCGTGGCCACAACGGCGGTGACTTCTCAAAGCGCCGGCATGCTGAACTGGACTTACAGCAACCTGCTTCCGTTTGAAAACCGCAGCGTGTATGTACTGCTGAACGTCAACTCGCCAACACAGGTGCCACCGGTTAATCAGGATGATATTTTGCCTTTTACTGCAACAATAAACCCGATTGTAAATGACATCAATGCTGCAGACAACCAGTTTATGTACAATCAAAGCGTAGTGAATTCGTTTGACCCAAACGACATCACCTGCATGGAAGGTGAAAACCTATCACCACAAGATATCGGGAAATACCTCCATTATGTCATCAATTTTGAAAATACCGGGACGTATGCTGCGGAGCAGGTTGTCGTAAAAGTGGTGATCGATGATACTAAATACGACATCAATTCCATCCAGTTGCTGAACACCTCACATCCCGTACGACCTGTCATCAAAGGGAATACCGCCGAGTTTTTCTTTGAAGGCATCGACCTTGCCGCTGCAGCTGGTGATCCACCTGTAGGTGGTCATGGCAACATCCTTTTCAAGATCAGGACACAGCCAACATTAGTAAACGGTGATGATGTCATTACAAAAGCCGATATTTTCTTCGATTACAATTTCCCGATTGAAACTAATGACGCAAGAACGGTTTTTGCGACGCTTTCCTCAGGCAATCCTTTGAAAGATGACAGCATTGTGCTCTACCCTAACCCATCGAAAAATTTTGTGACAATACAATGTGACAACAGCATTACATCCGTCAGTTTATATGATATACAGGGAAGGATCCTGGAAATCCTGAAACAAAATGATGACAGTGCCACAATTGACATCTCGGCAAGGGCAAGTGGCATTTATTTTGTAAAGACCACTACGGATAAAGGCGTGAAAGTGATAAAAATGGTGAAGGAATAATTACTGAAAAAGTCTTTAAAGCGGTTAGGAATTAGATCCTAACCGCTTTTTTTTTGCCATATTGCCAAAATTCGTGAAAGGCCCAATACCGAAAATCTTTAGATGACCCGCAGACGGATTGCACACTTGCATCTGCCATGTAAATATTATAAAATTGCACATAGTAATGCGTAAATATTTGATTGTAAAAAAAACGTAAATTGCCCAAAATATCAAAACACCGATCCAAACTAACCCATCAGTTTGAAGACTTATAAAATGGCTGAAAAAACTATTTTAACCACCGATATTTTCCATACGCTGTTCAACTCCATGGACCAAGGGTTCTGCGTTTTGGAAATGATCCACAACGAAACGGGA
Source organism: Flavobacterium pallidum (assembly GCF_003097535.1). Classification (NCBI taxonomy): domain Bacteria; kingdom Pseudomonadati; phylum Bacteroidota; class Flavobacteriia; order Flavobacteriales; family Flavobacteriaceae; genus Flavobacterium; species Flavobacterium pallidum. The sequence continues at coordinate 3,471,334 of NZ_CP029187.1, forward strand.
AAACCCGCGGATTTACTTTATTTGGAATCCAACCCAGCCTTTGACCGCATTGCAGGAACAGCCGTAACAGGCAAAAAAGTCAGTGATTTCGATGGGCGTTTACAGTCTTTTTGGTTTGATATTTATCAAAACGTATTAAATACCGGAGCACCCGCACGGCTTGAATACAAGGCGGTTGAAACGGGGTGTTGGTATGCCGTATTTGTTTCGCGTATCGGAGAGGAAGGCAGCAAACAGATTACCGGCATCTTCACTGATATTACGGAACGCAAACTGGCCGACGAGCGTACAGCCTATTTCGTAAAGCTTAACGATGCCACCCGTTATATACAAAATCCTGTGGCGCTACAGCAAATAGCCATGCAGGTGCTGGGGGAATACTTAGGTGTTAACCGTGCTTTTTATGGTGAATTGCAGGATGACGATACCCTTGTGATTGGGCCGGGTTATGCCGATGGCCTTCCACCCATTGAAGGCCAGCTCAGCATCGACGATTTCGGCAGTGAACTAATGGGGATATTTAACACCGGAAAGAACGTCGTCATCCACGACCTGTATTCTGACTCGCCGATTTTACCGACCGTGAAAGCCGCCTTTGATGGCATTGGGATCCGCGCTGCCATAGGCGTGCCTTTGGTGAAAAGCGGAAAAGCGCATGCTGTGCTGAGCGTCCATCAATCAGAACCAAGGAAATGGACTGAAAATGAAATAAAACTCGTCGAAGAAACCGCGGAACGCACCTGGGCCGCGGTAGAATGGGCAAAAACGGCAGCAATCCTCAGTGAATCTGAACAGAAATACAGGACCTTATTTGAGACCATTGATGATGGCTTTGCGCTGGTAGAACTCGAACGTGATGCTTCAGGAAAAATTACCGATATCATTTACAGGGAGACGAATCCTGCATTTGAATTGCATACGGGATTGAAAGATGTCATTGGAAAAAAGGTTACCGGACTGCTGCCCAATATGAGTGAGAGCGTGTTAAAGATCATCCGGCAGGTTGCCGATACCGGAATTCCGCAGCGGAACGAATACTATCAGGTGGATTTGGGGCGATGGTATAATGTCAGGCATTCCCGTGTAGGCGGACCGGAAAGTGCTTATGTTGTAGCTGTATTCAGCGACATCACAGCGCGAAAGAATGCAGAAAAAGAACTTAATGATTTTAACACCCTACTCGAAACCCAGGTTGCGGAACGCACTGCTACGATACGCAAAAACGAAAATGATCTACGCGACACAAACAAGCACCTGCAGCTCATTATCAACCAACTGGAGTCCTTTAACCATATTGCAAGCCACGATTTACAGGAACCTTTGCGTAAGATACAGATCTTTGCGAGCCGCCTCAGCGAAACGGGTCAGGATGATTTGCGCAGGGGAGTATTCCTGGAAGGCATCCAGAATGCTTCGGGCCGTATGCGCAACCTGATTGATGACCTGCTGGCTTATTCCCGCCTGGGCAGTAAAGAAACCTTCAAGCGTGTCGACCTGAATAAGACGCTGGAGCAGGTACGAAACGATTATGAATTGCTGATTGCAGATAAAAAAGCGGTCATCGAAAGTGATCACTTACCTGTCATCAGTGCAGTACCGTTTCAGATGCGGCAGCTTTTTGCAAACCTGGTTTCAAATTCGCTGAAATTTTCGATCCGAAATCCCGTGATTAAAATCAGTTGCAGGGTGGCCAAAGGACATGATTTCGAATCCACATTCCCTTTAAAGCCTGAAATGGAATATGTACAGATTACTTTTGCAGACAATGGCATCGGGTTTGACAATGAATATAAGGACAAGATTTTCTATTTATTCCAGCGTCTGCCGGCACAGGAAAAGATATCGGGTACCGGAATCGGGCTAAGCATTGTAGAGAAAGCCGTCAAGGAACACCAGGGTTTTATTGATGCCTCAGGTGAAAAAGGAACAGGCGCAGTGTTTACGATTTACCTTCCGTTGAAACAGAAGTAAATAGTTGGCAGTGGCAGTTTCAGTAAATCATTTAATATATTTACCTGAATAAAATGATATATGTAGCCTCCATTCGGCGAGCAATCATATACCCCAAAAATCCTACACCATCAAAACATATACAACACATCTGGCAAGAATATTAACGATACTATTGCTGTTGATCGCCACAACTTCCTTTGCACAGTCTAATGATGTGACTCATTACGGATACCGGCTGATGCAGATGGGGTTCCGGCACGATACCGTCAACATACTTATCAAATCGAAAACTGGCGAGGAACAAATCAGTAAGCCCATATTGCTCTTCTGCCAGGGCAGCCTGCCGCAGCCGCTGATCAAGGTGGATGATAAAGGCGCTTATGATATATTCCCGTTTGCTGTAGAAAAACTGCTGGAGGAGTACCACCTTGTCATCATCGGAAAACCCGGAATTCCCCTGGTGTGTAATGTGAAAGAACTCGGAAGGGATTTCACTTATATGGATGCGAATGGCAACACTCCAGAAAAATACACCCTGAACAACACCCTTGATTATTACGTAAAACGCAACATCCGAGTATTGAAATTCCTGGGCAGGCAACCTTGGGCAGGCAAAGGCAGGGTGGTTGTAGCAGGGCATTCTGAAGGGAGTACCATTGCCGCAAAAATGGCCAGCGCCTACGGCAAAATCACGCACCTGATTTATTCCGGCGGCAACCCGATGGGCAGGATCATGTCGATGATGGCCCAAAGCAGGAAGACAGAAAGCAACGCTGTAGGGGAGCAAAGTGGCGAAGATGACATGGTGCTATGGCAATCAGTCGTAGATGGAAAAAATAATACTGATGGTGCCGGCGGCGACAGCTACAAGACGACTTATGAATTCTCGATACCCCCGATCCGTTATCTTGAAAAGCTTGACATTCCGGTATTGGTATCATACGGAACCAAAGACTGGAGCACACCCTTTAACGATTACCTGCGGGTGGAAATGGTTCGCGAAGGAAAGCACAATTTTGAATTTAAGGCATACATTGGAGCGGAGCACAATTATTTTCCGGTGGATGCACAAGGCAAAGTGGATTACGATACCTACAACTGGGACAAGGTAGCGGAAGACTGGCGGCTATGGCTCAAAGGATAGAGCTGTGGCTAATTGAAAAAAGTTTATATTTAACCTACAGAAAATCAACTATGAAACCAATATTTCTTTTCCTGTTGCTGATTTACAACACCGCCAACTACAGCACTACCGCTGCCAATCCGGGTAAGAAATTTATGGGCGAATGGGAAATACTATCCGTTTCGTGTATGGAATGGGTCGACGGTAATGTATATAAGAACCAGACCAAAGTCTTTGCCACGACAACAAAAATCACGTTCGTCAAGGATCATATCGCTACCGTGATTGCCACCGGCGATACGATTGCGGTTTTCCCATTTACATTTCAGGGCGGCAGGCAGGTTAAGTTTGATTACAAAGGCAAAAATGATGTGCTAAAAAGTTTTAATGGTGAATTTAAAGTAAACTTTACTGAGAGTAAAGGAAAAACATCTGCAATACTGTCGAACTCCAAAGGCTGTTCGATTGCATTGGAACGATAGGATATTTTCAAAATAAAAACGATGTCAAAATGGAATTCGAATACCCAAGAATAAGCACTTTACAGGATCTTTACAGGATGCTGAATGTGCCCGTCACGATCGATTTAGGTGCTAGAAGATACCCGCCGGTTGAAAGCATCGACTGCTACATTACCGGAGGGGAAATGGCGAGTGCCCGGGCAATGGAATCACTCACTGTAGAAACTACGACTGGTGAAACCAGGATCATAAAGACAAGCAAGATTAAAGCAATAAGGCGAAGGAATATGTAATACGGACAGGTATAGACCTGTCCGCATCCTATCTTGATAAATACATTTTCCGCCTCGAATATAATTCATAAAACTGATCGTCCTTCAAATCGTCAATGAACAAAATACTTTCCCCGGTCGATTTCATTTCCGGGCCAAGTGCCTTATTCACATTGTGGAATTTACTGAAGGAGAATACCGGTTGCTTAATCGCATACCCTTTCAATTGCGGATTGAAGGTAAAATCGGTGACTTTATTCTCACCCAGCATGACTTTGGTGGCATAATTTACATAAGGTTCACCATATGCTTTTGCGATAAAAGGTACCGTTCTCGAAGCCCTTGGATTCGCTTCAATAATATAAACCGTATCGTCCTTGATGGCAAACTGTATGTTTATCAACCCGACAGTTCTTAGTGCCAAAGCGATTTTTTTCGTATGGTCCTTGATCTGCTGCATCACAAACTCGCCAAGATTAAACGGCGGCAGTGTCGCATTCGAATCCCCGGAATGGATACCGCAAGGTTCGATATGCTCCATGATGCCTATAATGTAGACGTTTTCGCCGTCGCAAATGGCATCCGCCTCTGCTTCAATGGCACCGTCGAGATAATGGTCTAACAATAATTTATTTCCTGGGATGTTCTTCAGCAGGTCAATGACATGCTCTTCGAGTTCCTGCTTGTTGATGACAATCTTCATCCCTTGTCCGCCCAAAACATACGAAGGGCGGACGAGCAATGGGAAGTCAAGCACATCAGCCAATGCCGAAGCCTGGTCCGCATTTTCCGCCACACCAAACTGTGGAAACGGAATCTTTAATTCGGTTAATAATTCCGAGAATCTTCCGCGGTCTTCAGCCAAATCCAAAGCATCAAATGACGTTCCAAGGATCTTAATGCCATATTTCGACAATTTTTCAGCGAGTTTCAAAGCCGTCTGTCCACCAAGCTGTACGATAACGCCTTCGGGTTTTTCATGACGGATGATGTCGTAAATATGTTCCCAGAATACCGGCTCAAAATACAATTTATCCGCGGTATCGAAATCTGTGGAAACGGTCTCAGGATTGCAATTAATCATGATGGTTTCATAACCGCATTCCTTTGCAGCCAGCACGCCATGCACACAGGAGTAGTCAAATTCAATCCCTTGTCCGATGCGGTTTGGCCCCGACCCTAACACAACTACTTTCTTTTTATCGGAAACGATGCTTTCGTTGGAAACATATCGCTGTCCATCGGCAGTTTCGATTTCTGCTTCGAAAGTAGAATAATAATAAGGGGTTTTCGCTTTAAATTCCGCCGCACAGGTGTCAACCAGTTTGTAGACACGGTTGACTTTCATTTCTTCACGCAGTTTGTAAACCTGGCTTTCGAGACAGCCCATCATATGCGCAATCTGACGATCGCCATAGCCTTTTTGTTTGGCTTCCAATAATAATTCTTTCGGAAGGGTGTCTATTTTATAGGTCGAAATCTCCCTTTCAAGCATATGCAGTTCTTCGTATTGCTTGAGGAACCACATATCGATTTTAGTGATTTCATGGATGCGGCTTAATGGAATACCCATCGCGATCGCATCGTAAATGACAAACACACGATCCCAACTCGCGAAAGTCAGTTTCTCGATAATCTGTTCATAATTCTTATATCCTTTACCATCTGCGCCAATACCATTTCGTTTGATTTCAAGGGATTGTGTCGCTTTATGCAATGCTTCCTGGAAAGATCTTCCGATACCCATCACCTCCCCTACTGATTTCATCTGAAGCCCAAGAGTCCTGTCGGCACCTTCAAATTTATCGAAGTTCCAGCGTGGGATTTTTACGATAACGTAATCCAAAGTTGGCTCGAATAAAGCTGAAGTCGATTTTGTAATCTGGTTTTGCAATTCATCCAGATGATATCCCAATGCCAGTTTCGAAGCGATTTTCGCAATAGGATACCCTGTCGCTTTTGAAGCCAACGCAGATGATCTTGATACCCGCGGGTTGATTTCAATCGCCACAATATCTTCTTTTTCATCCGGCGAAACAGCGAATTGCACGTTACAGCCACCGGCAAAATTCCCGATGGAGCGCATCATTAAGATCGCCATATCACGCATTTTCTGGAAAGTCGTGTCTGACAGCGTCATCGCCGGGGCAACAGTTATTGAGTCCCCGGTATGGATGCCCATCGGATCCATATTTTCGATGGAACAGATGATGACGACATTATCATTTTTATCCCTTAAAAGTTCCAGTTCATATTCTTTCCATCCCAATAAAGCCTTGTCGATTAAAACTTCATGGATTGGTGAGGCTTCTAGTCCGCGTGTGAGCAAATCATCGAAATCTTCTTTTTTATGCACGAAAGCAGCACCGGTCCCGCCCAATGTGAATGACGGACGGATTACGATTGGAAACCCAAATTCCTGTGCGATTTCTTTTCCTTTCAGGAATGAGGTTGCGGTTTTTGCAGGTGCAGCAGGAACACCTATTTTTTCAAGTAATTGTTTAAACTGCTCCCGATCTTCGGTGATGTTGATTGCATTGATATCTACCCCGATTAATTTCACCCCGAAATCTTCCCAGATGCCTTTTTCATCGGCTTCCAGGCACAGGTTCAATGCAGTTTGTCCGCCCATGGTTGGCAATACGGCATCGATCTGCGGATGTTCCTTCAGGATTTCAATGATGGATTTTGTCGTAAGCGGCTTCAGGTATACATGGTCAGCCATCGAAGGATCGGTCATGATCGTCGCAGGATTCGAGTTGATCAGGATCACTTCGATGCCTTCTTCACGGATGGAACGCGCGGATTGGGAACCGGCATAATCGAATTCGCAGGCCTGCCCGATTACGATGGGACCGGAACCTATAATAAGGACGGATTTAATGGAGTTGTCTTTTGGCATTTATATAGTAGTTAGTTGTTGTTGTTTATTGAGATAAACTTGAAAATGAGATAATGAGATAATGTGTAAGCAACTTAAAACTGAGATTTTTAATTTTCTAATTATCTCATTGACACATTGTCTAATTCCTCCCGACAAGATATAAAAAAAGGCGATACTAAATAAAGTAACGCCTTGATGATGTTTTTGTCAAACATTATTTTTTGTGTCTTGGTTCACAGGAAACAGTCAGTTTATGACGTCCTTTGGCCCTACGACGAGCAAGCACCTTTCTTCCATTTGCAGAAGCCATTCTGTCCATAAATCCGTGCTTATTTCTTCTTTTTCTTTTCGATGGTTGAAACGTTCTTTTGCTCATTGTGTGATATCTTTAAACTTTGTTATTCTCTCTTTAAACAGGTTATTCTGAAACCGAGTGCAAATATACAAACTCTTTTTTTTCTGGCAAGTGCTTTTGAAAAAATATTTTTAATTCATTTTACTATCTTTGCTGCCGTTAAAAAACACTCAGATGTACAACAAAAATATAAAATTAATCCTTGCTGCGGCCATTATAGGGACCGGAGTTTGGCAATTTACGGAAGGCGAAATCGGGAATGGGATTTTCCTGATCCTTTTATCACTGATTTTCATATTGTTTTATTTTAAAAACGAGTTCATCATACTGGCATTCCTGAAGCTGAGAAAACAGGATTTTCCGGGGGCTCAGAAATGGCTTTCCAAAATCAAGGACCCGCAGGCGGCATTGGTCAGGAAACAACAAGGTTACTATGAATACCTTCATGGTTTGATGTTGTCGCAAACCAACCTGATGCAGGCCGAGAAGCACTTCAAGAAAGCCATTGAGCTGGGATTATCCATGGATACTGATTTAGCCATCGCAAAACTGAACCTTGCCGGCGTAGCTATGAGCCGCAGAAGGAAACTTGAAGCGACAAACCTGATGAACGAAGCCAAAAAACTAGACAAACAAGGTCTGCTGAAAGACCAGATTAAAATGATGAAGGAGCAGTTGAAGAAAATCTAACTTCCTAAATCTCAATAAAATGAAGCCGTTCAAGATGAGCGGCTTTTTTTATGAGATAAAAAGCATATTTTTCATACAATTATATTGTTATTGTATATTTTTTTATAATTTTGAAATATACTCAAAATTTTTAACTATTGAAATGAAAAATACTTTGCTTTTTATGACATTAATCATCTTTTCCGGTTTTGCCTTCGGGCAACAACGGGAAGAGAAAACATTCAGTGTCGCCGTAAAGCAGAATATCAAGAAATACAATACACTAAGTAGCAAAGCCTATGAATCGGGCGACATAGAGCAGGGGCAATTCCTGTTTGACACCCTGGTGTCCAACCAACTGGCAGGCACGAAGTTTGAAGATTATACACTAAAGAAATTCAGTGGTGGGAAATTGAAACTCAGTGCCATCAAAAAACCCTTAATGATACAAACTTACGCCTCATGGTGCGTCATCAATAAAGGTGAAATCCCGGCATTGAATAAACTTGCACGTAAATACTATAAAGATTTACAGATCGTAGTCGTATTTTGGGACAAAAAACAGGCAGCCAAAAGCCTCGCTTCGCAATTCAACGGTTACATCGAAGTATGTTATGCCAATGAAAATTACAAAAAAGATGAAGCCATGGTAGCCACTTTAAAATATGCCATCGGGTTCCTGACTTCTTATTATTTAGACGAGAATCTTAAAGTTATTTCGATTAAAAAAGGCACTATGGCCCACACCCCTAAAAAAACACCTTTGAAAGAAGCCATAAAGCAAAACTTCGACATTTACAATGAAGCGTTGAGCAGCCTGCTCGTAAAATCAGACATCAAAAAAGAGATCCTGGCAACGCACTGATTTATTTCCCAAAAAGCATTTTCCCGGCAACAATCAATAGTACCACACCAAAAATGCGCTTTAGTGTTTTTTGGTCAATGTTGATGGCAATCTTACTCCCGAAATAACTTCCGACAATAAAGCAAAGCGAAATGATGATAGCATATTTCCATTCGATATTCCCCGCTTTATGATAATTCAAAACCGCCAGGAAAGCAATTGGAGGAAGCATTACGGCAAGGCTGGTGCCCTGAGCTGTTTGTTGTGTAAGCCCAACCATGAGCAACATCGGAACGATAATGATTCCGCCGCCTATTCCAATCAAACCGCTGAGCATCCCGGCTATGAGCCCGATGCATATCAGTACCAAAAAAACTCCTGTAGTCATGTTCTTCATGTTTTAATAACCGGTTGTCGGGATTTCGATGATGTATTTTTTCTTTGCCGTGTTCAGCAGTTTCCTGTCACGCAGCCACGGATTGTGGATTTTAAGGATTTTGTAATTGATTCCTTGCCCCAATGCGAATGAAGCCAAATCATTAATGGTACTATCCACTTCAATTTTCCGTGTAGGGATGCTGGCATACAAATCCTGTTGTGCGATGTTGAAACCGTACAATTGCGGACTTTTCATAATCTCCTTCAGGGCCAATATCCTGAAAACATAACGCGATGTTTCATCATTCAGTAATAAATCGTAATAATCCTTCACTTTCTGGATTTCGATCTGTTTGTTCACGCCGCTCACACCTCCATTATAAGAAGCCGCAGCAAGCGTCCAAGATCCGAATTTATTCTTCGCATCAATTAAATATTTACACGCGGCCTCAGTCGATTTTTCCAAATGATAACGCTCGTCCACAATATCGTTGACTTCCATCCCGCGTTCTTTTGCCGTTTGCGGCATAAACTGCCATACACCGCGCGCTCCCGCAGGCGAAACCGCGTTGACCAACCCGCTTTCGATTACCGCAAGGTATTTGAAATCATCAGGGACATTATATTGTTTCAGGATCGGCTCAATGACGGGAAAAGCCCTGTTTGCCCTTTTGATAATAAGCAAAGTTGTGGCATCAAGATTGGCATTCACTAAAAGTTCCCGCTCGAAACGCTCTTTGACATCGGAAATTTGCAAAGGAGTCTTTTCACCCGCAAAATCTACACTTTCAGGAAAATACTGCGCTGTACCCTTTCGCGCCGACACATCGCCTTCCTCCTTTGAAATACCGTAAACAAATATTCCGCTGATGATTACCAACGAAAAAACCAATGCTAATTTGTGAAGTGTTTTCATAATCATATTCTTGTTTGTAAACCTACAAAAAACTGTTTTGTGATGCTATGCTTTTATGATTTTTGGCAGATTTTCATTCAGCCATTTATATTTGTTCAGGATCATGATGTGCGTACCACCTTTGACAATTATCGGATTTGAAACGTATTTTATTGGAAAAACGTCGTCGGCATCGCCATGGATGTGGATGACATTATCATCAGGATCACAGCGTTCCCATAAAATAACATTCTCAACCGCCCATTCCAGGTATCTCTTATCCCGCACCGACAGGAATTTTTCGTACAATTTCAGTCGTTGGTTCACCTTGCTTCCAAACGAAAATTTAGCCAGTTTCTCCACATTGACCAATAAATCCATTGGGATCAATTTGTATGCTTTGGTCACTTTGGCAATTTTAAAACGGCGTGGGAATTCAGTATTGCATTTTACGCTGGAAATGATGATGACTTTCCGGGCATTGACGAACTTTGACATTTCCTGTACCAAAATGCCTCCGAAAGAAACACCGACCAAAACCGGGCTTTTATGTGTAATTTTTTCAGAAATCCTTTCGGCATAATGGCTTAGGCTTTCATTCTCAAGCGGAATTTCCCATTCCAGTAGAATCATTTCGAACGCCTCTTCGGGCAATGAAATCCTTTCAAAAATCGTCGGGCTGGCTGCCAGTCCGGGCATAAAGTATACCGGTATTTTGTCCATTCTGTTGTTTTAACGCTATGCTAACAGCAACTTCGGTAATTTCTCACGAAATTTGCATAAAATTAATTGTTTTTAATCTTAAACTCCTTTCTTTCAAATATATTTTACCAATAATTTATGATGCGACGCAATTCCCCGGAAATCAGAGGAAGGAAGCGAGATTTAATGTATAACCGGTCGACAATAGAAACATATTGGTCGAATTATCCGCAATCAAACCCAAAAACTATGGAAATCAAGGACAATACTTTTTTAAGGCAATTCGAAGCTTCCGATGACGGCAAGCTGATTTCAGTAGAATATTCATTCCAGGAAAAGAAAATTTTCCTGACGAAAATTATTGCGCCGGAAAATTACGATAACGAGGAATTCATCAATAATTTCCTTAAATCTATTTTGGAAAATGCCGCAGAACGCAAATTCAGGGTGGTTCCCATTCTGCCCAAAATCGCTGCATTCTTCCGTAAAAATCCAGTTTATAAAGAATTGCTTCCGCCGGGAATCAAAATTTAATCAGAAAAGGCCGTTGCGATAATAACGGCTTTTTTTATACATTCACATCCAAATCAAAGGCATGATTCCTGAAGAAAACCGGAATAAGATTATTGAGTTTTTCGAAAACATCAGCAAATATTACGGCTGTAAGACCGAAATTACGGAAGGGTTATACACTGATAACGGGAATCTTGAAGCAGAAAACACTACCTGGAACCTTTCAGAATTTACCTTAATCCGTTCCGCATACCGCAACAATGGCGCGCGTTTGATGATGGAAGGAGAAAAAATGTATTATGAGATTTCGGCCAATATCATCATCGACTTTAAACAGCCAGGTAGGAATTCATTTGAATTTATTGAGCAATATGGAACCGATGTTTTCCGGATAACGAAGATCAGGTTTCATTATAAGTATTAGAATGAATAAAGGATTGCTGAGACAACTTTAAACCAAAACTTCATTAAATTCCATCCTCACAATACCATCCTCATCGATCTTCGTCAACGTAATTCCATGCAAACTATTCACTAATTCCGGATTCCATGGCGTTTTCACCTTTACGTAGTTTTCCGTAAACCCATGAATATAACCTTCCTTGTTTTCCCCTTCGAATAAAACCGTTCTTGAAGTCCCAAGCTGGCTTTCATAAAAGGCACGGCGTTTTTTAACTGAAAGGCCACGTAGCATCTTGCTGCGTTTCGCCCGTACATTCGCAGGAACAACACCATCCATCAAAGCAGCTTCCGTATTGTCGCGTTCAGAATAAGTGAAAACATGTAAATAAGAAATATCAAGGTCGTTTAAGAAATGATAAGTCTCCAGGAAATGGGCATCGGTTTCACCCGGAAAACCAACAATTACATCCACGCCAATACAAGCATGCGGCATCACTTCACGGATTTTATTCACCCGCTCCGTATACACTTCACGCAAATAACGGCGTTTCATTTTCTTCAGGATATCATTGCTTCCTGATTGCAGTGGGATATGGAAATGCGGCACAAACGTGCGGCTTTGTGAAACAAATTCAATCGTTTCATTTCTGAGCAAATTTGGCTCAATGGAAGAAATACGGAGCCTTTCAATGCCTTCGACTTTATCCAATTCCTGCACCAATTCTAAAAATGTATGCTCGTGCTTTTTGTTCCCAAACTCCCCTTTTCCATAATCGCCGATATTCACACCGGTCAGCACAATTTCCTTTATATTCTGTTTCGAAATTTCTTTCGCATTCTTCAGCACATTCTCCAAAGCATCGCTGCGTGAAATCCCACGCGCCAACGGAATCGTACAATAAGTACACTTATAATCACAACCATCCTGCACTTTCAAAAACGCACGCGTACGGTCGCCAATCGAATAACTGCCCACATAAAAATCAGCTTCGGCAATCTCACACGAATGCACTTCACCCATATCATTCTTGGACAAATCGTTGATATAATCTGTAATCTTGAATTTTTCTGTCGCACCCAAAACAAGGTCAACGCCATCAACTGCCGCCAATTCCTCCGGTTTCAATTGCGCATAACAGCCCACAGCGGCCACAAAAGCCTTATCGTTCAGCTTCATGGCTTTCTTTACATACTGCTTAAACTGCTTATCGGCATTTTCAGTAACAGAACAGGTATTGATTACATAAATATCTGCAACTTCCTCAAAATCAACACGCTCAAAACCTTCGTCCTGAAAACTCCGGGCAATAGTCGATGTCTCCGAAAAATTCAGTTTACAGCCTAAAGTATAAAAAGCGACTTTTTTCTTTTCCATATTTTCTGTTGGGCGTGCCCCTGCGGGTCGGGCTTTCGGCGGTACGCGGTACCTTGCCTCAATCCCTCACGCAGTACCTGCAAAAATTGACGTTTTGCAGACCTATTTTAGTATATTTACAACGCTTTAAAAAGCCTGCAAATTTACACACAAAAATCGGTTTGATGAAATTTATAATCCGTTACATATCAATATTTTGTATCACTTTAACGTTTTTCGCCTGCAGTAAAACCGACAACTCCAAAAAAGATCCTCTCGTTTTCCGATATAACGAAATCGCCACGATCAGCTCGCTTGATCCTGCTTTTTCAAAAAACCAGGCGATGATCTGGCCTTGTAATCAATTGTATAACGGACTGGTACAGCTCGACGACAGCCTCCACATCCAGCCTGATATAGCTAAATCATGGCAGATTTCTGAAGACGGAAAAACCTATACTTTTACATTACGCAACGATGTGTATTTCCATAAGGATGTTGCTTTTGGCAAAGATTCAACGCGTACCGTCAAAGCCTCCGATTTTGAATACAGCCTGAAAAGACTGACCGACGAAAAAGTCGCCTCGCCAGGAAGCTGGATTATGCAAAACGTCGAAAACCTCAAAACCGTAAGCGATTCCGTTTTTGAAATCAAACTGACAAAAGCTTTTCCGGCATTTTTAGGTTTGCTTGCAATGAAATATGCTTCCGTAGTCCCTAAAGAAGCTGTTGCGTTTTATGGAAGTGATTTCCGTTCACATCCCGTCGGCACAGGCCCTTTCCGGTTTAAACTTTGGGAAGAAAACGTCAAATTGGTATTGCGCAAAAACCCAATCTATTTCGAAAAAGATGAAAACGGTGTCCGCCTCCCCTATCTCGAAGCCGTTGCCATTACATTCCTTCCCGACCGGCAAAGTGGTTTCCTGCAATTCGTTCAGGGCAATATTGATTTTACTTCAGGCCTAGATCCTTCTTACACAAATGAAATCCTTACACAAAAAGGGCAGCTTCAGCCCAAATATAAAGACAAAGTTAACCTCGTTACCAGTCCATACCTCAACACGGAATATCTTGGTTTCCGGATGGATGGTTCAGACAAAGCCGTTTTGGACAAACGCATCCGCCAGGCACTGAATTATGGTTTTGACCGCAGCAAAATGCTTTTGTATTTGCGGAATAATATGGGAATTCCTGCAGTAAACGGCATGATTCCAGCAGGGCTTCCTGGCTTCAATAACATTAAAGGTTATGATTATAATCTGGAGAAAGCGAGACAATTGGTCGCCGATTATAAAAAATCTACCGGTGATAAAAATCCAAAAATCACTTTAAGCACAAACGCTTCTTATATAGATATTGGTGAATTCCTGCAACGCGAGTGGCAAAAAACCGGATTGAATGTCGAAGTTGACGTAAGTCCGCCGGCCACCTTAAGAACCGCCATCTCCACAGGAAAAGTTTATTTTTTCCGCGCGAGCTGGATTGCGGATTATCCTGATGCCGAGAATTACCTGTCGCTTTTCTACAGCAAGAACTTCGCCCCGGACGGCCCGAATTACACTCATTTCAAAAACGCTGAATTTGACCGCCTTTACGAACTGGCATCAAAAGAAACCCATAACGAAAAACGTTACGCACTTTACGAAAAAATGGATAAGCTTGTCATTGATGAAGCACCAGTAATTCCTTTGTTTTACGATAAAGTAGCACGCTTTACCTTGAAAAATGTGCAGGGATTGGGTATTAATCCGTTGAATCTTGTGTCTTTGAAAAAAGTGAAGAAAATTAATTAGAAAATGTGAAAATTAAATAATATGATAATGCCAGGATTCGTAGAAATGCGACATCCTTATCAAAGGATATATTATTAGTTCCTATACAATTTTCTAATTATCACATTTTCTAATTACTCCTTCCGCCACTTTTTAGTTTCCTCAAAAACATGCTCTAAAATCCGCGCTTCTTTTTCATCGAATTCTACATTGCGGCGTGACATGACGATTCTTGCAGTCTCAAAAGCTTTTTTGGTAATGTACGTTGTAAACCCGGATGCGCCGCCCCAGGAGAAACTCGGGACAAAATTGCGCGGGAATCCGCTTCCGAAAATATTGCTGCTTACGCCTACAACCGTTCCCGTATTGAACATCGTATTGATCCCACATTTACTGTGGTCACCCATCATCAGACCGCAGAATTGGAGTCCGGTTTTAGCAAAACCTTCCGTTTCATAACTCCACAGTTTTACTTCTTCATAATTATTTTTAAGGTTGGAATTGTTCGTGTCGGCACCTAGATTACACCATTCACCCAACACCGAATTGCCTAAAAATCCATCATGCCCTTTGTTGGAATAGGCAAATAAAACGGAATTGCTCACTTCACCGCCAATTCTTGAAAAAGGACCAACTGTTGTTGCGCCATATACTTTCGTCGCCAGTTTCACCTGAGCGCCTTCGCAAAGTGCAAACGGCCCGCGGATTACCGAACCTTCCATGATTTCGGAATTTTTCCCGATATAAATTGGTCCGGTTGATGCATTTAAGGTTACAAATTCCAATTTCGCTCCTTCTTCGATAAAAATATTTTCGGCAGCAATAACATTCACGCTTTGCGGAATGGGTGCCGACTTTCGGTCTTCGGTAATCAATTCAAAATCTTCCCGCAGCGCCGCGTCATTCTTCGCAAAAATATCCCACGGTTTGGCAATAGTAAGGCAATCATCGCTGTACTCAATAATCTCATAAGCATCAAAATCGACTTCTTCCTGCGTATCCTGCGTAAAGAAAGCGATGACTTCTTCTCCTTTAAATATGGCTTGTTTCGGCTCGAGGCTGTTTACCATTTCCGCCAAAACATCATTTGGCAGAAAAGAGGCATTGATCATCACGTTTTCTTCCATTTCCACCATTGGGAATTTTTCTGACAGATATTCTTCCGTCAGAGTTGTCGTTGTTGAACCTAAATATTTTTCCCACTTCTCACGAATAGTCAGGATTCCAACACGGATATCAGCCACAGGCCTTGTAAATGTAAATGGAAGTAAAGCGTTACGGACCGTGCCGTCAAAAAGAATATAGTTCATGTTTATAGGTAGCAAGGTTACAGAGTACCAAAGTAGCAAAGTTTTTCCGGAGGTGAAAATAAAAAAGCCTCCCAAATGGAAGGCTTTACTTTATTTTGAAACACGTAAAGATTATTTAATGTGTTTTGCGTACTTGGTTTTGAACTTGTCGATGCGTCCTGCAGTATCGATAAGTTTGGATTTACCTGTGTAAAAAGGGTGAGAAGTTCTTGAGATCTCCATTTTCACTACTGGGTATTCAACACCTTCGTGAGTGATCGTTTCTCTTGTGTCAGCTGTAGATTTAGTGATAAAAACCTCGTCATTTGACATGTCTTTAAAAGCAACTAATCTGTAATTTTCCGGGTGGATTCCTTTTTTCATGGTAAATTATTTTACTTTAATGGCTGTTTTTTGTTTTGCGGCTTCCATTTTTAGAAGGTATAAACGCCGAACAGCTTTTTGTTTACTTTATTATTTTAAGCCTGCAAATTTACAATTATTTTTTAATAAACAAACTGTTGCGTTTATTTTTTTGAATAATATGCCTTCCTGTTTTTTTCGGCTGTGAGCAGCGGAATTATTATATTTGCAGATTAAAACCACAAAACACCAATGACTGCAATCGTCAAGAAGACCGGATTACAATTCGGAATTGCTTTAGGAACATTATTAATCTTATTGTCGGCCTATATTTATTTTAAGGACTTGAGTTGGTTTAACAATGTGGTTGTCGGTATGTTAACTTTGCTGGTCATCGTGCTTTTCGGAACCGTTGCAGGCATTATCGTCCGGAAAAAACTGGGAGGATTTATCACTTTCAGGGAGGCATTCGCTACTTATTTCCTTACTATTTTCATTGCCCACGCCATGCAGTGTGTGTTTGCTGTGTTCGTGACTTCATTCATGCTGACTCCTGAAACGAAGGTTTCGATGAAACAGGAAATGTATGCGTTCAACCTGAACCTGATGAAGCAAAACCTGGCTCCCGAAGCCGACAAGGAAAAAATGACCAAAGCGTGGCCAGCCTACGATCCGTTTTCCGTAAAAGAAGTCATCACGCCATCCATATTGTATTTACTGCGGGATTGCCTGTTCGGGTTCCTTGCGGCATTAGTAATCCGAAATAAAAGAGCCTTAATTTAATGAATATTTCCGTCGTCATACCGCTCCTGAACGAGGAAGAATCACTCGTGGAACTCCACAAATGGATTGTCACCGTGATGAAATCGCACCATTTCTCATACGAAGTCGTTTTTATCGATGATGGAAGCACGGATCGTTCCTGGGAAATCATTGAAAAATTATCTTCTGAAAACCCGGAAGTGAAAGGCATCCGTTTCCTTACGAATTTCGGGAAATCACAGGCGTTGCATGCCGGTTTCGCCAAAGCTGAAGGCGATGTCATCATCACTATGGATGCCGATTTACAGGACAATCCTGAAGAAATCCCGGAATTGTATGACATGATTGTCAAGCAAAAATTCGACCTGGTTTCTGGTTGGAAGAAGAAAAGGTATGATTCTGTGGTTTCAAAAAATTTACCGTCGAAGTTATTCAACTGGGCCGCAAGGAAAACTTCCGGCGTACAATTAAATGATTTCAACTGCGGATTGAAAGCCTATAAAAAAGTAGTCGTAAAGAACATTGAAGTTTCCGGCGAAATGCACCGTTACATCCCTGTTCTGGCAAAGAATGCCGGATTCGGGAAAATCGGGGAAAAAGTCGTGAAGCACCAGGCCCGGAAATATGGCGAGACGAAATTCGGGATGGACCGGTTCATCAACGGTTTCCTGGATTTGATTACGATTTGGTTTTTATCACGGTTCGGCAAACGCCCGATGCACCTTTTCGGGGCGCTGGGATCGATGATGTTTATCATTGGATTTCTTGCCGCGGGATTTATCGGAATCAATAAGTTAATTCGTTTATACAATCACAAACCGACGGTTTTGGTAACAGAAAACCCGTGGTTTTATATCGCGCTGGCAACAATGATTATCGGAACGCAATTGTTTCTCGCGGGATTTTTGGGCGAGATTATCTTGCGTACGAAAAGCAATGAAGGACGGTACAAGATATCTGAAACACTGAATTTACAATAAGACGGGGAACGCTTAGCCCCGATTGAAGCGGCATCCTTTTTCCTGTTCCTTTAACAGGAAAAAGATACAGCGGAAAGCGGGAACGGCTCCAAAAAAATAAAAATACAATGGACAAACAAATCTTAGACAAGGCAAACGAATGGCTCACGCCCGTTTTTGACAATGCGACTCAGGAAGCCATCAAAAAAATGATCGCGGATTCGCCAAAGGAACTCGAAGAAAGTTTTTACAAAAACCTGGAATTCGGGACCGGCGGGATGCGCGGCGTAATGGGTGTGGGTACCAACCGCATCAATAAATACACTTTAGGAAAAAACACGCAGGGACTTTCGGATTATATGCACAGTGTTTTTGCGGGAAGGGAACTAAAAGTGGCGATTGCTTATGATTGCCGTCACAACAGTGATACTTTGGCAAAGACCGTTGCGGATGTTTTTTCTGCGAATGGCATCAAAGTATACCTTTTTTCAGAATTAAGGCCGACACCTGAATTGTCGTTTGCATTGAAATACCTGAAATGCCAGGCTGGAATTGTATTGACTGCCTCGCACAATCCACCGGAATATAACGGCTATAAAGTATATTGGGAAGATGGCGGGCAGCTTGTGCCACCGCAGGATGGCGAAATCATCAAAGTGATCGAGGCTACGGAATACGGCGCTATTAAATTTGAAGCAAACAACGATCTGATTGAATATATTGATCACGAAGTGGATGAGGCATTTAAGAAATCCTCTATCGAAAATGCCAGTTTCAATACACCGCAGGAGGCAAAGGACGCGCTGCAGATTGTATTTACGCCTTTACACGGTACGTCAATCACCGCAGTTCCGGGCGTTTTGGAAAGTGCAGGGTATAAAAACGTGCATATCGTTCCGGAGCAGGCCGTTCCAAATGGCGATTTCCCTACTGTAAAATCCCCGAATCCCGAAGAGCCCGAAGCTTTGACGATGGCTTTGGCCCTGGCCGATAAATTAAATGCCGATATTGTTGTGGGAACCGACCCGGATTGTGACCGACTCGGTGTTGCCGTGCGTAACAATGACGGCAGGATGATATTGCTGAACGGAAACCAGACGATGGTGCTGATGACGCATTTCCTTTTAGAGCAATGGCGGAAAGCCGGGAAAATCAACGGAAAGCAATTCATAGGGTCTACGATTGTTTCCACCCCGATGATGATGGAACTGGGCAGCGCATATGGCGTGGAATGCAAGGTGGGGCTGACCGGTTTCAAATGGATTGCCAAAATGATCAAGGATTTTCCCGAATTGCTGTTTATTGGTGGTGGCGAGGAAAGTTTCGGGTTTATGGTAGGTGATGCGGTTCGTGATAAAGATGCTGTGGCAGCAACATTACTGGTTTGTGAAATCGCAGCATTGGCAAAAGCCAAGGACAGTTCAGTTTACAAGGAATTGTTACAGATGTATGTCGATTTCGGGTTTTACAAAGAACATTTGGTGTCGCTGACGAAAAAGGGCATTGAAGGATTGGCGGAAATCAACCGCATGATGGTCAATATGCGCAACAACCCGGTGCAGGAGATTAACGGTGAAAGGGTAATTGTCGTGGAGGATTACAAAAACTCAACAGCCAAAAACCTGCTCACAGGTGAAGCTGAAACGATGTCCATCCCAAAATCAGACGTATTGATCTATTATACCGAAGACGGTGCGAAAATTGCAGCCAGGCCTTCGGGAACCGAGCCGAAAATCAAATTCTACATCAGCGTGAATGCTGAAATTTCCAGCACAGACGATTTTGCGGAAGCGGAAAAACAGCTTGATGCCAAAATAAAAAATATCATTTCCGATTTAGGGATACAATAGATGGATGAAAATATAAAAAAGATTATCCCTTTTGCGAAAAAGTACAAGGCGAATGTAGTTTGGAATATCATCCACAACATTTTATATGCGCTTTTCGGGACGATTGGTATGGTGATGATTTTTCCGGTGCTGAAAGTACTTTTCGGTCACGGGGAAAAAGTAACACAATTGCCTGAATACAATGGATTACTGCATATTGACACCTACCTGAATGATACGCTTTTTTATTATGTAAACTATTTATCGAGCAAATACGATCCAAATTATGCATTGCTGCTGACGGTTTCTTTGGTGATCATTACGTTTCTTTTCAAGAACCTTTTCGGATATCTTGGATTGCAGCACCTGACAAAAGTCAAAACCGGCGTGCTTCGGGACTTACGCGAAAAAATGTTCAAAAAAATCATCGAGCTTCCCGTACCTTATTATTCTGAGAAGCGGAAAGGCGATGTGATGGCGCGCATGCTCGGTGACGTGAACGAAGTACAAAATTCATTTTTCATGGTTTTGGAACTTATCGTAAAAGAACCGCTGACCATCCTGTTTTCGTTGATTGCCATGATTAATATCAGTTGGAAACTCACATTGTTTGTGTTTATATTCATCCCGATTTCCGGATTTGTAATTTCAAAAATCGGAAAGTCGCTTAAAAGCAAATCCGCAAAGGCACAACAGGAAAACGGACACCTGATTTCAGTAGTCGAGGAGACACTTTCTGGATTGAAGGTCGTAAAAGGCTACAATGCGGAGCATTATTTCACGACGACTTTTAACGATTCCATCAACCGACTTTACAGGATCACCAACAGCATCGGGAAGAAAAACAACCTGGCTTCGCCCATGTCGGAATTCCTGGGCATCATCGTGATTTCGATTTTGCTTTTTTATGGCGGTAACCTCGTATTGGTTGATAAATCTTTGGATGGCGAATTGTTTATAGCTTACATTGCGCTGGCTTACAACATCCTTACACCCGCAAAATCCATATCCAAAGCATCTTATCAGGTGAAAAATGGCCTTGCCGCTGCCGAAAGGGTCTTTGAGGTCCTTGAAGTGGAAAATTCCATCACAGACAAACCTGATGCGATTGCCTTACAGGATTTCGGGCATGAAATCCAATTGAAGAATATCAATTTTTCTTACGAAAAAGAGACCGTTTTAAAGGATTTTTCGCTTACCATCCCCAAAGGGAAAACTGTCGCATTGGTAGGGCAATCCGGAAGCGGAAAAAGCACCATTGCCAATCTGCTGACGCGTTTTTATGATGTCCAGCAAGGCGAAATCCTGATCGACGGACACAACATTAAAGATGTCACGATGCAGTCATTACGTGGCCTTACCGGACTGGTGACACAGGACAGCATCATGTTCAATGGCACCATTAAAGATAACATACGCCTTGGAAAACTGGATGCCACTGACGAAGATGTCATTGAAGCCCTGAAAATCGCCAACGCCTATGAGTTCGTAAAGGATTTGCCGGAAGGCATCCATACGAACATCGGCGACAGTGGAAATAAATTGTCAGGCGGGCAGAAACAAAGGCTGAGTATTGCGCGCGCCGTGCTGAAGAATCCGCCGATCATGATATTGGATGAAGCTACGTCCGCATTGGACACCGAAAGCGAAAAATTCGTACAGGTGGCTTTGGAAAATATGATGCAGCACCGCACTTCGGTAGTTATTGCACACAGGCTTTCGACCATCCAGAAAGCAGATGTCATCGTTGTCATGCAAAAAGGACAGATTGTCGAAATGGGCAAACACGAAGAGTTGATGCTGTACAACGGTATTTATAAGAAACTGGTTGAAATGCAAAGTTTTGAATCCTAAAAGACAATCTATGAAAAGGGAATATTTCGGAATGCTATTTATCATCATTTTTACTGGTATATTGATTTTAAGCGACTACCTTTTCGGAGGCGCGGCGTGGGATTATTTCCAGAAGTACATTGTCATCTGGGTATTGATTGCATTTTATGCCGGCCAATATTCGATGAAATTCCCTAAAGCCTTTTAAAATGTACATCCATGACGACAATATCAAGTTGCCAGACGATCCGGAAACGGTAGTATGGAAATACCTTGATTTGTCGAAATTCGTCGATTTGCTGCTTTACAAAAAACTGTTCATGTCGCGTTCCGATAAATTCGAGGACCAATATGAAGGTACTTTCAGCGAACCCACCTTCGAGGAAATCCGGAAACTCTCGATCAACAACCCGGAATTCCTTGATTATTACAAAATCCACCGGCAGCAGGTGGTCATCAGCAGCTGGCATATCAATGAATACGAATCGTTTGCGATGTGGCAGATCTTTACCCAGAAAAGCGAAGGCCTTGCCATACAATCGACCCTGGGAAGACTGCAGGAATCGCTATCCGAAGAAAAAGACTACGAACAGCATATCGGCGAAGTGAATTATATCGATTACAAAAAAGAATACATCCCGTTTGAAAATGCGTTCTTCCCGTTTTTATTTAAGCGGAAAAGTTTCCAGTATGAGCGTGAAGTCCGCATCATTTCCGACATGACACCTTACAGCATGAAAATCGATAACGGCGTGAAGATCGACATCGACATCTGCAAACTCATCGAAAAAATCTACATCCACCCGAAATCGGAAAACTGGTACAAAAACCTCGTCATCGAACTGGTAAATCGCCTGGGCTTCAATTTTGATATTGAAAAATCGGATTTGGAGAGCGAGATTTTGATTTGAATTTTCATGAGCTATTCCGGCTGTCCGCTATATCTTTTGTGCCGAACCCCGGCTCAAAAGGATGCCGCTCCCATCCGGGCTAAGCGCACTTCCTCCCAAAACATTTCGCGAAATTTTTCCTAAAATAATCTTTCTTATAAGCTTTTGCGTATGTAAAGTTTTTTCTACATTTGCACCCTATTCTTAAACAGTCTAAATAAAATGAAAAACATTTATTTGTTTTTATTGCTCTTCGCCTTCGCCTCCCATGCCCAAACCCAACAGGAAATTGACCGTCAAAAACTTAAGGAGGAAATCAAAAAGGAATTAAAAGAAGAGCTCAAAGCTGAAGTTAAGAAAGAGATCGCCAACGAAAATTTATCGGTATTCAACTGGGGGAAATTTGACCTCAATGGCTATGGCGTGGTCAATTACTACAACTACAATTATGACACGGACAGGAACCTGAAGGACAAGCTCGACGCGGAAAGGCTGAACCTGTACCTCGGTTACCAATACAACAGATGGATCCGTTTCCAGTCCGAAATTGAATTCGAACACAACGGTACCGGCTCGACGCTGGAGCTCGACACCCAGGAGGAATTCGGGGAATACGAATCTGAAATTGAAGCCGGCGGTGAAGTAAAAGTAGAGCAGGCTTACATTGAATTTGGCATTACTCCTGCCTTTACCATCCGTGCAGGGCGCGTAAAGGTCATGTTCGGGCTTGCACAAAGCCTCGACGATCCAGATGATTATTTCACAACGCACCGTCCTGAAATGGAGAATGAAATCTTACCATTGGGGTGGTACGAAAACGGGATTGAGTTCAGCGGGAATTTTTACAAAAATAAGTTCGAATACCGTTTTTCCATTACCGGCGGACTCGACGCAACCGGCTTCAGCTCGCGCGGATGGATCAAGGATGGTTACCAGCAGCGTTTTGAAATGGCCAATGCAGAGTCCTTCGCATTCATGGGGCGCCTCGATTATAAATTTGGAAGAAGCGGTAAAAACTACGTCGGGATAGCGGGTTATGTAAACGATGCCGCAGCCAACCGCCCGAAGAACGATATGAAGGAAACTGCCTACGTCAAGATGGGTGAGGTACACGTCACTTACGACCAGAACTATTTAAGGTTCAATTCCATTTTTCTTTTCGGCGATTTGGAAAATTCAGATATCGTGTCCAGGAGGAACGCCAGCCTATCCAATACTTTAGGTGTAAAACGCACTCCCGTTGCCAAAAACATGATCGGTTTTTCTGCGGAAGCGGGCTACGACTTAAGGCACTTCTGGGAGCCAAAAACAAGAAGATACATCTACCCGTTCGTGCGCTACGATTATTATGACACGATGCGCAACGTGGAAGGCAATGTGGTCGACAATCCGCGCTGGGAAAGAAGTTCCATCACCGGCGGGGTGAACTGGTACGTGCTTCCGCAGATTATCGTAAAGGCACAATACTCGAACCGCAGGCTGGGCTCGCAGAATGTCAACCCATCCACACTGCTGTTCACGGGTGAAAGGCAAAAAGAAAACACATTTTCAACAGGAATCTCATACGTATTTTAATAACAAACTATTTTTATTATGAAAAAAAGAATCTTCACCCTGGCGATGTTTGCAATGGCTTCTGCAGCTTTTGTAAATTGCAGCAATAACAACGATGGCACTATAGAAAACCCGAACGGCGCTTTATATGATGAAGTCCTTACAAACGTCGCAAATAACGTCATTGTTGAGACTTACGACGAACTGAATACCAAAGCCACTGCGCTGAAAGCGGCAATAAATGCCATGACATTCCCTGTAACTGAAAACCAGCTTGAAGCGGTTAAGGCGGCCTGGCAGGCTACACGCGCACCGTGGGAACAGTCTGAAAGTTTTCTTTACGGACCGGTAGGAATCGAGGAAGTAGTAGATCCTGCAATAGATTCATGGCCAGTGGATGTGGCTGCGATCGAGGTAATCAAAAACAACGGTGCTGCCATTACGGCAAGTTCTTTAGCCACCAATGATGATGCGCGCGGTTTCCATACTATCGAATATTTCATCTGGGGCATCAACAGCAACAAAGCAGCAGCGGATATCACTGCAAGGGAAGTGGAATTCCTGAAAGCGGCTGCAGATGATTTACAGCAAAACACTCAAAAACTATACGATGCCTGGAAAACAGGCGGTGGCAATTATGCGGCCAATTTCTCTAACGCAGGTGGCACTGGAAGTGTATACCCTTCGCAAAAAGCAGCTTTGGATGAGATTTCGCAAGGGCTTTCCGGTATCGCAACCGAAGTGGCCACAGGAAAAATCGAAGAGCCTTTGAACGGGAACGGCAACGCTCCAAAACCCGAAGCAGAAGAGTCACGCTTCAGCAACAACTCTAAACTGGATTTTGCAAACAACATCCGCAGCATCCAGAATATTTACAGTGGTGACTTTAATGGTGCGACAGGCAAAGGCCTTACCGATGTCGTTTCTCTTGTAAATCCAACCCTTGATAATACCATCAAGACCAAAATTGCTGACGCTATCAGCGCTATTGATGCCATTCCGGGTACTTTCACCAATGCCATCACAAACAACAGGACTGCAGTACAAAATGCGCAAACCAAAGTGAACGAACTCAAGACACTCCTGGAAAGCCAACTGCAACCGCTGATCACTAACTTACAGTAAAACCAGGGAAGCTCCTTCCGGGGCTTGCCACTTTTCAATTTGCAAAATGATTCGAAAACTGTATCCAATCCTTTTATTGTCACTAGCTTTAACTTCCTGTTCAGAAGACCATGACAGTGACTATGAAAACATCGATTTGACTGAACGCATCAATGCCGGCGGCGAAACCACTATTTTCTCCACCACCACGAATGCCTTCAGCAGCCCCGCCCCTAACCTTACGGCGGCGGAAACTGACAATCATTTCATAGGGGATTTGCTTTTCGAAGCCAGTTTTGTGACTGCTCCGGCACAGGTCAATCCTGGCTTAGGTAGCATTTATAACAATTCTGCCTGCATCAATTGCCATCCGCGTGATGGGCGCGCTAAACATCCGACCAATGTAAATTCGGCTAACGGATTATTGATGCGCGCCAGTATCTTCGGCACAGACGAGCATGGCGGGCCTGTGGCTGTTCCGGGATTCGGATTGCAGATACAAAACCGTGCCATCAGCGGATACACTCCTGAGGCGGAATATATCGTTACTTATACAACCAAAACGGAGACTTTTGCCGACGGTACCACAATAACGCTAAGGAAACCTGACATTACATTAACTGACACGTATATCCCGCTTCCTGCCGGGGTGATGCTTTCCACGAGGTTGGGCACCCCGATTTTCGGATTGGGATTATTGGAAGAAGTGCCTGAAGCAAACATCACTGCACTGCAGGACATCAATGATGCCGATGGCGATGGGATTTCAGGAAAGGCCAATTTTGTATGGAATCCATTCACGCATCAGACGGAACTCGGCCGTTTCGGATGGAAAGCTAATACTGCCAGCGTGATTGTGCAATGTGCCGGGGCTTATGTGGAAGATATGGGGATTACCAATCCTATTTTTACGTTGGAATCCGGCCATGGGCAAACCAATGGCGGCATACCTGGCACTGAACCTGAAGTATCTATGGAGACGCTTGAAAAAGTGGCGCTTTACTGCAAAACCCTTGGCGTGCCTGCTGCACGGAATACCGATAAGAAGGAAGTAAAAAACGGCGCGAAACTCTTTGCACAACTGGATTGTGCCAAATGCCACGTGCCCAAGCAGGTTACCGGCAATGCATCGGTTGCCGCGCTGTCAAATCAGACTTTCTTTCCTTACACCGATTTACTCCTGCATGATATGGGGGAAGGCCTGGCAGACAACCGTCCGGATTTTATGGCAACGGGCACCGAATGGAAAACACGCCCGCTTTGGGGCATCGGGCTGACGAACCTCGTGAACGGCCACACCGATTTCCTGCATGACGGCCGCGCAAAAAACATCGAGGAAGCCATCCTGTGGCATGGTGGAGAGGCAGAAAATTCCAAAAACAAATACAAGAACCTCAACGCGAAACAGCGCAGCGACTTACTGGAATTTATCAATTCATTATAAAAAGAAAATCCGGCATTCACCGGATTTTTTTTTGCTTCACGTATCAACGAAGGGCTTAAGCAGGCTTCCTTATGTCAATCACCCGGCGAATACATGCTGCCGCAGCAGGACGAGATCCATAAAAATGTATCTATTACGTAAGCACGATATGCTATTACGTAACGGAAACAGGTGATTTCGTAACAGCGACGTTCTATTGCGTAACAACGGTAAGTGATTTCGTAAAGGCAATGTTCTATTACGTAATGGCAATAGGTGATTTCGTAACCGGGACGTTCTATTACGTAAAAACGAGTATATATTACGTATTTTTAATTGATTGTCAGGAATTTTATAACAATGCAGAATTTTCAGGCTTTACTGTGTAAAAAAATTGTCTGCTTTTTAATTTATCAACTACATGATACATAGGCTTTACTATATGACTATGTGGTAAAATAACCATGGACAATTTTTCGCAAAATTCCGATGGTCATTTAAGTTTGCCTCCTGCTGCAGGTGATAAAAAAAACCTTCCAGAAAATAACTGAAAGGTTTTGATTATTAGGGTTGTTGCCGTGTTAATTTACAGGATCGTAATTCTCAGGTTTCCATTCCTTTGTCATCAGGTCTACGAAATGGTATTTTACGACATCGTCCTTGTCAAATTCACCGTTCTTGTTGGTGTCCTCAATAGTACGGAAATACAGGCGGTTCTTTGACTCGACCACATTCCAGTCGATGAGTTCCTGGAAATCGCCCGAAAGCTTTGTAAACCTAGTCCCGCTGATGTCGCTGATGTATAAGGTCTTGATATCGCTGGCATCGAGCCTGCCGTCTTTGTTGGTGTCCATATCAGACAATGAATAGACCATCAGCTGCAGCCTGGATTTTGCCGCAACGGTATTCAGGTAGGCTGCGGTCTGGATGCACACGGGTTTTGTGGCCAGTGGACGGATTGTGGTAGAATCGATGTGCTGGAATTTCAGGTTTTGCAGAAATCCTGTGATTTCAAAAAGGTTGTAATTCGAAACAGAAAAGCTCACACGCTCCGCAGCCGATGAATTGGCAGCCGTCTTGGACCGCCCTTCGTAAATCCTGTAATCGCCGATGGGGTGGATCAGGTATTTGGTGCCCTCCATCTGGATGGGGAGGTCGGCAATCTTGATCTGGGACGAATCGGATTTTACCTCCGCCTGTTTTCCTTTGTTATTGTCGGTATACGTGACCTTTGGCTTCTCGGGCTCATTTTCTTTACAGGCGGCCGCCAGGAATAATAACCCCAGTGCGATATATCTTGGTGTGAATTTCATATGCATAATTTATAAGGATATCAAATATACCATTTTCAGGTGATAAAAACGAATCAGTTTGGGTTAAAGCCTGGCGCTTACTTTTATGTTAAAAACCCTTGAAGTAAGGTAATTCGGTACGGCATATTGTGATTTAGTGTACACATCCCTCACCCACGTATTGGTGATGGAATTCTGATTGTCAAAAACATTGAAGATTTCAAAACCGATCGACAAATCCTTGAATTTCCTGAGCCAATGCCCTTCAGGACGGTTCGGGTTGTTTTCGGTCATTACGTAAGAAAACCCGACATCGGCACGGCGGTAATCATTCAACCGGCTTTGGTACACATAAGGGTCAGCATAAGAAGGGGAACCTCCTGGCAAACCGGTATTGTACACGAGATTGAGGTATAGTTTCATGCTGGGAATTTTTTTCATGAAATCCTGAAAAAGGATGCCGAATTTCAGCCTTTGGTCCGTCGGCCTGGCGATATAGCCTTTATTGTTGATGTTTTCTTCTGTTTTCATATACCCGAAACTGAGCCATGATTCGGTCCCTTTGACAAATTCCCCATTCAGCCTCATATCAAATCCCTGCGCAAAGGCTTTGGCATTATTATCGGCAGCATAACGGATCCTGACGTTTTCCAGCGTGTAAGGATTTACGTCAGACATCGATTTATAATACGCTTCTGAAACGAGCTTGAAAGGTTTTTCGCCCCACATCTGGAAACTGTATTCATTCCCGATAACGATATGCGCCGATTGCTGTGCTTTTACATCGGTATTGACAGCACCATCGGCATCCCGCAGTTCCCTGTAAAACGGTGGCTGGTGGTATAATCCGCCGGAAATACGGAACACCATATCTGTTCCTGCCCAATTCGGCTTGATGGCAAACTGCGCACGCGGACTGAATACAGACTGGCTTTTTGATTCCAATCCGTCGCCTGAAACCTGCCATTGGTGCATCCTGACACCGGCGTTGATGGAAAATTCATGTGCCCCGAGCATGCCTTTGCGGTTCCATTGTGCATATCCTGAAATCCTGTCTATGGTGACGTAATTCGTGGCGCGTACATTTTGATAAGGCACCAAAGGACCTGTATATGGAACGTAAGGTTGCTGGTTGTGTGGCAAATCGACTACCGGCGGGTTCAGTGAAAATCCTGCGGAATCGATTACTTCCCATTCTACTACACGGTCGCGGATGTCTTCTTTGGTGTATTTGATGCCCCATTCGATCATGTTGTTCTTGCGCTGCTCGCTCATTTTACTGCTGATGTCGAGGATTCCCTTCACTTCGGCATTGACAATCATGGCATCGAGGTCATTTCGTGCGTGGTTCAATTGCGAGCCAATGCCTTCGGTAAATTTCACCTCGCCGAAATCTTCGGAACCGATATTACTGTCGACTTCACCCAAACGGTATTGCGCAAGGATATCGAAATATTCCTGCTCCACAGTATGGTAGGCCGAGCCGATGAATTTTAAGGTAAACCTGTCCGTGGCCTTGAATTCTGACTTAACCGCGCCGAAGAACGTCTGGTAACGGTCTTTTTCCTGGCCTTCATAAAATATCTGCAATGCAATCGGTTCATCAATTGTACCGAAATTGGTCTGCCTGGTCAGTGGGGTATAGTCGTATTTATTCTGTGAAATGTTCCCAAGGAAACTCCACTGCCATTTGGTGGATGGTGTAAAAGTGACGTAGGTCTGCGCATCAACAAACGACGGATGGTAATTGGTTTCGGTCTCTTTACTGTTCACCAAAAGGCTGTTGTCACGGTAACGCACACCCGTTACGGCGGTCCATTTGCGGTTTTTGGAAACCAGGTCGACGGACATGGCCCCGCCGAGCAGGCTGGCATCGATCGAAGCACCGAATTTCGACGGGATCCTGTACGTAATATCCAATACAGATGATAATTTATCACCGTATTTTGCCTGGAAACCACCGGCGGAGAAATCGACATTTGAAACCAGGTCGGTGTTGGTGAAGCTTAAGCCTTCCTGTTGGCCTGAGCGCACAAGGAACGGGCGATAGACTTCGATTTCGTTGACGTATACAAGGTTTTCGTCATAATTCCCGCCGCGTGCCGAGTATTGCGAACTCAGCTCATCGTTGCCGCTTACGCCCCCCATAGTTTTCAGGATGCTTTCCACTCCAGGCATGGCGCTTGGGTTTTTACTGATGGTCCTCGGATCAATATTAACGATTCCTTCAAGTCTGGTGCGGGTTTTGGTATTGATGACGACTTCGGGCAATTGTTCCTCGTTGGTTTTCAGCACCGGGTTGAACTCGAAATTTTCGTTGGCTTTGAGGTTTAAGATAATCCTGGCCTTCTTTAACGTGACGTGGGTGAATTCCACGTAAACATCAGCATCAGCAGGGATGTTGATCACGTAATAACCGTTTTTATCTGTGGTTGCAGAAACGGTTGTTGTTTTCACATTCACGTTTGGCACCGGTTTCTGGCTTTCGTCAAGGACAATTCCCTGAACCCTTGCCGTTTGTGCCAAAGCGTTAAACCCTATCAATAAAAATAATGAATATATGAAGCTGAATCTTGTTTTCAAAGGCGAAGTTTTTATTGTTTTTTCCTAAAAAAATGCGTTTCAAAGATAGCAGAATTTCCCACATTATCTGAAACAACCACTTTTAAATCATTCCTGCCGTCCTGGAACATATTGTCTGCAAAACGGTGTATGATCCTCCTGTTTTTATAATCATATTCGAAAAGGATCCACTGCCCGTTAAGCCAGCCGTTATAGGTTTTAATACCGCTGAGGTTGTCCCTGATCGTCAGCTCAAGCGTGCTTTGCTTCGTAATCCATTTGCCTTCCTTGAAATTTGGATGTGAGATCACCGGCGCAACGGTATCTTTTGCGAGAACGAATTCCCCTAAATTCTTGGTGTATGATATGAAATTATTGCCTTTTCGGGTGGTGGGGTTGTAACTGAGTTTTTTACCTTCAATCGAGGCGATGAACATCTTATCGCGGTCTTTCTCAGGGGTCGACGTGTCTTCAAAAGTGATGGTAAAATTGGAATGTACCGGTACGGAGTCATCGGCGAGGGTAAGCTTTCCATCCTTAACATCAAAATTCAGGTAAAAATCATCGTAAAAAGTGTTGGCAGGAATAAAAACCGACACATTGTCTTTGGTATAATTATTATCATTGGCTGATTTAAGCAGGTAGGCTGTCTTTTTAACCCCAACCTTTTCATCGATTGCAGGCAGGTCCGAATATTCAATAGGCACATCAATTGAAATCGCATTACGATGCGCATCGCTGATTTTAATTTTATAATTCTGCGCGAGATTCGGTGTCGCTTCAATAATCCCGTTGCTTTTATCAGTGCGTATGATGCTCAGCGGATACGGCTGCTCCATATACAATTGCTGGATGCGCATTCCGGTGTTTTTGAGTTTGCCGTAATCCAGTAGCGCATTTACATAACGCCCTTCATCAAATGCAAAAGTGTCGAGCTGGTAACTGAAAACCGGACTTCCATTATTAAGTGCTTCTACCTGGTAAACGCCGCTTTTGGTATAGTTTGAATCCGTCAGATCATAAGTGCTGATCCCGAAGCCGACTTTGCCACTGACCAGGATTTTATCTGCAATATAGCTGCCATCGGGCTGTAGAGCCATATTGACAGTTTGCGGTTTGTGACATTGATTTACTACAGATTCCGCACCGATCGGGTAGACCATTAATGTGGTGATGACGGGCAGGCGCGTATCGGCAACCTGCTTATCAAACCCGAAAAGCATGGGGTTCAGGATTTTTTCAGAGATCGTATTGCGGATTTCAAAATGCAGGTGCGGACCGCCGGAACCGCCCGTATTTCCTGAAAAGGCAATCGTATCGCCTTTCATCACAGGTAATTCACCGGGGGCAGGGAACATTTCCACTTCGAAATTCTGCTGATCGTACTGCGCTTTTTTAATGTAAGCTTCAATAGCACCATTGGCTTTGGAAAGGTGTCCGTAAACTGTGGTGAAGCCGTTTGGATGATTGACGTAAATGGCTTTACCGTAACCGTAAGGAGAAATCTTGATCCGTGCCACATACCCATCTGCGGCAGCGTGGACAGGCCAGCCTTCCTTCTGCTGGGTCTTAAAATCGAGGCCGGCATGGAAATGATTGGCACGGATCTCACCGAAAGAACCCGAAAGGAATAAAGG
Source organism: Flavobacterium pallidum (assembly GCF_003097535.1). Lineage (NCBI taxonomy): Bacteria > Pseudomonadati > Bacteroidota > Flavobacteriia > Flavobacteriales > Flavobacteriaceae > Flavobacterium > Flavobacterium pallidum. Next base: position 3,503,408 of record NZ_CP029187.1, read on the forward strand.
AATATCAAGCGGCGAACGGAAATAATCTGTAGGATAGGGATTTTGGGCAAACAAACTGGCGGATAATAACAGGAAAAATAATAAGGTTTTCATAAGTGATTGGTTTTGGCTAATATATATCCCGCAATATAAAAATAAACTGTGGCTTACGGAACAAAACCTGCGGTTTAAAACTGCTTATTGCGTAAAATATTACGTTGCCTTCCAATAAAGTTTTGAAAAAATCCTGAAAATTATTGGTATAATAAAATAGAATACTAACTTTGTGAGATTAAGCGACGAATGGCAACTTTATGAGCGAAATCGCGGAAATTATTGATACTCTGGAAGCTAGGCTGCAGAAACTTTTGACAAAACTGGAAAGTCTTGAGAAAAGTGCTGAAGGATTAAAGCAGGAGTTAAAGCAAGCCACGGTGACCATAGAGGACCAATCCAGGGAAATTGAAACGCTGAAATCACAGCACGACACGCTCAGGATCGCCAATTCATTGCTTGGCAGTGATGAAAATAAAAGAGATACAAAGCTTAAGATAAATTCATTAATCCGGGAAATTGATTATTGCATTGCGCAATTATCCGATTAGCAGGTATGGACGAAAAGCTGAAAATTAAGATATCGATTGCTGACAGGGTGTATCCGCTTACGGTGGATTTCTCGCAGGAAGAAGGGCTCAGGAGCGCTTCGAGGAAAATCGATGTGATGATTAAGCAGTTTGAACAGAATTATGCTGTCCGTGACAAACAGGATGTTTTGGCCATGTGTGCGTTGCAGTTCGCGTCGCAATTGGAACAAAAACAGATTGACAACACTACGGGAAGTGATGAAACGAATGAAAGATTAAGGAAAATCAGCGATATGCTGGGTGACTATCTCGATAAGTAATACGTTCTTTACATAGACTAAGATACTGCCTACATTAGTTCAATTTGGTAAACTCAACACTAACAATTTAGAATGAGCAAATCACCGTTACTAAAGCAAGCTGCCATTACGGGCAGATCCTTGAACAACGGGTTAGCTCAAAACTTGTCTTTTCGAGTTTATTCATTCACCCTAATGTAGGCTTTTTTTATACATAAACACTAAACAAAAATGGACACAATTTTATTCATAATCATTTCCGTGATCGCTGGTATCGGCGGAGGATTCTTAATCGCTAAAACCCTGGAGAAGAAGAATGTCTCCACCCTTATCAAAAATGCCAGGAAAGAAGCCGCGCTGATCTTAAAGGATGCGAATGTTGAAGCAGAAAACAACAAAAAAGACAAGATGCTCCAGGCTAAAGAAAAATTCATCGAATTAAAGGCCGAACACGAACAGGTAATCCTGAATCGTGAGAAAAAGGTAGCCGAAATAGAGAAAAGGATCCGTGACAAGGAATCTTTAGTATCCAATGAACTGGCAAAAGCCAAGAAAATCAATGATGATTTTGAAAGCAAAACCAACGAGTATAATAATAAGATTGAAGTTCTTGATAAGAAACAGATCGAAGTTGAACGCATGCACAAAAGCCAGTTGGAACAACTTGAAGTGATTTCCGGGCTTTCTACAGAAGATGCCAAGAACCAACTGATTGAAGGGCTTAAAGCTGAAGCTAAAAGCAATGCGATGTCTTACATTCAGGACACTTTGGAAGAAGCCAAACTGACCGCACAGCAGGAAGCCAAGAAAATCATCATCAATACCATCCAGCGCGTTGGGACGGAAGAAGCAGTGGAAAACTGCGTTTCGGTATTCAACATTGAATCTGATGATGTAAAAGGAAGGATCATCGGTCGTGAAGGGCGTAACATCCGCGCGATTGAAGCAGCAACAGGCGTTGAGATTATCGTTGATGATACTCCGGAAGCGATTATCTTATCGTGTTTCGATCCTGTAAGAAGGGAAATCGCAAGATTGTCATTGCATAAGTTAGTTACCGACGGTCGTATTCACCCGGCAAGAATTGAAGAAGTGGTTGCCAAAACGACTAAGCAGATTGACGATGAGATTGCTGAAGTTGGAAAACGCACTGTGATTGATCTTGGCATCCACGGATTGCACCCGGAACTGATTAAAGTGGTTGGAAGGATGAAATACCGTTCATCATATGGACAAAACCTACTACAGCACTCGCGCGAAGTGTCAAAACTTTGTGGCATCATGGCGGCTGAATTAGGTTTGAACGTAAAACTGGCAAAAAGGGCCGGATTACTGCACGATATAGGAAAAGTGCCGGATACGGAAAGTGATCTGCCACACGCACTTTTAGGAATGCAATGGGCAGAAAAATATGGTGAGAAAGAAGAAGTTTGCAACGCCATCGGGGCGCACCACGACGAAATCGAGATGAAGTCACTCCTCTCTCCTATCGTTCAGGTCTGTGATGCGATTTCAGGCGCAAGGCCAGGCGCACGCCGCCAGGTATTGGATTCTTACATCCAGAGGCTGAAAGACCTTGAGGACATCGCATTCGGGTTCCACGGTGTAAAAAATGCTTATGCCATCCAGGCCGGACGTGAACTGCGCGTCATTGTGGAAAGTGAAAAAGTATCTGACGACCATGCAGCAAGCCTTTCGTTCGATATTTCACAGAAAATCCAGACCGAGATGACTTATCCGGGCCAGGTAAAAATTACAGTAATCAGGGAAACAAGGGCGGTAAACATCGCGAAGTAATTTCCCCCTTTATATAAAAAATAAAAAAGCTCCTTAAACGGAGCTTTTTTTATGCAGTAAATATTTTATATATATCCGATTCGTTGATCGGCTTCAGGAAGTAATTTGCAATTTCGCTTTCAAAATCCTTGGCCTTGTTGATGTCAATATTATCATTTGATGAAGTGACGACATAAATATCAGTATGAAGTTCAAATTCTTCACGGAACTTCCGGAATTCCTCCAGGAACTGCCAGCCATCCATAATCGGCATGTTAATGTCGAGCAGGATCAAATCAGGAAATTCATTGGCATGTAATTTTTGTTTTAAGGTGTCTATCGCATCCGATCCATTTTCAAAAAAAGAAGGCGTCAGCCTGATGTCATTCTTGTTTAATAAATTCTTTAAAATAAAATGGTAGATTTTATCGTCGTCCACCACGAACAGGTCTTTGTATTTAATCATTAAAATATATTTTGAAAATGGTGCCTTTATTCACCTCGCTGTCCACGGTAATCCTACCCCCCATGGCTTCAATCTGGTTTTTTGACATGAATAATCCCAATCCTCTTGAATTGGGGTGTTTATGAAAAGTTTTATACATTCCGAAAAGCGCATTCCCATGCTTTTCCAAATTAATTCCCAATCCATTGTCGGCGATGGAAAGCACTTTTTTGCCATCCTCGCGGTAAAAATTGTAATGGATCAGCGGCGTTTTATCAGGATGTGAATATTTTACAGCATTGGTTGAAAAATTCAAAAGGACGCTTTCGAGATAAGCAGGATTAAAATATACAGTTTCCTCACCTGGGATATCGATGCGGTACTCGACGTTATGGCGCGCAAACTCCTCCGTAAGCAGCGTCAGCATTTTCCTGAGGTAATCGCGCAGATTCAAGTGTTCCCGCACCGGCTTGAGATCCGATTGTATTTCGACGAGTTCCTTAAGATTTGCAATGGTTTCCGCAAGATGGTTTGAATTCGTCCGAAGGTGCATCATGCTTTCATTGCGCAGCTCCTCATCATTTTCATTTTCAATCAAATCCAGCAGCATCTTGAAATTCCCGGCGTGCGAACGCAGGTTGTGAGAGACGATGTGGGCAAAATTGAGTAATTTCTTGTTCTGCTCACTCAAAAGCTGCAAAGTCTTCTGCAATTCGTTTTCCTTCTCAATCCGCGCCGATATGTTGCTGTGCGTCCCGATAACACGTAATGGTACACCGTTAATATCGCGATCGATGATTTTGCCACGGCTCAAAACCCAGCGGTATTCTTCGTTTTTCGTAAGAACCCTTTGCAGATTCTCATAAAAAGGGGTGTGGTTTTCTAAATGAAGCTGAATGTCATTCCGGTATTTTTCCTTGTCTTCAGGATGGATCCTGTCGTCCCAGACATCAATGTCAAGAATGGTATCTTTTTCATCGAAATCGAGCATTTTCATCGATTGTGAAGAAAAGAAGACCTTGTTCGTACGCACATCCAGGTCCCAGATTCCTTCGGAAGACGCTTCAAGCGCAAACTGGTAGCGTTCTTCTGAAATCTTCAGTTTCAAAGCCTGTATGCGGCTGTCGGTATGGTCATTGATGCGGCCGTAAAAAACCAGGCCGCCTTTCAGGTCTTCTTCGACGGTAGCCCTGACCTTGAACCATCGCAAACCTTTTACAGGCAGATTGCAGCGGAATTCAAAAACAAGGTTGTGCATGTTTTTCCTGGCATTGGCTATCGCTTCCATCAGCCTGTCAAAATCTTCCGGGATAATCTTGTTCCTTAAAACATCGATGGTGTAATAGTTTATTTCCTCATCTGTAAGCTCGAAGTGGTTGATTACCGATTCGCTCATAAAAGGGAAATTAATCCTTCCTTCCCCAGAAATGGTCATCTGGAAAATGAGGTCGGGAACCTGGGATAAGAGTTTATTGTAGAAATTGATCTTATCGTCCTGCTGTAAAGAATCCGCAAAGAAATCTAATTTCATCTATCGATTTAAAATAGGACGGGCTTCCGAACTATCATTGGTTTTAAGATTTTTACAAAAATAGAAAAAATCCGTTAAAAACCTATTTTCTCGGATGAAATGCATTAATTACCTGCGCAAGGTGCTTTCTGTCAAGATGAACATAAATTTCTGTAGTCGTAATGCTCTCATGCCCAAGCATCAACTGGATCGATCGAAGATCGGCACCGTTCTCGAGCAAATGCGTGGCGAAAGAATGCCGGAAGGTATGCGGACTGATTGATTTATTGAGATTGATTTTTTCGGCAAGTTTCTTTATGATCGTAAAAACCATGGCCCGGGTCAGCTTGCGCCCGCGACGGTTCAGGTACAAAGTATCTTCGTGCCCTTTTTGTATGGGCAAATTCGGCCTGACATTTACCCTGTACAGTTCAATATATTTTTGAGTATGATTGCCAATGGGCACAAAACGCTGCTTATTTCCTTTTCCGGTAATACGGATAAAACCTTCATCAAAAAATAGGTCTGAGATTTTCAAATCGACTAATTCGGAAACGCGCAAACCGCAACCGTATAATGTTTCGAGCATCGAGCGGTTCCTTTCAGCTTCATTATTGTCTTTCTTACCAAACCCGATAGCACCGATCAGCCTGTCAATATCTTGAACAGAAAGCGTAGCAGGCAATTTCCGACCGATTTTGGGCGCTTCAATGAGCTCCATCGGGCTGTCTTTGCGGTAATCTTCAAAAATTAGATAGCTGAAAAAGCTTTTCAAACCGGAAATGGTACGCGCCTGGGAACGGGCATTTACAGCTTTGGAAATATGGTAAATGAATTGCTGTATTTGTTCCGAATCAATTTTTACCGGAGAGATATCGATTTGATTTTCGTCCAGGAAAAGGCATAACTTTTCAATATCAAGCGTATAATTATTTATCGTATTGGCCGACAATCCCCTTTCTATACGAAGGTAGGACTGGTAACTCTTAATGAATGGAAGCCATTTGTTCATAGTACAAATAACGTATTTATTGCGCATAAAAAAAGCCTCCGTTGGGAGGCTTTCATTTTTTATTGTCTGCAAATACTAGAAGTGCAAAGCAAATCCAACACATACCTGGAACATACCGTCTTCAGTATATTTATCATTCAGGCTTGAGTTATACCTTACACCTGGCTCGATAGATACATTTTCGCCAAGGAACCAAGCATATCCAGCCTGTACACCTAGGTAAGAAGGCGTTTCAGCGTCTGGTCCTGCCTCATAGATATCTCCTGAAGCACCAGTGTAATCAACCTGTACTGGAATCATTCCCAGGATATAGTATTTTGCACCAATTTTGTAAGCAAAACCACTTCCGTCAACTGTTCCGTCATCGAAAGAGTTGTAACCGATACCTGCTTTAATAGCAAGGTTATCCATAATGAAATAACCAGCTTCAGCACCAAGGTTCATTTCTTTAATGTCTCCTTGTGAATTGTAGCTGAAACTTGTGTTAGCACCACGGATAGCACCAAAACCTGTGTTAGCTTCAATTAACCATTTTCCTTTTGCAGTCTGCGTGCCAGTGCTGGCAGCTTCCTGAGCATTTGCAAAACCGAAAGCCAATAATGCAACAGCTGATAAAATAATTTTTTTCATAATTCTGTTTTGTTTTTAAATTAACTGAAACAAATTTATAGCGTTTCCATTTTGCAAAAATTAACAAGTATTAGGAGTTATCAACAGAGTTGTTAACAAGTTATAAACAGCGGCACTGATTTAAAATATTGTTAATTTACTTGACCTCCTAATCTAATCGGATTAAATTCGTAGGAAAGTTGTAAAAACCATTTAACCTAAAAAATGCAATTATGAAAAAAGTAATCTTGTTAACAATGTTTCTGATCTTAGGCTCTGTGTCACATGCCCAGGGTGTACATTTCGGTATTAAAGGAGGAGCTAACTTTGCCAACGTGGACGGTGACCTTAGCAACAGTAAAAGCATCACCAGCTTTCACGGCGGTATTTTTGTAGAGCTCAACCTGACGCCGAATTTCTCAATCCAGCCGGAAGCGCTTTATTCTTCGCAGGGCGCAAAAGTGGAAGGTTTTGATGATGTAAATTTCAATTATGTCAACATTCCGGTGATGGCACGGTTTTATGTTTTGCCAAAAGTACTGAGTATCGACGCAGGTCCCCAATTCGGTTTCCTGGTTGATGATGATTATGGGAATATCCCGGGCGATTACAAGTCAAAGTCTTTTGATTTTGCCATCGGTGCCGGTGCCACTGTAAACATCGCAGCAGGCTTTTTCGCTTCGGCCCGTTACAATGTCGGATTGACAGATGCTTCGGACGAACCGGGAACAGAAATCAAGAATATGACCGCCCAGTTATCGCTTGGTTATAAATTCTAAGCTCAGATTAAAAATATTAAAAGCCGATTCTTTCCGAATCGGCTTTTTTATTTAAACCCAAAAACATATTTTTACCAAAACAACCCAAACCATGAAAATAGCCATCATCAATGGCCCAAACCTGAACCTTTTAGGGAAGCGAGAACCTGAAATTTATGGCAGCCAGACTTTTGAAGATTATTTTGACAGCCTGAAAAATCAATTCCCAAACGTCGAGCTTACCTTTTACCAAAGCAACATTGAAGGCGAGATTATCAATTTCATCCAGCAATCCGGATTCCATTGTGACGGCATAATCCTCAATGCTGCGGCCTATACACACACTTCTATAGGTATAGGCGATGCCGTAAAAGCCATTGCAGCGCCAGTAATTGAACTACACATTTCCAACACATTCGCAAGGGAAGAATTCCGCCATCAATCGTTTGTTTCCCCAAACGCAAAAGGCATTATTATCGGTTTCGGATTGCAGGGTTATGCCCTGGCGATCCAATCTTTTTTATAGCCTGGTGCAACCATTTCCTTACTGATCTCGTCAACATACAAAACAAAAAACCAATAACCCACATGAAACAATTATTTACGCTCTTACTTTTATGCCTTGCCTTTACCTCATCGGCACAGATCCGGGGAACGGTTACAGACGACCAGAACGTTCCGCTTCCTTTGGTCACCGTACTGATTGAAAACACTTACAACGGCACATCAGCCAATGACCAGGGACAATATGAACTTAACATCACCAGGCCAGGCAAATACACGCTCATTTTTCAATATTTAGGATTTAAGACTAAGAAAGTTACCGTCAATATCGACAAATTCCCATTTATTCAAAATGCGGTGCTTTCAGAAGAAAACCTGTCCCTTTCCGAAGTGGTAATTAACACCAAAGACAATCCCGCAGACCGCCTGATTAAAAAAGCCATCGCGGCCAAAAAGGAAAATTCATCAAAAACCGCGCGTTATACAGCCGATTTTTATTCGCGCGGAATTTTCAAACTTAAAGATATGCCGAAGAAAATTTTCGGTGAAGAAGTAGGCGATATGGACGGCATGCTCGATTCAACCGGAACCGGCATCTTATACCTTTCTGAAACGGTTTCAAAAATCACTTTTGAAAAACCGGACAACCTTAAGGAACGCATCATTGCTTCAAAAATCAGCGGAAATGACAATGGTTTCAGTTACAATACGGCTGGAGCGACGGTTTATGATTTTTATGACAATACGCTGAAATTCGGGATTAATGTGATTTCCCCGATTGCAGACAACGCCTTTAATTATTATAAATACAAACTCGAGGGTAATTTTACGGATGAAAACAACAATATCATCAGTAAAGTACGTGTAATCCCGCGTCGTGATTCCGAACCGGTTTTTGATGGATTTATTTATATCGTGGAAGATTCCTGGGCGATTTATGCAGTCGACGTTGATATAAAAGGATACCGCATCAAGCAGGAATTCCTCGATACGATGAAACTGGTGCAGAATTTCGGTTACAACCAAAACAATAAGATTTGGTCGAAGAATACACAAAGCCTTGAGTTTACGGCGGGTATTTTCGGGATTAAATTCAATGGTAAATTCAGTTATGTATACACCAATTATGATTTCAAAGATGCTTTTGCCAAAAAAACTTTCACCAATGAGATCGTAAGTTTCGAAGACAATTCGAATAAAAAAGATGACACGTACTGGAACAGCAACAGGCAGATTCCGCTGTCAGATGAGGAAAGTAAGGATTATGTCAAAAAAGACAGCATCTATAAAGTGCGCAATTCGAAAACGTACCTCGACTCGATTGACAAAAAAAATAACAGGTTCCGCTTTTTGAGCCCGATAACGGGTTACCGTTATGCTAACAGCTATGAGAAACGATCTTTTAATTACCAGGGATTGCTTAACCTCGGTTCATTAAGTTTTAATACCGTACAGGGCTGGAATATCGGCTCCGGATTTTCATACCGCAACTGGAAAGATGAGGAAAAAGGCAGGTACACTTCGGCAAATGCTGTTTTCAATTATGGCTTCGCCGAAGACAGGCTGCGTGTAAAGGGCGACTATTACCATCGTTTCAACAACCAGAATTATGCGTTTGTGGCTGTTTCGGGAGGAAGTACGGTGAGCCAGTACAATCCCGAAGAACCGATCGGGAAGTTGGTAAACTTGATCAGCACGCTGTTCTTCAAGGACAATTACATGAAACTATACAATAAGGAATATGCGGGGATTACTTACGGCAGGGATATCGCAAACGGACTCAATCTTGCAGGGCGTATCGAATACCAGCAGCGTAAGGCCTTGGTAAATAATACAGATTATACGGTCCTTAAAAACGACGATTTGTATACTTCGAACAATCCGCTGGATCCTTTCAATGATGTGCCGGCTTTTGCTACGCATCATTTGACAAAAGGATCGGTGTATGCAAGGATCAATTTCGGCAATAAATACATTACAAGGCCGGATGGGAAAATCAATTTACGCAACCAGGATTACCCGACACTTTTCCTGACTTACGATAATGCTTTCGGTGCAAGTAAAAAGGAATATGAATACCAATTGCTTTCAGGTCGTATTTATTATGATTTTACGGCGGGGAACAAAGGCACTTTTTCATTCAATATTAAAGGTGGAAAGTTCTTTAACGCCGATGATATTTCGTTTATCGATTACAAACATTTCAACGGAAACCAGACCCATATTGGCAAAGACGAGCGTTACCTGAATGTATTCAACCTGTTGCCATATTATGCAGCAAGCACGAATGATTCTTATTCTGAAACCCATATCGAATATGACGACAAAGGGTATATCATCAACAAACTTCCTTTATTGAACCTGCTTAAGGCGAAACTGATCCTCGGCGCGCACAACCTTGCCGTTCCGGACAGGAAACCGTACCAGGAATTTACGGTAGGACTGGACAATCTTGGTTTTGGGAAATTCAGGATGCTGCGCGTAGATTATGTCAGATCATACCAAAACGGCTTTATAGGCGATGGTGTGGTTTTTGGGTTAAAGTTTTTGAATATTCTGGAGTAAATTGATAATGAGAAAATTAAATAATTAGATATAATTTGACATAGTCAATAAAAAATCCCGTCACTGCGACGGGATTTTTATTTATACATAACGATAAGCATTATCTCATTTTCTAATCATCTTATTTTTAATTTTCTAATTGGATTAATCCTCCCGCTGGATCCTCGCACCAATTGCCCTCAACCTCGCTTCAATATCCTCATAACCGCGGTCAATCTGCTCTATATTCTGTATGGTACTGGTCCCTTTTGCGGAAAGCGCGGCGATCAGCAGGGAAATTCCGGCACGGATATCAGGGGATGACATCGTAGTGGCTTTAAGTTGCGATTTAAAATCATGCCCGATAACAACAGCACGGTGTGGGTCACATAACATAATTTTCGCACCCATATCAATCAGCTTGTCTGTAAAAAACAAACGGCTTTCAAACATCTTCTGGTGGATTAAAACGTCTCCTTTTGCCTGCGTCGCCACGACGAGAACAATACTCAATAAATCCGGCGTAAAGCCCGGCCATGGCGCATCGGCAATAGTAAGGATGGAACCATCAATATCGGTTTTGACTTCATAGCCATTGGTGTGTGCGGGAATATAAATATCGTCGCCTTTCCTTTCCAAAGTGATGCCCAGTTTACGGAACGTATTTGGGATAATCCCCAGATTGTCCCAGCTGACATTCTTAATCGTGATTTCACTTTTGGTCATCGCGGCAAGCCCGATCCAGGAACCGATTTCAATCATGTCGGGTAAAATAGTATGCGTACAGCCGCTTAATTTTTCAACGCCTTCAATCTTCAGTAAATTGGATCCGACACCGGTAATTTTGGCACCCATCGAGTTTAGCATTTTTGACAATTGCTGCAAATAAGGTTCGCAGGCTGCGTTATAAATCGTAGTGGTCCCTTTGGCCAAAACCGCTGCCATGACAATATTCGCAGTCCCTGTAACCGATGCTTCGTCTAACAACATATCGGTTCCCTGCAATCCGTCTGCGGCTTCTACGCCATAAAAATGGTCCTCACGGTTGTAGCGGAATTTAGCACCCAGGTTGATGAATCCTTCAAAATGCGTATCGAGCCTCCTGCGCCCGATTTTATCACCGCCAGGCTTTGGAATATAACCACGCCCGTAACGCGCCAATAAAGGCCCGACGATCATAATCGATCCACGCAGCGAACCGCCTTCTTTCTTAAAAGCTTCGGTTTCGAGATAGCCCACATTTACTTCATCGGATTGAAACGTATAAGAACCTTTACCGATTTTTTCAACTTTTACGCCAAGGTTCTTAAGCAGCGTAATGAGTTTATTGACATCAATAATGTCGGGTATATTATTAATCGTAATTTTTTCGGGCGTAAGCAATACAGCGCATAAAATCTGTAAAGCTTCATTTTTTGCGCCTTGTGGCGTAATTTCTCCTTTCAGCGCAACCCCGCCTTCAATCTTAAAAGTTCCCATCTTATTAATTGTGAATTTTGAAATACGAATTATGGATCGGCTTTGCCAAACCTATCATTCGTAATTCCGAATTTGAAATTGTTATTGTATTTTCCTGTTTTGGTTTTTGTATGTGGGATTTTGCTTCCCGTTTTTATTGATTTTCGGCTTTTGCGCAACCGGTTGTTGGTTTTTGTTTGATACTTTTTTATTGGTACGCATCAGGTCAACCGTATCGAGCAATTCCTCGGAGCCGTTCAGCAGGTCGATTTTCCCGCCCGAAAGTTCATACAAATGCTCAAAAATCACATCATCTTTCACTGTATCCTTATTCCAGCTGAGGTATGATTTTTTCATATGGTTGGCAATCACCTTTATCAGCGCATTTTTCAGATCCGTATCTTCCCAACTGTTGGCGACATCGATCATGTATTTGATGTTGTTGCCGTAAAAGCGATATTTCGGGTAGTTTTGCGGATAAGGCAATCCGTCCGGTCTCAGCTGCAGTACTTCGCGCGACGGGATCGGATATGGGGAATCGACATCAAGCTTAAAATCAGACATAATGAAGATCTGGTCCCATAATTTATGCTGAAAATCTGGCACATCCCGTAAATGCGGATTGAGGCTACCCATCACCTGGATGATATATTTTGCCGCCTTATTGCGTTCCTCACGGTCTTCAATAACGACGGCCTGCTCTATCAGTTTTTGCAGGTGGCGGCCGTACTCCCTGATGATCAGGTGCGGACGTTCGGCGTTGTATTCGAGTTCATTTACAACGTCATTTGCGTTTTCCTTGATATATTTCTGGTTCATTTATAAAGAAATTATGCCTTCAATGTTAGACAGCGCAACATATTTTTCAATCACCGCTTCAGGGTTGCTCATCGTGACATTCACGGAAACAGACGTGTATTTTCCTGTTTTTGACTGATGTGTCGAAATTACGGCACCAAGGTTGTTAAAGGCATTCTCCACTTCCCTGATTTTTGCAGCATCCGTCGGGACGATAAATTTATATAAATATTCTGAAGGCCAGCTGCTTGTTGTGGATAATTCTTCCTTTAAGCGCACGTAAAATTCTTCTGTTTTCTTATCCATTTAATTAAAATAAACGCAAATATACAGTTTTAGAATAGATTTCAGGTTAAGCGTTCCACCAATCCGCTTTTATCTCATTTTCCAATTATCGAATTTTCTAATTATCAAATTATTAAATTTTCTAATTATCTCACTATCTTTGCGCCTTATTTTCAAAAAGTGGATAAGGAAATTGTTGTGATTATCGGCGGTCCCGGAACTGGTAAAACTACCATCATTGACGGGCTCACGGCAAAAGGATACTGCTGCTATCCCGAGATTTCGCGCGAAGTGACCCTTGAAGCAAAAAAACAGGGTATCGAACAATTGTTCCTTGAAAATCCACTGCTGTTCAGCGAATTGTTGCTTGAAGGCCGCAAGAAACAATTTGTCAATGCCTGCGCAGAATCACACGACATTGTATTCCTTGACCGCGGCATTCCCGATGTTTTGGCTTATATGCATTATATTGGTGACAGTTATCCGGCACATTTTGATGCCGCCTGCCGCGAAAACACCTACACTAAAATTTTCATCCTGCCACCCTGGGAGGAAATTTATGAAAGCGATGACGAGCGCTACGAAAATTTTGAACAGGCAAAACTCATTTACAGCCATTTAACCGAAACTTACGAAGGTTACGGATACCATCTGATTGACGTACCGAAAGGAACCGTTGAAGAACGCATCGGTTTTATTCTGGAAAACCTGAAGGTCAAGGCCTAAAGTCTCGTTTGCAATTTTCCTTTCAGAAAGGATTATCTTTATCCTGATAAAATTTACTGAACCCCGAATTTACAATTCGCAATCCTTTAATTCCTGATTATTCCCGCCATGTCCACAGCCGTAGAAATCCTCAAAAAATATTGGAATCATGACAGTTTCCGCAGTGCGCAGCAGGAGATCATCGATTCGGTTCTGGAAGGCCGCGATACTTTTGCGCTTTTACCCACCGGTGGCGGAAAATCGATTTGCTTCCAGGTTCCGGCCATGATGAAAGACGGGATTTGCCTGGTCATTTCGCCTTTGGTCGCCTTGATGAAAGACCAGGTTTCGAATCTTGACAAAAGAAACATCAAAGCCATTGCACTGACCGGCGGGCTCCATACTGATGAAATATCCGATCTGCTTGACAATTGTGAGTTCGGGAATTATAAATTCCTGTATTTATCGCCGGAAAGGCTGCAGTCAGACTGGATCATCGAGCGCCTGAAAAACCTTCCCATAAACCTTATCGCGATTGATGAAGCGCATTGTGTCTCGCAATGGGGGCATGATTTCCGTCCGGCATATCTTAAAATCATCAATCTCAAAACACATTTCCATAAAATCCCTTTTCTGGCACTTACCGCTTCTGCCACTGAAAAAGTTCGGGGGGACATCATTTCACAATTGGGAATGGAGCAGGTTGCCGTTTTCCAAAAATCGTTTGAGCGCAACAATATCGCCTATATGGTTTTTGAAGCGGAAGACAAGCTACACCACATTTCCCGGATCCTGAAAAAAAACCCGCAGCCTTCAATCATTTACGTCCGAAACCGCAAATCCTGCCACGATACCGCTTCGCAACTGCAATCGCTGGGGTTTTCGGCCACCTATTACCATGGAGGGCTTTCGGCATCTGAAAAATCAAAGAACATGGCGTCCTGGATGGACGAAAAAAAGCAGGTTATTGTAGCCACCAACGCGTTCGGAATGGGCATTGACAAAGCAAATGTCAAAACTGTTATCCACATCCAGCTTCCTGAAAACATAGAGAATTATTACCAGGAATCCGGGCGCGCGGGACGGAATGAAGAAAAGGCCTTCGCGGTGCTTTTGTTCAGCCCGTCGGATCCGGTACAGGCGGGAAATCAGTTCATTTCAGTATTGCCGGATAAGGAATTCCTGACCAGGATGTTTATTAAATTGTGTAATTATTTACGCATTGCTTACGGAGAAGGCATCGATGAAAATTTTGGTTTTAACCTGAATCATTTTTGCAGCCAATATGAATTTCCTGTCTTAAAAACCTACAATGCTTTACAGTTCCTGGACCGCCAGGGCATCGTAACACTCTCGCAGGAATTTTCGGAAAAAGTATCGGTGCAGTTTGTCATTGATTCCAAGGAAATATTGCGGTACATGAGCCTGAATCCGAAGGAAGAACCTGTAATCGCGTCTATATTACGGAATTACAGCGGCATTTATGATTCACCATCGGCTTTGAACTTAAGCCTCATTGCAAAGAAAAGCGGGGCATCTGAAAGCGATATCATACAGGTACTGAAAAAACTCGATGATCGTGGACTCATTGATTACAAAGCCAAAAGCAACGATGCCACTTTGGTTTTTAATGAAATACGCGAAGACGAAAAGACCATCAACCGGGTTTCGAAATATCTTGAGAGGCAAAATCAGCAAAAAAAGGAGCAGCTTCAGGCTGTTTTAGAATATGTTACCAATAAAAACACGTGTAAAAGCCGTTTGATCCTGAAGTATTTCGGGGAAAAAGATGCAAAGGATTGCGGCATCTGCTCGTATTGCATTTCGAAACAAAAGAAACCATCATCGGGAGTTTCAATCGCCGCTGAAATCCATCATTTACTGCAATCGCAGGCATTAAATTCACGCGAAATCCAAAATCTTGTCAAACATCCGGCAGACGATATTATCTTTGCATTGAAACAGCTGATCGACCATCATGTCATTGAAATTGGCGCCGACAACAGATATACCTTAAGCAAAAAATGAGAAAATTGAGAATTGTATTCATGGGTACGCCGGAATTCGCCGTCGGAATCCTCGACACCATACTTAAAAACAATTATGACGTGGCCGCGGTGATTACGGCACCGGACAAACCGGCAGGCCGCGGGCAGAAAATCAAATATTCGGCGGTGAAAGAATATGCTTTGGAACACCGCCTGAAAATCCTGCAGCCAACGAACCTGAAAGATGGCGCTTTTTTACAGGATTTGAAAAGCCTTGATGCCAATCTCCAGATCATCGTAGCGTTCAGGATGCTTCCGAAAGCCGTTTGGGAAATGCCTGAATATGGCACATTTAACCTGCATGCCTCGCTGCTTCCACAATATCGCGGTGCTGCGCCAATCAATTGGGCGATCATCAACGGAGAGACCAAAACGGGCGTGACGACATTCTTTATTGACGATAAGATCGATACCGGTGCGATGATCCTGAGTAATGGGATTTCGATTTTCGAAAATGAGAATGCCGGGCAGCTATACGACCGTTTGATGGAAATCGGGAGCGAAACCGTCATCGATACTCTAAAACTGATTGAATCCGGCCCTGTAGAAACGCATATACAAACCAATTCGGCTGAATTAAAAACCGCTTACAAGCTTAACCGCGAGAACTGCAAAATCGACTGGAACCTGCCCGGGAAAGCAATCCATGACCTTATAAGGGGTTTGTCTCCTTATCCGGCAGCCTGGTGTTTTTTTGAGGATGGGAATGAACCGCAGTCCATTAAGATTTATGAGGCTGCGTTTGAAAAGGCAACTCACAACATCACTGCCGGCTTGATGAAAACCGACAAAAAAACGATTCGGGTAGCGGTTGCTGATGGTTACGTCCATATTTACAGTCTGCAGTTTCCGGGAAAGAAAAAAATGACCGCTTCGGAATTGCTGAATGGGATGACTTTCGGAGAAGACGCAAAACTCAGCTGACCTTGCGCCAATACTGAGATGAAGCTGTTTTCGAAAAAAACAAACAAGTTTATCAACAAATGAATTGACTTATCAACAAAAAAGCGAAAATCCGTCCTGAACGCTTGCACAGTAAGGAATTCCTGCTAAATTTGTTTCTATTAACAGAATTTTTAACCAACAAATTAATAACTATTATTATGAACAAATCAGAATTAATCGATGCAATGGCTGCTGATGCAGGAATTTCTAAAGCAGCTGCAAAAGCGGCATTAGAGTCAATGTTGAAAAATGTAGCTGGTGCTTTGAACAACGGCGGAAGAGTATCTTTGGTTGGATTCGGATCTTGGTCAGTATCTGACAGGGCTGCAAGAGACGGAAGAAACCCACAAACAGGAGCAACAATCAAGATTGCTGCTAAAAAAGTAGTAAAATTCAAAGCAGGTGCTGAATTGGAAGGCGGCTTGAAATAATCACTTTTTCCAAAATATAAATGAAAAGCCTTCCAACGAAGGCTTTTTTTATTGTTATATATAAGTTAAGTAGTAAAAACGTAAGATTATATTTGGAAAATTAATTTTTTTATTGCTAAATTTAGTAAAAATTGAGCAAAATGATTTCAGACAAACTGGAGAAGGGACATTTGCTAATTGCAGAGCCATCGATAATCGGAGACCTTTCGTTCAACAGATCGGTAATACTCTTGGCAGACCACAATGCTGAAGGTTCAGTAGGTTTTATCATCAACAAACCATTGAAATACACCATTAATGAATTGGTTCCTGAAATCAATGCCAAATTTAAAATCTACAACGGCGGCCCTGTGGAGCAGGACAACCTTTATTTCATCCATAACATCCCTGAACTGATACCTAACAGCATAGAAATCTCGAACGGGATTTACTGGGGAGGTGATTTTGAATCTACAAAGGAACTCATCAACCAGGGTGAAATCAATAAGGAAAACATACGCTTCTTTTTAGGGTACACCGGATGGGAACCCAAACAGCTGGAATCTGAAATGGATTCCAATTCCTGGATTATTGCCCGAAACGATTATGAAAACCGCATCATCGGGAAATCCACAACGAATTTCTGGAAAGAGAAGATTATTGAGTTGGGTGGCGATTACCTGATCTGGTCTAACGCCCCGGAAAACCCGATCCTGAATTAACCCAATCGGATCTGTGTATTGAGTTTTTGCAATAATGTTTGCGCAAGGGAGGATCCGAATTCCTTTTTACGGTATTTCGAAACCGGTTGTATTCCTATTATAATATTGGTGATGAAAATTTCGTCAGCCTTTTGCAAATCGAACGGTGATATAACCTGTTCCAGTACTTCCAGGTGTTCCATTTTTTTAGCCAATGCCAGAACCTGCCGGCGCATCACGCCATTTACACAGCCTTCGGACACGGGTGGCGTAACCAGTTTCCCATCAGTAAGCATAAAAACATTTCCCTGCACCGCTTCAATCACATTTTTTTCATCGTTGAGCAGCAGGCAATTCTGCAAGTCATTTTCTTTGGCATAAATGGCGGCGGCGACATTAAGCAGCCTGTTCGTGGATTTTATACCGGAAAGCAATTGTCTGGCAACGTAAAAATCCTTGTACAGGTCAACTTCATAAGTGGTGTACCCTATCTGGTATAACGGATTCTCTAATTTTGAAACCGAAATAAGGAATGACACATTATGGTCTTCCGGCAAATATCTTCCGCCATCATTACGGTAAACTGTAATCCGTGCACGTGCGGAGGCGCTGCAATTTTCAGCATTGGCCAGGGTCAGGACCTGTTCCTCGAAATACTCCAGCGTAAAATTCATAGGGATTTCCATACGGACAACCCGCATCGAGGCCATCAGCCTGAAATAATGATCTTCTGAAAAGAGGATCCTGCCATCGAGGATCTTTAGCGTTTCAAAGACCGCGTCACCGTAGAGAAAACCGCGATTTCCGGCCAATTGTGCATTTTCAGTTTCGAAGATTGTACCGTTAAAATTTACCATAAAAAAAGCCCTGGATTTTTCAGGGCAAATATAAGTTTTCTGTTCCAGTAATTATACCGAACCGATGACATGTTTAAGATCGGAAATCTGGTTTTCCCAAAGCAATGCCGCTTCGTCAAGCTCACTTTCCGGAGCATAATCGATAATCATCAGGGAAACGTCTTTTGTAATCTCGTCTTCGAGGATCCTGAGCTCAAAAAAGTAATCGGTATCTTCATTATTGATGTCAATCCAACGGAATTTTATTTTTTCACCGGTCTTTTTAGAGGCTACCCTAGCCTTTTCCTCAGAATCGTCCCAGATAAAAGTGAAATATTCGCCGCGGGAATTTACATTATCAGCAAACCACTCTGACAAACCGGAAGGTGTTGATATATATTGATATAGCAGCTGTGGAGAAGAATTTATAGGGAATTCCAATTCATATTTTACTTTAACTTCCATGAAATACAGGTAATTTTTTGGGAAATATATAGAATAAAAATTAAAAAAGCGCAATTTGAAAAATTAATTTTTTTGTAGATTTTTAATTTGCAGCCAATGAATTTAATTATATATTTGCACCCGCATTCGAGAATGCAATAACCGAAAAAAAAATGGCGAGGTAGCTCAGTCGGTTAGAGCGCAGGATTCATAACCCTGAGGTCACGGGTTCAACTCCCGTCCTCGCTACAGGAAAAATAAAAGGCTGTAAGAATTACTTACGGCCTTTTTCTATTTTATGCCATTTCGGTTTATAAAATAGTCTTTTTTCTTACTTCAGATCCAACAAATTTTTAATGAAGAATAATAAATTAATTAATGTAAGATATTTCTTTCTTTAAATATAAATAATGTATTTTGTCGATGAAATTATGCTTTTTATCGATAAAAAATTTGGTCGCTTGATTTTCATTTAATATGTTTGGCGTACCAAATCTGATTAAAATGAAAAAAACTACACTTCTGGCAATCTTTGCCAGTATTCTTTTTGCCCCATTATGTTTTGCCCAATCGATTAACAATTGGCAATTTAAGAAGGAGTCAGACCTACCTAAAAGCACCCGAAGTCTTAAAAGAGACATTGTTCCTGCAAGATATCAGGTATTTCACCTCGACATCAATGTGTTTAGGGAAACTTTGCATGAAGCCGTTGTCAGAGATGAAAACAATCACCTTTCACATACTGTGCTTTTGTCGTTTCCGTTTGAGGATGGACGAACTGAAATGTTCAGCATTGAAAAAGTGGATGTGCTTGCGCCTGACCTTGGAGCCAAATACCCGGAAATTCAATCGTATAGGGGCGTAAGTGTAGACAATCCGCTCAATGTGATCCATTTCAGCATGTACAATAATGAATTCCGCGGATTGATTACCGGCGAGCGCACCATCTACATCGATCCTTATGCTAAAAATGAATTCGAGAATTACATCGTATACGACCGGTCTGACTTCGTGAGAAGTGCCGATGAAGTAATGATTTGTAATTCAATTGATGAAAAGATGGATAAGATGGATCCGGTACCGAGTACACACAGGAACTCTACGGATGCGAAATACAGGACATATGATTTGGCGGTAGCCTGTACCTCTGAATATTCAGCTTATTACGGAAATACGATTTCGGGAGTTTTAGCTGCGGTGAACACGACCATTACGCGTGTAAACAGCGTGTATGAGCGTGATCTTGCAGTTCACTTTCAATTGGTTTCGGGTGAAGATCGACTGATATACATCAACAATGTCAATAAAGATACCCCTACTGCCGATCCTGACCCTTATGACAATTACGACGGATCACAGATGCTTAGCACCAATACTTCGAATATCACGGGACTTTTAGGTGTAAATGCTTATGATGTGGGCCACGTGTTCAGTACAGGTGGTGGGGGAATCGCCAGTACCGCACCTTGTAATGCCACTGGTAAGGGACAAGGTGTAACAGGAATCGTTACGCCGCAGTTCGATCCTTTCGATATTGATTATGTATGCCATGAAATGGGGCATCAGTTTGGCGCCGGGCATACACAAAACAATACCTGCCAATACTCGGCTACTTCAGGTTTGGAACCGGGAAGCGCTTCCACGATTATGGGATATGCGGGAATTTGTCCTCCGAACGTACAAAATAACAGTGATGCCTATTTTCATGCCATCAGTATCCAACAGATTACCACGCAAATTGCCGGGCACACCTGTGACCTGGAAACTACTATCGTAAATAACGAGCCTGTGATTACGGCTTTTGGAAATTATACCATTCCGATTTCAACACCCTTTGTATTAACCGGAAATGCTACTGATAGCGCTGCCGACCTGTTAACGATGACCTATTGCTGGGAACAAATGGATGCGACGACCACAGGTTTGGCGCAAACCCCACAAAGCACGAATACCACAAGGCCACAATTCAGGTCATTTTTTCCGACCACCTCCCCTTCGAGGACTTTTCCAAACCTGAATGCGATCATCAATAATACGACACCCACCTGGGAAGTGTTGCCGAGTGTAGCCAGGACAATGAAATTCCGTTGCACGGTCAGGGATAACAACCCTGTAGGCGGACAGACCAATCAGGACAATACTACGATTACCGTCGGCAGTGCCGGGCCTTTTTCAGTGACTTCGCCGAATGCAGCTGCAACATGGTACGTTGGGGAATCTAAAACGGTTACCTGGAACGTAAACAGTACCAATACGGCTACTTATTCGGTTAACGTCAACATCAAAATGTCGACTGATGGCGGGTTGACGTATCCGATCACTTTATTGGCTGCGACGCCAAACGACGGTACTCAGGCCATTACGGTTCCAAATAATATTGGCACCAAGAACAGGATCAAGGTCGAAGCTGCCGCAAATATCTTTTTTGATATTTCCAATGCCGATTTTGAAATCAAATCCAATAAATTCGATTTGACCACGACGCAGGCCACAGTGCCGGTATGTAAACCTGCAAGTGCCGTATATACATTAAATTACGCGCCAGCTCCCGGATTCTCAGAAGTTACAACATTTAGTGCTACCAATCTGCCATCGGGTGCCATCGTGAATTTTTCACCGGCAACAATGAGCGCCTCAGGAACAGTAACGATGACCGTTTCGGGAATGAGCAGCGTGGCCATCGGAAATTACAGCATCAACGCTGTAGGTACATCTGCATCAGCAAATATTACCTTGCCATTGACATTAAAAGTATTTGACAGTGCCATTGGAAGCGTAGCACTAAGTTCGCCTGTAAATGGTGCTACAAACCAAGCCACATCAGTTAACCTGCAGTGGGGCGCTTTGGCAAATGCCTCTTCCTATACTGTCGAAATCGCAGCAAATCCGAACTTCAGCACTTTACTGGAAACAGCAACAGTGACAACCAATTCATACCAGACTACTGCACTGACAACAGGCACAATCAATTATTGGAGGGTAAAACCAATCAACGCATGTATTACCGGTGCATATTCCCCGATATCCGTATTTCAGATCGCCAGTGACTATTGCCATACTTATACCAATGAATACTATGATGGGAATAACGTTTGGGAAACCAATAGTACCAATGCCGTCATTGCAAAAATGGATGTTCCTGATGATGTGGTCATCAGCAAAGTAAGCTTTTATATGAAGGCTACGCACGCATCGCTCGCTGATATTAAAATGCAGTTCAGCGGTCCGACAGGAATTTTTGTTGAAGTGTATAACAGGGATTGTTCAGGAGCAAACTTTGATATCACTTTTGATGATGCCGGTGTCCCGCTCACGTGCGGAAACATTGATCCATTGACGACTGCAGGCATGGAAGGAATACAGCAGGCGAGCCAGCCATTGGCGAAATTTATCGGGTCACACTCCCTGGGAACATGGACATTATTGGCTACCGACAGGGGCGCAAATGCCAGCGGTGGAACTTTCAATGACTTAAATGTAACTATTTGCGGAAAATTACAGATTGTAAATAATATTTCACTCAGCAACAATTTCTTAAATGTAACACAGGGTACAACAGCAACGTTGCTATCGTCTAACTTAACGGCCTCACAGCCAAGTGCCACGAATACTGATCTAATTTATACAATTACCGAATTGCCTGTAAGAGGCACCCTGAAAAAGAATGGTGTAAACCTTGCCGTTGGAGACACTTTTACCCAGGCTAATATTAACAGTGGGTTGATTACTTATGTCCACAATGGCGTGAATAATAGCGCTGACAGTTTCAAGTTTTCATTAACTGGTGTAAACCTTGCATTATTGGGAGCACAGACTTTCAATTTTAATATTTGTAATGTAACCAATACTGCTTCACAAGTAAATGTGTTGTGTTTTGGAGCAAGTACAGGTAGCGCCACAGTTGTAGCATCGGGTGGAACAGCTCCATATACCTATTTATGGTCCCCGTCAGGCGGTACTGGAGCAACTGCTTCGAATCTTGCTGCCGGGACATATACATGTACTATTACAGACGCTACCACTTGTACAAAAAGTCAGGTATTTACGATTACACAACCAACTGCTGCGATTTCAAATACCGTTTCACAGACTAATGTGCTTTGTTTTGGTTCTGCTACGGGATCAGCTACTGTTGTCGCTTCAGGGGGAACAGGCGCTTACACTTACCTTTGGTCGCCATCCGGAGGAACGGGCGCAACGGCTTCAAATCTTGCTGCCGGAAATTATTCCGTAAGGATTACCGATGCGAATGGTTGTTTCAAGGACCAGGCGTTTACGATTACACAACCAACTGCTCCTATTTCAAATACTGTTTCACAGGTGAATGTACTTTGTTTTGGTTCAGCTACTGGATCTGCTACCGTAGTCGCTTCAGGCGGAACAGGCACTTACACTTACCTTTGGTCGCCATCTGGTGGAACTGCCGCAACGGCTTCAAACCTTGCTGCCGGAAATTATTCCGTAAGGATTACCGATGCGAATGGTTGTTTCAAGGACCAGGCGTTTACAATTACACAACCAACTGCTGCGATTTCAAATACCGTTTCACAGGTGAATGTACTGTGTTTCGGCTCAGCTACTGGTTCGGCTACCGTGGTCGCTTCTGGTGGAACGGGGGCTTACACTTACCTTTGGTCACCATCGGGTGGAACTGCCGCAACGGCTTCCAACCTGGCTGCCGGTAACTACTCCGTAAGGATTACCGATGCGAATGGATGTTTCAAGGACCAGGCGTTTACGATTACACAGCCTGCCGCTGCGATTTCAAATACTGTTTCACAGGTGAATGTACTTTGTTTTGGTTCAGCTACTGGATCTGCTACTGTTGTCGCTTCAGGCGGAACAGGCGCTTATACTTACCTTTGGTCACCATCGGGTGGAACTGCCGCAACCGCTTCAAACCTTGCTGCCGGTAACTACTCCGTAAGGATTACCGATGCGAATGGATGTTTCAAGGACCAGGCGTTTACGATTTCTCAGCCTGCCGCTGCCATTTCAAATACCGTTTCGCAGACTAATGTGCTTTGCTTTGGATCTGCTACAGGTTCTGCTTCGGTGGTCGCTTCTGGTGGAACGGGCGCTTATACTTACCTTTGGTCGCCATTTGGTGGAACTGCCGCAACCGCTTCAAACCTTGCTGCCGGTAACTACTCCGTAAGGATTACCGATGCGAATGGATGTTTCAAGGACCAGGCGTTTACGATTACACAACCAACTGCTGCGATTTCAAATACCGTTTCACAGACTAATGTGCTTTGTTTTGGTTCTGCTACGGGATCAGCTACTGTCGTCGCTTCTGGTGGAACGGGCGCTTATACTTACCTTTGGTCACCATCGGGTGGAACTGCCGCAACCGCTTCAAACCTTGCTGCCGGTAACTACTCCGTAAGGATTACCGATGCGAATGGTTGTTTCAAGGACCAGGCGTTTACGATTACACAACCAACTGCTCCTATTTCAAATACTGTTTCACAGGTGAATGTACTTTGTTTTGGTTCAGCTACTGGATCTGCTACTGTTGTCGCTTCAGGCGGAACAGGCGCTTACACATACCTCTGGTCACCATCGGGTGGAACTGCAGCAACCGCTTCCAACCTGGCTGCCGGTAACTACTCCGTAAGGATTACCGATGCGAATGGATGTTTCAAGGACCAGGCGTTTACGATTACTCAGCCTGCCGCTGCGATTTCAAATACCGTTTCGCAGACTAATGTGCTTTGCTTTGGATCTGCTACTGGATCTGCTTCGGTGGTCGCTTCAGGCGGAACGGGCGCTTACACGTACCTTTGGTCACCATCAGGGGGAACTGCCGCAACGGCTTCCAACCTGGCTGCCGGTAACTACTCCGTAAGGATTACCGATGCGAATGGATGTTTCAAGGACCAGGCGTTTACGATTACTCAGCCTGCCGCTGCGATTTCAAATACGGTTTCACAGGTCAATGTATTGTGTTTTGGTTCAGCTACTGGATCTGCTTCGGTGGTCGCTTCAGGGGGAACAGGCGCTTACACTTACCTTTGGTCACCATCGGGTGGAACTGCCGCAACGGCTTCAAACCTTGCTGCCGGAAATTATTCCGTAAGGATTACCGATGCGAATGGTTGTTTCAAGGACCAGGCGTTTACGATTTCCCAGCCTGCCGCTGCGATTTCAAATACTGTTTCACAGGTGAATGTACTTTGTTTTGGTTCAGCTACTGGATCTGCTACTGTTGTCGCTTCAGGCGGAACAGGCGCTTATACTTACCTTTGGTCACCATCGGGTGGAACTGCCGCAACCGCTTCAAATCTTGCTGCCGGAAATTATTCCGTAAGGATTACCGATGCGAATGGATGTTTCAAGGACCAGGCGTTTACGATTTCTCAGCCTGCCGCTGCCATTTCAAATACCGTTTCACAGGTGAATGTGCTTTGCTTTGGATCTCCTACAGGTTCTGCTACTGTTGTCGCTTCTGGTGGAACGGGCGCTTACACTTACCTTTGGTCACCATCGGGTGGAACTGCCGCAACCGCTTCAAATCTTGCTGCCGGAAATTATTCCGTAAGGATTACCGATGCGAATGGATGTTTCAAGGATCAGGCATTCACAATTACGCAGCCTGCCGCTGCGATTTCAAATACCGTTTCACAGACTAATGTGCTTTGTTTTGGTTCTGCTACGGGATCTGCTTCGGTGGTCGCTTCAGGGGGAACAGGCGCTTACACTTACCTTTGGTCGCCATCTGGTGGAACTGCCGCAACCGCTTCAAACCTTGCTGCCGGTAATTATTCTGTAAGGATTACCGATGCGAATGGTTGTTTCAAGAACCAGGCGTTTACGATTACACAACCAACTGCTGCCATTTCAAATACCGTTTCGCAGACTAATGTGCTTTGCTTTGGATCTGCTACAGGTTCTGCTACTGTTGTCGCTTCTGGTGGAACGGGCGCTTATACTTACCTTTGGTCACCATCGGGTGGAACTGCCGCAACGGCTTCAAATCTTGCTGCCGGAAATTATTCCGTAAGGATTACCGATGCAAATGGTTGTTTCAAGGATCAGGCGTTTACCATTTCCCAGCCTGCCGTACTTAATAATACTTTCAGCCAGGCCAGCATCAGTTGCTATGGACAGACAGATGCGACTGCCACTGTGGTTCCTTCCGGCGGAACAGCGCCATATACTTATTCATGGTCACCCTCAGGAGGAAATGCTGCAACGGCAACCAACCTTGCGCCTGGAAATTACACTTGTACCATTACGGATGCGCACGGATGTTCCAAAACACAAAACTTCACTATTGCCGCTCCAATAATCACTACCTGGAACGGTACTTCGTGGAGCAATGGCTATCCTGTAGCTGGTGTAAAGGCAGTAATCAATGCCAATTATACTTCTGTTGGTGACCTGACAGCCTGTGCGCTCGAAATTAATGGCGCTATCGATGTGAATGTACTTTCAGGCCATGATTTTATTATTGCCGATAAGGTAACAGTGTCGCCATTATCTACTTTGACATTCAGGAATAATGCCAATCTGATCCAGATCAATGACGTTGTCAATACAGGCTCCATCATTTCAAAGAGGAATGCCCAAATGCGCCGTCAGGATTATGTGTACTGGTCATCACCGGTTTATCCGCAGAATCTCCTGAGTTTTTCTCCGCTGACACTTACAAACAGGTTCTATATTTTGGATGAAACCACAAACTCCTTTGCTGCGGTAAATCCTGCAACAACCGATTTTGCAGTAGCCAAAGGATATATGATCCGGGCCCCAAATACTTTCCCTACTACTGTAACCACTTTTAACGGCCAGTTTTTAGGCGTGCCGAACAATGGTACAAAAACGATTCCGGTTACAGTTACGAACGGACAAGGGTATAACCTGATTGGAAATCCATATCCTTCAACGGTAGATGCGGACCAGTTTTTGGCAGCCAATTCAGGAACCTTATATTTCTGGACGCATACTTCCCAGGATGCTGAAAATGGCGCGAATTATGCCACTTACAACACAACCGGAGGTGTTGCTTCAATTGCCGGAGGTGCAACTCCGAATGGGACCATCCAGACCGGTCAGGGCTTTATCCTTGCGAAAAGCACTCCGGGAACGGCAACTTTCACCAATGCCATGAGGACAGGTAACAATACGGGCCAATTTTTCAGGACCGGCCCGGTTGAAAAACACCGTATGTGGTTAAACCTAAACAGCTCAAGCGGTCCGGCAAACCAAATCCTTGTCGCTTATATGGATGGAGCCACCCAGGCTAAAGATGAGTCCATCGATGGGGCGTTGATTGAAAACGGAAACAGCATCTCCAGCATCATTAATAATGAAAGTTTTGTAATCCAGGGCCGTGCATTGCCTTTTGAGGATACTGATGTGGTTCCGTTGAATTTCCATGCTGAAACGCCGGGAACATACACACTCTCCATTGATCATGTTGATGGGATCTTCTCAGGAACTCAGGATATTTTCATAAAGGACAACCTGATCGGGTTGACCCATAATATCACACAAAGTGCTTATTCGTTTGACACGAATGAGGGAACATTTGCAAACAGGTTCGAAATTGTTTATCAAAGCGCGCCATTAGGAACGGATAATCCGGTTTTCGATGAGAACAATGTGGTGATTTACAAACACGACGGCATACTAAACGTAAAAACTTCTATGTTGCCGATGTCATCTGTAAAAATATTCGACATCAGAGGCAGGTTGATTTATGAAAAAACTGACATCAATTCAAATATGATCGAGCTGAATGATTTGAGAGCTGAAAAACAAGTACTTCTTGTACAGGTTATTTCAGAAAACAATATTACAATCACTAAAAAAGTGGTTTATTAAGAATCCATTTTAATTTCAATTTGAAAAGGCCTTCTAATTTTTTAGGAGGCTTTTTTTATTGAAATAGGTGGAAATTGCAAATTTTCATTTCAGGTTTTGAAAAAGCGAAAACATTTTTGTTGATAACTTTTGGATAAAATCAACCATTTAAACATTCAGAAGGAGAAAATGAAGGCAAACCATCGTGAAAATTTCTTCTTAAAAAAACTACAAAAACCTATATTTTATGCGCTTTGGCGACGATTACAAACCGTTCGTCGATTTTTTTGTTAAAATTTTTACTTGAAAAGTTTTATTATTCCGAAATTAAATACTAGTTTTATCGCAGTTCTCTGAAAAAGAATAAATACATATTTTAATATCTAACCCCAAAGGATATGAAAAAAACTACCCTACTAATGGGCAGGCTAACCCTACTAGCCTGCTTACTCTTTACTGCCCTGACTTTCGGGCAATCACAAACTTTCAGTTCCACTGGAACATTTACTGTACCTGCAGGCGTAACCAGCATCCGTGTGGAAGCATGGGGCGGTGGTGGAGCCGGTGGTGGAGCGACAGGAGCTCCTTCAGCAGGCGGTGGTGGTGCCGGTGGCGCATATGTAAGAAACAATGCCATTACAGTGATACCAGGAACTACTTATACCGTAACGGTCGGAAACGGAGGTGTTGGAAGTACAGCTAACGGAGGCGCAGGAGGATCATCATGGTTTGGCACAACAGGCACAATATTGGCCGTGGGTGGAACCGGAGGAAACGCATCTGCCACAAACAACGTCACTGCAGCAGGCGCTACGGCTCCTACAACGGGCAATACCGGAGGAACCATCAACTTTTATGGTGGTAATGGCGGTACAGGTGTCACTGCCGGTGCTTCCGGCGGTGGTGGTGGTGCCAGTGCCGGTACAGGTTCAAACGGTTCGGCCGCGGTAGGTGTAACTGGTGGTCTCGCTGTTACCGGTGGTACTGCCGGAGCAAGTGGAAGTGCAACAAGCGCGGATGGTGCCAGCGCAACAGGATATGGTGCAGGTGGTGCAGGCGCAAGAACAGCTACTACAACGGACAGGGCAGGCGGAAGCGGTTCGGCGGGCCGGGTAATTATCACCTGGGTATGCCCAACTTACTCACTTACTTCTACCGTGTTACCAGCAAATAGCTGTCAGGCCGGAACTGCAACCGTAACGTTGAACGGATCAGCTGCAAGCTTGCCTACCGGACCTTATACCGTAACATATAATCTCAGCGGCACTAATGCTGCAACAGGAAATACCGCATCAATGACGGTATCAACCGCTGGAACTGGAACATTCACAACCAGCGCATTGGCCAATACCGGCTCGACCACTGTTACCATAACGAACCTGGCAAGCGGCGGCACATCACCTAATAACTGTAGCTCCGCTATAGGGACAAATAATACTGCAAGCGTTACTGTTATCACGGTTCCTGCCCAGCCTGGCACTATAACAGGTGATGCTGCTCCTTGCGTAGGCAGCTCACAATCTTACTCCGTAACAAATGTTGCCGGACTTACTTATAACTGGACGTTTCCTACAGGATGGACACAAACCGCAGGAGGAACAACCAATTCCATTACAGTAACCGTAGGCAGTGGAACAGGAAATGTACAGGTTACGCCTTCAAACCTTTGCGGCCCGGGAACTGCGAGGACTTTAGCTGTAACGCCAAATACAGTACCTTCACAACCTTCAACCATAACAGGAAGCGCAACCCCATGTAGCGGAGGAACATCAATAGCATACTCTGTAACTAACGTTTCCGGCGTAACTTACAACTGGACATTGCCTTCAGGATGGTCACAGACAGGTGGCACCAACACCAACGCAATAACAGTCACTGCAGGAGGCGCATCAGGAAACATCAGCGTTACGGCAACAAATGTCTGTGGAACGTCGACATCACGTACCTTGGCGGTAACTCCTACTGCCGGGCCGGCACAACCAAGCACCATTACAGGGTCTACGAATGTATGCCAAACTTCAGTTCAAGGCTACAGTGTTACAAACGTTCCTGGTGTTACTTACACATGGACATTCCCTTCGGGTTGGACACAAACTGCGGGAGGAACTTCAAATTCGATCAGCGTGAGTGCAGGCAGCACTTCCGGAAATATCACCGTCACCCCATCGATAGCATGCGGAAGCGGTACGCCAAGGACATTGGCAGTTACTGCAACGGCCATGCCAACCATACTTACGACTACCCCGGGATCAAGGACAGGAGCAGGAGCAGTCAATCTTGGCGCAACCGCATCAACAGGAACGATATCATGGTTTGGGGCTGCAACGGGTGGTGTTGCTTTAGGGACAGGAACAACTTTTACGACCCCTGACATCGTTACATCCACGACATTTTATATTGAAGTTTCGAACGGAAGCTGTACCACTTCGCCAAGAACGGGAATCTTAGCCACTGTAAACGCGCCTGAAATCGCGGTTTCCGGGAACGGCTATAACATTGCCGATGAAGATACGACACCCGAAACGACGGACTACACAGACTTTGGGACCGTAAACGTCATGATATCTTCTACCAAGACTTATACCATACAGAATATTGGCACATTACCGCTTACTATTGGTACATTTACCATAGGCGGTGCCAACGCTTCTGAATTCGTATTACTTACTTCACCAGCAACTACTCTTGCTGCTGGTGCCACAACGACTTTCTCAGTAAAATTTACGCCAACAGCCGCCGGTGTTAGAAATGCCACTTTGTCCTTTGTGACAAATGACTCGGATGAGAACCCGTTTAATTTCTATATAAGGGGAACCGGCGGAACTGGTGTAACACCTGAAATCAATATTCAGGGACTTGGTGTAACCATCATTGACGGAGCAGCACGCGGGCTTGTAGCTGATGGAACGCTTTTTACCACGACCACCATCGGCAGTTCTACGACCCGTACTTTTACAATCCAGAACGTAGGAACCGGCCCATTGACATTATCAGGGGGGCCAAACTTCGCGGTAGTGACAGGAAGCGGATTTTTTACCGTACTGACACAACCTGCAGGTACCATAGCCGCGGGAAGCAGCACTACGTTCCAGGTAAGGTTCACGCCAACTTCTACCGGTAGTGCGGTAGCCATCGTAACAATCAACAACAGTGACGACGACGAAGGGATATTCGATTTCGTTATTGAAGGAACCGGCGTAATAGCCGGCCGCGATATCGGTATTGAGGGTAACGAAGTAGCGATCGCAGATGGTGCCACATCATCAAGCGTAGCGAACCAGACTGATTTCGGCATTACTGATCTGACTACTCCCATTTCCATTCCATTTAACGTGTATTCTTACGGGAATTCCACCTTAACTATCAGTTCAACAGCAATCACTGCAGGCAGTGGTTTCACGATCACATCATTAAGTGGAAACGTAAGTTCCGGGTCGCCAACTTCATTTGTGGTAACTTTCACGCCGACTGCAGTGGGTTCATTCTCAGCAACGGTAACCGTAAACAGCAATGCCAACAGCCCATCAACCAAAGCAGCCTTTACTTTTGTAGTCACTGCGGTAGTACAGAATCTTGCCGCGCTGACCACTGCGCCTGGCGGGGTGACTTCGAATCTTGAATTCTGGCTGAAGGCCAACAGCGAAATCGGCGTGGTAAACGACAATGAGAATGTGAGCACCTGGAGTGAGCAGACTTTAGGAAGCACAAAAAACGCGATTGCCAAATTTTCCCGCGAGCCGAAATTTAAGAACAATGCTACAAGCAATGTCAATTTCAATCCTGTAATCACCTTTAACGGCGCCAGTACGCTGTATGGCAACCAGGGATTCAACAACCAGGATATGTTCATTGTCCTGAAGCCTAAAAACAACATTACTTCAGCTACGAATGCACAGGACATTTATTGCGGCGATGACCTTGCCGTAAACAAGAACAGCCAGGATGTCACAGGATTTGAGATGGGCAACACCTCTACGCGTTACGGTACTTCAGCCGCCGACGTTGTCGCTTACAATCAGGGTGCCAATACCAGTTACGGAATTGCCGAGATAAATGCCTCAAAAATATACTCAGGCGTAAACATGTTCAACCCGAGGAGGAATACCGTATCGGGCAGGATGATGCTTTTATGCAATGGATCAACGCTTACTACAACAGAATCGCTTACAGCTTCTCCCGGTCCTTACCTGCCTTACAAAGACATTGTGAATTCAAGGTTTTGGTTGGGCCGAAGCGAATATTTCGATGCCAGTTATGAAGGCGACATCCTTGAAATCATCAATTACAGCAGCTTAAATTCGAATGCCAATAAAAGTAAAATTGAGTCTTACCTCGCTATAAAATACGGAATCACATTAGGCGTAAACGGGACCAGCGTGGATTATGTCGATTCTGACGGCACGACGATTTTCCCTTCAGCAAATGGTTTCAACTACAATATTGCCGGAATCGGAAGGGATGATAAATCCCAATTGAACCAAAAGCAATCAAAGACAGAAAATACTGTAAACGATGTCACTATGGGCCTGACCACCATCGAGGCGCGGAATTCAGACAACACCAGTACTTTCGATGGAGACAAGAATTTCCTTATCTGGGGAAGCAATAACGGTACATTGGGGGCACAGGCACCGATTTTGGTAAACATGAGCTCCGGTATTGCAGGACTGACCACTCAGGTGGATTTCGTATCCATCGGAAGGACCTGGAAGGTTATCGAAAATGGTGGCGACGTAAAAACTGTCACAGTATCGGTACCTTCTACCCTATTGACTTCAACGATCACGCCTCCGGGAGACTTCCTGATGTTTATTTCGAGCAGCCCGATTTTCAGCCCTACGGCAGAATACAGGATCATGCGTGCCAACGGCTCAAAACTGGAAACCACTTATGATTTTAACGGCACCACTTACATCACTTTTGGTTATGCACCTGAAAGGACTTTTGTAAGGTCGATTTCTTTTGACGGTGTAGATGATTATATGGATGCCGGAAATGTATTAAACCTCAACAATACAAATTTCACAGTTTCGGCCTGGATTAAAAGAAATACTGCCAACAAGACTATATTATCAAAAAGAAACAGCGCATTCACTACCGGTTACGATTTATCGATCAACAGCGGCGGGTATGCTGAAATGAACTGGATGAACGGCTCGATGCAAACCATTACTTCGTCAGTGGTAATACCAACTGGAAAATGGCACAACATCGGTGTAACTTTTGACGGTACCAATGCACGCATGTATATTGACGGCGTTTTAGATACTACCCAGCCATTATTACCGGTGCTTACCAATACGCAATCGTTTGTTATCGCTGCCGCAGATGGCACTGCGACCACTTCTTTCTTCAACGGGACAATCGATGAGGTAAGGGTTTGGGGCACTGCCCTGACCGCAGCCCAATTGAGGTATGTGATGAATCAGGAATTGCGCGAACACACCAATGGTACCGTCAACGGAAGCATCGTACCGCAAACAATCACATTAAATGAAGTGAAAAGCATCCCATGGTCAAGCGTAAGGGCGTATTACCCGATGTCGACTTATACATACACGAATGCCAAGGATATGTCCGACAATGATTATACTGCAGCCATCAAAAACCTGATTACTGTAGATTACCAGACTGCGCCCCTGCCTTACGTTTCTGATGCCGATGGCGACTGGACCACCGATACCACCTGGAAAAACAGTGACGTACAGGATAACCCATACAGTTTTTCCATCGTTGACGGAACCACAAGGATTGGCTGGAATATCGTACAGACAAGCCATAACATCACTACGAACACCAATAAAGTGGTTTTGGAACTGGACGTTTTAAGCAATAAGATTACTGCCGATAACGACATCAAAATCGAAGTATCCCATTACCTGAGCCTTGACGGAAAAATCGATCTTGTTGGCAAATCCCAATTGGTGCAATCTTCAGGAAGTGATTTGGATCCGACCAGCTCAGGCTCTATTGAAAGGGACCAACAGGGGCAAACGAATATTTACAACTACAATTACTGGTCATCTCCTGTAAGCGCGCCAAGTACCGTAGCAAATAATTTAGGCTACACGATCAGCGATGTATTTAAAGATGCAACAAATCCGGACAACCTTAAAAACATCAATTGGACTTATGACAGCGAGGATGGTGCGCCTACAAGCCCGATTACCATTTCAGCAAACTGGATATACAAGTTCCAGAATGTCGGAAACGCCTATGCAAATTGGGGATACATCGGAGCAAACGGTACATTGCTGCCGGGTGAAGGGTTCACGATGAAAGGTTGCGGCGCTGCGGGTGCTACACAGAATTACACTTTTACAGGAAAACCGAACAACGGTGCGGTGACCTTGCCAATCGGTGCCGGATTCCTGAACCTTTGTGGAAATCCTTATGCATCAGCACTGGATTCACAGCAATTCATCAACGACAACCTCGACTCTATAAATGGCACATTGTATTTCTGGGAGCATTATTCAACAAACGCCACGCACGTTTATGCAGACTATCAGGGCGGTTATGCTGCTTTGACAAACGTGGGGGGAACTCCTCCGGTAGCGGCTCCGGGCATCAGCGGATTGGGCTCAAGCAGCCGAATCCCTAAAAGGTTCATCCCTGTAGGGCAAGGTTTCTTTGTCGTCGGAAACGGTACAGGGGGCACAATTAAATTCAATAACAACCAACGTTTGTTTGTTAAAGAAACCAGCGGATCATCGAATGTAATGTTCAGGAATGCCAATCAAATGAACGCTACAGCCACTAGTAACGGTGAAGGAAACCAGGACGACAGTTATATGGTTACCGGCTTTTCAAAAATCCGCCTCGGCTATAATTCTTCAACAAATTACCACAGGCAGTTGTTGCTCGGGTTCATGAATGAATATGCTACAAGTGCGATAGACCCAGGTTATGATGCCGTTATGTTTGACCAACTTCCTGATGACATGTACTTTCTGAACGGAGATACAAGGCTCATTATCCAGGGCGAAGGTTTTTTCAACGAAGCCAACATTTATCCTCTTGGCGTGAAGGCAGGTGTCGACGGAAACGTGCAATTTGTCATAGACGAGCTGATCAACTTTGACGAGAATCAGGATATCTACATTTATGATGATGAAGACCAGTCATACCATGACATAAAAGTAGGTCCATACGATGTGGTTTTGCCTCAGGGAACTTATGACAGCCGTTTTTCGCTAAGGTTCGTGAATTCAACTTTAGGGATTGAAAATCAACAACCTAATGGCCCGGCCATCAGTTTCACAAACAACAACAACAGCATCAACATTCAAAACAATGAGCATCGTTTTACTGTAGACAGTGTATCCCTTTTTAATGTTTTAGGCCAAAGCCTTGAAACGTGGAAAACGGAACACAACAATGACGCACTGCTGCAGATTCCGGTTAAACATTATGCGGCCGGAACATACATTGTAAAGATCAATACTTCTACCGGAAGTTTCAGCAAAAAAATCGTGATGAAATAATCACCCTTTTTATCCCAGATTTGTAAAAATGGCCAAAATATTTTGGCCATTTTTTTTTGCCTTTTAATTGCCTTATGCTGATAAAAAAGAGGTGAATAAAAGCATTATGCCGGAGAATAAAAAACCTACAAAAACCCATCAGAAAAACTTATTGCGCAAAATGTTTCATTTATACCTAAAACACTGATTTTTAAAGGCTTCATAAGGTTTAAAAAGTGCACTTTATCGATTAAAAATACATCTTAACGAGTATTTTTCAAATGTTAATTTTAACACTTTACTTTCGCACCAGATTTTAATCCCAAATCAAAATCTATAACCATGAAGAAATCATACAATTTGAAACAGCTGTTTTTGCTTATCTGCGTATTTTGGTTTGCCCAAAATTCATTTGCACAAAGCACAGTAACCTACAGCTACACTACATCCGGCGCAGTACAAACTTTTACTGTCCCTTCCGGAGTTACAAGCATCACAATTGAAGCCTGGGGCGGCGGAGGCCGTGGAGGATCGAGAGTAACGAGTACAGGCCCATGTGGTGGAGGCGGTAGCGGTGGTTATTCGAAACATACGATGACTGTAACCCCGGGGACTAATTACAACGTCGTGGTCGGTGGCGGAAGCACTACTACGGCATCCGGACAAAACACAACTTTCAACACCACTACTGTGGTTGCAAATGGCGGTGGCAGTGTCGCTGATAACTCAAACGGAAGCGGCGCGGGTGCTGCTGCCGGAACAGGAAACGTATTCAACCGTGCGGGAGCCGCCGGTGCGAGCGTGAGCGGCGGATTAACCAATGGTGGCGGTGGAGCTGCATCAGGAAGTGCCAATGGTGTTGCCGTAGCAGGTACAACCAATAGCGCTACCGGAGCGACTGCACCAACGGATGGCGGAAATGGTGGTAGCGGAAGATCATCATCTACCGGTGTCGGAAATCCAGGAACGGTGCCCGGCGGCGGCGGCGGCGGTGCTTACAGGACTACCAGCGGAAGTTCTGCAGGTGGAAGTGGCGCCAACGGAAAAGTGATTATCACCTATGGAATTGCGGAAATTGGCGTATTTAGCGTTTATGGAACAAACGTTGCTGACAATGATGCTACACCCTCGGCTTCTGAAGGTACACTTTTCGGCTCGGTAAATACCGGAAGCTATCTTACAAGCGATTTCATCATTGTAAATACAGGTAACGTTGCACTCACATTAAGCACTCCTACTTATACAGGGGATTTCAGCACATTCGGCACGGCCCCAACTACAGTGGCAGCGGGAAGTACTGCTACCCTTACCGTAAAATTCCAGCCCACTGGTACGGGAACACGTAATGGGACGATTTCCTTTAACACAAACGATGCTGACGAAGCCGTTTATAACTTCAGTCTTTCGGGAACGGGTACAGCGCCAACGATTGCAGTGACCGGAGGCGGTCCTACCCCAGCATCTATACCGAATAATGACAACTCCCCTACTGTTGCCAAAGGCTCTGATTTCGGCACCCAGGTAACTGCAGGATATGTTACGAAAACATTTACAATCACTAACAGTGGTTCAGGAGCGCTGACCATTACGGGGGTTACGCTTACAGGATCGCATGCATCGGATTTTTCTATCATTACCGCTCCGGCAACCACAGTGGCCCCAGGCGGAACGACAACATTTTCTGTGCGATTCGATCCGTCATCCGGTGGGATACGAAAAGCGACGGTAAATATAGCAAATGATGCCGGCTTATTTAAATTTGATATCACCGGAACCAACAATACATCAACCGCAGCGGATATTAGAGTAGAAAGCTCAGCAGGTACTGACATCCCAATGTATGCCGCTGCAAGCAGTACTTACAATACAGATTTCGGCTCAGTCAATACACTCGACACACCGGTTACGAAAACGTTCACGATCAGGAATGAATCTGCCACCTTATTGCCGTTACCACAATCACTTACAGGAATAAGTGTAGCGGTATCAGGAACCGGATTTACCGTTTCGGCATCAACAATCGTGGCAGGAACAATATTACCAAGCGGATCAGCGACCTTTACGATACAATTTAATCCTAACGTTACAGGTGTAGTAAATGGAACGGTTACAGTAACAAACGCAGATTCGAATGAAGGGTCTTATATATTTTATGTAACCGGGACAGGGACCAATCCTGAAATTGCAATGACAGGAGGATATCCTGCTACAAATTTAGCCTACAATGACATCACCCCTACTACTGCTGAAGGTACTGATTTTGGAGCACAATTCAATAATGGTGGTTATATTACCAGGGACTTTACGGTTACAAATTCTGGGAACGGCCCATTGAAATTCAGTGCTGTAACCGTTGCGAACACCAGTGCTTCCCAAGCAGGAAATACCGATTATACGATATCGGGAATTACAGCCGGTACAATAGTCGCCGCAGGTGAATCTTTAAACTTCACCATTACTTATACTCCTGCCGCAACTTCTGCCGGAACAAGGACTGCTACCATTACCCTTACCAATAACGATACCGATGAATCCAATTTCCAGATCAGGGTAACGGGTACTATTGGTGCAAATACAAGAGAAATCAATGTAAAAGGTGGTTCACCTTTAACAGACATCAATATGTATGACGCTGCAACGACGGCACAGGGAACCGATTTTGGCGGTATGTATGTTACCAGCGGGAGCATTTCAAAAAGTTTTACGATATACAATACAGGAAATGCGGTGCTTTCGATAACATCGACTACAATTACTGGAACCAATGCAGCTGATTTTACGATTACGACAACACCATCTTCGAGTGTTGCGGCTACTACAGGAACCACCACTCTGACTATTAACTTTAATCCAAGCAGTGCAGGTACTAGGAGCGCGATAGTGACGATCAACAACAACGATCCTAATGAAGCTGCGTATGTATTCTTCATTCAAGGTACCGGAAATACTTACGCCGATTCTGATGGTGACAACGTGACTGATGATGCAGATGTTGATGATGATAACGACGGAATTCTGGATACTATTGAACAGGCTGCCTGCTCAACATTGTCAACTTCGCAAACTTCATCCAAAGTTTTCCTGAATGAGACTTTCGGTACAGGAACAACTGCGACGGACATTGACGATAACGATCCGAATGCATCCATTGGCCCGGACTATGAGTACAATTTCAATTTGTATGACGGGCAATATGTCGTGCACAATACAGCCCAGATTACGTCTTGGGCGGATGGCCTTTGGTATAAAGGTCCCGATCATACTTCGGGTGACACAAACGGTAAAATGGCTTTGATCAATGCTGAGTATACGGCGGGACAGATGTATTCCAACATCATATCAGGAGTAACCCCTAACGTAGAAGTAACATTCAGTTTTTATGCCATAAATTTGGACCGAACTGATGCTGCCGATATTGATAACCGTATCAGACCAAATATCAGGATTGAAATAAGGAAGATTGCTGACAATTCACTTATTACTTCGCTTTCCACAGGAAATATTGCGCCAAGTCCGTCCGGCATCGCAACGGAGTCTGACTGGATCAACTACTCCCTTACATTTACTACTTCGGAAACGGATTTCCGCGTAACTTTTATTAACAATGCCCTTGGGGGATTAGGAAACGATATTGCTTTTGATGACATTACGGTATCACAGCGTTATTGCGATATGGACCATGACGATGAAGCTGATACATTTGATTTGGACGATGATAACGATGGAATTCCTGATGCAGTGGAAGCGGGCTTTAAAGCGTATACAAATAACAAGAGTAAAATCGATAATACCGACAATACAAAGTGGGTTGATGCCAACAAAAATGGATTGAATGACAACATTGATCCGGATTTTATCAGCAATTATTATACTGCGTATATTCCAGATACAGATGGTGACGGAATCTACGATTTCATGGACTATGACAGCGACAATGACACGAAATTTGACATTGATGAAGCACAGGCCGATACTTTTTATTTAAGCAACACTGGTGGCTCTTATAATGGTGATGGAGATATCGATGGTGACGGTAAGGGTGATAATGCGGATACTGACCTTGACGGAATCCTGGATTTGAACGACGACTCTACAGCCTACGGAACTACCGCAAAGGCATTTCCTACTGATACAGATGGAGATGGCACCCCGGACTATCTCGATCTAACCTCTAACGGTTCAACAAAAGATATAGCCGGTACACTTTATGCAAGCCTGGATGCTAATAATGATGGAAAGGTAGACGGAACCGCTGATGTTGATAAGGATGGTATTATGGATCTTTTTGACAGCTATAATGTTCCTTCAAGCGGAAGCGTTATATCTGTTGGATCTCCAAGAAATATCATCAATAAGAACCTTCTTATCGATTTTGATGGCCGCAACGATTATGCAGAAGGCGCTAATCTTTTAACAGGACTTTCGAAAGCCACCATTATGGGATGGGTAAAATTAGATACTAATTATCCTTCAACTTCCACAATCGTTTTAGGACAGGACAATTTCTATATCACCATTAGTGGCAGCGCTACAAAAAGGGTGACCGCCATAGCAGGTTCATACAGCGCAACATGGACCACTTCACTCGATGTAAGCAGGTGGTACCATGTAGCAGCAGTGTATGACAGCAGTACAGGATTAAAATTATTTGTAAACGGAAGCCTGAAGAATACTGTTTCCGTGTCCGGAAGCCTTGGCGCAACAAGCACCAAGTTCACTATCGCTAAAAAATCAAGTGCGAGTTCTAACTATTTCAGGGGTTATATAGATGAAGTCCGTGTGTTTAACACCTCTTTGACCGATGACCAGTTACAAAAAATGGTTTACCAGAAAATCGACCAAAATGGAACCGCTATCCGTGGAGCAGTCATTCCTAAAGACATTGAATCTTCAACATGGGCAAATCTTAAAGCCTATTACAGGATGGACGACTATAAAGGCAATGTGACAGACGATTACACTCTTGCTGGGACAGACAACGGTACTAGTTCCGCTTACTGTAAAATCTACAACGTAAAATATATTAAGACTGAGAATACGCCTTTGCCTTTTAAAACCAAACAGGCTGGTATATTGGACAGTACTGCACTTACCGATACTTCAAATTTTATTTATGGTCCGGATGTTACAGCAAACGATTATTCTGTAATTCAGGTACAGCACGATGTTACCTTGGGCAATAATTTAACCGGTGTTGGCCTTATAGTAGATTCAGGCAAAAAAATCACTGTAAATAATAATAATAAGATAGAAAATTCCTGGTATCTTGATCTTCAAGGCACCATCGATTTGGTAGACAAGTCACAATTGGTCCAAAGCACAAACAGTACACTGGCAACCACTACTACCGGTAAGATTGAACGCGACCAGCAGGGAACAAAAATCAGGTTTAATTATAATTATTGGTGTTCCCCTGTAAGTACGATCTCAAGCAGCACCGTAAATAATGGTTATACCGTCGACGGTGTAATGAAAGATGGCTCTTCGGGTTCTCCGGTTAACATCGCATGGATTGATGACCAGGATGCTCCAGGGACTAGTGCCCCGATCACTTTAAGCCGTTCATGGATCTACAAATACCAGAACCTTACAAATGCATACGCAAGCTGGTCATTCGTGGGCGAATCAGGAAGCCTGTCTGCAGGTCAGGGATACACTCTTAAAGGGTCAAGTACAAGTTCTACTACGCAGAATTATGTTTTTGTAGGCAAGCCTAACAACGGTACGATTACATCACCTATTTCAGCTAGCAATTTAAATTTATCTGGAAATCCTTATCCATCAGCACTCAGTGCAATGGAATTTATTAAAGACAACCTGCCTGCTTCCAGCCCTTCAGCTAATCCAGGGACCAGTGGCGCTTTGACAGGAGCACTTTATTTCTGGGAACATTCCTCAACCAATAATTCCCATGTATATGCGAGCTACATTGGCGGTTACGGAGTATATAGTTTAGTTGGAGGTGTAGCGCCTGCCAGCGCCGCATCTGGAACAAGTGGCCAGGTGGGTACAAGCAATGTCGCACCAGGCGATTATATTCCTGTCGGACAAGGTTTCTTTGTACAAGGAAGCACTACGGGTGGTAATATTACTTTTAAAAACAGCCAAAGGGCTTTCGTAAAAGAAAATGCCAGCAACAGTACGGCGTTGATGCGCAATGCAAATGCAACACAATCTGTTCAGGAGGCTAATGACAATACTCCTTTAGCATCGGATTTAGAAAATTTCACTAAAATAAGGATTGGTTTCAACAACAATGTAAACAGTCACCGCCAGGTATTGATAGGATTTATGAATCAGAATGCTACAGATGCTTTTGATTTAGGTTATGATGCCTTAAATTTCGATACCAATCCAAGTGACATGTACTTCAAAACACCGGACAGCAACCTGCTGGTACAGGGTGTTGGAAGTTTTTCAGAATCAAGCATATATCCACTGGGCGTGACTGCAGATACAGCCAGTCCTGTTTCATTCACTTTGGACGGCGTTGAAAACCTTGATGAAAATCAGGAAATTTATATCTATGATGCCCTTGACCAATCATACCATAATATCAGGGAAGGGATTTTCGAAACTACACTGGATGAAGGAACTTTCGAGCAACGTTTTTCATTGAGGTTCTTCAATCCTCTTGGAGTCACAAATCCTGTAGCTGAAGATCAGATCAGCGTGTTTTTCACAAGTAAAGATCAAATGCTGACTATAAAAAATACCTTGACTTCAACAACAGTTGAATCAGCAATGCTGTTTAATGTACTTGGCCAGCAGATTGCTATATGGGATGTTAAAAATGAAAATCAGGAAAATATCCAGATTCCCGTGAAGAATATCAGCTCCGGAACTTATATTGTAAAAGTCAAAACAACTACTGGTTCTGTTTCGAAAAAGATTATCATCAGATAAGCTAAAAACACATCATAGTGTACAAAAGGCATCCTTTAACCGGATGCCTTTTATTATTAATAAAGGCGCATAAAGCCAATAAAATCAATACTTTACCTACGTAAAAATACTTGGTTTGCGCCATACAACGTTAATATCTGCAACTCAACGAAAAGAATTTTTAACATTATTTTTTAGGTATATTTTTACCAAAAATAAAACCTACTAATCATGAAAAATCTTTACACACGCATCAGCATCCTATTCCTCTTCGGAATGCTGATGGTGGCCCCAAAATCCTTTTCACAGGATGATGACTTCACAGAAGAAACCTTTACGAAGCTTCGTTTAGGATTCCATTCTCACAACAATTTTTACAGGCAAATCCTTCTCGGTTTCGAAAATGACAACGCTACCGAAGGAATTGATCCGGGGTTTGACGCTGTGAACGTTTTTAACCTGCCGAATGACTTTTACTTTTTATGCGGCACTACAGAATTGTTTATACAAGGTGTTGGTTATTACAATACGAACAATATTTATCCTTTAGGCGTAAGGTCTAATTCTGTAGGCACCATCACTATCAATATCGACGCGGCTGAATATTGGGACCCAACGCAGGAAGTATTCATTTATGATGCAGACAATAACACCTATTTTAATATCAAAAACGGGCCGTTTACTGCTAATGTTGGTGTTGGGACCTTCAATAACAGGTTTTCACTGCGTTTTTCTACACAATCCACTTTAGGAACAGGAACAATTACTGATGGAAAAATGTCCGTAAATTACATTACTTCTGAAAAAGTATTATCGTTGATAAACACAACTTCCAATACCGCTACAACCGTAAGCCTTTACAGCATTACCGGTCAAAAAGCAGCCTATTGGAACGTGTCTGAAATAGACCAGACAAATTTAAACCTTCCTGTATCCGGCCTTAGCGCAGGTGTTTATATTGTAAATGTCGAAACGCCGGGTGGCACCATCACGAAGAAAGTTTTACTGAAATAAAAATCAATCTACATCTATCAAAAAAGCTCCTCTACCTAAGGAGCTT
Organism: Flavobacterium pallidum; assembly: GCF_003097535.1. NCBI lineage: Bacteria > Pseudomonadati > Bacteroidota > Flavobacteriia > Flavobacteriales > Flavobacteriaceae > Flavobacterium > Flavobacterium pallidum. The sequence goes on from NZ_CP029187.1 coordinate 3,546,280, forward strand.
TTTTATTTTATTCCTTAAGAATTTGTTCTAGTTTCCCGAAATCAACCAATTCCTGGTCACCCGTTGCCAGGTTCTTTAATGTAAATTTTTCATCAATCATCTCCTGATCCCCGACAATGACCACAAAAGGTATTTCCCTTTTATCAGCATGCTGGAATTGTTTTCCCACTTTTACATTGTCAGGATACAACTCTGCCTTGACACCCGATTTACGCAATTTCATAATCGCTTTCATGGCATACAGCGCCTCATTTTCCCCATAATTTACAAACAGGACTTTTGAAGTCGCATTAACCGTAGCGGGAAATAATCCCAGCTCCTCCAAAACAAGGTAAATCCTGTCCAGTCCGAAGGAAATTCCCACGCCGCTCATATTTTTCAACCCGAAAATACCTGTTAGGTCATCATATCTTCCGCCACCGCCTACAGATCCCATCAAAACGGCTTTCGGAGGCGCCACTTCAAAGATAGCTCCCGTGTAGTAGTTCAGGCCGCGTGCCAAAGTTACATCAAGGTCGAGTATGGATTTATCCAGCCCCAATGCCGCAATTTTGTCGCATATAAAGTGGAGTTCTTGCACCCCTTTCAAACCTTCATCAGAGCCTGACAACATTTGCTCCAGTTTTTCCAATTTCTTCTGAATCGAACCGGAAAACTGGAATAATGGCTGTATTTTTTTTATCGCTTCCGCAGAAATGCCTTTGTCGGTCATTTCCTTCCTGACCCCATCTTCGCCTATCTTATCCAATTTATCAAGCGCCACGGTAAAATCTATGAGTTTGTCTTTGGCACCGATAACTTCCGCAATCCCGGATAAGATCTTGCGATTGTTAATTTTGATAGTCACACCGTCTAATCCAAGTTCACTGAAAACAGCATCATACAATTGTACCAACTCGACTTCCTGCCATAAACTTTTAGACCCCACAACATCGGCATCACATTGGAAAAACTCACGGAAACGTCCTTTTTGTGGCCTGTCTGCACGCCAAACCGGCTGGATTTGGTAACGCTTAAACGGAAATTCTATATCATTCTGATGTTGTACAACGTAGCGTGCAAAAGGCACGGTCAGATCGTAACGTAATGCTTTTTCGGAAATTTTGGATGTCAGTTGCTTTGGGTTTTTAGAAAGCAATTCTTCCTCTGAAACTTTTTCCAGAAAGTCCCCGGAATTCAAAATCTTAAAAATCAGCCTATCCCCTTCTTCACCATATTTCCCCATCAACGTCTCCGAATTCTCAAACGATGGCGTTTCTATAGGCTGGTACCCGAACCGTTCAAAATTGCCTTTGATAATCCCAAAAATATATTGCCTTTTCGCCACCTCTCCTGGTGAAAAATCTCTTGTCCCTTTTGGGATTCCCGGTTTTTGTGCCATTTCAATTTTATATAAGAATGAGGTTTGTCAAAACCGCAACACTCATTATTAATTATTAATTGCCAATTATAAATTGCTGATGCAAACTTAAACCAAAAATCGTAATTTCGTAGCAAACCACATCCATGTTTAAACTCTTCCGGGAAAATATCCGTGTTGCTTTAGGCTCCATCCGCACCCAATTGCTACGCACCGTGTTGACAGTGCTGATTATCGCCATAGGGATTATGGCGCTGGTTGGGATCCTGACTGTGGTAGCGGCTTTGGAAAACGAACTGACCTCCAATTTTGCATCGATGGGCGCCAATACGTTCACCATCAATCAATATGATTATTCCTCGCGCAGCAGTGAGGAGGAAAAACCACATCCAGCCATTACATTCCAGCAGGCACGGGATTTTAAAGAACGTTTCAGTTATCCGTTTTCAACCTGCTCGTTATCATTTGCGGCTACTTCATCGGCAGAAGTTCGTTATGAATCCGAAAAAACCGACCCGGAAATCACCATTATGGGGGTCGACAATCTGTTCATCACCAATTCGGGGCTCGAAATACAATCAGGCCGTGATTTCACAGGATTCGACATTGAAAACAATAATTACACCTGCATTTTAGGCTCTGATTTCTTAAAAGGCCTGTTCAAAAACACCCAACCGATTGGCAAGACCATTTCCATCCGCGGTGCGCGGTTTAAAGTGATCGGCGTATTGAAAGAGCGCGGTTCCACCTTTGGCAACAGCCAGGATCTACGGGTTTTCATCCCGATACAGATTGCGCGTTCACTGTTTTCGATGCCCAACACGAACTACACCATCAGTGTAATGGCGGGCAGGAATGAACTGCTGAACGCCGCTGTAGACAATGCCACCATTACGATGCGCGATGTGAGAAAACTGAGCCCGGTCGAGCAAAACGATTTCGGTGTAGTACGCAGTGACGACCTTATTAATCGTGTCATGGAAATCTCGGTATATCTTGACGGTGCGGCTTTCCTGATCAGCATCATCACGATTTTCGGCTCGTCGATCGCGCTTATGAACATCATGATTGTCTCCGTTACGGAACGTACGCGTGAAATCGGCGTACGGAAGGCATTGGGCGCAAAAAAAACAACTATCGCCGTACAGTTTTTTATAGAAACGCTGGTCATCGGGCAATTGGGCGGATTTGTAGGTTCCATTTTTGGACTGCTGATCGGCTACATCATTTCCTCCTTTATCGGATTTGCATTTGTAATTCCCTGGGGCGCCATAGTCTGGGCATTTGTAGTAAGTTTCCTGGTGGCGATCGCTTCGGGCTTGTACCCTGCTATCAAGGCCGCCAAACTCGACCCGATTGAAGCTTTGCGTTACGAATAACCTATATGGTTGCCTTCACCATACGGTCATTTCCATAGATATCTTTTCGAAGTTGGATATCCTTAAAACCCATCGATTCCAATAACTGCAACATTTCCTTTCCCAAATACTGGTTGATTTCAAAATATAATTTCCCTTCAGGATGCAGGCTTTTGAGTGCCAGAGTGGCTATTTTACGGTAAAACACCAGCGCATCATCATCCGCTACAAACAATGCCAGATGTGGCTCATACGCTAAAACATTTTTGCGGATTTCATCTTTTTCCAATTCGCGTACATACGGCGGATTTGAAACGATGATGTCATAACGCTCTTCCAAATCATCGGTAGTGAGGATATTTTTCGACAAGAAATTCACTTCTACCTGATTGATTTCTGCATTCTTTTCTGCAATAGCCAAAGCCTTTTCAGAAACATCAATGGCCGAAACCTTCGCATCGGTAAAGCTTTTTGCCAAAGAAATGGCGATGCAGCCACTCCCCGTCCCTATGTCAAGGATTTTCGTGTTTTGATCTTTATGATCTGAAACAATCCAATCGACCAACTCTTCAGTTTCCTGCCTCGGGATCAGGACATTTTCATTCACTTCAAATGTCAACCCATAAAAAGTCGTTTTCCCTAACAGATATTGAACGGGCACTTCATTTTTAAGCGCTTCAAGCAAATGACCCCACTTTTCAATTTCAGTAATTTCGTTATCCGGATTCAAAGCCAGATCTATTCTTTTCAAACCCCGGAGATCTTCCAATATCAGGTAAAAGAAACTCTCCGCTTCCAGTTTATCATAAATGGGAGTCAGCGTTTCGACGAATTTGGTTCTGTAATCGGTGATTTTAACTGGCATATCAGTGGCAATTCTGTCTACAAACCTAATGATTTTTTAGTTTACTTTTGTGTGATGACTATCCACGAAAAATTCATGCGGCGCTGCCTTGAACTTGCCCAAAACGGACTTGGAACCACCTATCCGAATCCTTTGGTGGGAAGCGTCATTGTTCATGAAGGCAAAATCATCGGCGAAGGCTGGCATCGGAAAGCCGGGGAACCTCATGCTGAAGTGAATGCAATCAATTCGGTAAAGGACACAGCGTTACTTGAAAAATCAGCTATTTATGTGAACCTGGAACCGTGCAGCCATTTTGGAAAAACACCACCCTGCTGTGATTTGATCATTTCCAAAAAAATACCTGAAATCATTATTGGCATTACCGATCCCCATTCGAAAGTGGCAGGAGAAGGCATACGAAGGCTTCAGGAAGCAGGTAAAAAAGTAACCATCGGTGTTCTTGAAAAAGACTGCAGCGACATCAACAAACGTTTTTTTACTTTCCATAATAAAAAAAGGCCTTACATTATCCTGAAATGGGCAGAAACACCCGATGGTTTCATAGCTCCGAAAACCAAATCGGAAATTAAACCGGTCTGGATCACCAACGAAACTTCGCGCCAATTGGTCCATAAATGGCGCAGTGAGGAACATGCTATACTGATTGGAACGCAGACTGCCGTTGATGATAACCCGACACTGACAACCAGGGATTGGGCAGGAAAAAATCCCGTCAGAATAGTTATCGACAGGCACAACAGAATTCCAAAAGAAAATCATATATTTGATAATCAGGCGGAAACCATACTGATTTCAGGCACTGAAATTGACTTTAATGAAAATTGTGCGGCACAAATTGCGGAATATCTGTACAAACGCAATATCCAGTCAGTTATCATTGAAGGCGGCAGAAAAACATTACAGACATTTATAGACGCTGGTTTTTGGGACGAAGCGAGAATTTTTAAAGGGAAAATTCCGTTTGGTGACGGCGTTAAAGCACCTGATATTTTGGGTACTATTTCTGAAACGCATTCCATTTCAGGAGACGAACTTTTAATGCTTACTAACAATGATCAACACAATTATTTTTGATTTTGGCGATGTCTTAATCAATCTTGACAAGGAAACATCACTTAATGAATTTAAAAAACTAGGCCTTGACGGACCCAATCCGGAATTACTGAAACTCAACGATGATTTCGAGCGCGGTAAAATTACCGAAGATCAGTTCCTGGAAGGGTTTAGAAAAAACCTTCCAAATGCTTCGATAGACCAGATTAAGGCCGCGTGGAACAGCATCATTGGCGATTTCCCACTTTATCGCCTTGAATTCCTGCAACTGCTTTCGACCAAATACAGGCTTTTCCTGCTCACGAATACAGATATCATACACATGGAGAATTTTGAAGACCAGGTAGGGATGTCATTTGCCAGCGACTTTTACCGCTGTTTTGAAAAAGTATACTATTCCCATGAAATGGGCATGCGAAAACCAGATGAATCCATCTTCAACTTTATCCTGAAAAAACACGACCTTTCCCCGAAACGCACGCTGTTCGTCGACGATAAGAAAGAAAATACAGATGCTGCCGCGGCATTGGGGATCAATGTCTGGAACCTACAGCCTGATGAGGATGTCGTAAACCTCTTCGAAAAGAAATTCATGGTTGTTGATGCATGAATCCAGAAGTACAAGACACTTACAAAACCATTTCAACACCTTCAGAAGAAGCGCTTTTTAAGGAAAAAGGCAGCAAATTCTTTGGTTATGCCTTTCCGGTAAGCTCTGAAATTCAGGTGAAGGAAATCCTCGAGCAGCTTAGAACCAAGCATTACAGTGCAAGGCATTGGTGTTATGCTTACCAATTCGGGACTGAAAAAGTCACCTTTCGCACGAACGATGACGGCGAACCCAATAATAGTGCAGGAATGCCAATATATGGGCAAATCCAGTCTTTTAAAGTAACTGATGTTTTAATTGTCGTCGTGCGTTATTTTGGTGGCGTGAAACTTGGCGTTGGCGGATTGATTTCAGCATACAGGACTGCAGCGCAAATGGCTTTGGAAAATTCCGAAATCATAGAGAAAATTATCCGTATACATTTCATCATCCATTTTGAATATAAGAACATGAATAAGGTAATGCGGATGATCCGTGAAAATCAACTCGAAATCGTTTCCCAGAAAATGAAAACTGATTGTGAAATTGAAATATCGTGCAGAAAAAAAACTTCGCAAACAGTTTTTGAAACATTCCATTCCGCATTCGAAATTGACATCAGGATCAAGGAATAACAACCATTTATTCGGATTTATTATCAATCTTTAAAATACGCTCCAAAATATACTCCGGAGGCATCGTCGGGCGGCCGGTTTTCATGTCTACAAACACTAAAATGGAGTTCGCAATTGTTAATAACTCGCCTGTCTCGCTATACAGTTCATAATCAAATTCTATACGTACCGACGACTGGTTTTTTAATATAGTTTTAACAACCAACAAATCATCATATTTGGCGGGTTTTTTATAATTCATTGTAAGGGAAACCACAGGGAGCATGATTCCATTTTCTTCCATCCACTTATAGGAAATTCCCAGGTTTCTCAGCCATTCCACGCGCCCCATCTCGAAATACTGGGCATAATTTCCGTGATAAACCACACCCATCTGGTCGGTTTCAGCATACCGTACACGTACTTCAATCTGATGTGTTCGCATATTTTTATTTAGACTTATTTTAACATTAATTTTACCCTATACTTACGATATTTTTTTTACAAAATCTATCCTGAATAATTTTTTTTTACAGAATTTTGTTCACATATTTGTTCTCCCGAACATAAGAGGATTTTACACTTCCGTTTTTGTAAGATAAACCATTAATAAACAAAAAATTTAGGCCAATAAT